>BPGE01000001.1:2431868-3039835 GCA_026002875.1 Bryobacteraceae bacterium
CTGATCGCCCGGACGCACGCCCACACGGCAGAAATCGCCAGGGCGAAATCGTCAGCCCCGGTGGAAATCTGCAGGTGCGAAGGGACGGAAAAGGCGCCTGATGGAAGCTGCTTCTTCGCCCAGAATTTGAGTCTGTCAAGGAAACTCATAAAACCACCAATCCGGGGATCAGATCCTCTTTCGGGCCGCGGCGGCTGTCCGCACCACCCGCCACGCCCAGCGCCATGATCGCAGCCACGGCGCCATCGATCTTCCGGTCGGCCGTCGGCCGGCGCGGATAGATGTTGTCCTTTGCGTCTGTGTGACAGACCACGTTCGAGAACATCCAGCGCATCGTCTGGTTAGTATCTGTTATCAGTTGCCGGTCCAGAATCAGCGCCTCAAGATGCCTCATGGCGGGTGACATATTCTGGACCGTCTGCCTGAATTCAACCGCCGGGATGCCGGATGCCGTCAGATGCTGCGTCACCTGGGCTGCCTGATACGGGTCCAGCGCCACCATCCGCACGTCCAGCCTGGAGCACAGTTCGCGTATCTCCGCCTCGATCCTGTCGAGGGATGTAGAGGCGCCGGCAGTGAGCGTGAGATGTCCGTGCTGCGCGAACTGGCGGTAGAGAGGGTTGTTTTTCGCCGCAGCATCCGGTGCGAAATGCCGGGAAGTGAGAAGCCATTTCCCATCCTCCCGCCGGGCGAGAATCGCGATCGATGCGATGTCCACTCGGGTGGCAAGATCCACGCCGATCCAGCACGGAAGCCCCTGGAAATCCTCCAGCGTCATGGATGCGTCCTGACAGGCATCGAACTGGGAAATGTCGATCCAGGCGGAGTTTGATGACAGCCATAGATCCAGGTGTTTTGTGAGGAAATTGGCCCTGGCGGCGGGAAGGGTTTCGGCGCGGGCCGCCTTATCGCGCAGGTCGTCAAGAGAGAGGGTGACTCCAAGAGACGGGTTCGCTTTCGCCCAGGTGGCCTCGTCTCTCCAGTCGTCCTCCTCGTCAATCGAGAAGATGATCGAAAAATGCCGGTCATTCTGCAGCCGGTCGCCCGGCACGTCGGCGAACTCCCGCAGGACGGCGAGAGAGTACTGGTAGACCTCGTGACCGATCCCAGTCAGATCCGTGCCGGCAGTCGAGATGGCGAAAATCAGCGGCTGCCGGCGGGCGCCCGTCGACGACGTGATCACGTCCCACACCTCGCGGGTGGGATGCACGTGCAGTTCGTCAATGATCGCGCAGTGTGTGTCCAGGCCCTCCAGGGTGCGGGCGTCTGCAGAAAGCGGGATCAGCTTTCCGAGCGATGGGCCGTGGAAGATGCCACGCTTCTGCGCGTCCAGGCGCAATGCTTTCGCCATCGCCGGGCAGCGGCGCACCATGCCTAGCGCCGCGTCGAACACAATGCGGGCCTGATCCCGGGTGGTGGCAGCGGTGTAGACCTCAGGGCCGTTCTCGCCGTCGGCGGCCAGCGTATACAGCGCCACAGCGGCGGCCAGCGTGGACTTGCCGTTCTTCCGGGCCACCTGAACGTAAGCGGTTCGATAACGCCGAGCGCCGTCCGCTCGGCTGATCCAGCCGAACAGAGAACCCAGCACGAATTTCTGCCAGGGCTGCACGAAAAGGTTTGCCTTCTGACCTTTCGTTGCCGGCAGCAGGGACGTGAACAGGATGATCCTGTTTACCCGTTCATGGTCGTAAATCCACGGATATTTCCGGTCGCGGGATTTTTCCAGGTCGACCAGGTGGCGCCGGCAGGCGGCGATGGTCCAGCGGCCGGCGGGAATCTCTCCGGCACAAACGGCCTCCGCCCAGGCCGTGACGTCATCCAGCTTGCGCCGGCGCCTCATTCCATGAACTCCAACCATCCGCCCAGATCCTCCCGGTCGCCCTGCCGGGCGCCGCCGATAAGCCCCAGATCGCGATAGATCGCCCGGATCTCCCGGCCGCACGCATCGGCAATGCGAACGGCGGGATGCATCGCAATTCGGCCTCGCTGGTCCAGCACGGTCATGCCATGAGCCGTGATCGCATCTTCAGCACGCCGCCGGCGTGACTCAAGCTGGGCCGCCAGCAGCACCAGATGCGCCGTCTCATCACGCCACAGCCCCAGCCGGGCCAGGTGGCCGGACAGCGCCTGCCATGCGGCCACGGCGATGGCGTCGGCCTGGATCTCCGCAGGAACAGGCGGCGCATCACACGGCGCCCCAGGAGCGGGCCGGGAAACAGGACCACGCGCGCCCATCACCACACCTCCGGCCCGGCGGCCGCCGGCGCAACCGGCCGCCGCGCGTAAACGGGACGGCGGGCGGTCTTCGGCGAAAAAGCCCTGGATTTTCTCATGGTATCCCCCTGCATTTCCGCCATGGTCTTGCGGGAGTGGCAGGATTTGCAGAGGGGTTGTAAGTTATCTATGTCTGTAAATGTGAACCAGTCACCGCGATGCGGGACGATGTGGTCTACCTCCGTGGCCGGCGTGTGGCGTCCCTCGGCCATGCAGCCGACGCACCAGGGCTGCGCTGCCAGCACCTGCGCCCTCAGAGCCCGCCACGTGGGAGATGAGTACCACCCATGATGCGGAGCACGCTGCGCATCCTGCCGGCGCCACTTCGCGCGCATGGACGCAGGGCAGCGCTGGCCCAGCGTGTGGGGGATGCCGCACTTGGCACACCAGTATGAGTCAGTCATGGAGAAGCACCTCGAACGGATCGTCTTCCTCGGCCGGCGGGGCGGTCTGCTGCCGCCCCGCGTCGGCCGGCCTCGCCCAACGGGGCGGCGTGGCGGCGGGAGATGGGCGAGGGATGGCTACAGGGTGCGCCTCGGCGTGGCGAACCCAGCGCGATATCAAAGTCTCGATCTGATGGAAATCCGTCGGAAGGATTCCCGTGTCTGCGTCGGCAGAAATCAGCCGGAAATGGGTGACAGACTCTGGCGAAAAGAACTCGCCGGAGATGCTGGAGTGGGGGATGTAGAGGATCAGCACCGTGGTTCTCGGCGCCGCGGCCAGGGTCTGGAAAGTGATCTCCTGGCCCCGCGGGATCGGGGCAGGGTGCTGGGACCGATAGGCTTTTGCCTCCAAAAGCAAGATGTGGCCGTATCTCTCCAGCACGCCGTCGATATCGGCGAAAGCGATGTGCTGGGAAGTTGACTTTTTTCTGGCCGCCGCCGTCAGCATGGTGAAATCCAGCCTTTTGCCGAAATGATCGGCTGACCGGATGTGTCGTGGAAGAGAAATGACCGCCGCCATACATAGGGCGTAGTATGCAGGAACAACGGGTTATTTTCCTCCGCTATGCGAGAGCGAGTGAATTTTCTCCCGCACCGCCTCCCGGTCGATCTGCCACTCCTCCCGGCGAACGTAAGTGCCGTTGATCCGGGCGATGATCCGGTTTTCCAGTTCCAACATTTCTCGCCGCAGTTCAGCTTTCGTTGCCTTGATCGCCGTGGCGATGTATGTCGAGATGGCAGACGCCAGGGCGGAAAGAATAGATGCCAGGGCCGGAGACTGGAGAATGTCGACGATGTGCGAGTGATCAGGCATGGGTGGACTCCTTCCTGCCGGCGGGCGGCGGGGAAACCAGAGCAGCCATGGAGGCGGCGAAGGAATACATCATCATGAGCGCGGAGAAGATCAGAAGGAAGAGTTTTCCGGCGCCCGGCAAGATGAGAACCGCGAGGAAGATGAAAAGCCAGCGCATACATCAGGGTAGTATGCGGGAAAAAAGAGGCCCGGGTTTTTTGGCCCGGGCCCGAAATGAGCTAGAACTCAACGAGTCGAATTCACGCCGCCTGCTTCAGCGAATCCTTGACCAGGCGCCTCAGCACTCCGGGCAATGGCGCCACGGGAAGGGATTGCATGACGGAACCGATCACGATCGGATGGAGTCGGGGCTCGCTGTCGCCCCACGCACAGTGAAGGAGTGTGCATGGGTAAGAAAGACGCGTGTGAATGGGACGGAAGGGCATGCCGTCATAGCGGAACAGGAAGATCACATCGTTCGCGGGCGATGCGCAGGTCCAGGTGCACCAAGAACTCATCAATTCGTTGCGCAGGATGAAGTTATGTCGGCCGAAAATGAGCAAGGCAAAACCGGCCGGGAGCGTAAAGCCCACATGGCCGCCACGGTCGAGTGCCAGAAGGGCTGCCTGTTCCGCGTCGGCGGCAGGAATCACAGTAGAGCCCAGGTCAACAAAGAAACTGCCGGCGGCCTGAATCTGAAACGGGAGACGATGCAAGGTGGATGGAAGAATCAACATGGTACCTCCTACAATGTGAAAAAAGCCTGGATCGGACACAGGGGAACTGCTGGAAATTCCCAGAGAGGTTATTGGACTGCCAGGTGTGCCCGGTATGCCCGCCATGAGTAAGTCCTTCGGAATCAACGGGATAACCCGGGCATACCTCGGAAGCGGCAGGTATGCCCGGGATGTGACCGCTATGCCAGGGAGCTACGGACGTAGACCACCTCCTTGAGGTCACCACCGCACCGGCGCCGGGTCCGGACCCAGCCAAGCCGCCTCAGGATCTCACCGACACGCATCTGGTCCTGTCGGGTGATGGCAGCCCGGGAGCGCCCGATGCAGAGCATCAGGACTTCTTCTGTTTTCGTCTCGTTTCGGCCGTCGAGCCAGGCAGAAATGAGCGCCTCCCACGGATCGGCCGTGTACCTGGCCTCCACCTGCTCGGCCAGGCGGCCGAGCAGACAGCCATCCGCCCACCAGGTCGACCCAGAAGAGTAGAGGTGGTATGCCTCGGCCCAGATCTGGTCGCGAGCTTGCGCCAGGGCGTCGACATCCACCCTGGAGCACGCCACGGGAATCCATCTGCGGCCACCTGTTGAGTCCGAGTGCCATGAATCGGAATTCGTCGTTGCAGCAAGAACACACTGTCGTGGCCGATCCTCGGCAACGGTGCCGTAGGGCGGCCGGAAACGATCCACGGGAGACGAAATGAACGCTTTGACCTTCTCGGCGGTCGCACTGGTGAAGGTATCGAATTCTGCCACCTCGACACACCAGCGGCCTTGGAGCTGGAGGAAAGCGTCCTTATTGTAGAGATCGGGCAGGTGATCACAGAACCAGGGTGCGAACAAAACCTCCAGCGAGCGCGATTTACCCACGCCCTGCCTGCCCTCGAAGACTGGAACCAAATCAGCCCGACACCCAGGCTGAAATACGCGCGCAACTGCAGAAATGAACCACCGACGAAGCGCATCGTGCGTGCTCGGATCGTGGCATCCCCAGTACGACCCGATTTCGTTCAGCCGCGCCCGGCCGTCCCACTTGAGGCCGGACAGGTAATCGCGAACCGGATGGAAACTGTTTTTCATGGCCGCTGCCAGGACGCCATGAGTCACCGTAGAAGGAGAAACGTAGACATCATGCTGCTGCAGCCAGGAAGCGAAAAGCAGTGGATCAGAATTCGTCCAAGCGCCGCTCCGCTCACGCCACGGGAGCGGAGCTGTGACCGTCACCTGGCAGGAGAACTCGTCGAACCGAATTCGGCCTGCCAGTTCTGGCGCCGTCTGGACTGCAATTTCTACGGTTCGGAGACAGGCCCGCGGCTTATCGCCCGAACGCGGAAGAAGATCGGTCCACGAATATGACGCATCCGGAAAATCGCCTTGTGCGGGCTCATCGTCGTCCTCGACGCCCAGGTCGTCGTCGAAAATAGAAAGGAGTAAATCGTCTGCCATGTTCACCTCGCTTCTTGTGTTCGGCGGCCTTCCGCTATTTTTGCGCCGCCTCTAAGTCGCTGATAGAATCGGCACCTCTCAGCCTGGTGGGACATTAAATTTTGTTAATAAAAACCCATCCCGCCCGCTAAGCAAATTGGCCCGGGTTTTTGGGCCCGGGCCAGAACAGAGCGAGGTGCACAAATAGCCTTTCGACGCTACCTGATAGTATCTCATGACGGTCTGATCTGCACAAGAACTCTCACAGGGAACGAATAGACCACCGCCTTCTGGCCGGCGCCGTCACGGTCAATTCCCACGGCACGCATGCCGATGCCGCGGCCGAAGCGCTGCCGCTGCGCCTGGAGTAGAAGCTGGTTCAGTTCGGCGAGCCCAGTGCGATCGAAGAGGAGGAGACGGCGGACTCGGGATTTCAGGGCCGCATGCGCCCTGCGGAGCCGGAAGAAATCACGGAGGAGGGAACGGAAAAGACGGAAAAGTGTCATGCTGGGTGAACCTCGTCAAATGATCGGAGATCCGGCTTGTTTTTGTTCCTGCGCCGGATGACCTCAAACGCAAGCTGGAACGGATAGCAGACGGACCGCATCAGCCTGAGAACAGCCAGGCGTTCACCCGGGCGGAGCGTGGAAAGCTGGGTCAGGTGCGCCGGAGTCAGGTAATCGTGCGGCCAGAGATCCAACTTTTCAGCGGCCCGGGCGTCCGGGATCAGCCAGATATCGCCGGCTGACGGAACGTGGAACTGCACCGCCGCCGGCATCTGGAATGCCTGGACAGGATCGCGGAACGGAATCACTTCGCCGGATGGCATTCCTCCTCCTCGAAATCTGAAATCTGGTCACGGCTGACCACGATGTAGAGAACGCCAGGCGGCTGCACCTCCGGCGGTTCGACGGACGCCATCTGCTCATCTGTAACAAAGATGACCTCTGGATTGCGAGGGACGGTCTGGGACTTGATGAACTCTGACCATCGCCGGCGCCTCTCCGGCACCTCGGGCTGGGACTGTTCCTCCGCCGTCGCCTCCACGTCCTCCGCAGCTGGGATATCCGCGCCATGGTCCGTCCGCGCCATCGCCCACCCTTCCCGGAAAGCCTGGAAATCATCTGTGGTTTTCCGATAATCCCTGCGGGAAATCCAGACTCCCGGCAGCCACGGGCGGCGCAGATTCAACGCTTCGAAGGCTTTCTCGAGCAGAAGCGCGTCGGAAATCCGCGCCCGGTATCGGCGGGCGCCGGCTTTCCGCGCCATCCGGTCAAGCACGGCCTGCATGCGCCTCTCTTCGTTAGCTATCCACGCTCGGATGGCCTGCTGATGGTCCGGCAGCCAGTCGGCGGGCGGGGTATAGCGGAGCCAGGCGGCGATGATGCGGATGACCTCCTGCGCCGCCTCCTGGGGGCCGATCCGCACGGCCGCAGACGGCCGGAAATCCGGGAGCCGGTCCCAGTCCTGCGGGGCCCGCACGGCCTGGGCGTAGGCGTCGATCCGGTTCGCGGCACGGACCCATGCCTCGCGGCGGCGAGAGTCAGCCAGGGCGCCGGCGCGAATGTAGCAGGAGCATAGCACCCGCCTGGCGGGAGTCAAGGTCCAGTAGACATCCACCGCCCCGGCCTGCGCCTCCGGCTGGGCGGCCTCCGGCGCAGCCTCGGCTGCCTGATGGCGGCGGCGCCATCGGCGAAGGACCACCTTCACTGTGTTCCGCTTTGCGTCCAGCAGCCGGCAGATTTCCGGGACGGACTTTCCCTCTTCAGACAGTTCCAGGATGCGGTGAGACAGGGGGGAGGGGGGTACACTTTTCGGGGAGTGATCCCTACTGTATACACGTCTATGTTTGTTGTCGTCAGGGTCGCCAGCCCGACCGCCGGAGCGCCCGGACGCGGAGGCGGGAGCGGCTGGCGTCTGGTCCTGGGTCTCCGTCCGCTCGGCGGCTTCCCGGATTGCTGTCTCCGCCAGCCGGAACCACCAGTAGCCGGATGCGTCCTCGGACGCCTCCAGCAGCGGATTGCGGCGCGCGTCCCAGACCTGCCGATACTGCCGTTCGCTGACCTCGATCCCAGCCGCCCTGAGCCGGTCCAGCATGATGCGTCTGGTGATCCGTGTCGACGGCTGCCCGTCCCGCGCCGCCCTCCGCCGCACGATCTGCGCCTGCGCGGCCCATATCCCCCAGCCAGGCATCTTCCGCAGCTTTTCCAGCGCCTGCCCGATGGCGTCGTCCGCCTCCGCAGCCGGCGCCGGCGTGCGGCACGCCCGGTGCTGCTGGACCAGTTCGACCGCTGCTTGGATGGTCGCCTGCCGATAGCTGGCCCGGCGCCATGCATCCGGCTGCTTTCCGGCTCGCCGCGCCCTGACCGCCGGGCATGCCGTCATGAGCCGCACGATGGCCTCGGGCGCATAGCCGATGGCGGCAAGTCGATAGGCCACCATCTGATCCCGCTGCGATGGCGTTCTGACGGCCCCGTGCCGGTCCCGTGTCATCTCCTCGCCGGCCCAGATCGCACGCCACGGCATTTCGGGCCAGCGAGCCTGCAGCGCTTGCAGGGCGGCCTCCACCTCCTCGTCGGTGGCTGGTTCTGGATCGGCCGGCAGGTCCAGTGCCTTCCCCTTGCGCGGCCCTGGCCCCTTGGGCTTGTCCGGTTGCGCCAGATCCAGCAGCCATTTCGGCGCCGGCGGGTGCGGTCCGGCCTCCGTGCGGTCTGGGTCGACGTACCGATACTCGCCCGCATCTGTTCTGCTGGCCGGGACCAGGACGTAGTTGCCATCTCCGCGCAGGTCCACGCCCGGCAGGACGCCTACGTGTCCGGCCAGCCTGCGGCTGCTCGGCGCGGAAAAGTAGATGTGCCACCCGCCTGTAGGAGTCTGGACCAGCGGCGCAGGCGAGTCGTAGCCGTGCTGGCGGCACAGATCCTGCCACTGTGCCATGCCGTCGTAGCCGTTCTTTCGGTCGAGATCGACCACCAGCAGCCCGCGGCCGGTCCGCAGTCCGATGTTGCCGCCGCCGGCCAGTGCTTCGTTGCGGGATAGGGCCTGGCGCTTCCACTTGCCGGCGGGGAGTTTCGAGTTAGCAGGTCGCTGAAAAACTCCGGAACAAGACACCTCGGAAATGTTTGATGCGTCTTTCCTAGTGTAGGGACGCCATGAGAGGAGAAGACCGTCAGCAGCAAGAGATGTTCCTGTACGCGAGCCTGGAGGATCTGGTGCCGGCCGATCACCCGCTGCGGCCGATCCGGGCGATGGTGGACGAGGCGCTGCAGAGGCTGGACGACACCTTCGATGAGATTTACGGAGAAGTGGGGCGGCCGTCGATCGCGCCGGAGCGGCTGCTGCGGGCGCAGTTGCTGATGCTGCTGTACACAATCCGGAGCGAGAGGATGCTGGTCGAGCAGCTGCGCTACAACCTGCTGTTCCGGTGGTTCGTGGGTCTGGGGATGAGCGAGGAGGTCTGGCACGCGACGGTGTTCACGAAGAACCGGGACCGGCTGCTGGAAGGGGACGTAGCGCGGCAGTTCTTTGGCGAGATCGTGCGGCAGGCGAAGCAGCAGGGGCTGATGTCGAGCGAGCATTTTTCGGTGGACGGGACGATGGTGGAGGCGTGGGCGAGCCAGAAGAGCTTCCGGCCGAAACAGGAGAAGTCGGATGAGGACGAACCGAAACAGGGTGGGCGGAATCGGGAAGTGGACTTCCGGGGGCAGCAGCGGTCGAATGAGACGCACGAGTCGGTGACGGATCCGGAGGCGCGGCTGTGGCGGAAGAGTCAGACGGCGGAGGCGAAGCTGAGCTATCTGGGACACGTGCTGGGAGAGAACCGGCACGGGCTGATCGTGAACGTGCGGGTGACGAAAGCCTACGGGCGGGCGGAGCGGGAAGCGGCGGTGGAGATGGCGCGGGAGATTCCGGGAGGGACGAAGCGGGTGACGCTGGCCGGAGACAAGGGGTACGACACGCGGGAGTTTGTGGAGCAGATGAAGGATCTGAACGTGACGCCGCATGTGGCGCAGAACGTGAGCGGACGGCGCAGCGCGGTGGATGGGAGGACGACGCGGCATGAAGGCTACTGGATGAGCCAGAGGAGGCGGAAGCTGGTGGAGGAGTTCTTCGGATGGGCGAAGGTGGTGGCGGGGCTGAGGAAGGTGAAGCTGAGGGGGCGGGAGAAGGTGGGATGGCTGTTCACGCTGGCGGCAGCCGCATACAATCTGGTGAGGATGAGGAACCTGATGGCGGCGGCGACTGCCTGAGGAGCGCGGAAACAGCCTTCCGGCGGCCTTCCAATGGCCGCTGGAAGGCGAGTGGGCAGGGGGGCGATCCGTTCCCAGGGCTTCCTCTTGGGCGGAAATCGAAAAACAGAACAATTTTCGGCTCCGCGCGGGCGTTTTTTCAGCGACCTGTTAGGCTGGAGTTTGATATATCGCAGCTTGGTGAGCATCGCCGGATTTCGCCGCCTCCGGCCTGCGATGCCGGGGCGGCCCGTCGGCCGCCCCGTTAAAGCTGCGCTACCGGAGACTGACGCCTCCGTAGCCTGACTAGTATGCAGGTTCGGAGGGTCTCCGCAGAGAGGATCGGCAACTTTTTTCTCCCCGGCGCCCGGAAATCCAGTACACTTCCCATTGATGGCACCTTCGATTTTCCCCACCCGCCCGGAGGGCTGGTTCGACGCATGTAGAGACTGCCAGATTTCCGCGCGATTTCCACAGGGTAAGTTGTTGTATGGAAATGACTTACACAACTTCTAAGCAGAGGGTCGCAGGTTCGAGTCCTGCCGGTCCTGCCACTTTTCCCCGGTTCGTCCACTCCCCTGCTTCGTCAGAATCAGTCCGCTATCTGGGCGTGATCAATCCCCCGAGTTTGTCCGCTTCGCCCGAGTCGAGCCGCGGAAACAGAGTGGAATAAGCCTCCAGATATTTCAGCCCGGAACCTGTGTTGAAAATCACGATGCGGTCCGAAGGCCGGAGGAAACCGTTTTGCAGGAGTTTTTCCAGAGCCGCGAAGCATGCCGCGCCCTCGGGGCTTGCAAAGATGCCTTCCAGTTTCGCCACGCGCACGCCCGCCTCCAGCGCCTCGCGATCCTCCACGGCAACGCAGGTGCCGCCGCTGGCGCGAACCGCCCGGAGAATCAGAAAATCGCCCAGCGGCTTGGGCACCCGCAGGCCGGCAGAAATCGTGCTTGCATTCTGCCAGAATTCCGCCCGTTCTTTTCCTTCCTCAAATGCCTTCACCACGGGCGCGCATCCGGCGGCCTGAACCACGATCATCTTCGGGCGCTCCGGACCGATCCACCCGAGCGTTTGCATCTCCTCAAACGCTTTCCACATCCCGATCAAGCCGACGCCGCCGCCCGTCGGGTAGAAGATGGCATCGGGCAGCTTCCACTGGAGCTGCTCAGCGACCTCGTAACCCATCGTCTTTTTGCCCTCGATCCGGTACGGCTCTTTCAGCGTGTTGATCTCGAACCACTCGCCACGGGCGGCCCCTTCGGCCACAAGACGGCCGCAATCGCTGATGAGGCCGTCCACGAAGGTGACGCGCGCACCATAACTCTCGCATTCGATGTAATTCGCCTGCGGCACATCGCGAGGCATGAAGATGTGCGCCTCGATTCCGGCAGCTGCGCAGTAAGCAGCCGCGGCCCCGGCGGCATTGCCTGCGCTTCCGATCGCCACCCGCTGGATGCCCAGTTCCCGACACATCGAGATACAGCAGGAAAGGCCGCGCGCTTTGAAGGACGCGGTAGGATTGAGCCCTTCGTCCTTGATCCAGATGTTCGCAGCGCCGAGTTCGGACTCGTACCGCCGCGCGCGCACCATCGGCGTCCAGCCCTCGCCGAGCGAGACCATGGAAGCAGGATTCGAAACCGGCAGCACGGGCGCATAACGCCACATGGATGCGGGCGCGCCAGCCAGCCACTCGCGGCTCCAGCTGCGCCGCGCGGCTTCCAGATCGTAGCGCACCAGCAGCGGTCCGCCGCAGGCGCAGAGGTTCCACGCGCGGCCTGCTTCGTGCTTCGCGCCGCAGAGGCTGCACTCGAGATGCGTGAGTGTGGTCATCTCTTGCAGCATAGCGCCGGGGCCGGCAGCGGACGCGGCATGGATTGTGACTGCTGTGGCACAGAGCAGGAATTGCGGGTTCTGCAGGCGGATTGCAGGTCTTCAGGAGCTTCAGGCGCGGACTCGGCCCGGCTTGACGCGCGCCCGCGGCGCGATGGGGGTGCGGAAGGCTGGATAGGGATATTGCCCGCCTGGCCGCAGCCCTTCAGGCTGCTCCCGCAGGGCGCTGTTGGAAGGCGGATGGAGCAGAGGGGCGATCGCGGATCGGAAGCTTCAGCCGGCGCAGCCGCAGCCTGCCTGGCGCTCGCTGTCATCTCCGCCCGCTGTGCGGTGCGAACCGCTGGCCGGGGCCAATGGGCCTCTCAGAGCCGGTGGAGGCGGGGCAGCGCTTCCGCTTCCGTTCGGGATCGCCCCCAGTGATGATCTACCAGGATGTTCACCTCCTTTCGGTAGCGATCACTGCTTACAAGATCGGCAGGAAGAGCCGAGGCTTTAGCCAGTGCACGCAGAATTTCGCGGGGCTGGGGAAGAGATCTCAGACTGCCTGCAGGATGAGGCACTTGAGATAGTGCGTCTCGGGCACGGTGAGGAGGATGGGGTGATCTGCAGCCTGCGTGCGGCGCTCGAGCACGCGCAGCGTGCGGCCCGTGGAAAGAGCCGCGGAAGCCACCAGCTCCAGCAGCGCGGCTTCGCTCAGATGATGGGAGCACGAGCACGTCACAAGCACGCCGCCCGGAGCCAGGAGCTTCAACGCCTTGTAGTTGATTTCGCGGTAAGCGCGCAGGGCCGCGTCCATGCTCGCCCGAGACTTGGCGAACGCCGGCGGGTCGAGCACGATCCAGTCGAACTGACGCCGCGCCGAGACCAGGCCCGTGAGGTAATCGAAGGCGTTGGCCTCGCGCCACTGGATATTGCTGATCTCATTGAGCCGTGCGTTCTCAGCCGCCAGCTCCAGCGCTGAGGCCGAGGAGTCCACCGCCTCGATGGACTCGCAGGCGCGGGCGGCATGCAGGGCGAAGCCGCCCGTGCAGGTGAACAGGTCGAGCCCGCGGCCGCGCGCCCAGCGCGCCGCAGCCACATAATTCTCGCGCTGATCGAGAAAGACGCCGGTCTTCTGCCCGTGCAGGGGGTCGACGAGAAGCCGCAGCCCGTTCATGCGCACTTCGACGCGCGCGGGAGGTTCGCCGTGCAGCACCTGCGGCTCCAGAGGCAGCTGTTCGAGCCGGCGCACAGGCACGTCGTTGCGGGCGACGATCGAGGCGGGCGCCGCCAGCTCGCGCAGGCAATCCACGATGACCGGCGCCGCCCGGTCCATGCCCTGATCGAGGAACTGCACGGAGAGGTGTTCCGCGTAGCGGTCCACGATCAGCGCCGGCAACAGATCACCCTCGCCATGCACCAGGCGGCAAGCGTCGGAGTCCAGCACGGCGCGGCGGCGGAACTCGATGGCGGCGCGAAGTCGCTCGAGAAAAAAGGCGCGGTCGATGGCGCGGTCCTCGTCCGTCAGAAGCCGGAGCCGGATCTGGGAGGCCGCGCTGAAGTGGGCTACGCCGAGGAAGCGGCCCTTTTCGCTGACCACGCGCACCGCTTCGCCCGGGGCGGCGCCTCGGGAGTCGACAACGTCGCTCGAGTAGATCCAGGGGTGGCCCGACTCAATCCGCGATGCTGCTTTGCGGTTGACTGTGACCAGCGTCAAGCGAGCCTTTCCAGCCGCGCGATCCGCTCAGCCGTGGGCGGGTGCGTAGAGAACAGCTTCATCAGGCTCTGGCCCGAGAACGGCTTAATGATGTACATGTGCGACATGGCCGGGTTGGCGTCGAGCGGGATGCGCTTCGACCAGGACTCGAGCTTCCGCAGGGCGTTGGCCAGGCCGCGGCCGGTGCCGACGGCGCGGGCGGCTTCGGCATCGGCGGCGAACTCGCGCGTCCGCGAAATGGCCATCTGGATCAGCAACGCCGCGATGGGCGCCAGCAGCAGCAGCGCGAGGCTCGCCAGCGGGTTGGGGGCGTCGTCGTCGCTGCTGCGGCCGCCGAAGAAGACGAACATGCGCGCTGCAAAGGTGATGGCGGCGGCGATGGTGGCGGCGATGGAGCTGATGAGGATGTCGCGGTTGCGGATGTGCGCCAGCTCGTGCGCGATGACGCCTTCCAGCTCTTCGTCGTCCATCAGCTCAAGCAGGCCGGCCGTCACGGCCACCGAGGAGTGACGCGGGTTGCGGCCGGTGGCGAAGGCGTTGGGCGAGCGCTCCGGAATCACCCACAGCTTCGGTTCCGGAAGCCCCATCCGCTGGCACAGCCGCTGCACCATGGGCGCGATGCGGTAATAGATCTCCGCATTCTGCGTCGGGCTGACCCGCACGGCGCCGCTCGTCATCAGGGCGATCTTTTCCGAGAAAAAGTAGCTGAAAAAGTTCATCGCCACGGCGAACAGCAACGCCGTCTGGAGACCCGAAGCGCCGCCCAGCGCCTGGCCGATAGCGAGCAGGAAACCGCTGAGCAGACCGAGCAGAAGGACAGTTTTGATCCCGTTCATTGCCTCTCTGAATCCCATTCTGACAGATGCGGTGCACGGCCGGCAGGTTCCACCCGTGATCCGTCCGTAAGGAATTGAGCCGTTGCTTGGTGAGGCCTGAAGGAGTGGGGCTGGGGTGCAGAAGGGGCGGGGGGCTGAGTTGCACCCAATGGGTGCAAACGTGCAAGCGATTCTGGCATGAGGTTGAAATCGAGGCGATCTCCGGCCGAGGGCGAGTTTCTGTTTGAGATCGATCCGGAGCCGCTGGAGGAGTGCGTCACGGCATTGGGCGGCCTGCCGCTGTTGTTGCGGGCGGTGCGGAGCCTGGATGTGCCGGGCAGCGTGAAGCGCCATTTGCGTCTCAAGCAGCGAGAGCGGGGCTTGGACGAAGCGGCTTACGTGGAAAGCTTCCTGACGTTGAACGCGGTGGGTGGGGATTGCCTGGAGGACTTCGACCAATTGCGCGAAGCCCCCGATGTGACCCAGATGGCGGGCTACCAGATGCCGAGCGCGGAGGCGGCGCGGAAGTTTCTGTACCGCTTTCACGAGGAGGCCCTGATCGAGCAGGCGCAGCAGGAATTGGCGGTGGGCCAGGTGAGCTATATCCCGGAGGAGAGCGCGGGGCTGCGCGCTTTGGCGCAGGTCAATCAGGATGTGGTGCGGGAGTTGGGCCGCCGCTGCGCGGAGCAGAAGATCGCCACGGTGGACCTGGACTCGACGATCATTGAGAGCTGGAAGAAAGAGGCCAGGCGGACCTACGAAGGATGCACCGGCTACCAGCCGGTGCTGGCGCTGTGGGCGGAGATGAACGTGGTGCTGGCCGATGAATTCCGGGACGGCAACGTGCCGGCGCAGCAGCAACCGCTGCGGGTGGCGCAGCGGGCCTTTGCCGCGTTGCCGGAGACGGTGGGCGAGTATTACTTCCGTGGCGACTCGGCCTGTGAGGAGGAGGGCCTGCTGACGTGGTTGCGCAATGAGCGGCGGCCGGACGGGCCGCAGGGATTCATCGGCTTTGCCGTCAGTGCGCGGATGAGTGCGGCGTTGCGGGAAGAGATTCTGGCCACGCCAGAGGAGTGCTGGCAGCCCTACGCCGAGGACAGCCAGGGGATCCAGGAGTGCGCGCAGGTGGACTACTTCCCCGAGGAGACGGCGGAGAACCGCTACCGCGAGCCGCTGCGCACGATCGCCATCCGGATCCGCAAGAAGTAGGGCGAGCTGTTTTCCGGCGGGGAGGCGGTGAAGTACTTCGCGGTGCGGACCAACCTGTGGGACTGGAAGCCGCAGCGGCTGCTGGAGTGGCATCGCGAGAAGGCGGGTTCGATCGAGGCGGCGCACGCGGTGATCAAGAACGAGCTGGCCGGAGGGGTGCTGCCTTGCGCCCGCTTCGGGGCCAACGCCGCCTGGTTTCGCTTCGCGGTGCTGACCTTCAATGTGCTGACGGCGCTGAAGCGGCTGGCGCTGCCGGCCGAGCTGCTTGCGGCGCGGCCCAAGCGGCTGCGGTTTCTGATCTTCAACACCCCGGGCAAACTGGTGCGGCATGCGCGGCGGACGATTTTGCGGCTGCTGCGCACGCTGAACCGCTTCAGCAACTGGCACGGCGCCCTGCGGCTGCTGCCCTTGCCGGGTTGACGAGCCCAGCTGAGTGGGTACGAGGCGGCCAGATCCTTTCAGCACCGCTTGAAGTGTGCGGCCGCTTCTGCCTCACCGGCCTGAAAAGCGCCAAAACGCAAATCCCGTCCCCCCTGCCCCGCAGTTCGCCTCCCGCATCTGCGCTGATTGCGCCGCAAGTCCCCCTTCAGCACCACTGTGCTCCCTTCCGCCCGCCGCTACGGACGGATTACGGCCGGATGCGCGCATCCCTCGCGATGAATCCGCCGTTGTATAATGAAAATAGCCTGCCTGACAGCCGCTCTCGCTTCCGCAGCGCGGCATTCATTTTGAGTTTGTCCGGTCAATCCATGACTCCGAAGCCACGGAAAATCCTGGCGGCCGTCGAAGATCTCTTCTTTATCGTGAAAATCAACGACGCCGCGAAACGGTCTGGTCTCTCCTGCGAATTCCTGAAGTCCGCTCAGGAAGTGCTCGACCGCGCCCGGCAGGAGCCGCCCCTGATGATCATCGTCGATCTCAACGCCCGCAATCTCAAGCCGGTCGAGCTGATCGCAAAGCTGCGCGCCGAGGAATCGCTGAAGAAAGTCAGCATCATCGCCTTCGTGTCCCATGTCGAAGCGGATCTGAAGAACCGCGCCCAGTCGGCAGGCGCCAGCATGGTGCTCGCCCGTTCCGCGTTCTCGATGAACCTGCCCCAGATCCTCAAGCGCCACACGGGCACGCTGTAGGCGCGCCCGTCACTGCGCCGCGCGCTGCGTAAACTCGGCGAACGCCTTCAGCCTGCTGCGCGCCGCGCCGCTGTCGATCGCCCCGGCTGCCTTCTGCATGCCTTCTTCGAACGATGCGGCTGCGCCTGCCGCCCGCAGCGCCGCCGCTGCGTTCACCAGCACGATGTCCCGCCGCGGTCCCGGTTCGCCGTCCAGCACCGCCCGGATGATCCGCGCGTTGTCTTCCGCGCTCCCGCCCTGCAGATCCTCCAGCCGCGCCCGCGCCACGCCGAACTGCTCCGGCGTTACAATCTCGTGCTCGATCGCTCCGTGCACGATCCCCATCAGGTGCGTCGGCGCGGTCGTGGAAATCTCGTCGAGCCCGTCCTCGCCGTGCACGACGTAGCCGCGCTCCAGTCCGAGCGAAGCCAGCGCCACGGCCATCAGCTCCGCCGCGCGCAGCGAGGGCGCGCCCGCCAGCTGCGCCGTGGCGCCCGCCGGGTTCGTCAGCGGTCCCAGCAGGTTCATCACGGTGCGCGTCTTCAGCTCGGCACGCGCCGGCTGCGCGTGTTTCATCGCCGGATGCAGGGCGGGGGCGAACAGGAACCCGATGCCGGTCTCGCGGATGCAGGCGGCGATCCGCGCCGGATCCGTCAGCAGCCTTGCGCCCAGCGCTTCCAGCACGTCCGCGCTGCCGCTCTTCGATGACATCGAGCGGTTCCCGTGCTTGGCCACCGCCACGCCGCAGGCCGCCGCCACGAACGCCACCGCCGTACTGATGTTGAACGTGCCGCTGTGGTCTCCGCCCGTGCCGCACGTGTCCAGCACCGGCCGGTCCTGAATGCCGTGCTCGATGCGCACGGCGTGCTCGCGCATCGCCTGCGCCAGTCCCAGCACCTCGTCCGCTGTCTCGCCCTTCACCCGCAGCGCCGCCAGAAACGCCGCGATCTGCGCCGTCGTCGCTTCTCCGCGCAGGATTTCTTCCATCGCCTCCATCGCTTCCAGCGAGGACAGCGACTCTCTGTCCAACACCTTGTGCAGGTACTCGAGAAACGCCATGTTATATTGAAATGCGGGGCTTTTTTTCCGAGCCTACCACAAGCCCAACACCATGAAAATCCACGAATACCAGGCCAAGGAGATCCTCGCCCGCTACGGCGTTCCCATCCCGCGCGGCCGCGTCGCTTCCACCCCTGCCGAGGCCCGCTCCATCGCCGAAGAAATCGGCGCCCGCGTCGTCGTCAAGGCCCAGATCCATGCCGGCGGCCGCGGCAAAGGCGGCGGCGTGAAACTCGCCGCCACTCCCGCCGAGGCGGAATCAGTGGCGTCCCAGATTCTCGGTATGACGCTGGTCACGCACCAGACCGGCCCGGAAGGCCGGCTCGTGCGCACGGTTCTTGTCGAGGAGACGCTGCCCATCGCGCAGGAGCTCTACGCCGGCATCGTGCTCGACCGCGCCCAGGGCAAGCCGGTTCTGATGGCCTCCGCCGCGGGCGGCATGGACATTGAAGAGGTCGCCGCGAAGACGCCGGAGCTGATCCTGAAAGAGGCCTTCGATCCGGGCGACGGACTGCTGCCGTTCCAGGCGCGCAAGCTCGCTTTCGGCATCGGACTGAAGGGCGCCGCCGCTTCAGCCGCCGCGAAGCTCTTCCAGGCTCTGGCCCGTGCATGGGTCGAAACCGACGCCTCTCTGGCCGAGATCAATCCTCTCGTGGTCACCGAGGACCAGCGCGTCATTGCTCTCGACGCCAAGTTCAACTTCGACGACAACGCCCTCTACCGCCATCCCGAGATCGCGGCGCTGCGCGATATCAACGAAGAGGATCCGCTCGAGGTCGAAGCCTCGAAGTTCGGCCTCAACTACATCAAGCTCGACGGCAACGTCGGCTGCATGGTCAACGGCGCCGGGCTCGCCATGGCCACCATGGACATCATCAAGTACGCCGGCGGCAACCCGGCCAACTTCCTCGACGTCGGCGGCGGCGCCAATCAGGAGCAGATCACCAACGCGTTCCGCATCCTCATGTCCGACCCCCACGTCAAGGCGGTCCTCATCAACATCTTCGGCGGCATTCTCCGCTGCGACACGCTCGCCAGCGGCGTCGTCGCCGCCGCCCGCGAGCTCGACTTCAAGCTCCCTCTTGTCATCCGCATGGAGGGCACCAACGTCGAAGAAGGCCGCCGCATCCTCCGCGAGTCCGGCCTGAATTTCACCGTGGCCGACGGCATGAAAGATGCCGCCGAAAAAGTCGTCGCTCTCGCCAGCCAGGCTTCGTAAGGATTCCGTCCCATGAGCATTCTCGTCAACAGGAACACGCGCGTGCTTGTGCAGGGCTTCACCGGCCGTGAAGCCAGTTTCCACGCCCAGCAGTGCATGGCCTACGGCACCAACATCGTCGGAGGCGTCACGCCCGGCAAGGGCGGAACGACGCACCTCGACCGTCCCGTGTTCAACACCGTGGCCGAGGCCGTCAAAGCCACCGGCGCTGACGCGAGCGTCATCTTCGTTCCGCCTGCTTTCGCCGCCGACGCCATCATGGAAGCCGCCGACGCTGGCATCCGCCTCGTGGTCTGCATCACCGAAGGCATTCCCGCTCTCGACATGGTGCGCGCCTGGCGTTTCCTCAAAAACTATCCCGATACCCGCCTGATCGGGCCGAATTGCCCCGGCATTATCACGCCTGGAGAATGCAAAATCGGCATCATGCCAGGCCATATCCACAAGCCCGGCCCCGTCGGCGTCGTCTCCCGCTCCGGCACCCTCACCTATGAAGCCGTCGGCCAGCTCACCGCCCTCGGCATCGGCCAGAGCACCTGCATCGGCATCGGCGGCGACCCGATCATCGGCACCACCCACGTCGACGCCCTGCGCCTCTTCAATGAAGACCCGCAAACCGAGGCCATCATCATGATCGGCGAGATCGGCGGCACGGCTGAAGAGGAGGCTGCGGCCTTCGTCAAACAGCATGTGAAGAAGCCCGTCATCGGCTTCGTCGCCGGTCAGACCGCGCCTCCAGGGCGCCGCATGGGTCATGCCGGCGCCATCATCAGCGGCGGCTCGGGCAAGGCCAGCGACAAAATGGCCGCCATGGAAGACGCCGGCATCCTCGTCTGCCAGACCCCGGCCGAAATCGGCGCCCGCGCCAAAGCCGCCCTCAAGCTCTAAATGGGGACTGGAACGCCTGTCACCTTTTCCCGGCCGCGCCCAGAGCGCCGTTCAGGGCCGCCAGCGAAGGCCGCGAAGCGCCCGGCAACGAGCATTTCCCAGCGTTGTTTCCTCGGCCATCTGCAGCGGGTTTCCCCTCGCGCTTGCGCGAGGGCTGCATCCTGCCGCGTCCGCCGCAGGGCCAACCGCCCGGCGGCCGGTTTTTCCGGGGCAGCATTTCCCCCAAGGCGCTTTCATCGCCCACTGATTCTTTTGAAATCACCATTTCCAACTGACAGAGAAAGCCACCATGCCCGTTGAACGAACACTCGCCATCATCAAACCCGACGCCGTCGCCGCCGGCAACGCCGGCAGGATCATCTCGATGATCGAAGAAGCCGGCTTCCGCATTCTTGCCATGCGCATGCAGAAGCTCACCCGCGCTGAAGCCGAGGGCTTTTACGCCGTTCACCGCGGCAAGAGCTTCTTCGAAGAGCTCGTCGCCTTCATGACCGAAGGCCCGGTCGTGCTCATGGCCCTCGAGCGCGAGGACGCCATCGCCAAATGGCGCGAAGTCATGGGCGCCACCGATCCGAAGAAAGCCGCCCCCGGCACGGTTCGCGCTCTCTACGGCACCGACATCGGCCGCAACGCCAGCCACGGCTCGGACGCGCCTGAAACGGCCGCTTTCGAAGTCGGCTGGTTCTTCCGCGGCTCCGAGCTCGGCTGAGCCCTGCGGCACGGCGGCCTGTGCTTCCAGGCCGCCGTCAGAGCTTCTTCAGCGTGATCGACATCCCGCCGCCCTCGCGGAACAGCTGCGTCTCCAGCGCCGGGTTCGTCGTCACCAGCCGCAGATATTCCGGCACCATGTCGATGTTGTGCGCCAGCACCAGGCCTGCCGGCCGCACCAGCGGCAGCAGCCGGTTCAGGTAGTCGACATAGCCTTCCTTGTCGGCGTCCAGGAACAGGATGTCGAACGGCTCCTTGAGCCTCGCAATCGTCTGGTGCGCGTCCCCCTCGACGATCGTCACCAGCTCCGCCACGCCCGCCTTGCGGAAGTGCTCGCGCGCCGTCGCCGCGCGGCTCTGGTCGTATTCGAACGTCGTCAGCCGTCCGCCCGTCTTCTGCAGCGCCATCGCGAACCACAGCCCCGAGATTCCCGTCGACGTGCCGATCTCCACCACGTGCTTCGCCCTGCCGGCTTCCGCCAGCAGCCGCAGCATCCGCCCGTCGGCGTGCGGCACGTTCGCATACGTCGCGCCCGTCTTCCACGCCTCTTCCAGCACCGCCAGAATCCGCTTCTCCTGCTCCGAGCCCGCCACCGGCAGGCTGTCAGCCGAAGCGCCCGCGCCTCGAAACGCTCCCCGGAAACCCCTCTGCGCCCACGCGCCCGCGGGCGCCGCCATGGCCAGCAGTGCAGTCCTTCGCTTCATGCCGCATCCCTCGCTTCAGGTGATCCATGCCCGGCCCTCTGTCACGGACAACCGGGCTCTACGCAGAAAGACGCGCCTGCGCCCGCGAAGATTGCTCCGCCGCGCGGTCTTAACAGGTCTTAACTGCAGGCGATCCGGGCGTTACTTCCCGTCCAGCCGGATCGTCACGGAGAACGCCCCCCGCAGGTCGCCCGCCCTGTAGCCGGTGGCGTGGTCGCGCGGATAGCGCTCGTCGAGCACGCGCCGCACTTCTTCGCTGATCCTGTCCCGCGGTCCGTGGCAGCCGAGGCACATCGGCTGCACAAGGATCGGCTTCAGATAGCGCGCATAGCGGCGGCCATTCTCTTCCACCACTTCGAGCACTTCCGGCGGCGGCGCGCCCGGCTTGAACTCTTTCTCCCACGCCCGCAGCTTCGCCGCCTCCCACTCGTCGGGCTGATCCTTCGGGTTCCGCGCGCGCAGCGTCACGCGCCGGATTTCCAGACCCTGCTCGTGCGCGAATTCCTCCGTCACCGTCTGCGCCACCTCCGAACAGGCGCGCACGGCCCCTTCATAGCCGCCCTTGGCCATCTCCTGCCCGAGCAGCTCCATCAGGACGCGGCCCAGCCCGGCGGCCGCCTGCGCCGCGCGCTCCCGCGCGTCCGGCGCCTGGGCGGCCGCCGCTGCTGCAAACAGAACAACCAGAATCTGTTTTTTCATCGTTTCAGTCCGTCAGCGACGGCTTCGGCGTTTTCGCCGTCGAGGGCGGCAGCGCCGGCGGCTTCACGTAGTCCTGCGGAATCTCGCCCGTCAGCGTCTTCAGCCACGTGACGATCGATGCCGCATCCGCCGCGCTCAGGTTCCTGCCCAGCTCGTACTCCGCCATCAGCCGTACCGCCTCTTCCAGCGATTTGACCGAACCGTCGTGGAAATACGGCCAGGTCTTTTCCACGTTCCGCAGCCCCGGCACCTTGAAGAAGAATTTGTCCTCGGCCCGCCCCGTCACCTTGGCGCGCCCTTCGTCCTTCAGCCCCGGATACGGCTTCGCCACGCCCAGCTTCTGATACATCGTGCCGCCCACGCAGGCGCCCATGTGGCAGGTCGTGCAGCCGGTTTCCACGAATTTCAGGAATCCCGCTTTTTCTGCGTCGTTCAAAGCCGATTTGTCGCCCTGCAGGAAACGGTCCCAGCGCGAAGGCGTCATCAGTTTCCGTTCAAAAGCGCCGATTGCTTTCGCCATATTGTCGTAATTTACCGGGTCTTTGTCCTGGGGAAACGCCTTCCGGAACATCTCCACGTATTGCGGAATCGACTTCAGCGTGGCGATGACCGTCTTCTCGTCCGGCATCGCCATCTCCACCGGGTTCAGCACCGGCCCCTTGGCCTGCTCCTCCACGTCGGCCGCCCGCCCGTCCCAGAACTGCACGAAATGCACGGCCGCATTGTAGACCGTCGGCGAATTCCGGTCGCCGCGCTGCCCGCGGTGCCCTTCGCTCGTCGGCTCGTTGTCCACCCCGTACTGGTCCAGCTTGTGGCAGCTGTTGCAGGAAAACTTGTGGCTCTTGCTCAGCCGGTTCTCGTAATACAGCATCCGGCCCAGCTCCACCTTTTCCGGCGTAATCGGATTTTTCGGATTTTCCACCGCGGCCGGAAGCGGCTTGAACATCCGCAGCCGGGACTCAGGGACATCAACCGCGACCGAGGCGGCTGCTCCAAGAAGCGACAAGAGTGCGATTCGTTTCAGCATGTTGCAAGAACCTCCGCTACGTCCCCCATCATCATTCAGCCAGGCGGCTGGAATCAAGGCTTTCCGGTGCGCAACTCCTGCACTGTCCGCCCCGCGCCCGTTACAGTGAAAGTATGCCCGAGCTTCCGCTCTATCAGGTCGACGCCTTCGCGCGCCGGGTCTTCGAAGGCAATCCCGCCGCTGTCGTCCCCCTCGAGGACCTGCTGCCCGATGACGTTCTGCAGGCCATCGCGGCGGAAAACAACCTCGCCGAGACTGCGTTCTTCATCCCCAGCGGCGGCGAATACAAGCTGCGCTGGTTCACGCCCGCCACCGAAGTCGACCTCTGCGGCCACGCGACGCTGGCGTCGGCCTTCGTCATCTTCGAGTTCCTCGAGCCCGAACGAGAGAGCGTGACCTTCGATACCTGCAGCGGGCGTCTTGTAGTCGAGCGCCGCGGCCCGCTGCTGGCCATGGATTTCCCCTCCCGTCCTCCGGAGCGCGCCGAGCCCTGCCCGGGACTGGTCGAGGGCCTCGGCGCCCGCCCGAGAGAGATCTGGGCCTCGCGTGACTACATGGCCGTCTACGATTCCGAGGACGAGGTCCGCGCCCTGCGCCCGGACTTCCACCGCCTCGCGGAAGCCGACCGCTTCGCTGTCATCGCCACGGCGCCCTCAAAAACAGAAGGCTACGATTTTGTGTCCCGCTTCTTCGCCCCGGCGGCCGGCGTTCCGGAGGACCCGGTCACGGGCTCGGCGCACTGCACGCTTGTCCCTTATTGGGCGCAGCGGCTCGGCAAGCGCCAGCTCCGCGCCCGCCAGGTCTCCCGCCGCGGCGGGGAACTCGAGTGCGTGTGGAAAGGGGAGCGCGTCGAGATCGCCGGGCGCGCCGTGCTCTATCTGAAAGGCACGATCACCGTCTGAGCCCCTGGAATGACTCCCTGCGCCATTCGCCCGACGCGAGTCCTGCCTCCAGCCGGCTCCGTCATACGCTGATCGCTGCATTGTCTGCGCAGCGGCCGGGCGTCTGGTTCCCAGCGTCTCCAGCCTGCTCCGCGCCGCGCATGCAGCCAATGAGCCGTTGGAAGACCGGGGCGCCCGGAGCTGCCGCCGGCGATCCGATGCCGCCCGGCCGATCGAAGCCGGCTCAGCCGCCCGTGTCTTCGTCGCGGCCCTGAGTGATGCCGTATTCCTTGAGGCGGTATTGCAGCGTGCGGAGGCTGATGCCGAGCTGTTTCGCGGCCCGGGTCCGGTTGCCGCCGTTGGCCTCGAGCGCCTCGAGGATGGCCTTCTTCTCGATGTCCCTGAAGGTGACCGGCCGGGCGCCGCTCTCGGCGCTGATGGGCAGGTCTTCCGGCAGGACTTCGCCGTCGCAGAGGATGGCCATCCGCTCCATCAGATTCTCGAGTTCCCGCACATTGCCAGGCCAGTCGTAGCCGAGCAGGACCTGTTCAGCCTCGGGCGTCAGGCGCACGGAGGACTTGCCCAGCGTCCGGGCGGCGCGCGACAGGAAGAAGCGCGCCAGTGCGGCGATGTCGCCGCCGCGCTCGCGCAGGGGCGGGATCTCAATCGGGAACGTGGTCAGGCGGTAGTACAGGTCCTCGCGGAACTTGCCCTCGGCCACCTGCTTCTTCAGGTCGCGGTTGGTTGCCGCGATGACGCGCACGTCGACGGTAATCTGCCGCGCGCCGCCCACCCGCTCGAAGGTCCGGTCCTGAAGCACGCGCAGCAGCTTGGCCTGGAGGTTCGAGTCGAGTTCGCCAATTTCGTCCAGAAAGAGCGTGCCGCCGTGGGCGCGTTCAAAACGCCCGATGTGCTGGCTCACGGCCCCGGTGAAGGCGCCTTTCTCATGGCCGAACAGCTCGCTCTCGATCAGCGACGGTGACAACGCCGCGCAATTGACGGCGACGAACACGCGGCTGCTGCGCGGGCTGTTGTCGTGGATGCAGCGGGCGATCAGTTCCTTGCCCGTGCCGCTTTCGCCCGTGATCAGCACCGTGGCGTTCGTCGGCGCCACCTTCCGGGCCAGTTCCAGCACTTTGAGCATGCGGGGATCGTGCGCGAGCATGTTCGCGCAGCCGAAGCGGCTCGACTGCTCTTCCCGCAGCAGCTCCCGCTCGCTCGCCGTCTGCGCCTGCTCGAGAGCGCGCCTGACGGTGATGCGAAGCTCGTCCGGGCTGCTCAGGGGCTTGCCGAGATAGTCCACCGCCCCCAGCTTCATGGCTTCCACGGCGCTGGACACCGTGCCGAAGGCCGTGATCATGACGACCGGCGTTCCAGGGGAATGCTGATGAATCCAGCCCAGGATCTGGAGCCCGTCCCCGTCGGGCAGCTTCAGGTCGCTGACGACGGCATGGAACTGCCGGCGCTCCAGGCTGCGCAGGGCTTCCGCCACCGAGCCGGCGGCCGTTACGCGGTAGCCTTCCGCGGCCAGGATCGTCTCCATCAGGCGCCGGAACCCCGGGTCGTCATCGATGATCAGGATCTCTTCCACTTCCTCAGACTCCTGCGGGCAAAGTCACGCGGGCTTCCGTGCCGCGGCTGTCCCCGCTGATGGCCAGGCTGCCGGAGAGCGCCTCGGCCAGCCGTTTCGAAATGGCCAGGCCGAGGCCCGTGCCGGAGCTTTTGGTTGTCGCGAATGGCTCGAACAGCCGGTCCCGAATTTCGCGCGGAAGCCCGGGCCCGTTGTCAGAAACCACCCAGGCCAGACTCCTGCGCCCGGTTTCGAGCCGGACGGACACTTCGGCGCCGGGCCGTCCCTCTACCGCCTCCACGGCGTTGCGGACGAGGTTCAGCAGCACCTGCTGAAGCAGATTCGGGTCGGTGCGGAAGGTGACCGGCGGCACGTCGAAGACGATCCGGACGCCTCCGCCCCTGGTGAGCTGCGCAGCGTGCATCTCGAGAATCTCGCGGATGGCGCCGGAGCTTGTCGCGCGGAGTTCCGGCTGGGGCGGCCGCCCGTAGAGAAGCAGGCCGTGAACCAGCCCCTCCAGCCGGGCGCATTCCGAGATCATCGGCTCGGCCAGCGCGCGATCTGCGCCCTCCAGCCTCTCGGCGAGCAGTTGCGCGAAACCCTTGATCGTGCCCAGCGGGTTGCGGATCTCGTGAGCCAGCACGGCCGCCATCTGTCCGATCCGGGCCAGGTGCTCCATTTCGAGCTGCTTCTGTTCCAGCCCCGCCGCGCGGCGCATGATCCAGAACGTCAGGAGCGACAGGCAAACCAGAACCAGGCCGCCCACGGTCGCGATCAACACGTTGTGGCGGCCATGGACCAGGAGGAAATCCGCCGCAGAGCCCGCCACGTCGATGCGCGCAATGCGGAGGCCGCCGGCCATGTGAAACGGAACCCAGCTCCGCATCACATCCATGCCGCCCGCCTGGATGCGCGCCGTGCGGAACAGCTCCCGCCCGTTCCACAGATCCGCCAGCTCAGCGCTGTCCGGCGATTCCCGGTCAATGACAACAATCTCGACCAGCCCGGGTTCGCGGTCCTTCAGATCTTCGACAAAAGCCTCGATGCCGGCGCCCGGCGGCATCGTTTCCAGCATCGCGGCGATGGCTGCGGCGCGGCTCCGCAGGTACACCTCGCGCTGCGTTTCCAGCTCCCGGAGGGTCCGCCGCGCGCTCAGCACCAAAACCAGCGGCAGGACGATGGATGCCGCCAGCAGCAGCGGCTTGACGATGCGGGGCAGGCGCGGCGTCACTGCGTGGTTCCCCATGCAATTCGAGACCCGCAGGGAACAGGCTCGATTCGCGCAGGATTTGCGCGAAGCGGCGCCTCATGGCGCATTGTTTGCGCTGCGGCGCCGGGACTTCCATGGTATCGTGCGGAGAACCGCGGTGGAAACATTGGCCTCCTGGTTGCTAGTCTCGAACGAGGAGACGGTTCAATGCGGCGAGCTCTTCCCATCGCGGCCGCCGCCGGAATGGCGTCGCTGGAGCATGCGCTGGCGCATGGCGCCGGCAATCGCCCCCGACGAGCGCGGCCAGTCCGGGCGCGCCCTGCGGTGTTTGCCGCAGAGCCAGCGCGGAGAGGAGCAAAGGCCCTGGCCGCCGGGACCGCACCGCTGAGGCGATGCGGCCGCGGCTCCGGAATCGACACCAGGACGCCGCCTCGCAACGGAGAGGTTCCGGGAGCGCGCCGGGAAAGGAGCAGGCCATGAAGATTCTCGGCATCATCCTCGCAGTGGGCGCAGCTCTGGCCGCGCAGGCCCCGAAACAGGCCGCTTCGCTGGCCGGCCAGCCCAGGATCCAGATCAAGGGCGTCATCGAGAAGGTGCAGATCGCTCCCGGGCTCGGCCAGCCTTTTCTGGAAGTGCGCAACAGCGAGGGCCTGCACCGGGTGGCGCTCGGATCAATGCGGTATCTGATGGAGAACAATTTCAATCCCAAAGCCGGGGAGCAGGTGGTCGTCAGGGGCTACCGGCTGGAGACGGAGATCGTCGCTGCAACGGTCGAACTGCCCGGCGGGAAAACCGTGATCCATCTCCGCGACGAAAACGGTTATCCGCTCTGGCGCATGGGGCGCTACGGAGCGAAAAAGCAGGAATAACTCCCGTCAGGCCGCCCGCGGCTCGCCCGCCTTCTGCCACAGGCGGACTCCCGGACGCGGCTCCTCAGCCGCGAGAAGTTCCCGCATGCGCCCCGTCCGCTCCGTTCCCTTTATCCACGGATCATCTGACAGCGCACCGGTCTCCGGGTGCGCTTCAGCCTCGCCGGACAGGTGCGGTGCAAGGGTGTTTCCTTCGACGCCGGAAGCTGGCCTCTCCCGGCTGAGCCCCATGGGAAGGCGGCGCCGCCGCTGAAACGATCCGCGGGCGAAGCCGGCCGGAGGCCCGCGCAACAAGCGCCCCGGCGGGCCCTGCCGCGGCCGTCCGCTCCCGCGGCCTCCTCCCGCTTCGCTGGCGGCACTGAACCCGCTTCACCCGGCGCGCTGGAACCTGGAGTCTGCGCCGCGGACCAGTGGAACGTCCGCGTGATTCAGCGCAGCGCACGAACGCCGCGTCGGCTGCCGCAGCAGGCGGCCGCCCGCGATGCCCCGCCCGGGGGCGCTTCTCGCGGGCGCCAGTGGCGCAAGTCCATCACCTGGCGGACGGCGGGGCCGATGAGCGGGCGGCGCGCCAGGCGGCGACGGCATCGCGCACGTCCTGAATGCTCCTGCCTTGCGCATGCAACCACTCGCGCATCGGCGCGCGCGGGTCGACATCCGCCTGCACGCCCATGTGGCGCAGGATGAAAGCAGCGGGCGCGCCGGTTTTCATGGCGGCCTCGTTGAGCGTCATGAAGCCTTTCACCTCCTGCCCGCCATCGGGATGCCCGCTCTCGCCGGCTGGTTGTGCCGCATTCTCCGGCGCGGAGAACCTGGGCTTCGGAGGATCTGCAACGCCGGATCCTCTGCCGGCGGCTGCCTGCGGCGCGGGCTTCGATGGCGTCATTTGGCCGCCTGATTCAGCGGCGGCGTCCGGCTGCGGCGCAGGTTTCCTCCGTTCGAGAAACGCCCGGACGGCATCGCGTACGCCATCCGGCTCGAACTCGATCCGGTAGTGGCGCGCCACCTGATTGAGACGCGTCTCCGGCTTCACGACGGCGGGCAGGCCAGCGGTCTGATACAGATCCCGCAACGGAATTCCGTAGCCCTGGCTGATCTCGGCCAGAGTCATCCAGCCGCGGATCTGTTCGGGGTCGAGACGGCCCTCCGCGTCCCTGAAGGACACTGCGGCGGGCTGCGTGACCCAGTAGCCCGCAAGCTTGCTGACGCCGACCAGGCTGAACAGGCCGAAGACGAGCAGGGCGGCGTAGATACGGTGCGAAATGCTCCAGTTCACGCCTTTCAGGCTCAGCACGTTCGGCTTGGGGCAATGCACGACGCATTCCATGCAGTGGTTGCACTCCGCATCCCGGATCACGCGCGCAGAGAGGAAATCCACATGCGCGAAACATTTCTTCTGGCAGAGATTGCACCCCTTGCAGCCGGCTTCGTCGCGGACCACCTTGCTCAACCCCAGTTTGCCCGCGATGCCGATCACTGCGCCCAGCGGACACGCGTATTTGCAGAAGAAACGTTCCACGTAAAGAGAACCCGCAATGACAACGCCCAACGCCGCGTACGCCCACGGCATCTCGCGGATGCCCTCGCCCAGGTGGAAGAAGGCGAGAAACGGATCGTAAGGCCGGAAAACAAGCGCGCCCAGATGCCAGGTGAAACCGATGATGAGAACCAGCAGGACGTACTTCAGAAGCCGCAGGCGCCGGTCCCATGCGCCCGAGGGATTGAATTTCTTCCTGAAAATCCTCTTGCCCAGCAGCCCCAGCCACTCCTGAAGGCTGCCGAACGGGCAGATCCAGCCGCAGAAGCCGCGGCTGAACAGCAGCGTCAACAGCAGAACGGCGGCGAACAGAATCAGCGCCGATGGCTCGATCCGGCGGATGAACCCGCCTGTCGTCACGAACTGATAGAGGCTTTCCAGGCCGCCGAAGGGGCAGAACGCTTCGACGGACGGCGCGCCGTTGGGGCCGCCGCCCTTTACGTTGTGATGCCAGGCGACGCGAAGAAGGAAAAGGAAGAAAAAAAGCATCACGCCCTGGCGGATGGCGCCAGGCGAGCGCCACCAGCGGCGCGCATTCGATTTCTTCTTCAGCGCAACATCGATCTGGACCAGAGTCATGGCCGCAGTCTCCGGGCAGGAATATGCACGGAAGATGCCATGGCGGCACGCCTGCGGATCTGATGAAAAGCAGCACCCTGCACGGCGTCCAGTCCGGCGCCGCGGCTCCCGCCGCCGCACGGCTTGCACGGCTGCGCCGCGAGGCGCGCAAACGGTGCGCGGCCCGCGGTTTCACTCCAGAACCGTTTCGGCGGAGCCGATCGCAACCGGGGCCAGCAGAGAGGCGGGAATCTCGAATCCGGGCGGCAGGTGGGAGGGCTTGATGCTTTGATAGAGCGCTTCGGCGCGGATCGTCAACCGCCCGGGAACAGACACGGGAACACGGTAAGTGGTGCGGCACATTCCCGCAGCGAATCGCGCTCCGGGCTTGATTCCGGCCGGAGCGGCCCAGGCTGCGGAGAAACCGGCCCGGACGAGCTCTGCGGAGTCGAAGCCGCGCGGCAGTATCCGGTTGTCCTTCCTGAAACGTGCGGCAGCAGCCAGCGAGACCGTCGGCTTGCCGGAAAGATCCTCCATCTCCGCCTCGAAGATCTGCACCTGCTCCGGCTTCACGAGGACGGCATGGTGGGGGTGGAAAGATTCGCCCGAAACGAGCCGTGCGGTGGCCGGATCCCAGGCGCCCGATTCAAAGACGGTCCGGTTCTGCGCGTCCTTCACCGTGAGATGGATCCAGAGGCGGCGGCCGGGATAGCCGGTGGGCAATTTGTGGCCGGCCAGGTTGACCGCATCCACCTCGATCACGGCATGGCGGCCCGTGCGCCGGGCTTCGAGACGCAACTGCATCGCCTGCGACAGCATCTGCCGGGCCCGCCGCGCCGCCGACGGCTCAGGCCCGCCGGCAAGCAGCGCCGGAATGACAGTGTTTCCGCCGGCGAACAGGTGGAGGCCGAATGGCGCGCGCGGCGCCGTTGGAGGAAACGGGCCGCCGGGCGGGCGGTGCGCAATGTACTGCCGCACCGGAGCGCCGCCTTCCGAGAGCACAGGCATATGGCAGGACTGGCACGTGCGGCCGGAAGAACGGAAGCTGCTGGCCAGCCATTCCAGAAACGGGGCCTGTTCGGCGAAGGCGGGCGCGGCGGCGCTCCCGCCAGGCTGCGTGATGACGGTATGGCAGCTTCCGCACAGCGCGGCTTCCAGCACGTGCCGGCCTTCCGCGGGAGTGTATCCCGTGTGCATCACCATGGGCATCGTGAAAGGCCTGGAATGGGGCCCGAACACGACCCATTCGTCACTGACAGCGAACCCTCCCGTGAACGACTCCACGCTGCCGAGCGGATCGGAGCCGATGCGATGGCACACGGTGCACGTGACGCCGTCCCGGCCCAGATCGTCCAGGGCGGAGACGGCAAGGCGCCTGCCCTCGCTGCGGAGCGGGTACTGCTGTGCCGGGGCGTGACAGCGCGTGCACTTGTCTTCGATCGCCTCGCGCAACCGGGGATGGGCGGCGGTCTCAAAAGCCGTCTTGGCGCGCCAGTAGGGATCTTTGGCGGCCAGCGACATCATCGTTCCCTGCCACAAAGCGGCGGGGCCGATCCAGAATTCTTCAGACGCGGCGCTGTGTTCGGGCGCGCGGATCCGCGTATGGCAGAGAGCGCACTGGCCGGCAGTCAGAAACCGCGCGGGTTCCCCTCCCCGGGTTGCCAGCGGTCCGCCGAGGATCAGAAGAACCAGCGCCAGCCCCGCGCGTGTCCATGGATGACGGCGAAGCCCGGCGCCCGCGCCCGGCGCGCGTCCTGGAGCGCGCCACCGCCACAGGCGGCCGGCAAAACCGTGAAAAACAGGCCGGCAGACGTGCAATCCCTGCGCCGCTTCCGCGGGGGACAGGCCGACTGGAAAAGCCGGGAAGACTCTGCGGTCGCCCGCCGGCGCCAGCCCGGCCTGTTGAGATTGCCCGGCCGCCCGTTCCTGGCGGAACGGGAAGCAGGCGCTGCCGTGGCCGGCAACCGCGGGCCGGAGACCGCTTCCGGCCGCGGCGGTGGCGCGGCCGGCGGGTTCATTGGCTCTGGAGGAAATCATGCTGCCCGTTCCGCACAGCCTGCCGTTCATGGCTCATACAGGACTTTACCGTCTGAATGTCCTGAATACAACAGGAAGGGCGCGCCGCATGGCGGCGCGCCCCGGGGTGATGGACAGGAGAAGGGTCAGTTCCACGCCGGCCTGCCGTCGTCTTCGCGGAGCTTGAGCGTGGCGCCGTTTGCGTCCGTGATCTCCAGCACCAGATTCTCTTCCGTGCAGGCGGCGACGCCGTACTTCACCGTCACTTTCGCACCCGCTTCCAGCTCGAGGTCGGCGCCCAGGAGGATGCGCTCCGGCCCAAGCGTCAGCGTGAGCAGGCTGCCGTCGTCCAGTTTCAGATTCATGCCCGGATGCTGGATTCCAACCCCCGCCGTCAGCGACGAGACCACGCCGGCCACGGTCCTGATCGTCTCCGGGGCGACGCAGCCCGCGCCAGTGCGCGGAGCGCTCGTGTTCCCGTTCCTGCCATCCCGGCCGTTGGAGCCGCCAGTCCAGAGCGGAATTCCGGTGCTGTCGCGGAGAGTCAGCACAACGCCTGCGCGCGCGATTTCAACCGCATAGAGGTAAGAGTTTCCGGCGATGGTTGAGGCCGCCGCCTTGACGGTCACGACATCTCCGGTCGCAAGCTGGAAGTCGTTGTCGAGCATGAACCAGACTGGAGCGACCCGGATCTGTTTGCCGTTGATGACGATGGTCGGGTACTGGGCCGCCACCCCGATCTGGATGGCCGTGATCTTGCCCTCAATCACCTGGAGCGTCGTCATGTCCAGTCCGGAGCCCGTGCGGGGAGCGTTGCCATTGGGCCCGCCTGCCGCGCCGCCCCCGAACCCTCCGGGCGACTGGGCGAACACCACTGCAGCGAGTGCGAACACCGTTGAAGCAAGGCGAATCAGATGGGATTTCATTTTGTGTGTCTCCTGTTCTGCATTAGTTGGGAACCAACGCCCTCAAGGTGTGCACTCCGTGTGCCAGACGGGCGGGCAGACGTCAGCGGATGAAAATCAAGGAGATAGCGGCTGAGCCTGCACCAGGGGGCGCGCAAAGGCTGCATTCGCGGCCGGCCGGCCTGCGCAGTCAGTGCAGCATGGCCTCCCCGGGCCAGACGCGTGGCCGGGAATCTGCCGGGGATTCGTCCGGGCCGGTCTGCTGGTTTGGTGTTGGCATCCCGGTTGCGGCCGGGGCGCGCTGCTCGCCGAGCTGCGCCGCCGCGGGCTGTTGCCGAACCGCGAACTGACGCCCGAAGAGCGGGCCCGGCCGGCCAAGGAGCGGGGGCGCCGCCACTGGGCGCAGGCCGAACGCTCGTGGCGCAGGCCCGTGCCCGCCGACGGGATCGGAGACCTGCTGCGCATGGTGTTCCAGCAGGAAGCCGAAGCCTTCATGGCCGAACTGGGCATCACGAGAAATGATCCAGAATTGTCAGAGATTACGGAAGACGAATTGCGACGAATCTGCTGGATCCCTCATTTCTGTCGCCACGATGGTTGACTGATCAGATAATTTATGCATGAGCGCGCCCATGCCCCTGACCGGCCGCGGCCGCGGCGGAACGGGAACTCCAAGCGGCGCTGCACCCTTCGCCTGCCGAGGACGGCACGCCGCCCCCGCCCCTGCCGCTGGCGGCCCTGTTCCGACTGCGCACCGAGCGCGCCGTGGCGTAGGGCAACGTGCAGGCCGCCCTGGGGCAGGTGGCGGCGCTCGAGCGCGGCCTGGCGGACGCTTGATGCCGGGCGAGGTTCCGCTGGACGACGCCGGCGGTCGGCTGCTCGGGTGGGTGGTGCCAGACTTCCTCGATCAGCATGGGCCGCACCTGCGCGTGATCCGCAACCGCCGCGGCCATCCCCGCCGCGCTTATCTGCGCTTCGACGACAGCGATCTTGTCCAGTGGCTGGAGCGCACCGGGCGGCGCTCGAGCTACGGCGCAGCTTTCCTGCAGCATCCTGATGGGCGCGTGTGCTGGGCGCTGCGGGGAACGCCCGGCAGCCGGTAGAACCGTTGGAAGCGGGCGCGCCGCCCGGACAGGAACGGCGGGAATTGTTTCGGACCCAGAGGCCGCACGCAGCGTGAAACCTGCTCTGCCGAGGCGGGCGCTCCATGGGAAACGCCGCGCTGCTCGAGGCAGGCGCTGTCAGCGTTCATGCGGCAAAGCCTCCGCCCCGAACAGTCGCCTCGGTGACTGAGCTGAAGCTGCAACGGTAATTGGGCCCGCAGCGTCCTTCGTGTCGGAGACCGCCATGAAGCTGGCTGCTCTTGCTCTTCTATCCCTGGCTGCGGCGGCCGAGGAATCGATGCGCCTGCCGCTGTCCTGCGGGCATGTCGACTGGCCTTCCCATGAAGTGATGAGCGCCCTCGGGTTCGATGTTCAGCCGAGTGGCGGCGGCGCGACGATGATCTATGCCCATGCCTACCGCACGCGGGACTGGAACCAGGTCTGGCGGCAGGTGAAGAAGCCCGCCGAGACCAGCTCCGGCCTTTTCGGCTACGTCGCAGGTCTGCGGCCGCGGTTCGCCGAGCTGACTCTGTCTGGCATCAACGTCAACTGGCGCACCGGCGAGCAGCACTGCGAAGTGCGGCTGGCGGTGGACTACAACGGCTACCGGCGCGGGTTCTTCACAGAGGGGCCCGAACGGTTCCGCAGCACGGGCGAGCTCGAACGGAAAATCCTGGAACTGATCCGGCTCCAGGTCTGGGCAAAAGGGCTTCTGCCAGAGTAGGTGGGGTCGCGCGCTGATGCACACCCACGCCAGGTGGAAGCTGCTGGCGCCTCCAAAACATCCTGCCCCTTGCTGGCCGCACCCAATGGACGGATTGTCACTGTGCTCGGGGGGCCCTGCGCCCGCTGCACTGACAGCGAGCCTGTGATCTGCGGAGAGACTGGAGCATGCTGGCCGGCGCCGCTTCACGCGGGCGGCGGCGTGAGGGTGAACCGGGCGGGGCGGGGGGGAACGACGGCACCCAGTGGCTTGCAGGTTGACCCTGTGCGGGGGCTCGAGGGAGACTGGCGGGGCCGAAAAAGTCTCCCTCGCGGAGCCGCCATTGGAGACGATTGGACCTGATTCTGGAGCGGGACGGATCGGAGTGTCAGACGGGGCAGGGGCGACCGGGGATGGCGGCTGCTGACTCCGGCGGTACGCAGAATCCGAGTTGCAGGATCGCCGGAGGGCTGTCTCCCTGATTGTCTCCCCCGGGGTTCCAGTATGTGTCTTCAGGCTGTTGATTTGATGTGGTGAGCGCGGGAGGAATCGAACCTCCAACCTACTGATTAAGAGTCAGTTGCTCTGCCAGTTGAGCTACGCGCCCACTAGGGTGGCTGGCACTTTTCAGTATAGCGGACGCTTCCCCCGGCCTGCAATGGTTCAGGCGGCGGAAGACCGTCCCGGCAGGGGCTACTGCTCGAACCGCCCGCGCCACGCCCACAGCCCCAGCGCCGGGTTCGAGATGTAGAAGATCTCCTCCCCATCCACCACGTTCCAGCCATCTTTCAGCTTCGCCGGATTGTAGCGCTTCATCATCAGCTCGAGATCCCCGTACTTGAAATTCACGGCGTCGATCTCTTCGCGCGTCAGGTGCCCAGGGCAGTAGGTGATCTGGAACCGCCCCTCGGACGACCCGTGGATCAGGTGCGCCGCTGCGCTGAGATTGCTGGCAAGGTCCGCGTTCTTCTTCACCGCTTCGAGCACCCGCGGCGTGCCCACGTAGCCGTACTTGCGGATCAGCTGGTCGATTCCCGGATCCTCGCCGAACTCCTTCACGCCCGGCGCCAGCACGATCAGCTCGGCGTCGTCGGCGAGAGCCATGCGCGTGCGGTAGATGGCCTTGTTGCCAAGCCACGTGCTGCGGAACTCGCCCGGGTCCAGATACACCACCGCCTTGCGGATCTGGCGCTCCATCATGACGAAGTTCACCTTCAGGCTCAGCTCGGCTGCCTGCAGGAAGCAGCGGTCGTCGTCGCCTGCATAGAAGCCGCGGATGGCGAGCTTGCCGGCGTCGTTCCTGCTCACCACCGTATGCAGGTAGACGATCGGAAGATGGCGCGCGAACTTCTCCGCCGCGTAGTTCATCACGCGCCGCACGGGATTGTCGGCGCGCCCCATCAGCTTTTCCATCCCGTAGACGGCGCCGAGAAAATGGCTCCTGTTGATCCCCTCGCGCCCGCCGGTGCCCACGAACACATTCTTCGTGTAATTCGCCATCCCGATCACTTCGTGCGGCACCACCTGCCCGATCGAGAGGATCAGATCGAAGCCGCCCTCGACCAGCAGCTTGTCCACCTGCGCCGGCCAGGAGAAATCGACCAGTCCGCCGGACTGCTCTTTCACGTATTCACCCGGGACCTCGCCCAGCGTCACGATTCCGTTGCGCCAGTCGTGGACATGAAACAGCGGCTGCGGCACGCCCGGAAACATGTGCTCGATCTCCGACGGAGTCATGGGCACGTGCGTTCCGATGGCGGGCAGCACCGCTTTCAGCCGGTTCCCGTAATAGTCGTAGACGAGCCGCGTGATCTCGCCCGCGCGCGAGTGCACCCGCGTGATGTCGGGCGGCAGCGCCAGCACGCGCTTGCGCTCGCCCAGCGCGTCCAGAGTGCGGAAAACGGCGTTCTTCAGCTCTTCAGGCGTGAAATCGGTAGTGGGAGATCCGGCGGCGAAGTACAGGCTCATTCTTCTTCAAGTATAGGCCTGATATGCCAGTGCGGGCGGCGGCGGGACTCGCCTGCGCCTTGCACCCGGAAGCCCGCATCCGTGATGCGGGCGCGGCGTCGGTTCGGGCGGCGCATCCGGCGGGCCTAGCCGGCCGCGGGCGCGGGCGCTTCCGCCGGCGCCGCCTCGCGCTGATACTTGCAGCCCTTCTGCGGGCAGGCGACGACGTGGCCTTTCTTCAGCTGCTTCTCGATCAGATAGGGCGAGCCGCAGGCGGGGCACTTCTCCAGGATCGGCTTCGCCCACGCCACGAAATCGCACTCCGGATACCGGTTGCAGCCGTAGAAGGTCTTGCCGCGCTTCGAACGCCGCTGCACCAGTTCGCCCTGCCCGCACTGCGGACAGGCGACGCCGATCGTCTGCTGCTTGACGTATTTGCACTTCGGGTAGTTCGAACACGCCGTGAACTCGCCGAAGCGCCCCGACTTGATCACCAGATGGTGCCCGCACTCGGGGCACTTCTCCTCCAGCGGCACGTCCGGCTTCTTCTGCGCCTGCCCGAGCTGCTTCGTCGTTTTGCAGTCCGGGTAGCCGGAGCAGGCCAGGAACGAGCCGAAGCGGCCCTTCTTGAGCACCATCTCGCGGCCGCAGTTCGGGCAGTACTCGGCTTCGTCCTGCTCGCTCACCTGCACGACGTCGCCTTCGCCCGAACCGTTCAGCTCGTGCAGTCCGCGCGGCAGCTGCCGGGTGTTGGTGCACTCAGGGTAGCCGGAGCAGGACAGGAACGAGCCGTGCTTGCCCCACTTGATGACCATCGGCTTGCCGCACTTGTCGCAGGTCTGGTCCGTGGGCATTTCCATGCGCTTGATGTCGCGCATCTCCTGCTCGGCCCGCGCCAGGTCGTTCTCAAACCGCTGGTAGAACTCGCGCATCAGGTCGCGCCAGTCGCGCCGGCCCTCTTCGATCTCGTCCAGCTCTTCCTCCATCCGGGCCGTGTATTTCACGTCGAAAATGTCAGCGAAGTTCTCGACGAGCAGCTCGGAGACGATCATGCCGAGCTCGGTGGGCACGAACTTGCCGCCTTCCTTCTTCACATACTCCCGGTCCTGAATCGTCGTCAGGATGGAGGCGTACGTCGACGGCCGTCCCACGCCGTCGGCTTCCAGTTCCTTGACGAGCGTGGCTTCCGTGTAGCGCGGCGGCGGCTCGGTGAAGTGCTGTTCGGGGTGAATGGAGCGCAGCTTCAGCACCTCGCCCTGCTCCACCGCGGGCAGCCGCGTCTGCTCCTCTTCGTCCTCTTCGTCCTTCTGGTCTTTGCCCTCGCGGTAGATCGCCTGAAAGCCCTCGAACTTCGGCACGCTGCCCGTGGCCCGCATCAGGTAATCGGCGCCGTCGGCGCCCCGGGCCGTCACTTCGATGGTCGTCTGGTCATACACCGCGGGCGTCATCTGGCTGGCGATGAAACGCTGCCAGATCAGGCGGTAGAGCTTCAGCTCGTCCTCGCTCAGGAACGCCGCCACCGCGTCCGGGTCGCGCCACACGGACGTCGGCCGGATGGCCTCGTGCGCGTCCTGCGCGCCCTTTTTCGAGCGGTAAAAGTTGGGCGATTCGGGCAGGTAGCGCCTGTCGAACCGCGTTTCAATGAAGCCGCGCACCTCGCGCAACGCTTCGTCGCTGACGCGCGTCGAGTCCGTACGCATGTAGGTGATCAGACCCACCGAGCCTTCCGGTCCGAGCTCGACGCCTTCATACAGCCGCTGCGCCAGCATCATGGTGCGCTTGACGCTGAAGCGCAGCTTCCGCGCCGCTTCCTGCTGCAGCGTGGATGTAATGAATGGAGGGACCGGGTTGCGGCGCTTCTCGCGCGTCACCACGGACTGCACGGTGAACTGCGCATGCTCGAGCGCCCTGACGATGGCGTCCGCGGCCGCCTGATCCGGAATCTCGACGTTGGCGCCGTCCCGTTTGGCGAGCTGCGTCTTCAACACCGGCGGCTTCTTCGCCGCCAGGTGCAAGCCGATGGTCCAGTATTCGCGCCGGACGAAGGACTGGATTTCCTTCTCGCGCTCCGTGATCAGCCGCAGCGCCACCGTCTGGACGCGGCCTGCCGACAGCCCGCGCCTGACCTTGTCCCACAGCAGCGGGCTGATCTTGTAGCCCACCAGGCGGTCGAGCACGCGCCGGGCCTGCTGCGCGTTCACGAGGTTCATGTCCACCGGCCGCGGATGCTGGAACGCCGTCTTCACCGCCGGCGCCGTGATCTCGTTGAACGTGACCCTGTGGATAGCCGGCTTGTCTCCGCGCTTCGGCTGCAGCTCCTCCTGCAGGTGGAAGCAGATCGCCTCGCCTTCCCGGTCCGGGTCGGCCGCCAGATAGACGGCTTCGGCCGAGTGAGCCGCCTTGCGCAGCTCCTCGATCAGCTTCTTCTTGCCCTCAATGACGACATAGGTGGGCTCGAAGCCGTCATCCACATTGACGGCAAGCTGATTCTTGGGCAGATCCTTGATGTGGCCGAGGCTTGCCTTGACGGTGAAGTCCTTGCCCAGGTACTTCCCGATCGTCTTGGCTTTGGCCGGGGACTCGACGATGACCAGAGATTTCGCCATATGGATTGAAGCCGGAGAGACGGAAACGGCCGGGCGCAGCAAAGCGCAAGGAATCCGCCCCGTCCGCGATGGCTACTCGCTCCATACCTTAACATAACTTCTGCCCGGCAGTTGGCGGACGCGGCCCGCCTCTTCAAGCTCGAACAGCACGGCGATCAACTCGGAAGGCGAGACGTGAGGCAGCCATTCGATCAGGTCGTCGAGCGCCACCGGACTGTCAACCTTTAGAAAACGAAGCACTTCTTCTGCGATGTGGGCCATCGGGCCTGCGGCTGGCGCCGGCTGCGTCCCGATGGGCAGGGCCGTCTGCCGCGCCAACCGCGCCCGCGCCTCCGTGCCGAGTCCATCGAGGATGTCCTCGTGCGACTGCACCATCTGCGCCCCCTGCTTGATCAGCAGGTTCGGCCCGAAGCTGGCCGGACTCGTGATGTTGCCCGGAACCGCAAAGACCTCCCGGTTCTGGTCCAGCGCCAGCCGCGCCGTGATCAGGCTGCCGCTGTACTGCCTGCCTTCCACCACGACGACGCCCTCGCTCAATCCGCTGACCACGCGGTTGCGGATGGGGAAGTTCTGCGGATGGCCGGGCGTGCCGAGGGGGAACTCGCTCACGAGCAGCCCTTCCCGGGCGATCCGCTCCGCCAGCCCGCGGTTCTCCGCCGGATAGATCACGTCCAGCCCGCAGCCGAAGACAGCCACGGTTGCGCCCTTCACCGCCAGGGCGCCCTGGTGCGCCGACGTGTCCACGCCCCTCGCCATGCCGCTCACCACCGTTACGCCCGCCGCCGCAAGATCCCGGCCGAGCCGTTCCGCCACCGCCTGCCCGTAGGCCGTAGGCTGGCGGCTGCCGACGATCGCCACCATCACGGTCTGAAGCAGCTCAACGCGGCCGAGGGCGAACAGCAGCAGCGGCGGGTCGTAGATCTCCCGCAATCGTGGCGGGTAGCGCGCGTCGCACCAGGGAATCACCTCCACGCCCATCCGCTTGGTGCGCTCCGCCACCTCCATCGCCGCCGCAAAGGAGCAGCCCGCCGCCATGCTGCTGGCCACCGCCGGGGCCACTCCCGCGCCTTCCAGTTCCTGGGCGTCCAGCCGGAGAATCTGCTCGGGCGAGCCGTACCGCTCCAGCAGATCCATCGCCCGTTTCGTCCCCAGCCCTGGAGTCATGACCAGCGCAAGCCAGTGGAGGATCTGGCTGTCGGTATGCGGAGCCGCCGCCGTCCTGTCGAGCGCCATCACCAGGATTGTGGATTGATCCAGCGGCGATTCTCACGGATTCTGCTGCGAATCCCACGTATTCCGGCGGGGCCGCGTGGCGGCGCCTACCGGCCTTGCGCAACAGGCGCGGCCCGGATATGAGGGTTTCACTGCCGCGAGATCCGGGCGGCGAAGCCGCCTCCCGGCAGCAGGCCGATCATCCAGCGGCCGTCCTTGCCGGCAACCGCGGTCTCCACGGACACGGAGTCCCCGGCCGTACCCGCATCTTTCACCAGCAGGGCTTTCCAGCTCCCGGCGCCGAGGAAGTCCAGGCGGATCTCCACCTCCCGGGCGGTTTCCCCGTTCACCGCGGCGATGAACCAGTCGCCTCCCCTTCTTCGGGCGAAGATCGCGGCTTCGCCGATCTCGGACCCCGCCAGCACGCGCGTTTCATCCCAGACCGCGGGAATCGCCCGGATCAACTCCGCAGCGGGATTGGCGAGAATCGCCGCCGGGTGGGCGGCGTACGTCAGCAGAGGCGATGTGAAGACGATGGCTGTGGCGATCTGATGGGCCCAGGTCGTGTCGTTGCGGCGTTCGCCGAAGTGAACCGGCGTGTAATCCGCGGGGCCGGCCAGCAGGCGCGTGAAGGGAATCGTGGCATCGTGGCGGGCCCTGGGCGACTTGCGCGATTCCATCCCGCGGACGGCCTCGCGCGTCAGCTCGTTCGGCCATGTCCGAGACTCCCCCGCCGGCTTGTTGGCGCCGTGGAAGTTCACCAGCAGTTGGCGTGCGGCCGCTTCCCGCAGCAGCGTCTCGTACAGCTCCACCACTTCTTTGGCTTCGTGGTCGAAGAAGTCGATCTTGACTCCGGCGGCGCCTGCGCGGCGGCAAAGGTCGAAGAAGCGCGTGCGCGATTCCGGGTCGCGCAGCTCCCGGCTGTGCTTCCACAACCAGAGCCCGACTCCGTGTCGGCGCGAGTCCGCGATGACATCGCGCAGTTCCTCTTCGGTCCACTTCTGCCAGAACCCTTCCACCACCTGGTATTCAAAGCCGAGCTGCCCCGCCAGCCGGGAGAATTCGCGGACCGTGGCCGCGTCGTTCTGCCCGCCATCGAGGTACTTCCACACTGCGCGCCCGGGCTTCACCCAAGGCGTTGCCGCCCCCTGCGGAAACATCCGGCGGTCCGGCGGCGGCGCCAGCGTCCAGACCAGATCCGCGTTGACCAGGGCGTTGAGATCGGCCCCCACAAGGATCACGCGCCACGGAGTCGTGATGGTTCCGCTGACGGCGGCAGGCTTCGCCAGCCGCTCCATGTCCTCCTTGTAGCGGAGCCGGAAGGGATAGCTCGGCGGATGCGCATGCCCGAGCCGCGCGTGCAGCGCGCCTTGCCCGTCCGCCTGCAGCGCCATGCCGGCGTAGCGCGCCAGTCCCGCCTCGGTGATGGAAGCGTAGCCGCCCTCAGGAATCCGGAAGGTGACCGGCGGGGCGAGCCACTCGCCCGCTGGAATCTCCCCGATGAGGCTGCGCCTGTGAAGCGCCTCATAATGGCCTTCGAGATCGTGATGCCACACCGTGCTGCCTGCTGGCGGGCGGAAGACCGTGGCCTCGTCCGGCACCCGGTTCCCCGTGCCGGGAACGATGGTGCGGAACGCGGCGCCGTCATTGCAGGCCCGGATCTCCACTGTGTAGGGAATCCGGCCCGAGACAGGGACTGAAGATTCATTGCAGTCGGCGATGGCGGTGGCGTGCGAGCCGTGCCAGGCGAATCGCTCGCGGATCCTCCGGCTCGTGGCGCGTCCAGGTTTCGCCCCAGCGGCGAGGTCGGCGCCGTCCACGGTGATCGACAGCCGCGACGGCTCGATCACTGTGCGCCCGGCGAGTTTGACCGAATACGTCATGTCGGACGCCAGTTCGAATCTCACCTGACCGTTCGGACTGGCAACAGCAATCACAAGCGCGGATGCAAGCAGAAACACGGCGGAATCCTTCCTTTTACCGGGCCTCGGCCGCTCGCGGCAGGCGTGATTCAGAAGTCAGGTTCCGCTGCCCCCCGCGGCCGCGCCGTTCATAGTCTATGGCCTTCCGCTCTTACTGTGCCCGCTTCAGCGGACGCCAGTCGAGATTCGAGCCGATGTTCGGATTGAAATTCGCTTCGTTGGAAAGGATGTATTCTCCGTTCCGGTTCACCCAGACGTTGGAGTAACCCGAGGGAAGTTGCACCGGGCGGTCTTCGAATGGATTGCGATACGTTTCCACTCCGCGGATGTACTCCGTGAAGCGTTGGTGGATGCGGTCGTCGGCAGCCGTGCGCTCGCGGTAGGACTGCTCGAACATCTGACGGATTTCTTCGCTGTTGCGCCGGATGGTCTGGCTCAGGGCGGCGGCGCCGCGGATGCCCTGCCGCATCCTCTCGTCGAAAAGCTGGCCTGCGATGGAGTATTGGGCGAACCAGTCGAGGCTGATCCGGGCCGTGGAGACGACGGCCGCCATCAGCGGTGTCAGCCGGTCCAGCATCCCCTTCGGAGCGCGGAAACTGTAGGCGCGGTCAGACCGCCACATCGCTATGTCGGCGACGAATGTATAGACGAGCGTCACATACACGTCTTCCTCCCACGCCTGCCCGTCCTGTTCGTATTCGTACCGGATCTTCCCGGACTTGGCCTGTGAAGCTGACTCGCCCCGCACGGCGAGCGCCGCCAACTCGGGCATTTCCTGCACGGCGGCCTTCGTTGCCTTGCGCAGCCTGGCCAGCGGTCCACCCATGTACATGGTCTCGACGAATTCGCCAACGTCCTGGATGGGAGGCCAAAGCACCCGTCCCAGGTAGTTGCTCCCGTTCGGGCGTGGCCGCAGCACCTGCCAGTAAAAGAAATACTGAACCGGAAGGAACTCGATGGCCGCGCCCGTCTGCGGGTCGATGATGCGCATCAGCAGGTTGGCAAGAATGCGGTACTGGGGAAACCACTGGATTCCGCCTTCCGTGCGCCAGCCCGCCGGGATCAGGAAACTGTAAGCCTCGATGTTGTCTGCCCCGGGGTCTCTTACCGCATGCCGGATCAGTTTCACCGTGCCTGGTTTCGAGGCGGAAACTGCCGGACCCTCCTGCGGGTGTACTGCAGCGCTCTGCGAGGGCGCCTGCGCCGTGCTGCGCTGCGCGGGCGGAACCATCGCAGCCAGCCGGATGCTGGCTGTTCTGGCCTGTCCCCGGCTGAACCACCCCACTTCCACGGCATCCCCGGGCTTCTTTGCCGACATCAGGCGCACGACGTCATCGGCGCTCTGAATCAACTGGCGGTCGATCAGTAGAAGGACGTCCCCTTCACCCATGCCCGCCTGTTGCGCCGGGCTGCCCGGCACGGCCCGCGCGATCCACACGCCAGCGCGCCGCTGCATTCCCATCGACCTGGCCTCGGCCTCGGTCAGGTCCCGGAATTCAATTCCAAGCGTCCCCCGTCCGGCGGGCGGCGCCGCCACGGCCATGGCTGGAGTCGGCCCGCCAGAGCCCTTCTGGAGCAGCAACCTCCGGCGCGCCTCGCACTCCTGCGGCGTCAGGACGAAAGCGCGGCACGCCGCCTCCAGCGCGTCCAGCTTCTCCTGGAAGTCGGCTGGCGCCCGCAGCCCCCCCGTTGGCCCCAACCCCACTCCGTGCTCCACCGTGGCAAGAGCATCCTTCAGGCCGGCGAACGCCGCCTGCGGCAAGCTGCAAATGAGCCCGATCCGCTGGTTGCCCTCGCCGGCGACAGTGGCCAGGAACACGCCTCCCTCTCCAGCGGGATTCGTGCCGACGGCCACGGCCTTTTGCCCCCGCAGCGCGCCCAGCGCCGCTTCGCCGCTGCTGACCACCTGGAAGTTCCGCCACTGCGCGCCCGCCTGACCCAGGACCTGCGCCACCAGCGCCCGGGCATCTTCCGCCGACTCCATCCACAGAAGATGGCAGGACGCGCTGCCGCTCCACAATCGGGCACCGCCCTCGCCCGCCGATTCTGCCATCCACCCCGCGGGGACCGCCACATGGAACCGCCCCTGAGGGTCGGAATAGACCTGTTGAGCCGGGGCCGCGGGCGCCAGCAGGCACACCACGGCCTCAATCGTGAACATGAATCGCATTGCCGCCCTCCTCCCTGTCAGAAGGCCCGGCGCGGCCCTGTCTCAGGCGGCTTGCTGTCGGTCCCGAAATCGGAGTTCCGCGCCCCCGTCTCCTGGCAGCGAATACTATAGCTCGGGATCCAGCGCGAATGAATCCCCCGGCGGACCCCGTGGCCGGCTGCGGCAAAACGGTGGCCACGCCGGCGCACAGGGGCTGTCGCGCAGGGCGGCGCCCAGCGTCCGCTGCGGGCAGTCTGCTCTTCCGGCGCGCCTGGCTGTGGTCCGGCCACGCGGCTGGAAAAGGGCAATTGTGTTCCTGTCCCCTTTTTCTCTAGGCTGGAAGCGGGGGCTATGCGGCGCGACGAGGCGTTTTTCGGCGATCAGGAGCTGATCCTGCTCTACATCGCCAAACGTCTGCGCGAGGCGCAGGCGCTCGAAGAACTGCTCACCGAACAGGGCATCGATTATCTGGTCGAGGCCGATCTGTACATGGGCGGCGTGCTGTTCCGGCGGGCGCTGCACGGGGCGTTCTTTTACGTCACGGGCGACAGCGACGCCCGGGCGCGCGAGCTGCTGGCGGCGCACGGTTACCGGCCTTACGAGCCGGACAATCTCGACTGAATGGCGCGGGCGAGCGGGCTGCGCTGCAATCAGATCATCGCGGGTCCGCAGGCAGGTGTTTCCGGACGCAGGCCGAGACGCGGACGGCTTCCGCGGGGCGATGCGGCGCTGCCGGGAAGACGGGATCTCCGCAGGCCGCAGCAGAAGGCCAAACCGGAGCCGTACCTCTTGATATACAATACGAGCACGGAGACCTCATGTACCTGGAAAACGTGAACGAGCGCAACTTCCTGGTGACGTCGGTCGATTATGTCTTCAACTGGGCGAGGAAGTCCTCGCTCTGGCCGCTCACCTTCGGGCTGGCCTGCTGCGCGATCGAAATGATCGCGAGTTCGGCTTCGCGCTTCGACATCGCCCGCTACGGGGCAGAGGTTTTCCGTCCAAGCCCGCGGCAGTCGGATCTGATGATCGTCGCCGGCACGGTGACGCTGAAGATGGCGCCGGTGCTGAAACGCATCTACGACCAGATGCCGGAGCCGAAGTGGGTGATCTCGATGGGGGCGTGCTCGAGCGTCGGCGGACCGTTCAACACATACGCCGTTCTGCAGGGCGTCGACAAGATCGTGCCCGTCGATGTCTATGTGTACGGCTGCCCGCCGCGGCCGGAGAATCTGTTTTACGGCCTGCTGAAACTGCAGGACAAGATCGACCAGATGAGCCTCGTGCGCCGGCCGACGGAAGTGCGGCTGAACGAGTCGATGCTGGAAGACTTCAAGAAGCGGGTGATGATCGCCCAGACGCAGAACCCTGCCGCGTGAGCGTCATCCAGACTCCGAAAGGCGAATACCTGTCCACGCTGCTGGCCGAGAGCGGCGCAGCCGAACACTGCTTTGGCACGGCGCGCGTGGCTCCGCCGCGGCCGTGGCTGGAACTGAAGCAGGTGCACTCGGCCCGCGTGGTTGCAACTGGACAGTGGCGGCCGGGACTGGAGGCCGACGCCCTGGTCACCCGCCGGAGCGGGACGCGGCTGGCGGTGAAGACCGCGGATTGCGTTCCGGTTCTTCTGCTCGATCCCGTCCGCCGCGCCGCAGCCGCCATCCATGCGGGCTGGCGGGGCACGGTGCAGGGAATCGTCCCGGCGGCGGTGGGGGAAATGGGCCGGCTGTACGGCAGCCGCCCGGAGGATCTGATCGCCGCGCTCGGACCGGCGATCGGCGGCTGCTGCTACGAGGTCGGACCGGAAGTGGCTGTTCAGTTCCGGGACTGGTTCCCGGAACGGAACGATCTGGAGAGGAAGACCCGGATCGACCTGCGCGCGGCGCTGCGGCGGCAGCTGCTCGCTGCGGGGCTGAAAGAGGGACGGATCGACAGCACGGAGGTCTGCACCTGCTGCGGCGGGGCGGAGTTTCACTCCTGGAGGAGGGACGGGGAGCGGGCGGGGCGGATGTTTTCGGCCATCGCATTGACGGGGGATGCCTGATTTCGGGCAGTTCAGGCAGAGACAAGAAGGGCGCGGGCGATGCCCGCGCCCCAAGAGATGGCGGGAGATCGGACGAAGGGAGGGTTATGCGACCAGAAGTTCTTCGATCGACTCGCCTTCCTCGGCTCGTCTCTTGTCCACGTATTCCTGGCAGGTGATGCAGTAAGGCGTCCACGGCACGGCGTTCAGCCGTTTCTGGCTGATTTCCTCGTCGCAGCGGAGGCAGATGCCGTAGGAGCCGTCTGCGATGCGCTGCAGAGCGGCGCGGACATTGCGGAGCAGCTGCGTCTCCCGGTCCAGGTTCCGGATGGCCAGTTCACGCTCGGCGGCGTGCTGGACTTCGTCGATGGCGTCCGGGGTCTTCTCGATGGCGATTCCTTCGCGCTCACGCACCGCCTGGGACAGCTCGGCGAGCTTGGCTTCGAGGATCTGCCTGTACCTGTTCAGTTCGTTCTTGGTCATGGCCGTATCTCCCTTCTTCCGTTGTCTTTTTCCAATCCGCTCCGACTGGCAATGTGATAGACGCTCGGGAGCGAATCTGGTTCCAAAATCTCAGCGTGCCTCACTCAGAATTTCTTCTATAAGTAATCCCTAATACAAAGTCAGTACAGTTTCTGTCGGTCGAACGACCTCGTTCGACGCAATTCGCTAGGATACCACAGCTTTGCAATCTTTGGGCCATCCTGAGTGTCTCCGGTCACCGAAAAACCGCGAACGGGTCTGCGGGATCCAGACCGGAGGGTGATGGGCGTTCGTGGCCGGGTCTTTTCCCGGCCGGGCTCCGTCTCAGCGGCCCCTGTTTTCGTCTGTCAAACAACCCTGCCGCCGGCTTTCCGTCTGGCGGCGTCCGCATCCTGCAGGCTTCCAAGGATACAGCACCATATCGGCAGGAGCAACGAAAATCGTTAGAGCGTAACCTTACAGACGCAAGTACGACAGTTTTGTTTCAGAGATCGACGGTTCCTCTCAAAGAAAGACGAAATTTAATCAGAAAGTTGCGCCGCCGCGGCTACTGCCAGCCGAGGCGGGACACGACGATGCCCAGCAGCCGCTGGTCGCCGGGGGCCGCATGGGGGCGGTCAACCTCGATCTGGAGGCGCAGAACCGGTTCGGCGCCGGGGGCGGGGAGGGGAAGCTGGAGCGTGAAATCAGGCCTGTTCTGCGGGAGGGTGAAAGTCTGAACGAGGCGGCCATCGATCCGCAGCAGGAGGCGGACAGGCTGACGGTCCGGCTCGAGGGGCCGGTAGCCGTAGAGGAAGAGCGTGCGCCCGGGGCGGTCCGGGGCGGCCAGGGTGGCTTCGGCGCGGAGCTGCGTCCATCGGCCGCCGGGCTCGATCTGGTGCCAGCCGGGGCCGAGCCATCGCGCATCTTCTGCCCGGCTGGTGACGATTTGCGCCGGCGGGAGCCCGAGCCACTCGCGGGGCAGGCGGTGGCGGTAGTGACGCGTGCGGGCGTGGAGTTTCCGGGGAATCCACTCGTAGGCCGCCAGCCGGCGCTCGCGGGCCGCCTGCGCGATCTCGGCCGGAGAGCAGCGCGCCTGCTGGACGGAATCGAACGATTCAGCGGCCAGGCGGGGGCTGACGAAGCGCGGGTCCATGCAGATGCGGGCCGGCAGGAGGATTCTCGAGTCGAAGAACGCGGTCCAGAACAGGTCTTCGTCGATGCCGGTGACGACGATCAGTTTGCCAAGTTGGAGTTGCACGGCGGTATCGAGCGCAAAGAAGAGATGCCGCGCCTCCAGCCCCCTCTGATATCGGAAGTCCGCTGTCATCCGGTGCGCGGTGCCCGCATAGAGAAGGTGGAGCCCCAGAAGCAGGCTCGCGGCGGCCCTGATCCACACGCGCTGCGCCCATGCCGCCTGCAGGGCTGTTGCGGCCATCCATGCCCAACCGATCGAGGGCACGGCCAGGTAGTAATCGGAGACATGATCGCGGAGCGGCAGCACGGGAGCGAGCACGAGAACGAACCAGGCCGCTCCGAAGACGGCCAGCCTGGCGCCGCGCCTGAAGGCCAGCCACAGCCAGGCCGCCGCCGCCACGCTCAGTGCGGCCGCCACGGCCGCGGGGGCCAGCCACGGCAGGGGCCAATAGGCCGCTTCCAGATTGCCGCCGAGCGCCATCACCCAGTAGCGGCCGAGGGTCTCCAGCATCGAGAGATCCCAGTGCCGGGCGTAGGTTCCTTCGGCCGGTTTCGGGATCAGCCATAGATGAGCCGCTGCGAAGGCGGCGCTGGCGGCTGCCATCCGCCAGACGGGCCGGGGCACGCGTTTCCGGTCCAGCCAGCACCACGCGGCGGCGAGGGCGGGGTAGACGACGACGATTTCGAGCACGCCGAATCCCGACAGCAGGAAGCCCCACTGCGCCGCGAGCCACCTGCGCCTGCCGGTCTCGAGCCACAGGAGCAGGCAGGCGAAAGCCGCCAGCATGCAGAAGGCGCAGAGCAGCTCGTTGAAGGCCGAGATCCAGGCCAGCGGGACGGCCACGCCGAGCCCTGCGGCCCAGAGGGCGGGCGCGGCGGCGGCAGCCACGCGCGAGCCGGTCAGCCGGAGGGTGATCCAGCCGAGCAGAGCCAGATTGGCGATCTGCACGGCGAGTCCGGCGAGGTGAAAGGGCCGGTGGTCGAGACCGAACAGGCGCTCAAGAACGATGAAGTAGAGCCGTTCGCTGAAGACGCGGACCGTGCCCTGGGCGGCGGGACGGAACAGAGCCTCGAGAAAATCCTTGAACGAGTGTATGCGGCCGCCCTGGCTGAGCCAGGCGAAGTCATCCTGCTGGAACCAGGTTCTCAGCCCGTGCCAGTCGAGCCACGCCATGAGGGCGAGCGCCGGCAGCAGGAGCCAGGCATCGCGCCACGCAGGCCGTTTCATCGCGCCGCCGCCACCAGCCGGAACTTCGAGGCGACCACGCCCAGCCGCCGGGTCTCCTCGCCCCGCGGAGGGATGAACCGGTCCAGAACAAAATCAACGAGAATTGCATCTTCGCCGGTCAGCGCCGCGGGCACGGGAAACGCGGCGGTCTGCGCGCCGGGCTTCTCCGCGCGCCACTGTCCCAGAGTCCGGTCGGCCGTCCGGGCGGTGATGGTCATGCCCGCGAGGTCGGCCCAGCCCGCCTCGGGAATCCACAGATCGCACTCGATGCGCGCCTCCTTGCCCCGCAGCTCTTCGGGCACGCCGAGCGAGATGGTGAACTCCGGCGCGGCCCAGCGCCAGCCGCCGGGGTCGGGCTCGTAGAAGCCTTCAAGCAGCTGCTCCTGGTCGGCGGGGTTGGCGGCGTCGATGGCGGGCTTCAGCGACGATGGCTCCTCCACGATCAGCTCGGGATGGGGATGGCGCGGCTGCCGGCATCCCGCCGCCAGAACGAGCAACGCGGCCGCCATCAGGATTCGCACCGGCGCACCTCCACGAGGCAATTGTAGAAGGTCGGGCCGCCGCCGATGTCGGTGAGCCGGTCTGCGATGAGAAGATTCACATTCGCGCCGCCCGCCTTCGCGGGCCACCGTCCCGAGGGCGCGCGCACGACGCCGGGACGGACGAAACCGCCGACGCGCGCCGTCAGACGGATGGCGCCGCGCTGGTTGAACACCTCCACGGTCATGCCGTCGCGGATGCCGCGCGCGGCCGCGTCTTCGGGATGGATTTCAAGCACCGCGGTTTCCGCCTGCGCGCGGGGCAGCATCCCGAATGACGAATTCAGCCCGTCGTGCGCCTTCGAGCTGACCAGCTCGAGCGGATAGCAGGGATCGAAGCCCGCGCCGAGGCGGCTTTCTTCGGGCGGCTCGTAGGCGAGCGGCCCGCCGTCGAGGTCAGGCTGGACGCCGGCCATGGGCAGATCGGGCACGTTGAGGCGGACGAAGCGCTCGCGTTCGAGGCGCTCCAGCGTGATTCCTGCAAAATAAGGCGAATCTGTTTCGAGCGCCTGCCGCAGCAGATCGTCTTCGGTATCGCGGAAGCAGGCGTCGTCGAAGCCCATGCGCTGCGCCAGGAGGCGGAAGATTTCGACGTTGGACCTGCACTCGCCCGGCGGAGGGACGGCCGGGCGGGCCAGCTGCAGGTAGTAGTGGCCGTAGGCGAAGTAGAGGTCGGTGTGCTCGAGGAACGTCGTGGCGGGCAGCACGATGTCGGCGTAGCGCGCCGTGTCGTTCAGGAAATGATCGATGACGACGGTGAAGAGATCGTTGCGCTGAAGGCCCGAGAGGACGGCAGCCTGATTGGGCGCGATGGCGGCGGGGTTCGAGTTGTAGACGACCAGCGCCTTCACGGGCGGACTGCCGAGTTCCGTGAGCGCGCGGCCGAGGAGCGTCATGTTGATGGTGCGCGCCGGGGGGCCGAGATCCGGCCGTTCGAGCGCGTTGCGGTTGACCTGAAACGCGCCGCTGGTGGTGAGCTGCAGGCCGCCGCCGCGCTCTTCCCATGCGCCGGCGAGGGCCGGCAGGAGGCTGATGGCGCGGACGGCGCGGCCGCCGCGCTGGCTGCGCTGTACGCCGTAGTTCAGACGGATCACGGCCGGCCGCATCGTGGCGTATTCGCGCGCCAGGCGGCGGATGTCGGCGGCTTCAATTCCCGTGAAATGCGCGGCTTTTTCCGGTGGATACTCGGCTGCGCGCGCCCGCAGGCTTTCATCGCCGTCCAGCTTCCGCGCGAGCCCTTCTTCGTAGAGCACGTGCATCATGGCGAGGGCGAGCGCGAGATCCGAGCCGGGGTAGGGGGCCAGATGCCAGTCGGCGAGCGCCGCAGTTTTCGTGCGCACCGGGTCGATGACGACGAAGCGCGCGCCGCGCCGCCGCGCCTCGACGATGAAGGGCCACAGATGGACGTTGGTGGCGAGGATGTTGGCGCCCCAGGCGATGATGTAGCGGGCGTGGACGAAGTCTTCCGGCGGCGTGCCCATGCGCCGCCCGTAGGCTTCCATCAGCCCCGCGCCGCCGGCCGAGGCGCAGATGGTGCGGTCGAGCCGCGACGCGCCGAGGCGGTGGAAGAAGCGCCGGTCCATCGAGCCGCCCTGGAGGAAACCGAGCGTGCCGCCGTAGCTGTAGGGCAGCACGGATTCCGGGCCGAATTGTTCCGAGACGCTTCTCAGACTTGCGGCGATGGCGTCGAGGGCATGGTCCCAGGAGATGCGTTCGAACCGGGCTTCGCCTTTCGCGCCGGTGCGCCGGAGCGGATGCAGGAGGCGGTCCGGGTGGTATTCGCGCTCGAGGTAGCGGGCGACTTTGGCGCAGAGGAAGCCCTGCGTGACGGGATGGGCGGGATCGCCCCTGAGCCGCGTGGCGCGGCCGTTGTCCGTTTCGACAACGATCGCGCAGCAGTCGGGGCAGTCGAGCGCGCAGACGGAATGTCGGATTTCGCCCACGGGGTATTTCCGATTTTAGCGGGCGGCGGGGAGATTCCGCGCGCACCGGGGCTGGGGGCGGCGAGAGTAGCGGGAAGCAGCGGGGAGGCCAGCAATGGCGATGGGGTCGCGAGTCTTGGCCTCGCCAAGGGGTTCAAAATGATGCCGTTGCGGCGTCCGGACGAACGCGCACGCCGGATTCAGGGCAGGACAGGCCTCGCGAAGCCGCGAAGCGGCAAAAGGTGGTCAACCTGCCTGCCGGCGGTTGCATCGGAGCGCCGGAGGTCACGCATCCCTGCAGGGTAGAATCGAGTCGCGGCGCCAACATGAAAGTCTTCATCTCCTGCGGCGATGCAGCCGGCCAGGTCACGGCACTGCGCCTTCAGGCGCTTGGCGCCGCGCATGGCCTGACCGTGTACGTTCCGCCCGCGTACACGCGCCAGGGAGAGCAAGGAGTTCCTGACCCTGCCGCCAGCCGGAAGCTGAGCGACGCTGAAGCGCTGCCCGGTTCGTGGGAAATACTCTCAGCGAGGCCTGCCGGGAGGAATTGAACACGGGTTGGCGCTCCGCAAGACCATGATCGTCATGGCGTACCCGCACATCGCGGAGCAACTGCAGCCATCCCTGAGCCGGCACCTCGTGCCGGTTGACCCGGCCAATCCGGACCAGTCCGAGTTCGGGATCGTCCAGCATCCCAAGCAGATCGACGCGCAACAGAATGCGAAGAAGGCCCTCCTCGCCTTGGGAACGCTCGTGCTCGGCCTTCTGATCCTTGCTCCAGCCGGAAAGAGTTGAGTTTCGATGCGCGGCCGCCGCTGCACAATCGACAGTTCGTGTGTCATCGCCCTTCAGCACGCGGGGCTTGTGCCATTTCTGAGCGTATAGTTCAGCACCGTATTCGTGCCCAAAGCGGTCCGCGAGGAATTGTTCAGACGCCGGGCAACCAAAGACCGGCTGCAGGTGATCTTCGCCGAGTGTCGCCAAGCAAGGTTCGAGTATCGGTACGGAAGATGCGCGACCACGGCATCCGGCTGCCCAGACAAGCCGTTGACGACCTGCTGACCCGGATTGGCGAGCCCCCCTTGTCCGGATAGCGATTGGGGCATTCATTCCAGGATGCAAACCCGGCGGATCCAAACCGAACTGCTTTCCTGTGATCCGGAAGCTGCCGGACAGCCGCGGGCGATCCGGAGAGAGACAGCATTGCAGATGCGAACGCTGGTCTGAAAGCGGAGTTCAGCTGCGGGCGACCTGCCGTCCGGTTTCAGAGACTCGCCGCTTTTGAGCTGAATCGCCACGAACCTGCGCCAGGGCGGGCTTCAGAAGTTTCAACGGAGCCGTCTTTCCAGATCGGGCGGTGAAGCTCCCATCCCGCGGGCTTTCCCTCGGTCTGAAGACAGAATTCTGCATGGGCAGGTACAGATGAGTGCGCGGGCGTCAGCAGGCGCGATGCTGGTTTGCGATGCGTGGGAAGGTGGTGGGCTCGGCAGAACTCGAATCTGCGACCTCTACCGTGTCAAGGTAGCGCTCTAACCAACTGAGCTACGAGCCCGAGCGGGTGACGCTTTCATCTTAGCATGACGGCTGCGGCGTGCAGATCGAGGCGCGGGATCTCCGCCTGCCAGCCGCCGGAGACGGCGCGCCACTGCAACGGCATTCCAGCGGGCTCCAGGCGAGCGGATTTCGGTCTGGCGCCCTGCACGGTGAGACGGAGGGGGCCGACAGCTGGGATGAAGTCGACCGTGGCGTAGTCGCCGGCCACCTGCATGGCGGTGGTATTGATGAGATGCACGAGCAGCTCTCCGCCCTTGCGCCGCAGCACGACTTCGACGGTGGGCGGCGCGTCCACGCGCACGAGCGGGCGGAAATGCGGAGCGATGAGCGCGCTGGCGAAATCGCGCATGGCGGCGGCGTGAGTGGCGGCGTAGACATCCCCAACGGGACCGGGCACGACGATGACCTGTCCCTTGCCAAACGCCCTTCCGAGGGCGGCCGGTTTCCCGTTGAGGGTGGTGTTCAGCTCCGGGTAGCGGAGATCGAGGACTCGGGTCTCGCCCGGTTCGACGTCGAGCCAGACGCCGGCGGCGTTGGCGACGGCGCCGTGGCGCAGCCAGGCCTGGGTGCGGGCGGGTTCGCCGGAGGCCCGGTAGCCGAGCCGCGGGGCCAGCTTCTGCGCGTTGTGCGCGCCGCTGATGATGAGAACGCCGCCGTTGCGGGCGTACTCGAGCAGCGTTTCCAGGCACTCTTCGCCGGGCTGCGCCCAATCGGGCAGGACGATGACGGGATATTGCGCGGCGACGCGGCCGAGCTTCCAGTCCGGCAGGACGTCCACGGACCACTGGCAGGCCAGCAGGAGATCGACCCAGCCGCGCGCGGGATCCGACAGCCGGCCCCAGCCGCCGAACAGTTTGTTCCCGGTGCGGTAGAGCGACTCTTTCGAAAAGACGACGCCGATTTGCGGGACTGTTTCCGTCTGCTGGCTCCATTTCTGCAGACGTCGGCAATGGCGGGCCAAATCGGCCATGATTTCGATGTGGGAATCCTCGAAATGGCCGGACCGCGCCGGGTGATAATAGACCTGAAATCCGCCGGATTGAGCCAGAACAATTCCGGCTTCCTGCATGAGCTGCACGGCGGGCTTGAAGATGTGGCCGATGCGGTTGGATTCGGCCTGCTGGAAGCCCCAGGCCATCAGATCCCAGGGTTTTCCGGTCTGGGCGAGGTAGCGGGCCTCCAGACGGGCGGTGGAAATGCTCGCGTTGCCCAGATAATCGCCGGAGAGAAAATCCACGGGCAATTCCGGCGCTTCTGGCACCATGGTTGAATAGAGCCAGTTGCTCGCGATCTGGAATTGCGGGTGGCTTTTGTGCAAGGCTTCGACGTAAGTCCGCACGTGGCGGCGGAATTGCCGCCGGTTGAACTCGAGCCATTCGAGCCAGCCGGGATCGTCCGGCTTCTTCGGAGCGGGCTTTCCATACGCGCGCAGGGCGGCCTCAGAGTAATCGGGGTGCGTGGCCCAGCACTCGCCGTCGATCCACGCGCCGTCGAGCTGATACTTTGCGGCGGCCTCGCGCAACTGCGGGATCATGAGCTCTTCGACGTAAGGGCTGAAGGTCGACACATGGCGGGGATCGGGCTTGCCTTCCGGCGTCACGCGGGCCCACTCGGGGTGGCGGCGGACGGCCTGCTCGTCCCAGACGCCGGAGAAATGGATGAAGAGCGCGATGCCGCGCCTGGCGGTTTCAGCGCGCCACACGGCGAGGGAATCGCGGACGATGCCCGGGGCGGAGGGGCCGATTTCGGAGGGCCAGCCGAGCCAGCCGGGGTGGCCCTTGGCGTCGTACTGGACGAAATCGGGGCGGACTCGGTCGAGCAGGCGGCCGACGGCTTCGGGCGTGACGTCGCGGCCGAGTTCGGTGTCTTTCTCGTTGGGATGGAGATCGAAGTGGAGGCCGAAGTATGACTCTGAGCGGCGCAGGCGGCGGGGCTCCGGCTGGGCGGCGAGCGCGGCGGCGGGCAGGGAGGAGACGAAGCAGCGTCGTGTGAGGTTGGCAGGCGGCATCACAGATACAATATAGAGTTCCCATGTCGTTTCAAATCAGCCAGCGTGAGCAGGGAGGCGCGGTCGTTCTGGAATTGAGCGGCCGGTTCGTGCTGGGCGAGCCGGTGGAGAAGTTCCGCGCGCTGCTGGAGGAGCTGATCCGCTCGGGGAAAGTCCATATCGCGCTCGACATGCGGAACGTCGACTATATCGATTCGAGCGCGCTGGGCTGCCTGGTGATGGCGCACACGAAGATCAGCCGCGCGGGCGGGGCGATGTCGATGTTCGGGCTGAACGAGAAGGGGCTGGAGCTGCTGGTGATCACGAAGCTGGCGACGATTTTCCGGCTGGCGGACAACGAACTGGACGCGGTGAACCTGTGTTTTCCCGACCGGACGGCGAAGAGTTTCGACATTCTTGAGTTCGTGCGGAAGCACTGGGGCGAGAGCGCGGGCGGCGGGTCATGAGGATCGTGGTTGTCGGCGGCGTGGCGGCGGGACTGAGCGCCGCGTCGCGCGCGCGGCGGCTGGACCCTTCGGCGGAGATTCTGGTTTTTGAAAAAGGGAAGAGGATTTCGTACGGGGCGTGCGGGCTGCCGTACCTGCTGGAAGGGCAGGTTTCCTCGATCGAGCAGCTGGTGGTGTACCGGCCGGAGTTTTTCGAACGCGAGCGCAACATCCGCATCCGCACGGAAAGCGAAGTGGTGGCGGTGCATCACGGGCGGCGGGAAGCGGTGCTGCGCAGCGGGGAGCGGGTGCGGTACGACCGGCTGGTGTGGGCGGCGGGAGCGCGGCCGGCGCGGGTTTCGCGTTCTCCGCGCGTGTTCCGGCTGCACACGGACGAAGACGCGTTGCGGTTGGAGGACTATCTGGAGCGGGAGCGGCCGCGGACGGCGGCCGTGGCGGGGGGCGGCTACATCGGGCTGGAGGCGGCCACGGCGCTGCGGGCGCGAGGGCTGCGCGTGCGGCTGCACCACGATGCGACGACGCTGCTGAACCGCGAAGATCCGTGGGTGACGAAGCGCATTGTGGAACGGCTGGAGCAGTGCTCCGTCGAGGTCCGGCTGAACGAGCGCGCGGATCCGGAGTCGCTGGATGCGGATCTGGTGATCGATGCCACGGGGCTGCGGCCGAATGTGGAGGTGCTGGCGGAGGCGGGCGCCGCGCTGGGGCGCACGGGCGCGCTGGCCGTGAGCGAGCGCATGGAGACTTCGCTCTACGGCGTGTTTGCGGCGGGCGACTGCTGCGAGGCGCGGCACATCGTGTCGGGGCGCGATGTGTGGATTCCACTGGGCACGACGGCGAACCGGATGGGGCGCGTGGCCGGAGCGAACGCGGCGGGAGGCAGGGAGAGGTTTGAAGGAGTGGCCGGCACGTCGATCGTGCGCGTGGCGGGGCTGGCGGTGGCGGTAACGGGGCTGTCGCAGCAGCAGGCGCGGCGGGAGGGATTTTCGCCGGTGGAGGCTGTGGTGGAGGGCCGCGAGAAGGCGAAGTATTTCTTTGGAAGGACGATCTCGGTGCAGCTGGTGGCCGACCGCAACAGCCGGCGGCTGCTGGGTGCGGCGGTGACCGGCGACGAAGGCGTGCTGGCGCGCATCAACACCGTGGCTGCGGCGCTGGCGGCGCGGATGGACGTGGAGACGTTCGCCGGGATCGACCTGGCCTATGCGCCGCCGTACGCGACGGTGACGGATCCGCTGCTCGTCTGTGCCGGGCAGCTGCTGCGGCTGCTGGATCATTGAGGACAAGCGGCTCCGGGAACGCAGGCTGGTAGACTGAAATTTTCAGCCGCCCCATGGCCTTGCGGGGCCGCCTGCTGAAGCCATGCTGAAGGAAGGACAGAGGGCGCCGGATTTCGAGCTGGAACAGCTCGGAGGCGGGCGTGTTTCGCTGCGCGGCATTCTCGCGCAGGGACCGGCGGCGTTGGTGTTCTTCAAGGCGAGCTGTCCGACGTGCCAGCTGGCGCTGCCATTTCTGGACCGGCTGCGGGACAGCGCGCTGCCGGTTTACGCGGTCAGCCAGGACGATGCGGCGCGGACGCGGGAGTTTCTGCGGCTGTTTCGGGTGAAGCTGCCCATCCTTCTGGACCGGGCGGAAGCCGGCTATCCGGCAAGCAGTGCGTACGGCATTCAGTTCGTGCCGTCGCTGTTCGTGATCGAGCAGGACGGAACGATTTCGGAGACGTGCGAGGTGTTCGACAGGCGGGTGTACGAGGAGCTGGGGCGGAGGGCAGGGAGGACGATCTTCGAGCCGGGCGAGTCCGTGCCGCTGTATCGGCCGGGGTGAGGGGCGAAGAATTAGGCTCCCGTCGGGAGCCCTGCTGCATCGGATGAGATAAGCGCAAGAGGAGCGGAGCAGACAAGATGCCGAAAGTACAGGAAATCCTGAAAGGCGCTGCGGCGATTGCCAAAGGGATGTCGGTGACGCTGAAGGAGATGATGAATCCCGTCATCACCGACGACTATCCGGATGCGCCTCCCGCATTCCAGGAGCGGTACCGCGGGCTGCACGTTCTGCAGCGGGATGACAACGGGCTGGAGAAGTGCGTGGCCTGTTTCCTGTGCTCGGCTGCGTGCCCGGTGCAGTGCATCTACATCGAAGCCGCCGACAACACGGAGCAGGAGCGGATCAGCGGCGGCGAGCGCTACGCGGCGGTGTACAACATCGACTACAGCCGGTGCATCTTCTGCGGCTACTGCGTGGAGGCGTGCCCGACGGACGCGATCACGCACGGGCACGGCTTCGAGCTGGCCAGCTACAACACGAGCACGCTGATCTACCGCAAGGAGCAGCTGCTGGCGCCGCTGCCGGAAGGCACGACGGGGAAAGTGAAGCTGGACCATCCGGTCGCCGTGGGCGACGACGGTCACTGAGCGGAAAGCAGGCGCCACGCGCGGCGGGCGACGATCAACTCCTCGTTGGTCGAGAGAGCGGCGACTTTGATCTGCGAAGAAGGGGTGGAGAGCAGACGGTCTCCCGAGCCGTTCTCGTTGGCTGCCGGATCGAGCTCCACGCCCAGGAACGACAGTCCCTCGCAGATGGCGCGGCGCAGCGCGGGGCTGTTTTCGCCGATGCCGCCGGTGAAGGCAATGGCGTCGAGGCCGTTCATGACGGCGGCGCAGCCGGCGATGGCTTTTTTCACCTCATAGACGAAGACATCCAGCGCGAGATTGGCTGCCGCCGAACCGGCGCGGGCGGCTTCCATGATGTCGCGGACGTCGCCGCCGGCGACGCCGGACAGGCCGGCCAGGCCGCTGACGCGCGACAGCTGCGTCCGCACCTGTTCAGTGGTCCAGCCGTTGCGGTCCATCATGTAGAGCACGGCGAAGACGTCGAGGTCGCCGTGGCGGGTGGCGTTTTCAAGACCTGACTGGGGCGAGAAGCCCATCGTGGTGTCGACGGAGACGCCGCGGTCGATGGCGCAGACCGAGGAGCTGCCGCCGAGATGGCAGCTGGCCAGGCGCAGATCCGCGGGCGAGCAGCCGAGCAGTTGCGGCACGCGGAGGCTGACGTATTCATGCGAAGCGCCGTGAAAGCCGTATTTCTCGATGCCGTGTTCCGTGCGCCAGTCCTGCGGAACGCCGTACACGCGGGCATATTCGGGCTTGTTGCGGTGGAATTCGGTCTCAAACGCCGCCACCAGCGGCACGCCCGGCATCGCCTGGCGGAAGGCGCGGATGGCGTCGAGGTAGATGGCGTTGTGGAGCGGCGCGGCGAGGAGGAACTGCGCCATGGCCTGTTCGACGCCCTCGTCGATGACATAGGTGCCCTGGTAGCGGGGGCCGCCGTGGGCGGCCTTGAAAGCGACGGCGTCGACGGGGGTATCGCCCGAGCGGATTTCCGCGATGGCGGCGGCGTAATTGGTGACGCGCTCGTACCGTCCCCGGGCGAGGATTTTCTCGTCCGGCATGGAAAGGATCTGGTATTTGAGCGACGTAGAGCCGAGGTTCGGGATCAGAATGTTCATGCGTCATCTGCCTGCCGCGAGGCCCTGGAGATTCTGGGCGGCGCGGGACTGGAAGGGGCTTTTCATTTTGGCGCAGGCGGTCCAGTATTTTTCCGCCGCGGCGATGCGGGCCTTGTCGCGTTTGGGGCCCTTGCCAGCGAGATTGTAGTTGGCGAGTCCCAGGTAGAAATACGCGCCCGGCAGCAGGTCGTTCGCCGCGGTGCTGGCCTGGATGGCCGGCAGGCCTTCCGCCAGGATTTTCTCGCAGTCGGGCCATTTTTCGCGCGCGCCCAGGGCGATGCCGGCGATCCAGTAGCCGCGGGCGAGGGTGTCCTTTTTCTTTTTCTCCCAGGCTGCCTGATCCATGCCTTCCGGAGCGGAACGCGAGGGGAGCATCCCGATGAGGGCGGTAGCGTATTCGGCGGCTTTGTCGAAGTTCTTCGACGAACTCAGGTGCGTGTCGGCGGCGAACACCAGCATGTCCTCGTTGGCGAAGCCCTGGGCGGCCGCGTTTTCAGCGTATTCGAGCGCCCGCTTCATGTCCTTCATCTGGATGAGGGCGATGAAGCCGCGGCCGGCGGTCTGCGGCATGTACTGGCTTTTCGGGTTGGCTTTTTCGAGGCCCACGGCGAGGGTGAGAATGGCGTTGGGATCGCCGCTGCGGAGCGCGCCCGCGTAGAAGGCGTATTCGGCGCGGGTGGTGACCTGCGTGGCGAAATCGACTTCGGCTTTCCAGGTCTCGGCTTCCGTTTCGTCTTCCGGCTGTTTCGAGTCGATTTTCTTCTTCGCCGCGCCGATGGTGGCAGTGGCCCATTCGACGATGCAGGCGGCGTCGTTTTTCTCCTCGCAAGCCTGGAGGGCGTTGTAGGCGGCGGGAGCGTTGTCGGGCTCGGAGGCGAGGATCTCGCGGACGCCGGCGATCACCTTGTCGAGAGCCTTGTTTTTCAGCCAGAGCGGGACGACCTGATTCAGCGCATAGGCTCTGCCGGCATGGCTCGGGTACTTGTCGAGGAACTCCTCGTAGAGCTGGATTTTCTTCGCTTCGTCGGATTCGGAGCCAGCCATCTGCAGCAGGAGCCCTTCCGGCGTCTGGGCGTCGATCTGGAAGCGCTGGCTCTGGGCGCCGGCGGGCGCAGCCAGCAGAAAAGCGGCGAGCAACGCAAGTCTCATGGATGCCTCCCTGATCCGTCTGCTGATAATATTACAAGTTCCGCGCCGACGGGCGAACGGAAAGCGAGGCACAGCGCATGATTCCCACCACATACGCGGCGGCGTTGCTGCTGATGATCCTGTCAATGCTGTGCTGGGGTTCGTGGGCCAACACGATGAAGATGGCCGGCCGATGGCGGTTCGAGCTGTATTACTTCGATTACGTGATCGGGGTGATGCTGGGCGCGACGGCGGCGGCGTTCACGTTCGGCAGCGTGGAGATGGTGATTCCGGGCTCGGACCAGGTGCTGTTTCCGTTTCTGGACAACCTGGCGGTGACGGGGAAGAAGCAGATGGCCCTGGCGGCGGCGGGCGGAGTGGTGTTCAACCTGGCCAACCTGCTTCTGGTGGCGGCGATCTCGGTGGCGGGGCTGGCGGTGGCGTTTCCGGTGGGAATCGGGCTGGCGCTGATCATCGGCGCGGTGCTGAATTTCATCATCCATCCCGCAGGCCGGCCGGTGCTGGTGTTCGGCGGCGTGGCTCTGGTGGTGTTGGCGATCGTCATGACGGCGGCGGCGTATGCGGCGCTGTCGAAGCAGCGCGCGGCGGAGAAGCCTCCGGAGGCGCCGCCGGAGCGCGGCAAACGCGGACGGAAGGGAGCGGGCAAGGCATCGCCGTGGAAGGGCATCGGGCTGAGCCTGGCGGCGGGCGTGCTGATGGGGCTGTTCTATCCGCTGGTGGAGATGAGCAAACAGGGCGATCTCGGGCTGGGGCCATATGCGGCTGCGTTCTGCTTCGCCGTGGGCGTGCTGCTGTCGACGCCAGTGTTCAACCTGTTCTTCATGAACCTGCCGGTGGAGGGCGACCCGGTGGGGTTCCGGGATTATCTGACGGGCACGGCGCGGCAGCATGCCCTGGGCGTGCTGGGAGGACTGATCTGGAGCGTGGGCACGATCAGCAATTTTGTCGCGGCCAGCGCGCCGAAGAGCGTGAACGTGGGGCCGGCGGTGAGCTACGCGATGGGGCAGGGAGCGACGCTGGTGAGCACGCTGTGGGGGCTGCTGCTGTGGAAGGAATTCGCGGGAGCCAACAAGGCGGTGCAGGCGCGGATCTGGCTGATGCTGGTGCTGTACGCCGCGGGGCTGGGGCTGCTTTCGATCGCGCCGCTTTACCGCTGAGAGAGGGCGCGGACGAGGGCTTCGAGGATTTCCGCCGACGGCAGGCTGCCCTGGGCGATGCGGGCGGAGCCGCCGCCGCGGCCGCCGCATTTCTCGAGGGCGGCCTTGAGGCGCTGGCCGGCGTCGATGCCCGTTTCCGCGCTGGTGGCGAGCAGGACGGACGGGGGATTCTCGCAGGCGGCGAGGAAGACGCCGCGGCCGCCTGAGCAGAAGCTTTGGGCCAGCGCGCGCAGTTCGTCGTCAATGGGGCCGCTGGCGAGCCGCTCGATGTGCAGGCGCAGGCCCGCCGGATCGGGCGGGCAGGATTCGAAGAGGGACTTTCCGCGCAGCGCGGCGAGGTCAAGGGCGAGTTTGCGGCGGGTTTTTTCGGCGGTTTTGGCCTGTTCGAGCAGCGAAGCCGCGGTCTGCGGCACGTCATCGAGGGCGGAGCTGAACAGGCGCGCGGTGCGGTCGAGGGCTTCGAAGTCGGCGCGGGCGCGGGCGATGGCGCGGGAGCCGCACAGGAACTCGACGCGCGTCTGGCCGCGGATTTTTTCGGTCTTGCGCACGAGGATGGCGCCGATCTGGCCGGTGGAGCGCACATGCGTGCCGCCGCAGGCGGAGCGGTCGATGCCTTCGATGCTGATGATGCGGAGCGTGCCCTCGCGCGCGGACTCCTTGCGCAGTCCGGAGGCGGAGGCTGCGTCTTCGAACGAGATGTGCACGGGCAGGTCCTGCCAGACGAGCTCGTTGGCGCGGCGCTCGGCGGCGGCGAGCTGCTCCGGCGTGATGGAGGGCGCATCGAGGTCGATGGTGCTGGCTTCGGCGCCAAGGTGGAAACTGACCGTGAAGAAGCCGAACAGCTGGTCGAACACGGCGGACAGCAGGTGCTGACCGGTGTGCTGCTGCATGTGCTCGAAGCGGCGGGGCCAGTGGATGGCGCCATGCACGCGGTCTGATTCCGGCAGCGGCTGACCGAGCGTGTGCACGATGCGGTCTCCGGAATCCTCTTCGACCGCGAGCACGGGGATTCCGTTCAGCATGCCCGTGTCGTGAGGCTGTCCGCCGGAAGTGGGATAGAAAGCGGTCCGGTCGAGGACGATGCGCGCGCCGCCGTCGAGGCGCTCGACGACCTGCGCATCGAATTCCGTCAGGAAACTGTCTGTGTAATAGAGCCGCTCTGTCATGCGGCGGAGTGCCTCGCCGGAGTTGTTCCGCTCAGACCCACTCGAGGGCGCCCTTCCTGTAAGCCCAGACGTAGCCGACGATCAGGATGGCGAGAAAGACGGCGACTTCCGCCACGCCGAACCAGCCGAGCTGTTTAAAGCGCACCGCCCACGGGAAGAGGAAAATGGTTTCCACGTCGAAGACGACGAATAGGATGGCGACGATGTAGAAGCGGACGGTGTAACGGCCGCGGGCGTTGGAGGCGGCGCGGATGCCGCACTCGTATGCTTCCAGCTTCGCCGGGACAGGCAGCGAAGGACGCAGATAACGGAAGATGCCGAGCAGAACGAGGGGGAAAAGAAGGGCGCAAACCAGGAAGATGAAGATGGGCGCGTATCCTTCCGGCATGGTTCCACTATATATCATCGCTGCGGGCGAAAGGGATGCGGCCGTGATCCGTCCGTAAGGAATTGAGCCGTTGCTTGGTGAGGCCTGAAGGAGTGGGGCTGGGGTGCAGAAGGGGCGGGGGGCTGAGTTGCACCCAATGGGTGCAAACGTGCAAGCGATTCTGGCATGAGGTTGAAATCGAGGCGATCTCCGGCCGAGGGCGAGTTTCTGTTTGAGATCGATCCGGAGCCGCTGGAGGAGTGCGTCACGGCATTGGGCGGCCTGCCGCTGTTGTTGCGGGCGGTGCGGAGCCTGGATGTGCCGGGCAGCGTGAAGCGCCATTTGCGTCTCAAGCAGCGAGAGCGGGGCTTGGACGAAGCGGCTTACGTGGAAAGCTTCCTGACGTTGAACGCGGTGGGTGGGGATTGCCTGGAGGACTTCGACCAATTGCGCGAAGCCCCCGATGTGACCCAGATGGCGGGCTACCAGATGCCGAGCGCGGAGGCGGCGCGGAAGTTTCTGTACCGCTTTCACGAGGAGGCCCTGATCGAGCAGGCGCAGCAGGAATTGGCGGTGGGCCAGGTGAGCTATATCCCGGAGGAGAGCGCGGGGCTGCGCGCTTTGGCGCAGGTCAATCAGGATGTGGTGCGGGAGTTGGGCCGCCGCTGCGCGGAGCAGAAGATCGCCACGGTGGACCTGGACTCGACGATCATTGAGAGCTGGAAGAAAGAGGCCAGGCGGACCTACGAAGGATGCACCGGCTACCAGCCGGTGCTGGCGCTGTGGGCGGAGATGAACGTGGTGCTGGCCGATGAATTCCGGGACGGCAACGTGCCGGCGCAGCAGCAACCGCTGCGGGTGGCGCAGCGGGCCTTTGCCGCGTTGCCGGAGACGGTGGGCGAGTATTACTTCCGTGGCGACTCGGCCTGTGAGGAGGAGGGCCTGCTGACGTGGTTGCGCAATGAGCGGCGGCCGGACGGGCCGCAGGGATTCATCGGCTTTGCCGTCAGTGCGCGGATGAGTGCGGCGTTGCGGGAAGAGATTCTGGCCACGCCAGAGGAGTGCTGGCAGCCCTACGCCGAGGACAGCCAGGGGATCCAGGAGTGCGCGCAGGTGGACTACTTCCCCGAGGAGACGGCGGAGAACCGCTACCGCGAGCCGCTGCGCACGATCGCCATCCGGATCCGCAAGAAGCAGGGCGAGCTGTTTTCCGGCGGGGAGGCGGTGAAGTACTTCGCGGTGCGGACCAACCTGTGGGACTGGAAGCCGCAGCGGCTGCTGGAGTGGCATCGCGAGAAGGCGGGTTCGATCGAGGCGGCGCACGCGGTGATCAAGAACGAGCTGGCCGGAGGGGTGCTGCCTTGCGCCCGCTTCGGGGCCAACGCCGCCTGGTTTCGCTTCGCGGTGCTGACCTTCAATGTGCTGACGGCGCTGAAGCGGCTGGCGCTGCCGGCCGAGCTGCTTGCGGCGCGGCCCAAGCGGCTGCGGTTTCTGATCTTCAACACCCCGGGCAAACTGGTGCGGCATGCGCGGCGGACGATTTTGCGGCTGCTGCGCACGCTGAACCGCTTCAGCAACTGGCACGGCGCCCTGCGGCTGCTGCCCTTGCCGGGTTGACGAGCCCAGCTGAGTGGGTACGAGGCGGCCAGATCCTTTCAGCACCGCTTGAAGTGTGCGGCCGCTTCTGCCTCACCGGCCTGAAAAGCGCCAAAACGCAAATCCCGTCCCCCCTGCCCCGCAGTTCGCCTCCCGCATCTGCGCTGATTGCGCCGCAAGTCCCCCTTCAGCACCACTGTGCTCCCTTCCGCCCGCCGCTACGGACGGATTACGGATCCGGGAAGCGCGGCAGGCCGTCCCGCTACAATTGAGATTCACGCATGACGGCTGCGGCGAAGCACGGGGATCTGATCCGGCGGCTCTGTCAGGAACACGGCATTGACCGCGAGTACTGGGACATCTGGGGGCAGCGGCACGAGGTTCCGGAACGGACGCTGCTGGCCATTCTCGGATCGCTGGGCTTCGACACGTCGACGCCGGAGGCGCTGGAGGCTTCGGCGCAGGAGCATGAAGAGGCGCGGCAGCGGCGGCCTCTGGATCCGGTGATCGTGCTGAGCGGGTCGGACCGCGAGCCCGCGGTTCCGTTGCGCGCGCCCGCCGGCAGCCGCGCCGCGCTGGCGCTCTATCTGGAGGACGGCAGCGCGCGGCGGTGGGAGGCGCAGATCGCTGAAACAACGCAGCGGGTGGCGCTTCCGGGACCGCTGCCGCTGGGCTACCACGACCTGGAAGCGGTGGTGACGCTGCCTGATGGCAGCCAAAGGCGGGGGGCGCAGCGGGTGATCGTCACGCCGGACCGCGCGTGGCTGCCGGAGAAGCTGGAACGCGGCGGGCGCGCGGCGGGACTCGCCATCAGCCTGTACGGCGTGCGCAGCGCGCGGAACTGGGGCGTGGGGGATTTCACGGATCTGGCGTCGATTGTCGAATGGGCGGCAGCGGAGCTTGGCGCCGGTTTTGTCGCGCTGAATCCGCTGCACGCCATTGCGAACCGGCAGCCGTTCAACACGAGCCCGTACCTGCCGCTGTCGGTGTTCCACCGGAACTTCCTGTATCTGGACGTGGAAGCCGTGGAGGATCTGCTGCTGTGTCCGGCGGCGCGGCGGATCGTGGCTTCTCCGAAATTCCAGGCGAAACTGGCGGCGCTGCGGGCGGCGGAGTTCGTCGAGTACGAAGAGGTGGCGCGGCTGAAGCGCGGGATGCTGAAGCTGCTGTTCCGGCGGTTCTGGCGCGAAGAGTGGCAGAAAGGCACGGAGCGGGCGCGCGCGTTCCAGCACTGGATGGCGGAGCAGGGGCGGCTGCTGGACAGCTTCGCGGTGTTCTGCGCGGTGGACGAGGTGTTCCACCTGCGGAACCGCAACGTGTGGGTCTGGCCGCAGTGGGAGGAGGCGTACCGGGATCCGGAGTCGCCGGCGGTGCGGCGGTTCGCGCAGGAACATTTCCGCCGGGTTCTGTTTTTCAAGTACGTGCAGTGGCAGATCGACCTGCAGCTGGAGCGGGTGCAGCGGCTGGCGCGGCGCGCAGGCATGCCGGTGGGGCTGTACCACGACCTGGCGCTGGCGACAGACCGGTGCGGCGCGGACCTGTGGGCGTACCGGAAGTTTTTCGTCGAAGGTTGCCGGGTGGGCTCGCCGCCGGATGATTTCGCGCTGGAGGGACAGGACTGGTCGTTTCCGCCGCCGAACGCAGAGGCGCACCGCGAGGATGGCTACCGGCTGTTCGCCGAGACCGTGCGGCGGAACGCGCGCCACGGCGGGGCGCTGCGCATCGATCATGTCATGCGGCTGTGGCGGCTTTTCTGGATTCCGGACGGGCTGCCGCCCGCCGCCGGGACCTATGTAAACGACCGCTGGGAGGACCTGGTGCGGGTGCTGGCGCTCGAGAGCGTGCGCGGGCGTTTTCTGGTGGTGGGCGAGGATCTGGGAACGGTGCCGTTCGGATGCCGCGAAGCGATGGAACGGTTCGGAATGCTGAGTTACCGGCTGTTCTATTTCGAGAAGGGAGCGGACGGGCTGCCGCGGCGCGTCCACGAGTATCCGCGCACGGCGCTGGTGTCTTCGACGACGCATGACCTGCCGACGCTGGCGGGCTTCTGGGCAGGGCGCGACATCGAAGTGCGCCGGCAGACAGGGCAGCTGCGCGACGACGCCGCCTACGGGCGGCAGAAGCGGGAGCGGGTGGAAGAGAAGCGGCGGATGATCGAGGCGCTGGTGCGGGACGGGTTCCTGCCCGCGGATTTTCCGCGAGAAGCCGCCGAATGGACCGAGCTGACCGGCGAGCTGCACAACGCCGTGATCGGCTACCTGATGATGACGCCGGCGATGCTGATGCTGCTGAACCAGGAAGACCTGACGAAGGAGACCGAACAGCAGAACGTGCCGGGCACGACGTGGGAATATCCGAACTGGCGGCGGAAGATGATCTATTCGGTGGAGGAGCTGCACACGTCGGAGCGGGCGCGCGATTTTGCGCGGATGATGCGGGCCTGGATGGAGCGCAGCGGGCGGCTCTAGTTTTTGCCGATGGCGCTGAAGGGGATGTCGAGCACGGGGTAGCGGCGCCAGTCTTTGTAGTCGAAGTGCCACCACTCGTGCTCGTAGACGGCGAAGCCTTCGCGCTCCATGGCGCGGCGGAGAAGGTCGCGCAGGCGGCGGGCTTTGCGCGGACCGCCGCGGTAATCCGGATAGGCGCGCTCGGTCATCTCGTCGTACCCGCTGGGCATCTGGACGGTCCTGCCCGTGCGCAGGTCGTACAGCGAGACGTCGACGGCGCAGCCGCGGTTGTGGCGCGAGCCTTTCGCCGGATCAGCGACGAATTGTTTCTTGTCCTCAGGGGTCGCATCCCAGAAGACCTTGGTGACGCTCCAGGGGCGGTAGCCGTCGAAGACAACAATTCCGTAGCCTTTTGTTTTGAGCCAGCGGTGGGCGCGCACCAGGGCTTCTGCGGCGGGCCGCTGGAGAAAGGCGCGGGCTTCTGAATAGACGGGGCGGCCGAGGAAGTTGTCCGGCGTGGCGTAGCGGATGTCGAGGCGGATGGTGCTGTCGAGCGAGACGAGCTCGACGAGATCGGGGGCAGCCGTGGCGTCCGGGTCAACGGGAGGCTGCAGGAGCAGGACGAAGAGTGCCAGCGGCAGCGCCATAGAGCTGATTGTAGCCCTGCGCTTCCTCAAGGCGCCTTCACGGTTGTAGACTGTAGCGTTCCGGCGTCCTGCGCGGGGCGCGCGGAGGAAAGAGATCGTATGCACTATCACATCAGCCGGCAGGGCCAGACGTACGGGCCGTATCCCGCCGAAGACGTGAAACGGATGTTGAACGAAGGGCGGCTGCTGCCCACCGATCTGTGCTGGACGGAAGGCATGGCCGGCTGGGAACCGCTGGGCAAGGTGATGGGAGCGGCCGCAACGCCGCCGGCGCCCGCACCTGCGCCGCCGCAGCGTCCGTTGCAGCCGCCGGCAGGCCAACCGGCTCCGCAGCCGTACGCGGCGCGTCCGGCGCAACCGGCTCAGCCGGCGCCGGGCTGGCAGGCGCAGCCGGCGCAAGCCGCGTGGAGCCGAGGCGGCCAATGGCCCGCGCCGCCGGACATGCACTGGGCGGCGGTGATGCTGCTGTCCTTCGTGACCTGCGGGATTTTCGGGCTCGTCTGGTTTTACAAGCAGGCTGCATTTGCGAAAAGGCTGGATCCGAAAAACCAGTCCATTCAGTTTTTTTTCGGCTATCTCGCCGTCCTGTTTCTGAGCCTGGCCATCTCGTTCATGGGACGCCTGACCACGCTGATGATCATCAATTTCCTGCTTCCGTGGGCGGCCCTGGCCCTTGTGCTGGCGGCTGTGTTCTCCGTTCGGAGCGCTCTGCAGCGGCACTACAATACCGTTGAAAATATCGGCCTGCGGCTGAACCCGGTCATGACCTTCTTTTTCAGCATTCTTTATTTCCAGTATCATTTGTCCCGGATCGCCCGGTGGAAGCGGACGGGCCAGCTTGTCTGAGGAAATGAAGCGCCTCCTGCCTGCGGCCGGCGCCCTCGTGCTGCTGGCCGCTCTCTCCGTCTTCGACCCGGTCGAAACGGCCCTGTTCCCGCCGTGCCTGATCCGGCTCTACGCGGGCCTGAGCTGCCCGGGGTGCGGCGCGACGCGTGCGCTCCACGCGCTGCTGCACCTGCGCGTGGAGGAGGCCTGGAGGCTGAATCCGCTGTGGACGGTTGCCGGGCCAGGTCTGGCAGCGTGGGGCGCGTGGCGCGCTTTGAGCGATCTCCGGCGGAGGAGCGAAGCTTGAACGCCGCTCGAGTGCGGGGCCGCGTTTCCGTTCCGGGGCGCGTGAATCTGATCGGCGAGCACATCGATTACCACGGCCTGGCCGTGCTCCCGATGGCGCTGGACCGGCGCGTGGAGGCCGAGTGGACTGCCCGCGGGGATTCGCTGGTGGCGGCGGCGAGCGAGTGTTTCGAGCCTCGTGAATTCGCTCTTGACCGGCCGATCGAGCCCTGGCCTGCGGGCGACTGGGGCAATTACGTGAAGGCGGGCGCGGCGGCGGCGCTCCAGAAGTGGCGGCTTGAACGGGGCGCAGAGCTGCATGTGCGCTCCTCCCTTCCCGTGGCCGCGGGGCTGTCTTCGTCGACTGCGCTGATGACGGCGTGCACGCTGGCTCTGCTGGAAGCCAACGGGATTCGCGCCGGTTTTCAGGAACTGATGGGGGTGCTGCCGGAAGGCGAGTATTTCGTGGGCACGCGCGGCGGTGGGATGGATCACGCCGCGGTGCTTGGGGCGCGGGAGGGATGCGCGCTGCTGGTGGAGTTCGATCCTGTGCGCATCGAGCCCGTGCGCGTGCCCCGCGGCTGGGTGTTCTTTGTTGCGGACAGCGGCGTGAAGGCGGAGAAGTCGGCGGCGCGGAAGGCGGAGTACAACGAACAGCGGTTTGCCGGGCAGCGGGCGGCGGAAATGCTCGGCTTTGCGGGGATCCGGGAGGCGATCGCCGCAAGAGGCGCGCGCGATCTGCTGACGCTGGCGCGGGAGCGGCTGAGCGGCATGGAGCAGCGCTGTTTCCTGCATGCGGTCAGCGAGGCGGCGCGGGTCGCCGATGCCGTGGCAGCCATGCGGGAGGGGGATGCGGAACGGTTCGGACAGAGGCTGAACGAATCGCACGAGAGCCTGCGGGATCTGCTCCGCGTGAGCTGCACGGAGCTGGACCGGCTGGTTGAGGCGGCGCGTGCATCGGGCGCGCTGGGGGCGCGGCTGACGGGGGCGGGATTCGGCGGCGCGGCGGTGGTGTTCTGCCTCGAGGAGCAGGCGGGACGCGTGGCGGCGGGGATCGAGAAACGATTCTACGGAGGTCCCGCAGGCGGGCGGATGTTCCGCGCCGCGCCTTCGGCAGGCGCGCTGGAGCTTATTGCCAGAGGCGGCGGGTGACGCGGACGAGCACGGTCCCGCTGACGGCGAAGACGAGCGCGAGCAGGAGCGCATAGTTCCAGCGCCCGTACAAGACGTTTCCGACCGTGAACAACCCGGACCAGATCACAATGCTGCCCGAGAGCCAGCCAAGCAGGGAGAGCGGGATGTTGTCCACCCGGGACCACTCCGCCGCCTCTTTTTCAGAAATGCCGGCCATTTCCCGGACTCTGCGCCAGCCGGGACCGGCAGGATGGACCTGGCGGTAGAAGCGGATGAGCGCTTCTTTGTCCGTCTGGGGGCCAACATAGGCGACGATCAGCCAGCAGATGGTGGTGCAGACCACGGTGAGAAACAGTTCCTGGTGCGTGCCGATACTAATGCCGTTCCTGCGGAGCGCCAGGAAGACAAGCGAGACCGCGAAGGAGCTGATCATGGCTGCGATTTCGCACCATGCCGTGATCCGCCACCAGAACCAGCGCAGCAGGTAGAGCAGGCCTGTGCCGGCACCGACCTGCAGCATGATGTTGAACGTGTCCTGGGCGGTTTCGAGGAAGAAGACGAGAACCGAAGAGACCACGAACAGAACCACCGTGGAAACTCTGCCCGCGAACACATAGTGCCTTTCCTCGCGCCCCGGCCGCAGGAAGCGCCTGTAAAAGTCGTGGACCATGTAGGAGGCGCCCCAGTTCAGGTGGGTGAGGATGGTGGAGGAGTTGGCGGCGATGAGGCCGCCGAGCATCAGTCCCATCCAGCCCGCCGGGAGGAACTTCAGCATGGCGGGGTACGCAATGTCGTGGCCGATCAGGGATGGATCGACATGCGGAAACGCGCGCTGGATGTCGGCGAGGGTCGGAAATACGATCAAGGATGCGAGGCCGGTCAGCATCCACGGCCACGGGCGGAGCACGTAGTGGGCGAGGTTGAAGAAGAGCGTGCCGCCGAGAGCGTCTTTTTCGGAGCGCGAGGCCAGCATGCGCTGCGCGATGTAGGAGCCGCCGCCCGGCTCGGCGCCGGGATACCAGACGGCCCACCACTGGATGGCCAGCGGCATGATGAAGACGGCGGTGGCGAGCTCCCAATTGTTGGTGAAATCCGGAAGCATCGCCAGGTAGTTCACGTTGCCGGACGCCTGCAGCGCGCTGACTTTCTCGACGAGGCCCGACAGGCCGCCCACCTGCGGCAGCGTGACCGCGAAGTAGGCGGCGGCGATGACCGAGCCCATCATGAGGAAGAACTGGATCATGTCGATGACGAGCACGCCCCAGAGGCCGGAGTGAGCGGCGAAAACCACGTTCAGAAGCCCGACGGCGATGAGCGTCTGCCAGCGCTCGAAGCCGAACAGGACGCCCGCGATCTTGCAGGCGGCGAGATTGACGCTGGCCATGATGATGCAGTTGAAGAAGAAGCCGAGATACAGGGCGCGGAAGCCGCGCACCGCGCTGGCGGCTTTGCCCGCGTAGCGGAGCTCGTAGAACTCGAGATCCGTCAGAACGCCTGACCGCCGCCAGAGCCGCGCGTAGAAAAACACGGTGGCGACGCCGGTGAGCGTGAAGGCCCACCACTGCCAGTTGCCGGCCACGCCCTGGGTGCGGACGAAATTGGTCACCAGGTTCGGCGTGTCGCTCGAAAACGTGGTGGCGACCATCGAGAGGCCGGCCAGCCACCAGGGCACGGAACGGCCCGAGGCGAAGAACTCGGCCGTGTTTTTGCCAGAACGTTTGCCGAAGAAGAGAGCCGGAGCGAAGCAGACAAGAAGCGATCCGATGGCGATGAGCCAGTCCAGCGCAGTGAGGGTCATGCGAGTGCCCGAACGTTGAGCATAACGCAACGGGCGGCGCTGGTCGATCGAGCGGCTGGCTCTGCCCGAAGGCGCTCAGAGAAGCTCGCGGATCTCCTGCGGAGAAAGGACGCGGACGTGTTCGCTTTTCAGGAAGAAATGGAGGCGGGCGGTCTGCTCGAGTTCTTCGGCGCGGTCGGCGGCTTCTTCGAGAGTCCTGCCGCAGGCCACCAGCCCGTGGTTGCGCAGCAGAAGCACGTTGGCACGGGTGATGGCCGCGCCGATTTCTTCTGCCAGCGAGGGCGCGCCGGGGCGGTGGTAAGAGACGACGGCAAGCGGATGGACGCGCATGAAATAGTACGGAGTCAGGGCGGGCAGAACGTCCGGTTCCGGGAGCTGCTCGAGACAGGAAAGAGCCGTGGCGTAGAACGAGTGCAGGTGCACGACGGCGTGAAGATCGGGGCGGGCGCGGTAGATGGCGAGGTGGAAGGGAAACTCCTTGGTGGGACGGTTCGCGTTGCGGGCTTCGCCATCGAGGCTGAGGCAGGCCAGGTCGGCGGGCGAAAGGTTCTCCAGAGAGCGCCCGGTGGGCGTGAGCCAGACTTCCCCGTCCGTGCGGACGCTGAGGTTGCCGGTGGAGCCATGGGCGTAACCGCGCCGGTGCAGGGAGCGGGCGATCGAGCAGAGGATTTCGGGCAGCAGGGACATGGTCAGCTCTCCATGATTTCGAGGGCCAGGCGGAAGAATTCCGGCGGGCCGAAGTTGCCGGATTTCGGGACGAGCGAATAACCGGGCGGATCGAGGCTTGCGAGCACCGGCACGCCGGGAGAAAGCTCGCGCGCGACGGCGGCGGCGCGGAGTCCGATGGCGTCGATCACGGCGCCCGAGGTTTCGCCGCCGGCGACAGCGATGCGGCGCACATCGAGTTCTGCGGCGGCGCGTGCGGCGATGGCGGCGAAGAGTTTCTCGACCGATTCCGCAGCCATCGGCGTGCGCGCATCGGGCGGCGAAGAGCTGGCCACCAGAGGAACGACGCCATGATCGAAGGCACGCGAGATGGCAGAAAGCAGCCTTTGGGTCTCCTGCCCGGGCGTGTCGAGCGCCGCCCGCGCGTCGACCGGGATGAGCAGCCCGCCGGACTGCTGCCAGTGGCTGATCTGGCGCAATGTGGCCTCGGAGCACGAGCCGGCCAGCAGAAGAGCGCGGCCACCGGCGTTGCGTGGAGCGGAGAGTGCGCCGGGCGTCCATCGGGCCCAAGTGGCCGGCAGCGCGGCGGTGATGCCGCTGCCTCCGGTGAGAACCCGGAGGGACCGGCAGGCGCGGGCGAGCACGAGCAGGTCTTCGTCGAGGATCGCGTCAGCGAGAGCGATCCCGATTCCCTGCTGCTGGAGTTCAGCGATGCAGGAGCGCACGGCTGCGGGACCGCGGCGCACGGTTTCCAGGGGGATCAGGCCCACGCGGCGCGACGTCTGTTTCTGGAGGTGGCGGACCAGGTTGGAGTCGCGCATCGGCGTGATGGGGTGATCCCGCATCGGCGATTCGGAGAGCAGCACGCCATGCACGAAGAGATGGCCGCGGTATTGCGTGCGGCCATTCACGGGAAGGGCGGGCGCGGCGATGGTGAAGGACTCTCGGGCGAGCGTGAGCAGTTCCGAGCACAGCGGCCCGATGTTGCCACGCTCGGTCGAGTCGAAAGTCGAGCAGTATTTCAGCTGCCATTGCCGGGGCCGGAGCGGCGCTAGCCTCTGGAACGCCTGGCGCAGAATGCGGCAGGCGAGATCCGGTTCGACAGACCGGATCTTGAGCGAAGCCACCACCGCGTCCGGCGCAAAACGGCTGACGGCGCCGGCCGCGAATTCCGGTCCGAAGAGTTGCACCACGCGCGCGCCGGCGCGGACCAGCATCGACGCGGCATCCGCTCCGCCCGTGTAATCGTCGGCCAGAACGGCCAACCGAAGCGTGGAACTCATGGCATGCAACGTCCTTTCATGCGGAGCCAGGCCAGCGCGGCGGCGCCGTTCAGCGCGGCCGCTGCGGCAAAGTAAGGCACCGGCTCGCCGCTGCCCGTACGGAGCAGCGGGAACAACGCCGCGCTGGCCATGGCGCCGAAATTCCCGATCATGTTCATGAGCCCGGACAAAGCGGCGGTGTGCCGGCCTCCAATGTCCTGGCAGAAGGTCCACGAAGGGCTGATCGTGCTGTCCGCGCCAAAGGCCGCCGTTGCGAACCACAGGCTGGCCGCCAGCGGCGTCTCCGCGCCGGGCAGGGCCAGCAGCGCGGCCGCCGCAAGCAGGAAGCCCGCAGCGGCCGGTCCCCTCCTGGACCAGCCGGGCGCTCTCTGGTACATCCAGTCCACCGCTCGGCCCGAGATCCACTGCGATGATGCCCCAGCCAGCAGGGGGATGGCGGAGAAGGCGGCGGAAGCCTGAGCGGACAGCGAATATCGAGTCTGAAGATAGGAAAACATCCACGTCAAACAAAGAAAAAACGTGAAATTTCCGGCAAAATACTGGAAACACGCCAGCGCCATCTGCATCAAGGGAAATCCGCCTTGAGGATGGCTATCATCCGCGGCGGCTTGCTGAGACTCCGGCCGGGGATACGGCCGGTCGCGGTAGCAGGCGAACCACACAACGGCCCAGAGGATGCCGGGGATGGCCAGCAGCACGAAAGACCAGCGCCAGCCGAGGCTCGCCAGCATGGCTGCGAACACGGGAAAAGACAGTGCCGCGCCGATGCGCGATCCGGAGAAGAGAATCCCGTTGGCGAATCCCCGCCGCTCCGGGGGCAGAGAGGAGGCGATGACCCGCGCGGCGCCCGGAAAGGCGGCGGCTTCAAAAACGCCAAAGACAAGCCGGATGAGAAACAGGCTGGCGAAACTCCACGCCGCTGCCGTCGCAGCCGTCATCAGGCTCCAGCAGATGACGGCGCCCGCCAGGAGCCGCCGCGCGCCAAAGCGGTCCGCCATCCAGCCCGCGGGCACCTGGGCGAGCGCGTACCCCAGGCTGAAGGCGCTGAACACGAGACCCATTCGGACATCCGACAGGCCCAGCGACGCCGTGATGCCGCCCCGGGCGCTGCTGATGCAGGCGCGGTCAACATACGTGATGACGGAGAGCAGGAACAGCGCAGTCAGAATCGCCCGAGTGTTCACGCTGCCTCTCCGTCCAGCAGCCGGCGCGCGGTTTCCCAGAGAATCTTGCGGCGTTCCGCTTCCGGGATGTCCAGATCGACAATTTTCCCGATCTCAGCCTTCCGGGATTCGGGCAGGTCCGATCCGATCATGAGACGGTCCGCAGGAACATGGCGCAGGACTTCATGCACATTCGCGGGCGTGAGAGTGGATAATTCCAGGAAGATATTCGGGCAGACGGTGGCGGCGACGATCGCTTCCAGGTAATAGGCTGAGCCGCCGGCATGAGCCAGCACGACGGGCATCTCCGGAAAACGGCGCGCCACCGGAATGAACAGGGAGGGCAGCGCGTAGGGAGCCCCGTTTCCGGTGTGACAGATCAGCACGAGGCGGTGTTCGGCCGCCAGAGAGGCGAGTTCGAAAAACTCGTCGCCCAACGGAAACAGCGGTTGATACTGAGGCTGGAATTTCAGCGCCCGGAAGCCGTAAGAGTTTACGACCCGGTTCAGCTCGGCCCGCCTATCCGCTGAGGGAAGAAAAGCAGGCAGGCAGGCGGCGCCGCTGAAACGGTCCGGGTGCGCCGCCACGCCGGCGCCAATGAGATCATGCGCCTGGCGGAAGTCGTCCACGACAGGATAGGGGATCAGGAGAGAACGCTCGATCCCATCGCTGTCCATGTCTCTGAGAATCTGCTCCGGGCTGTATTCGCGGCCGTTGTGGCGGGCGCGCCCCGGATGCACGTGCGTGTCATAGACAGGCAAGCCGGCAATCATCTCGCGGTCTCCATTGCGTCAAGAATGGCGTCAGTCAGCTGGGAGGAGGACAGGCCGCCGCCCAGATCCGGCGTCGCTTTGGCGGGATCAGACAGAACGCGGGCGGCGGCCCGCCAGATCGTTTGCGCAGCGTTACGGCACGCCTCCGAGCGCAGCCACTCCAGCATCATGGCCGCCGACAGAATCGCAGCAACGGGGTTGGCGATTCCCTTCCCTGCGATGTCGGGCGCCGATCCGTGCGCGGGCTGGAACACAGCGTGCCGCTCGCCGATGTCGGCCGACGGCGCGACGCCCATGCCGCCGACAAGCGCTGCCGCGAGGTCCGAAAGGATGTCGCCGAACATGTTTTCAGTGACGATGACGTCGAAGTCCTCAGGACGCCGGACCAGCGCCAGAGCCGCGGCATCCACGTACAGCCGGGAGGTCCGCACATCCGCGTGCTCCGCTGCGGTCTCGTCGAAGACGCGGCGGAAAAACGCCATCGAGGGCAGCACGTTCGACTTGTCGACCAGCGTGACATGCCGCCGCCGCTGACGCGCCAGCGCGAAAGCGAAGCGGAAGAGCCGCACGGATGCCGCGCGCGTAATCCGCATTTCGTCCACCACCTCGTCCGCTCCCCCGGGCCACCGGCGCTTGCGGGAAGAAAACAGGCCTTCGGTGCTCTCGCGAACGAGCACGAAATCGATGTCGCCGGCCGACCGTCCGCGCAGCGGGCTGTGCGCGGGATGAAACAGACGCACGGGGCGGACGCCGGCATAGAGATCCAGCCGCTCGCGGAGATCCAGCTGCGGCGCTATCTCCGTGCCTCCGGGGCCGCGGACCTGCGGCAGCCCCATGGCGCCCAGCAGGATGGCGTCGCACCGCGACACCTGCTCGAACACGGATTCCGGAAATGGATCTCCCGAACGCAGGAATTCGGCCGCGCCGATGGAATGCTCTTCCCTTTCGAACCGCAGTTGCGGAAAAAGCGCTTCGACTTTTCGCAAAACACGCCACGCTTCTTCGATGACTTCCGGCCCGATGCCGTCGCCGGGCAGGCTGGCGATCCGGTAGGTCTCAGTCTCCATACTCCTCCATGGCGACAACCCTGCGCGCCGCGGCCGATTCGTAGCAGGCCTCCACCAGCCGGACAGTCCGCAGGTACGTCCGTCCTTCCGATTCGCAGGGCTCGCCGGTCAGCAGGCACCGCAGCGCATGCCGCTGGAACGCATGCACGCTGTCGCCCTTGTAGCCCCGCTGCGGCACCGGATACTCATGGACGGCCGGCTGCGCTCCGTGCCCGCACAGGAACACTTTTCCGTATCCGTCCATGCACAGAACCGCCGAATCGCCTTCGCAACGAAGATCGCCGAATGCGGGAGGGGGCGGCATGGGACCGCTGATGCGGTTGGCGTCGATCAGGCCTGCGGCGCCCGAGCGGAAATGGAGGTGAATCCAGGCGGCGTCCTCGCCGGAAATGGATGGATGAATACGGGCTGTTTCACAGTAGACCGACTCGATTTCACCCAGAAGAAACCGGAAAGTGTCGAGGAAATGCACCAGTGTTTCATAGTTGAGAAGGCGCGGCATCGAGCGGAAGTAGGGCTGGACGGAATACGGCTCCGGACCGCGCCCGTCGCCTGTTCGCATCAGAAAAGACAGCAGAAAAGGCCTGCCGACCGCCCCTTCGTCCAACAGGCGCCGGATCTCCCGGTACCAGGGCTGCCAGCGCCAGTTCTCGTGGATCAGCAGGCGCACGCCCGCCGCTTCCGCCGCGCGCACCATCGCCTCGCATTCTGCGAGCGAAGGCGCCATCGGTTTCTGACAGATGACGTTCACGCCGCGGGAAGCCGCAAGCTCGGTCAAAGGCAGGTGCGTGTCTGGACGAGTCACGATGTCGAGGAACTGCGGCTGCTCGGTCCGGAGCATCTCCTCCACCGAGGCGTACACCCGCGGGATGCGATGGCGTTCCGCGAATGTTTTCGCGCGTCCGGCATCCGGATCGGCGACGGCCGTGATTTCGGCCTCGGGAATCCTGCTCCAGGCTTCGGCGTGAAATTGGGCGAAATAGCCGGCGCCGGCCATGGCGCCCCGGAAAGGCTGAGTCATGACGCTGGTCCCGCATCCAGAATACCGGCAGCCCGCCAGCCGGCATTAGGAGGAAACGTTCACGGACTTGTCCGATCCTGCCTGGCGCCGCAGTTCGCGCGGAGCGACGCCGAAATAGGCTTTGAATCGCCGGTCGAAATAGCTCTGATCGGAGAACCCGCACCGCTCGGCGATCTCTCCGACGGGGAGCGGCGTCTCGCGCAGCAGGCTGTATGCCTCGCGCAGGCGGATCTGATTCAGATAATCGACAAACGTGCTGCCGGTGGCCATGCGGAAGCGGCGCATGAAACGCGTAGCGCTCATGCCCACCAGGCGGGCGGCCTCCGCCACCGTGATCCTGCGGGAAAAGTTCTGCTCCAGCCATCTCAGGAGCGGAACCAGCCTGTCGATCTGCGGCAGCGCGGGCGAGGGCGGACTGGGAGGAAGAAGCGAGCTGAGCGAAACCAGCAGATCCAGCAGCAGCAGCTTGATCCGCGACTGCTGATTCGCGCCGCCGCTGCCTGAGAAGACCTGCCCGAGAAGGCGCACGAGGGCGCTCCGGCCGCCGCATGCGCGCACGGCAGGGGCGGGCAGGCGGGGGCTGGCGCCGCCGCGCACGGCATGGAAAACCGACAGAAAACCGTGATCGCAGGGAAGAGCGGCGAATCCGGCGACAAGCCGCGGCTCGAAGGTCACGACCACCGCCCGCCTTCGCGCGCCCCGGAATTTCCAGATGCCGTGCAGACGGAGATTGTCGACCACGAGAATGTCGCCCGCCCGGAAAGGCACAAGCGATTCGCCGATGCGGAACTCGCCTGCGCCGGCGACGGGGCAGAAGAGCTCGAGGCGTTCATGCCACGAGAGCGGCACTCCCGTTTCAATCACGGGGAACTCGAAGGCATGGATCGCCAGGGGAAAATGCGGGTCGAGCTCGAGCGGGTAGCGGCGTTCGCCGTCGACCCGGAAGACGAGATCGAAAGGAACAAAAGCCAGGGAATCCGGCAGGCGGGATGTCATGAGCGCCGGAGGGAGCGGGGTGCGGCGGCGGCTCGCGCCGCACCCCCGGAAATCACGCGCCGTAAATCCTGCGGAAGTTGGCGAGGCACTTCTCCGCCGCTTCGTATGGCGGCAGGTCGTGGCCTTCCTGTTCGATCAGGTAGAACTCCACTCCGCCGACAGACTCGGCAGCCTTGAAGATGTCTTTCCAGGGAGAGTCGCCTTCGCCGAACAGGACGCGATAGCCCCTGTCCTTCGACCATTCCTTGCAATGGATGGACTGCAGGCGCCCGGGATTCGAGCGGATCCACGCCACGGGATCGTTGCCCGTCTCCACGCACGTGCCCACGTCGAGCTGAAGGATGACGGATTTCGGCGTGTTTTTTGCGAGAATCTCGAGCGGTTTCTGACCTTCCACCGGCCGCCATTCGATCTGGTGGTTGTGGAATCCGACAGCGCAGCCGGCCTTGCGCGCAATTTCGTCGGCTTTCGTGAGAACATCGGCGACTTTCTTCCACCCGTCGGCCGTGGGCTCCACCTTGCCGGCGCTGGCCATGACGATGTATTTGCTGCCGAGCGCTTTGTTCCACTCGATCGTCTTCTCCATGTTCTCTGGCAGGAGATTGTTGGGGCCGTTGTGCGTGGAGAGGCACTTGACGTTCAGGTCATCGAGCAGCTTCCGCATCTCCTTCAGCTGCTCCATGGTCCAGCCGATGTACGGACCGTAAAACTCGACGCACTGGTAGCCCATTCTGGCGACGGTTTTGACGGGCGTGAAGATGTCCTTCGCCATCTCCTGGCGGACGGAGTACATTTCAATGCCGACCAGCGGCCTGGCTGCGCCCAGCGCAGGCAGCGCCGCGGCTGCGCCTGCGGCGGCGACAAAGGAACGGCGTGTCAGATTCTGCTTCTGCATGACGTAGATGACGATATCACAGCGCCGGTGGTTGCGGAGCGGGGACGGGCTTCATCTGAATGCCGGACGGCCCCATGCCCGAACCCGGCTTGCCGCAGGAGCGTGAGCTTACTGCTGTTTCGGCAACAGCGACAGCACCGCTTCCGTCGGGCTGGGGATGACATGCGCCGCGATGAGCTTGCCGAGGCCATCCACTTTCGACTTGCCCGCTTCGACAGCCGCGCGCACGGCGGCGACGTCGCCTTTGATCACGACGGTGATGTAGCCGCCGCCGAGCTTCTCGCGCGCGAGCACCTCGACGTCCGCCGTCTTGCAGGCGGTGTCGATGGCCTCGAACACGGCGGTGAAACCCTGCGTTTCAATCAGACCCACGGCGAAAGGCGCCTGTCCTTTCACGGTTGCCTCCCTGTACTGCTCACCGGGCGTGTGCACAACGTCCTGCTCGATGAGCGGATTGTATTCCTTGCCTCCCTGCCAGCCGCGGCGGCCGCGCGGCTCGGGGTTCGGGATGATATCGGTGATGCAGGCGACCTGCATGGATTCGGCCGCGACGCGGCCGGCTTCAATCGCCGCTCGCACCGCGCCGAGCGGGCCGGTGATTTTCATCATGGCGCCCGCAAGGTCGTTCAGCTCGATCTGGAAGAGTTCGACGTCCGCGGTCTTCTCCATCGTGTCGAGCACGACCATGGACGGGCTCCAGCCCGCCACTTCGATGAGGCCGAGCGCGTTCATTCAAGCATGCCCCTCCGGCGCAGAGTTTCCATGACCTCGAGGACGATCTGCTGCACGCGGTCGCGCGAGGGTTCGCCCGAGCGCGGAGCGCAGCCGGACTCGGGCGGCTCGACGATGCCCGTGTCAGCCAGCAGGCACTGCAGCACGCGCTTGAGCGCGGCGCGGTCGGCCTTCTGGGACGCGCTCTGCGGCTGGCGGCCGCGCCCGAACTGGAAGCCGCGCATCTCGGCGCCGGCGCGGAAGCCATCCGGGAATTCAAAATGGTTCAGCATCATGTCGAACAATTCGAGGATGCGGAACTGAAGCTGCATCGCCTCCTGAAGCTGGCCCGCGCGGAACAGGTCGTAGAGCCTGCGCATCAGCTCGGGCACGACGTTGGAAGCCGCATTCGTACCGCCATCGGCGCCGGCCATCATCATCGGCACGAGCACGCAGTCCCAGCCGGTAAGGAAGGTGAAATCCGGGCGGTGCGGGCGGATGGCGGCGATCATGCGCATCATGAACGCCACGTCGCCGGAGCTGTCCTTGATGCCCACGATCCGTTCCAGCTCGCTCAGCCGGCGGATGGTGTTCAGGTCGATCGGGCTGGCGAACAGCGGGATGTTGTACAGCGTGACATCGATGGGCGAGTGCAGCGCGATCTCGCGGAAGTACATGTACACCGACTCGGGGCTGAGCCGGTAATAAATAGGCGAGACGATGGCGACGGCGCGGGCGCCGTAGGAGTGGTACAGCTCGCAGGCGGCGATGGTTTCGCGCGCATTGGCTTCGGCGGCGCCGGCGAGCACGGGTGCGCGCCCGCGCGCCTCCTCGCAGGTGATCTTCACGATGAGGCGCCGTTCTTCCACCGTGAGGCGCGTGAATTCGCCGGTGGAGCCGTTCGGGTAGAGTCCGTGGACGCCCTTCTCCATCAGCCAGCCGATGAAGCGGCGCAACTCCGCCTCGTTCACCCGGTCGCGCTCGTCGAGCGGCACGAGCATCGGAGTGAAGATGCCCTGGAGCCGTTCAGCCATGCGTGTACTATCGTTTCATTTCCCCGAGGGCTCAGGCAACCGGTCAAACCAGCCCCAGAGCGCCCGCGGCGTATTCGCGGCACTCGTCGAGGATGCGGTCTTCCAGCGCCAGAGCCTGCTCGCGCGTCAGGCCGGTGACGCGGGGCAGCGGCTCCCGCGGCGGGTGCGTGCGCACGAGCCGCAGGATCCGCGCCAGCCGCCGGGCATCAGGCTGGTCGAAAGTGGCCCAATAACTCTCCGTCAGGCAGGGGATCTTCAGAGGGTCGCGCACCAGGGTGTCCATGGTGAAGCGCACGCCCGGGCGCTTCGAGCGGAGCAGCGCGGCAGCCCGCTTCAGATCGACGATGCCTTTCCCGAGCGGAACCTCGGAGAGAAGGAATCCGTCGGCGTACTCTTCGACTCCCATGTCCTTGACATGCGTGTTGACCACCCATGGCGCAAGCGCTTCAATCAGCTCCATGGGCTCGTCAAGCAGAGAGACATTGTTGCCGAAATCAATGCAGGCGCCGAAATATTCGCTGGAATATTTCCGGAACAGATCCGGCATTTCCTGCGCCGTCCAGTCTTTATGGTTCTCGATTCCCAGAGGCAGGCGGTGCTTTTCCGCCACGGGAACCGCCAGAGCGAGACGCCTGCGGGAGCGCCGGACGAACTCTCTCCACTCGTCCATCGTCCGGAAAGTCTCGTAACGCCTGCCCGCAAGGCAGACGGAGCGGATGGACTCCGCGCCCGCTTCCTTGGCCGCTGCAACCAATCTCTCGAAAGGCGCGGGGTCTTCGTCCGGCAGGGGAGCGAGGAGCTCCCAATACAGGCCGTGCATTTCGCAATACCCGCGGACTTTTTTCAGATATTCCGGCGTAACATCCGGAGGCAGGGATGCCTGCACGCCGCCGAATCCGCGTTCGCGCGCGAACTGGAGGAATTCGAGCGCAGTCCGCGCCGGCCGCCGGACGGCGAACGAGTCCGGCGAGACGCCCATCGAAGTGCGGCGGACAGGCGGCTGGACGGCAGCCGCGGCGGCCGACAGAAACTCGCGCCGGTTCATGCCAGCAGGCTCCGCAGGACCGAGTCCCAGGGCTTGCGGTAGGGCCGCTCGAGCTGCGCGTTTGCCTCGCGGTCCCCGATCACTTCTTCTTTCCTCGCATCCCAGGCGAGCTTCCGGCCCAGCTTCATTGAGAGGTTCGCCAGGTGGCAGGCGACGGAGACCTCGTGGCCGTCTTCGACATCGGAGACCGGCCGCTGCCTGGATTTCACGCAGTCGATGAAGTGCCGCGCGTGAAGATCGATCGGCTCAGCCGAGGCACTCTTTTCGGATTTCGGCTCCGCATATGGTTTCGGCTCGATTTTCGCCGCCTGCGGATGGCCGGCGGGATTCGACCAGGGCGGGATGGCGCTTTCCGGCACGATTTTCAGGTCGGGCACAAATTCGTATGCGCCGCGCGAGACCACCAGCACTCCCTGCGTGCCGACGAACTGAACGCCGGCGAGGCTCGCGGAGGTGCCGGCTGCAGCCCGGCGCGCGCCGCCTGCCTCGCGGAAAGATCCTTCCACGAGCACGCCGTCGTACTCCCAGATCGCGTCCTGCGTGTCGGGCGTCTCCCCGTTGTCCTGGAGCGCATAGCGGCCGCCGGCGGAGTAGGCTGTGCGGGGCGCGCGCAGACCCAGGATGCAGTGGACCAGATCCAGATCGTGCGCGCCGAGGTTCGTCATCTGGCCGCCGGAATAATCCCAGAACCAGCGGAAATGGTAGAGTCCGCGGTGCGGATTGTAGGGGCGCTTCGGCGCGGGGCCCAGCCAGAGGTCGTAGTCAAGGCCCGGCGGCGGATCGGTGTCGGCGGGCCGGCCGAAGCCGGGCATGATGTTGCGGTAGGCGCTGAAGCGCACTGAGTGAATCCTGCCCACGGCGCCGGATCGGACCAGTTCCAGCGCCCCGGGAATGTGCGTGCCGCTGCGCCCCTGAGTGCCGACGCAGACCACGCGCTTGTGGCGCCGCGCCGCATTCACCATCCATCGGCCTTCGCGGATGAAGAGCGTCATCGGCTTTTCGACAAAGACATCTTTGCCGGCAGCGCACGCCATGATGGTCTGCAGCGCATGCCAGTGGTCGGGCGTCGAAACGACCACTGCATCGACATCCCTGTCTTCCAGCAGCTTCCGAAAATCGGAGTAAGGCTTCGCCGCGCCGCCGCACATCTGGCGCGCCTGCTCGACGCGGGGCTGATAGACATCGCAGACCGCGGTGAGCGCCGCATCGGGCAGTTTGCGGAAATCCTCGATGTGCCGCAGCCCGATGAGCCCGCATCCGATGAAGCCGACCCTGACCCGTTCATTGGCTCCCGCAATCCGGCTGTAGCCGGCCGCGGTCACCGCTCCCAGAAACGTTCGACGGCTCTCCGGCATATGCGGAGAGTCTATCACCGCGGACTGCGGGTTTCAGGATTTCACGTCGTAGCCGCGGATGCGCCGGACCCAGATGTTGCGGTAGCGGACCTTCGTGTCGTGGTCCTGCAGCATCAGGGGCTCTTCCGGTCCGTGCGGCTCGTAAGGGCGCACGATGCGGTGCGCCATCTGCCCGATGATCTCCTGATGGTGATGCACGAGCACGCCGTTGAAGACCACCGTGACGTAGGCGGGCTTTGCCAGTTTGCCGCCCTCGAAGCGGGGCGCTTCGAAGAAGATGTCATAGACGTTCCACTCGCCGGGCGCCCGGCAGGGATTGGCCATCGGGGGCCACTGGCCGTAAATGGAGCCCGCCTGGCCATCGGCGTAGGTGGGGTTGTTCCACGAGTCGAGCACCTGGATTTCGTAGCGGCCCATGATGACGACGCCGGAATTGCCGCGCCACTGCGAGTCGCCGTCGATCTCGACAGGCGAAGCCCATTCGATGTGGAACTGCGCGTCGCCGAATTTCTCGCGGCTGATCAGGTCCCCGGTGCCGCCCACGCATTCCATGTAGCCGTTCTCGACCTTCCAGCGGGCCGGCAGTTCTTTTCCGCGGTCGGCGCCGCGCCCGCGCTGATACCACTGCGAGAGATCGCGCCCGTCGAACAGCACCACCGCATCCGAGGGCGGATCGCCGGGGCGGACGCCCGGCGTGATGACCGGCGGGCGCGGGCGCTCGATGTCATGCACTTTCCACGGCTGCCCTGGAAGCTGCGGGGTGTCGGAGTAGCCCAGCGGCGCCGTGCGCCACTCTTTTGGACGGTTCTGTTGCGCCGCAGCGGAGAAGGCGGCGGAAGCGGCGAGAAACACTCTTCTGTCCATGGCTGTCGCCTGCCGAGTCTATCAGATGCCGCGCGTCAGTCGCGCCAGTCGGCCACCCAGATGTTGAACTCGTAGCGGCTCTTCGCCTGCCAGTCGGAGGAAAAGACGAGCTTCTTGCCGTCGGGCGAAAACTCCGGGAACGAGACGAACCCGTCGAACCACGTCAGCCGTTCGAGCCCCGTGCCGTCGGTGCGGATCCAGTACAGCTCGAACTTGCGCCCGTCGCAGTTGTGGAGGTTGGAGGAGAACACCACACGCTTGCCGTCGGGCGTGAACGTGGGCGCAAAAGCGGCGCAGCCGGTGCGCGTCAGCTGCCGGACGTTGCGTCCATCGGCGTCGCTGATGAACAGCTCCATGCGCATCGGCTCGGTGAGGTTCTCTTTCAGCAGTTCGCGGTAGCGGCTCATGGCTTCGGCATTGTCCGGCGCCGTCGCGCGCCAGACGATCCGGCGGCCATCGCGGCTGTACACCGCGCCGCCGTCATAGCCCTCGCGTTTCGTGATCTGCTTTTTCTTCGAGCCGTCCGTTTTCATCCGCCACAGCTCAAGGTCGCCGGAGGCAAGAGACGTGTAAATCACGTTTCCGGTGCGGAAATTCACCGTGGCTTCGGCATCATAACCGGGCGAGTCGGTGAGCTTCTTCACGATCTTCCCGTCGTCCGTGGCCAGATAAATGTCATATCCGGGGAAGACGCCCCAGACATAGCCCTTGCGGCGGTCCGGCGGCGGCGGGCACTCCTCGCCCGCCTCATGGGTGGAGGCGTAGAGAATGTGGCGGTTGTCAGGCAGGAAATAGCCGCACGTGGTTCTTCCCTTCCCCGTGGAGACAAGACGCTGGTCCGAGCCGTCGGCGTTCATCACGAAGATCTGGTCGCATGCGTAGGGCGGGCGCGTCGACTGGAAAACGAGCCTCTTGCCGTCGGGCGACCAGTACGCCTCGGCGTTCTGGCCGCCGTCGGTCAGCTTCTTCAGGTTGAACAGATGGACGCCCTCGGGCGGCTGCTGACCGGAGGCGCCCAGGCATGCACACACGATGAGAGCGAAGGTTCGGTTCATGGACTCCCAGGCCCTGTCTTCTTCCATTAAAGCTCAGCTGCGGCCCTCGAAGAGATTGCGGCCTTCCACGAGCGCCCGCATCTTGCGGTCCGCCACGTTGCGCTGCAGCATCCAGAACCCGCAGTCGGGGTGGATGTAGTGGATGCGCTCCGGTCCCAGGATCTTCGCCGCGTGCTCGATCCGCTGCGCGATGAGCGACGGGGACTCGATTTCGTTGTCCTTGATGTCCACAACGCCGAGCCCGAGGCCGATGGAGGGATTCAGATCGCGGAAGACCTCCAGCTCGCCATAGCCCCGGCGCGCGAATTCAAGGACGAAGTGATCCACGTGCAGGCCGTTGAGGAACGGGAGAAGGTCTTTCCAGAAGCCTTTCTGGATCGTCTGCCCGCCGTAGTTGCCGAAGCAGATGTGCATGGCGCGCGTGACGGGAATGGCGTCGAGCACGCGGTTCAGCGCGGGCAGAGCCCACTCTGCGTCCTCGGGATGCCCGCTGATGTTGGCCTCGTCCAGCTGGATCACGTCCGCCTGGATGGATGACAGCTGCGCGGCGAGCACATCGGCGATGGCCATGCAGAGATCGGCGCGAGAGCCGTAATGCCGGTCCGTGAGGACCTTCGCCAGCATGTGCGGACCCGTGCAGGTGAACTTCAGCGGCTTCGAGGTCAGGCTGCGCGTGAAGTCGAAATCACGGGGCAGGTTGAGCACGCCCGCGCCCACCGGTCCAGTGACGATGCCCGCCGGATCCGTCCTGTAGGCGACGCCCGCATCGCGGCGGAACGCTTCGATGTCTTCCAGCGAGAAGCGGGTGCGGATGCCGTCCATGCGCGAGATGAAGTAGTCGATCATCCCGTTCGTTTCGGGATGGCTGGGATCGAACCGGTTCAGCTCGCCGTCGGCCACCACGTCGATGCCGGCCAGCTCCTGCGTCTTGAGGACGACCATGATGGCGTCGCGCAGCGTCGTGCGCGACGTATCGCCCAGAAGCCAGTGGGGAATCGGATAGCTTCCGACCACGGTTGTGAGAATGCCCATGGGCCGTATTGTAACGAACCCGCGGAAATGAAGCTTCGCTACAATGTCTTTTTGCCGCCCAGCGTCACGGTCGTCGTTCCATCCCTTCACTGCGATGCGAACCTGCAGGAATGCGTCGCCTCGCTGATGGAGCAGAACTGGGAGAGAATTTCCGTGGTAGTTGTGGACAACAGCGGCGAAGGCAGAGCGCGCGCGCGGCTGCAGGCGTGGCCCGGCGTACATATCCTGGAAACCCCCCAGAACGCCGGCTTCGGCGCCGCAGTGAACCGCGGCTTCCGCGAATATCCCGCCGATTTTCTGGCTGCATTGAACGATGACGCCACGGCTTCGCCTGACTGGGTCCGCCATCTCGTTGAAGCTCTCGAAGGCGACCCGGCAGCCGGCATGGCTGCGTCGAAGGTCATTCTGGCGGGTACGGACCGCCTGGACTCGGCGGGCATGAGCATCGCCCGGGACGGCAGCAGCCGGCAGCGCGGGCACGGCGAGCCGGAACGGTTCCACAACACGCCCTGCGAAGTGCTGCTCCCCAGCGGTTCCGCGGCCATGTACCGCCGCGAGATGCTGGAACAGACCGGGCTTTTCGAAGAGGATTTCTTTCTGTATTGCGAGGACACCGATCTGGGGCTGCGCGGGCGCTGGGCGGGCTGGAAATGCCTCTACGTGCCGGAAGCGCGCGTGCTGCACCGGTATTCGGCCAGCGCCGGCACGGCGTCTTCCCTGAAGGCGTGGCTGGTGGAGCGGAACCGGATCCGGCTGGTGGTGAGGAATTTTCCCGCCGTGATGGTGCTGTCCAGTTTTCTCTGGGCCGCTGCGCGGTACTTCTGGCATGGAGTGGATGTCTTTTTCGGCCACGGAAAGGCGGCGGAATTCCGGCGCAGCGAGGGCAGCGCGTGGAAGTTGCCGTGGCTTGTCGTGAAGGCCCATCTCGATGCGCTCGGCCGCCTGCCGGAGCTGCTCAGGCAGAGACGGGCCCTCGCGCAGAGGCGGAGAATCCCGGCGCGTGAATTCCGGGCGTTGCTGAGGCGGTTCTCCATGCCGGTCCGGCAGGTGGCGTCATGGTGAACGGCGGCCGCACGCTGATCCTCATTCCGGCCTTCAATGAAGAAGCCGCCATCGGGACGGTGGTACGCGAAGCGCGCGGGCATCTTCCCGATCTGCCCGTGCTGGTGGTGGACGACGGCTCGGCCGACGGCACGGTGGCAGCCGCGCGCGCCGCCGGCGCCCGCGTGCTCTCCCTGCCCTGCCATCTGGGTCTGGGAGGCTGCGTGCAGGCCGGATACAAACTGGCGTTCGAGCTTGGCTATGAAGAGGTGGTCCGCATCGACGGCGACGGGCAGCACGACCCGCAATACATCCCGCAACTGCTCGAAGCCCTGCGGCGGACGGGCTGCGAGATGGCCATTGGCGTCCGCTCGGGAGCGGCTGCACGGGGAAGCACGCTCGCGCGAAGAATCGGCATCCAGTGCTTCCGTCTGCTGCTCCGTCCCATCCTCGGCCGCCCGGTGACCGATCCCACTTCCGGATTCGTCGCCGTCAACCGGCGCGCCCTCGAGGTGTTTGCGCGAAGCTTCCCGCTGGAATACCCGGAGATTGAGACTCTGGTCGTCCTGCAACGGCGGCGGTTCCGCTTCGTCGAAATTCCCGTGCCGGCGCGCCCGCGGATTGCCGGCCAGAGCACCATCACCCCGCTCCGGTCTGTCTATTATGTGGTTCACGTCCTGCTCGGGGTGTTCGTTAACATTCTTCGGCTGGACGCGCGCCGCGCCGCGCGCCGTGGGAGAGAGGCTGCATGATTGAACTGCTCGACATTCTCACCGTTCTCGGCGTCGTCCTTCTGCTGGTGGTCCTGCGGGCCATCCGCCGGGAGCATATCCGCGTGGAGCACTCCGTGAGCTGGCTGGCGGCGGCAGCCGCGCTGATCGTGCTTTCCCGCAGCGGAACGCTGCTGGAGGAGGCAGCCCGCCGGGTCGGCGCCGACGAACCCGCCCTGATCCTGCTGATGCTGATTCTGATCGTGTTTCTCGGGGTGTTTTACCGCTTTTCCCGCATCGTTTCCGAACTGAAAGACATGAACATCACGCTGACCCAGCGTGTGGCGATTCTGGAATTCCTCCTCAAAGAGAAAAATGGGCAAGCGTAGCCGGAAAGATCAGGCAAAAGCCGCCGCCGGGCTTCAGGGCGGCTCTGCGGAAATACTGCATCACCGCTGGTTCCTGGCGGCCATGTTTGCCGCGGCATTCGTCGCTTATCTGCCCGCTCTCCGCGGGCCGTTTCTTTTCGACGACCGCGGGCTGGAGCTGTTCCTCCAGTCTCCCCCTCCGCTCTCCGCGCTCGTGCAACGCGGCGCGCGGCTGATCACCAATCTCAGCTTTCTGGCGGAAGCCCGGCTGGCGGGGCTGAATCCTCAGAGCTTTCACGTCACGAATCTCGTTCTGCATCTGATCAACGGGTTTCTTGTCCATGCGATCCTCGCAGCGCTGCTGCAGCGCCGCGGACCGCTCGGCGCGGCGGAGAGATTCGCTGCTGCTGCAGGGGCGGGTCTGTTTCTGCTGCATCCTCTGGCAACGGAATCGGTGGCGTATATTTCCAGCCGCTCGGAACTGCTCTGCGCTTTCTTCTCCTATCTGGCATTCCTGCTTTTTCTCCGCTCGCCCGACGGTCAGACCATGACGTGGGGACGGGCGCTCGCAGTCACGCTTCTTCTTGGCCTGGGCGCCGTCAGCAAGGAGCCCGCCATCGCCATGGCGGCGATCTTCGCGTTCTTCGATCTCACGGATGGAGAATCCTTCTCGCCGAGGCCTCTTCTGCGCCGCTGGAAGCTCTACCTTCCCATGCTTGCCGCGGCCGGCGCGATCGGCTTTCGCCTCTTCCGCGTCCTTTCCCGGGAAGGCAGCGCCGGCGTTTCGGCGAAACATGCTCCGCTGGACTACCTGCTGACGCAGTTCGAGGTCGTCTGGCGCTATTTCGGCCTCGTCCTGTTTCCGCTCGGGCAGAACCTCGACCACCTCCACCCGATCGTCAGGGCGCCTGGAACATTTTCGGCCTGGCTTGGTTTCGCCGCGCTGGCAGCATTGCTTGCCGCCGCCTGGCGTTACCGCATCAGGTTCCCGCTGGCCTTTCTTGGGCTGATGTTCGTCCTCATCCTTCTGACGCCCACGTCTTCCATCGTGCCCATCGATGACGCCATGGCCGAGCGGCGCCTCTATCTCGGTTTCCCCGGTTTCTCGATGATCGCCGCGGAATTCCTGCGCCGCCTCCGTCCCTCCGTCGCCGTCCATGCGGCGGCGGGCGCAGCGCTTCTGATTCTTGCCATGCTGACCTGGAACCGGTCCGCGCTCTACCAGGCTGCCATCCCGATGTGGGAGAACTCCGTCGCCGCCAACCCGAAGAACCACCGCGCCTGGTTCCATCTCGCCTTCGCCTACTATGAAGATGGCCGCTGCGCCGACGCAATCCGGGCTTACGAAAAGGGCGCCGCCCTGAGCCCGAAACCCGATCCCACACTGCTGGCCGACTGGGCGCTTGCGCTGGAGTGCGAGGGACGGACCGGCGAAGCGGAGGCGCGGCTCCGCGAGGCCCTGGCGATCGAGCGCCATCCTCACACCCTGACGCTGCTGGGCCGCGTGCTGGCAAAGAAAGGAAACCTCGAGCAGGCGATGGAAACCCTGAACGAAGCTCTCCGCATCAACCCCTCCAACGCCAACGCCCTCGCCTACCGAGGCAATGTTTACCTGCTGCGCCATCAGCCGGAGCTGGCTCTGGCCGATTACGAAGCCGCGCTGCGCCTGCAGCCGGGCGATCCGGCGGCGATGAAAGGCAGGGAATCCGCGCTGCGCGCGCTGGGACGCAGCCGGTGACGCCATGCGCATCGGCATCAACGCCCTGTATCTGATCCCCGGAGGCGTCGGAGGCACGGAAACATATCTTCGAAATCTTGTTGCTGCGCTCGAGGCCCGGGCCGCTGGCCACGGGATCGTGGTCTTCACGAACCGCGAAACCGGTCCGCTTGGCGCCCGCTGCGCCGTGCAGCCCGTGCGGGCGCGCATCCGCCCCTGGCGCATCGCCTACGAGCAATGCCTCCTGCCCTTTGCGCTGGCCCGGCACGGCATCGATGTCGTGCTGAACCCCGGCTTCACCATGCCGCTTGCCGCCGCGATCCCTCAGGTGACGGTCTTTCATGACCTCCAGCATTTGCGGCATCCCGAGTATTTCCGCTGGTTCGATCTGCCGTTCTGGCGGCTGCTGCTTTGGGCCTCGGCGCGCCGTTCCACCCGGCTCATCGCGGTCAGCGAGGCCACCCGTCTGGATCTTCTGAAGTACTACGGGCGCGATGCTGCCGTCGTGCCTCATGGCGTGGAAGAGGAGTTCTTCGCGATCGCCGCCCGCCGCGAGCCGGGCGATTATCTCTTCTACCCTTCCACCACGCACCCGCACAAAAATCACACGCGGCTTCTGCGCGTCTTCGCCCGTCTCCGGCGGGACCATCCCGCGCTCAGGCTGGTGCTCACCGGCGTCCGGGGCTTCGCCGAGAGCAGCGTGCAGAGCGCCATCCGCGAGCTCGGTCTGGGAGAGGCGGTGGAGTGCCGCGGCTGGATTCCCAGGGAGGAACTGCTGGAACTGTACCGCTGCGCCCGCGGCTTCGTTTACCCGTCGCTGTTCGAGGGCTTCGGCATGCCGGTGCTCGAGGCGCTCGCCGCAGGCGTGCCCGCGGCTTGCAGCGATATCGAGCCGCTGCGCAGCCTCGCTTCCCGCCACGCACTCCTGTTCGATCCTGAGGACGACGAATCGATGCTGGAGGCACTGCGCCGGCTTCTGGCGGGCCAGGCGCCTCGGACCGGCAGCGAATACGCGCGCCGGTTCACGTGGGCGCGTGCGGCGGAACTCACGCTTCAGGTGCTCGAAGACGCCTACCGGAGGAAGTCCTCGAGCTGAAGCCGCGCGTCGGTCTTTTCGTCCCGGTATTTCACGATCACCGGCGTGTAGAGCGACAGGCCCCAATCTTTGCCTGCCCCTCGGGAGACAGCGCGGGAGCCGGCCACCACGACGGCTTCTTCCGGCACCACCAGCGGCTGATCGTCTTTCGCCGAATGAATCACGCCGCGCACCAGGTCATACAACGGCGTGGAGCGTGTCAGAATCACGCCCGCCGCCAGCACGGCGCGGCGCTTCACGATCGTCCCTTCGTACACCCCGCAGTTGCCGCCCAGCAGAACGTCATCCTCGATGATCACGGGCATCGCGCCGACGGGCTCCAGAACGCCGCCGATCTGCGCCGCCGCCGAGATATGGCATCGCGCCCCGACCTGCGCGCACGAACCGACAAGCGCGTGCGAATCGACCATCGTCCCGTCGCCGACCCACGCGCCGACATTGATGTACATCGGCGGCATGCAGGTGACGCCCCTGCCCAGGAACACGCCGTCGCGGATCGATGAGCCGCCGGGCACCACACGCACGCCGCTGTCCGCCGAAAGCCGCCGCACCGGATAGGTGGACTTGTCGAACCACGGCTGCCGCGCTGCGTCGATCGACATATCGACGATGGCTCCCATGCGGAAGCCAAGCAGAATGCCCTTCTTCACCCAGGCGTTGACGCGCCAGCCTGTCGGGCTCCCCGGGTCGGGCTCGGCGGCCCGGATGCGCCCGGCATTCAAAGCCTCCTTGAAAGCCGCGAACAGAGCATGGTGCTGCGCCGTGTATCGCTCCGGCGGATGATCAAACAATTCTTCAATCTTCTGTTGCATGGCTCCGTTCAGATCAGACCGCATTGCGACAGCACCTGCTCGATCCTCGCCATGCTGGCGGGAGACGGAGGCACAAGAGGCAGCCGCCAGACGGGCTCGATCAGCCCCATGCGCGCCAGCGCCGCCTTCACCGGAATCGGGTTGGACTCGATGAAATTCATCTCCATCAGCGCCAGCCACTGTTTCTGCAGCCGCCGCGCCCCGGCGAAGTCGCCGTCGAGACAGGCTTGCGCCAGGGCGCGCATTGGCCCGGGAATTTCGTTCGACGCGACGGAAATCACGCCGCGTCCGCCGAGCGCCGCCAGCGCCAGCGTGATCGAATCATCTCCGCTGAGCACGTCGAACCGCTCCGGGACGGTGGCGCAGATCTGCGCCATCTGCGCGATGTTGCCGCTGGCTTCCTTGACGCCCACGATGTTGCCGATCTCCGCCAGCCGCCGCAGCGTCGCCGGCTCGACGTTGACGCCCGTGCGCCCGGCGACGCTGTAGACCACAATGGGGAGCCTGGTCGCCGATGCGATCGCCCGGTAGTGCTGATACAGACCCTCCTGCGTGGGCTTGTTGTAGTAGGGCGTCACGCTCAGCAGCCCGTCGGCGCCCATCGCCTCCAGCTCGCGCGCCAGTTCGATGACCTCCGCGGTGTTGTACCCGCCGCAACCCGCGAGCACCGGGCATCTGCCCTTCGCCTCTTCCAGAGTGATCTCGACCACGCGCAGATGCTCCGCGCGTGTCAGCGTCGGGCTTTCGCCCGTGGTGCCGCACGGCACGAGGAAATGAATGTCCGCCTCGAGCTGCCGCCGCACCAGGCGCCGCAGCGCTTCTTCATCCAGCGAGAGATCCTTGCGGAACGGTGTCACCAGAGCCGTCCCGCATCCGATGAATTGGCTCATGCCGCCTCCCTTCCCTGCCTCACGCCTTCAGCTCCCCGAACAGGACCTGGCTGAACTCATGGCATCCCTTCAGTCCCTGCGCCAGACGCTGCGCCGCCCACAGGGCGCCGCGGGCGAAGCCTTCGCGGCTCCGCGCCGTATGGCGCAGCGTGATCGTGTCAGCCGCCGAATCGAAGCCGATCTCGTGGGTGCCCGGGACTGCGCCCGCGCGGTTGCTGGCCGTGTCGATGCGGCCTTCGTAGCCAGCCTTCCGCATGGCTTCCACCAGCTTGAGCAGCGTGCCCGAAGGAGCGTCCTTCTTCGCGCTGTGGTGGATCTCCCAGGCCCAGGCTTCATATTCCGGCTGCCGGCTCAGCAGTTGCGCCGCCGCTGCGACGATGCGTTCGAACACATTCACGCCGATCGAGAAGTTCGGCCCGTAGATGAAGCCGGCGCCGCCCGCCTCGAACGCGGCTTTCACCTCGTCCAGCCGCGCGTACCAGCCGGTGGCGCCGCAGACCGTCGGGACGCCCAGCGAGGCGAGCTTCAGCAGGTTGCCGGGCGCGGCGTCGGGCGCGGTGAATTCGATGGCGGCCGCAATGCCGCGGAAATTCTCCGCCGTCAGCCCGGCGCCTCCGGCGTTGTTGTGAACATCGAGAATGAGCCCCGTCTCGAAGCCGTACTGCGGCGCAAGCTGCTCGATCAGCCTGCCCATTTTTCCGTATCCGACAAGCGCCAGCTTCACTCGAACACCTCCGGATCCAGTTCGCGGAAAAACTCCTCGTGCAGCGCCGCCACAGCCGGAACCACGTCCTCGTCGCGCACGACAAGGCTGACGTTGTTGAACGAAGCGCCGTGGCTGATCATCCGCACGTTGATCTCCCGCAGCGCATGGAAGATCCGCGCGCCGATGCCCGGCGTCTCGCGCAGCGCGTCGCCCACCAGGCACAGGATCGCCTGATCGGGGATCACGCGCACGTCGGAGATGCGGGCCAGCTCGCGCTCGATGTCGGCGATGAAGCGCGGCTGGTCGATGGTCACCGCCACGCAGACCTCGCTGGTCGTCACCAGATCCACGGGCGTCTGATAGCGGTCGAACACTTCGAAAATGCGGCGCAGAAAGCCGTGCGCCATCAGCATGCGCAGGCTGCGGATCTCGACTACGGTGATCCCGCGCTTGCAGGCGATCGACTTGATCGGATTGCGGCAGGGCACCGCACTGGCCACGATGAGCGTGCCTTCCACGTCGGGGCGGCGCGAGTTCAGGATGCGCACCGGGATGTTTTTCTCGATGGCCGGCTGCACGGTGGCCGGGTGCAGCACCTTGGCGCCGAAATAGGCGAGCTCCGCCGCTTCATCGAACGAGATCCGGCGCACCCGCCTGCCTCCGGGCAGCACGCGCGGATCGCAGGTCAGCATGCCGTCGACGTCGGTCCAGATCTGGATCTCTTCCGCGCCGATGCCCGCGCCGGCGATGGCCGCGGAAAAGTCGCTGCCGCCGCGGCCGAGCGTCGTCGTCGTGCCATCCGATGCGGCGCCGATGAATCCGCCCATCACGGCGACGCGGTCTTCCAGCAGCGGCGCCACTTTTTCCTTGAAGCGCGCATAGGTGCGGCTGTACAGCGGCAGCGCCTGCGTATGGCGGCTGTCGGTGATCAGCACCGTGCGCGCATCCACATGGACGGCGGGAATGCCCAGCCCGGGAAACAGCAGCGCGATCAGCGCGGACGACAGCCGCTCGCCGTAGCTCGCGGTCTCGTCCCACAGCGGGGGCGTTACCTGCCCCGCGGCGGCGATCTGCTCGAGCGTGGATTCGAGCTGCTCGAAGTGCCTTTCAAGCAGCCCGTCCATCGCCGGGCGGTCCTCCGCCCGCACGAGCGCGCCCGCTTCGCGACGGTGATAGGCGAGCAGCTCTTCGGCGTCGCGCAGCGCATCGCCGAGATTGCCGGCAGCGGCTTTGTCGGCCGCGGCCAGCAGGCGGTTGGTCGTCTTGCCCATGGCCGAGACTACCACCAGCGGCCTGCGGTCGAGCCGCGCGCGCACAATGCCGGCCACGCGCTCGATGGCGGCGGCGCTCTCCACCGAGGTGCCGCCGAATTTCATGACGATCATGGCTGCCTTCTACTTCAGATAGCCCTGCGCCACCATCAGCTCGGCGTTCAGCACCGCCGCGCCCGCGGCGCCGCGGATCGTATTGTGCGCCAGGCAGACGAACTTGTAGTCGAGCACCGGGCAGGTGCGCAGGCGGCCGACGGTGACGGTCATGCCGTTGTCCCGCCACGCATCGCGCCGCGGCTGCGGGCGGTTTTCCGAGTGAAGGTACAGGACGGGCTTAGGCGGCGCGCTGGGCAGCTTCAGCTTCTGCGGCTCGGCGGTGAATTCGTCGTAGGCGTGGATCAGCTCCTGCAGGGACGCTTTCCGGCTCAGGCTGACGCTCACCGTCACCGTGTGGCCGTCGAGCACGGGCACGCGGTTGCAGTGCGCGCTCACGCGCGCCGGCAGGTAGTCGATGTGATCGCCGGCGAACTCGCCCAGGATCTTCAGAGTCTCGGTTTCCATCTTCCCTTCCTCGCCGCCGATGAAGGGAATCACGTTGCCGACGATGTCAAACGAGGCCACGCCCGGATAGCCCGCGCCGGAGACCGCCTGCATCGTTGTGGCGATCACCTGCGTGATGCCGAACGGCTTCAGAGGCGCCAGCCCCATCGTCAGCGCGACGGTCGAGCAGTTCGGATTGGTCACCACGGCGCCCTTCCAGCCCCGCTTGTGCTGGTGCTCGATCAGCTTCAGATGCCCCGCGTTGATTTCCGGCACCAGCAGGGGCACGTCGGGCTCCATGCGGTGGTTGCGCGAGTTGGAGACCACATAGTGGCCCGCCTCGGCGAAAGCCCGCTCGATTTCGGTGGCGACGGACGCATCCATGGCCGAAAAAACAAGCTTGGGCGCTTTTGTTTCCGGCTTGCATTCCTGCACGGTCAGGCGCGCCGCGGCTTGCGGCATGTCGCCTTCCAGCCGCCACGGGGCGGCCTCGTGGTAGGGTTTGCCCGCCGAGCGGTCGCTCGCGCCGACCCAGGTCAGCTCGAACCAGGGATGACCGTCGAGAAAGCGGATGAAATTCTGGCCCACCATTCCGGTGGCGCCCAGGACGCCGACTTCGATCTTCTTCATGACTGCCTCTTCCATTCTCGTCCGGCGGGTTGCAGAGCCTGCTTGCGGCTGCCGCCGCGCCGGCCGTAGTCCGCTCCGGCATCAGGCGGCCAGCAGCCGCTTGACCATGGTCTGGTAAATCGTGACGGCCTCGGCCAGTTGCGCCCTGGGCACGCGCTCTTCGCTGGTGTGAGCCACGTGAATCGAGCCGGGTCCGATCAGGAACGGCTCGCCCCAGGCGCCTCCGAACGCCGGAATGTCGGTAGTGAAAGCCACCACCGTTGTTTCGAAGCCATCCAGCGCGCCCAGTTTCAGCGCGGGGATGCAGAGAATCTCGCGGGCTTCCGCCAGCCCCTCCACGGCGCGGGCCACCGCCTCGCGCAGAGGCTCAGGATCGCCCACCAGCCGGAACATGAGCGATGCCTCGGCGTGGTCGGGAATGACGTTCGGCGCCCTGCCGCCGCTGATCTGCCCGATGTTCAGAGTGCACGGACCCAGCACCGGGTCCTGCGGCAGCGGAATGGCCCGGACGCGCGCCAGGGCGTCCAGCAGTTTCTCGATCGCCGATTCGCCCAGCTCGGGATAGGCGGAATGCGCCATGCGCCCCGAGGCGCGCAGCTCGTACCGCAACGCGCCCTTGCTGCCAATGGCGAGCCGGTTTTCGGTCGGCTCGCCGTTGATCAGAAACCGGCTGCCGCGGGGGTGACGGGCGGCATGGAACGCGCCGGCGCTGTTTTTCTCCTCGCCGACGACGAACAGAAGGGCGAAGTTCCGCACGCCTTCTTCCAGCAGCTTCTCCGCCGCGCAGATCATCGCCGCGATGATGCCCTTGACGTCGCAGGCGCCCCGCCCCCAGATGAACTGGCCGTCCTCGCTGGAGGGAATGAACGGCGGCACCGTGTCCAGATGCGTGGAAAGCGTGACTCGCGGCTCGCCGATGCAGGCCAGCACGTTGTTCCGCCGCGGCTCGACTTCCATCTTCTCCACACGCCCGCCATGGCGCGAAAACAGCGGCTCCAGCAGCCCGGCGACGTAGTCGCCGACCCGCTCCTCGTTGCCCGTGATGGATTCAATGTCCACCAGCGCGCGGGTCAATGAGAAAACATCCATGGGAGGGAAAGAACTTAGAGGATATCGAATCCCGAAACGCCGATTCAAGCAGCTGGCGGGCGGGGCGCCGGATCCATAGGCAACACCTATGCGAGTGAAAGGCGACATTGAACAGGGTTCCGCCTTACACTGAGGGGGAACTCTGGTTCCGCCTCGACAGGCGGTAGCTCATCTCAGCAACACAAGGAGACCAAGAGCGATGACGACAAGGCATCGAATGCTGCTTCCGTTCGTGGCGGCGGCAGTTCTGATCTCGCTCGCCGGCACCGCCGGTGCGCAGATCCCGCAAAGCAACAAATTCTGGTGGCCCGACCAGCTCGACCTCTCGCCGCTGCGCGCGCATGCGGCGGAGTCCAACCCGTACGGCAAGGACTTCGACTACGCGAAGGAGTTTTCCACTCTGGACCTGAAGCAGGTGAAGAAGGACATCGAGAAAGTCCTGACGACCTCGCAGGACTGGTGGCCCGCCGACTACGGCCACTACGGTCCGCTGATCATCCGCATGGCCTGGCACAGCGCCGGCACGTACCGCACGCTGGACGGCCGCGGCGGCGCCGACGGCGGCCAGCAGCGCTTCGATCCCCTGAACAGCTGGCCTGACAACGCCAACCTCGACAAGGCCCGCCGCCTGCTGTGGCCCGTCAAGCAGAAGTACGGGCGCAAGCTTTCCTGGGCGGACCTGATGGTGCTGGCCGGCAACGTCGCGCTCGAGTCGATGGGCTTCAAGACCATCGGCTTCGCCGGCGGCCGCATCGACGAGTGGGAGCCCGACAAGGTCTACTGGGGCCCCGAGCAGAAGATGCTCGACGACAAGCGCTACAGCGGCGACCGCAACCTTGCCAAGCCGCTGGCCGCCGTGCAGATGGGCCTGATCTACGTGAATCCGGAAGGCCCCAACGGCAAGCCCGATCCTCTTGCTGCAGCCAAAGACATCCGCGAAACCTTCGGCCGCATGGCCATGAATGACGAAGAGACCGTCGCCCTGATCGCCGGCGGCCACACCTTCGGCAAGGCCCACGGCGCGCACGATCCGAACAAGTGCCTCGGCCCCGAGCCTGCGGCGGCTTCCGTCGAACTGCAGGGTCTCGGCTGGGAGAACCGGTGCGGCAAGGGCAACGCCGGCGACACGATCACCAGCGGTCTGGAAGGCGCCTGGACGGCGAACCCCATCCAGTGGACCACGCAGTATCTCGACAACCTCTTCCGCTTCGAGTGGGTGCAGACCAGGAGCCCTGCCGGCGCCATCCAGTGGGTGCCCGCCAACAACCAGGCCTCCAACCTGGTGCCCGATGCGCATGACCCGAAGAAGCGTCACGCGCCCATCATGTTCACCACCGACCTGGCGCTGAAATTCGACCCGGTTTACCGTGAGATCGCACTGCGTTTCCGGGACAATCCCGAGGAATTCCGCCTGGCCTTCGCCAAGGCGTGGTTCAAGCTGACGCACCGCGACCTCGGGCCCCGCTCCCGTTATCTCGGCTCCGAGGTGCCCGCCGAGGAGTTCCTGTGGCAGGACCCGCTGCCGAAGGCCGATCATGCGCTGATCGACGCGAAGGACATCGCGCAGCTCAAGTCGAAGATCCTCGCTTCGGGCCTCACGGTTCCCGAGCTGGTCCGCACCGCCTGGGCTTCGGCGGCCTCGTTCCGGGCCAGCGACATGCGCGGCGGCGCCAACGGCGCGCGCATCCGGCTCGCTCCGATGAAGGACTGGGAAGCCAACAACCCGGCCGAGCTGGCGAAAGTCCTGCAGCGGCTGGAAGCGATCCAGCAGGAGTTCAACCGCTCCCAGAAGGGCGGCAAGAAGGTCTCGCTCGCTGATCTGATCGTGCTGGGCGGCTCCGCCGCGGTGGAGAAGGCGGCCAAGGACGGCGGCTTCAACGTGGCTGTGCCGTTCACGCCCGGCCGCGTGGACGCCACGCAGGAGCAGACCGATGTGCAGTCCTTCGCCGTGCTCGAGCCTACCGCGGACGGTTTCCGCAACTACTACCGCAAGGACCACTTCCTGCCGCCGGCGGAAGCGCTGGTCGACAGGGCCAATCAGCTCAGGCTCACGGTGCCGGAGATGACGGTCCTGGTGGGCGGGCTGCGCGCCCTTGACGCCAACGCGGGCGGGTCGAAGCACGGAGTGCTGACGAGCCGGCCCGGCGTGCTGACGAACGACTTCTTCGTCAACCTGCTCGACATGTCCACCAAGTGGAACAAGTCGGCCTCGCAGGAAGGCGTCTACGAGGGCCGGGACCGCAAGACCAACGAGCTGAAGTGGACCGCGACCACCGTGGACCTGATCTTCGGCTCCAACTCCGAGTTGCGGGCGATCGCCGAGGTGTACGCCTCTTCCGACGCGAAGGAGAAGTTCGTCCGCGACTTCGTGGCCGCCTGGACCAAGGTGATGGAGCTCGACCGCTTCGACCTGCGCCGCCCCGCGGGCGCGGCAGGCCCGACGCGCAGCACGGACTGAGCCCGTCTTCCCAACGCCCGGACAGGCCCCTCCGCCTGTCCGGGCTTTTTTGCTTTCCGGCGGCGTGGCGGCCGCACGCCGGTTGCGTTCACAATAGACAAAGACCCCCGGATGAGTTCCTTCCTTGAACTCCTGAAGACATGGGGCCCTCTTGGCGCCCTGCTGATCGCGTTCATCGACGGAATCGGCCTGCCGAACCCCGGCGGCCCCGATTATCTCGTTCTCTTTCTCGCCTGGACGCACCCGCAGACCGCCTGGCTGAGCGCCGCTCTGGCCACCGCAGGCGCGCTGGGCGGCAGTCTGGGGCTGTTCTGGATCGCGCGCAAGGGGGGCGAGAAGTACCTCGAAAAGCACGCCAGCGGACCGCGCGCGATGAAATTCCGCGGCTGGTTCCAGCGCTACGGGCTCGTGACGGTCTTCATCCCCGCGCTGGTGCCCGTGATTCCGCTGCCGATGAAAGTGTTCGTCATCAGCGCCGGCGCGCTGGGCGTGCAGCCGCTGGCGTTCCTTGCGGTGATGGCGGCGGGCAAGATTCCGCGCTTCCTGTTTTTCGCCTGGCTCGGCAAGGAGCTGGGCGAGAACTCCGCGCAATGGCTCAAGGACCACCGCTGGCACTTCCTGCTCGGCGCCGTAGCGCTGGCGGCGGCCCTGTTCCTGCTGGTCCGGCTCTCCGACCGCAAAAAGGGGACAGGAACACAATTCCCCTTTTCCGCCCGCTGATCGCCTTCCCCGCGCACGGGCCGCTTCCCATAGACTGGACGCGGAGGCCCGCCATGCTCAGCCGCCGCGAGTTCCACGCCGCCCTGCTTGCCGCGCCGCAGGCGCTGATCGCCAACCCGCTCGACATGCGCATCGAGTCGGTGGAAACAGCCGAGGAAAGCTACACCTACCGCACGCCCATCAAGTTCGGCGGCTCGGTCGTCGACCGCGTGACGCTGCTCAACGTCCGCATCCGCGCGCGAAACCGCGCGGGCCGCGAAACGGAAGGCTTCGGCTCCATGCCCCTCGGCAACATCTGGAGCTGGCCCAGCCGCAGGCTCAGCTATGACGAGACGCTTGCGGCCATGCGCCGTCTCGCCCTGCGGCTGCGCGAAGTGACGGCGCAGATGCAGGATTACGGGCATCCCATCGAGCTGAACCATCATCTGGAGCCCGCCTGGCTGCGCGCCGCTGCCGAAGTCCCGTCTCCCGAGCCGATCCCGAAGCTCGCCGTTCTGGTCACGGCCAGCCCGTTCGACGCGGCCCTGCATGACGCCTATGGCAAGCTGTGCGGCGCCAGCGTCTACCACTGCTACACGCGCCGCCACCTCCGCGAGGACCTCGGCCGGTATCTGGGGCGCGAATTCCGCGGACTGCACCTCGAACAGTTCGTTCTGCGCGATCCCAAGCCGCGCATGCCTCTCTACCATCTGGTGGGCGCTCTCGACCCGATTTTCGAATCCGATATCCAGAAGCGCCTGAATGACGGACTGCCCGAAACCCTGTCCGAATGGATCGAATACAACGGGCTCACGCACCTCAAGATCAAGCTCAACGGCGACGACCTCGCCTGGGACCGCGACCGCATTCTGGCCGTGGAGCGCTGCGCTGCGGAGAACATGCGCAGGCGGGGCGTGGAGCGCTGGTTCTACTCGCTGGATTTCAACGAGCGCTGCCCGAACGTCGAATACCTGCTGGCGGTTCTGCGGCAGGTCCGGGAGAAATCTCCGGAAGGATTCTCCCGCATTCAGTATGTCGAACAGCCGACGCACCGCGACCTGCGGACCCACCGTGAGAACGTGATGCACGAGGCGGCGAAGCTGCGGCCCGTTGTGATCGATGAATCGCTGACCGACCTCGACAGCCTCCGGCTGGCGCGCGAGATGGGCTACACCGGAGCGGCTCTCAAGGCTTGCAAGGGCCAGGCGCAGGCTCTCCTGATGGCGGCCGCCGCGCAGCGCTGGCGGATGTTCCTCTGCGTACAGGATCTCACCTGTCCGGGGGCTTCCCTGATCCACTCGGCGGGACTCGCGGCCCACGTGCCCGGAGTCGCCGCCATTGAAGCCAATTCGCGCCAATACGTACCAGCCGCCAATAAAAACTGGGAGGAGAAATTCCCCGGCATTTTCCGGGTTCGCGACGGCTATCTGCGCACGGGAGACATCACTGGTCCGGGCCTGGGCGCGGTCTGAGCCCGTTCCGGCAGGCGGCTCCGCGAAACAGCGGGATCCCCTTGAAACCTGGCCGGACCCGTGGTGAGATTGTGCGAGGAGAGATGCCCGCGGGCCGCGCAAAAACCAGCCGCACCTATCGCGCCCGCATCCTCTGCTGCGGCCGCATGGACTGGGGCGACGATGCCGTCGGCCCCTTGTGCGCTTCGGCTCTGGCCGACCGCAGGATTCCGGCCCTCACGCTCCACGGGAGCGCCAGCGAGCTGCTCGAGGCCTGGCGGGAAGCCCGCCATGTAATCATCGTGGACGCCTTCGCGAGCGGCGCCCTTCCTGGCACAATTCACCGCATGAAATACGGCGATCCTTCTTTCCGTCCTGAGCTGACGCGCTCCTGCGCCCGCGGGCCCGGTCTGGCGCAGGCCGTCCGGCTGGGCGAATCGCTCCACTGCCTGCCCGAGACGCTCGTCCTGCTGGGAATCGAGGGCGCCGATTTCGAGTGGGCCTCGACGCCTTCTCCAGAAGTCGCGGCGGCCATGCCTGCGCTCGTGGAACTGGCGGCGCAGGAGTGGAAAATGCTGGTCGAGCGGCCTGCCGCAACCGGCAAGCGCTGAATTCCTGCCGCTGCCGCTCAAACGAAGGCCGCGTCCGCCGGCCCGCCGCCGCTCTTCAGGTGCACGTCCCGCTGCGGGTAGGGAATCACAATCCCGTGCGCCCGGAACGCGTCGAGAATGGCGAAATTCAGATCGCTGATCAGCTTCCCTTTCCTCTGAATCAGCGTCGTCGTCCAGGCGCGCAATTCAAAATGCAGCCCGCTGTCGCCGAATTCCAGAAACCGGACCGCCGGCGCCGGATCGTCGAGAACATCCGGGTTGTTCCTCGCCACGTCCAGCAGCAGCCGCTCCACCAGCCGCACATCGCTTTCGTATCCCACCGATACGGGAATGCGAAAGCGCACTTTGGGATCGGCGTAGCTCCAGTTGATCACCTCCTCGGTGATGAAGCGGGAATTGGGAATGATGATGGCGATGTTGTCGTTGGTCAGCACCGTGGTGCTGCGGGCGCGGATCTCCACCACCTGCCCTTCCGTGCCGGCCACTTCGATCCGGTCGCCGATCTTGACCGGCCGCTCCATCAGCACGATCAGGCCGCTCACCAGGTTGTTGGCGATGTTCTGCAGGCCGAACCCGATGCCGATGCCCAGGCCGCCCGCCGCCACGCTCAGCGCCGTGAGATCGATGCCCGAGGTCTGAAGAATCACCAGAAGCCCGAGGAACACCACGCCGTAATGGAACAGCGCGCCGATCGCCTGCCGCCCGCTGGCGTCCAGTTTGGTCCTCGCCAGAAGACGGCTGACCAGCCATTTCTTCAGCCGTCCCGCCACCAGAAAAAGCAGCAGCACCAGCAGGGCCAGCTGAAGCAGCGCGCCCAGCGACAACCCGGTTGCTCCCAGCGGCAGGACGGGCCTGCCGAACACCTCGCGGAGTTGCGGCCACCAGTTCTCCGGCATTCGCGTCGCCTCCCTGATGCGGAATTACGGTTGAAACGGCCAGTACTGCGGAATGAAGATCGTGGCCAGGATCCAGAAAATCACGTTCAAAGGCGTCCCCACACGGATGAAATCTTTGAATTTATATGCTCCGGGGCCGAAGATCAGCGTGTTGGTCTGATACCCTACCGGCGTCATGAAGCTCGACGAAGCCGCAAACATCACGGCCACCAGGAACGGCCGGCTGTCGACGCCCATCGCCTGCGCGCTGGAAATGGCGATCGGCGTCAGCAGCACGGCCGTCGCCGAGTTGGACATCACCTCCGTGAGCAGCGAGGTGCAGAGATAGAGCGCGGAGAGAAACACCACCGGCCCGAGCCACCCGAAGGCCGCCACAATCCCTTTCGACAGCATGGCCGCCAGGCCCGTGGTTTCGATCGCCGTGCCCAGCGGGATCAGGCCGGCCAGCATCAGGATCACTTTCCAGTCCACTGCCGGATACACTTCCTCGGGCTTCAGGCAGCCGGTGACCACCATCAGCGCCGATCCGGCCAGGGCGGTCACGACGATCGGCGCCACCTTCATCGCGGCCAGCGCCACCACTCCGGCGATGATGAGCACGGCCAGCAGCGCTTTGTCCTTGCGGTAGCGCGGCATCTCCTTGCGCGTCACAAGAACGAAGGCCGGATTTTTCGCGATCGATTCCAGCCGCTCCTGCGTCACGCTCAGCAGCAGCGTATCGCCGGGGCTCAGCGGCACGCTGTCCAGCTTGTCCTGCGCCAGTTGCCCGTGATGGCGGATCGCCAGAACCTTCGCGCCATAGGCGTCCTTGAATTTCAGCGATTTCAGCGTCTCGCCGATCAGCGGTGAATTCGGCGCCACCACCGCCTCCACCAGTTCCACGTCCTCGCCTTCCAGGTCGTAGTCCCGCCACCCGAGGTGCGAGATCAGGCTGACGCCGAAACGGTGCTGGAGCTTGTCGATCCGCGAAGTATCGCAGTTCAGACGCACGACGTCTCCCGCCTGCAGGACGATCTCCTCCGGCGGCTCCGTCAACTTCTGCCCGTTGCGGAACACCGCCAGAATCTCCACATCGAGGTCCTTTACCAGCGGCGAACGCGCCGCCACCGTGCCCACCGATTTCGCCTGCGGTCCGAGCACGACATCGGTCAGATAGCGGCCCATGTCGAACACTTCCGTCAGGTCCGCGCTCGAGCGCCGCTCTTCGATCAGCCGGATGCCGATGATGAACATGTAGGCCATGCCGGCTGCAGCCATGATGAGGCCCAGCGGCGAGGGCTCGAACATCGTGAACGGCCGCATGCCGTATTTCTCGGCGATCGACGCGACGAGAATGTTGGTGGACGTGCCGATCAACGTGCACACGCCGCCGAACATCGACGCGAACGACAGCGGCATCAGCAGCCGCGATGGGCTGAGTTTCGCCGCCCGGCCCATCTCCAGCACAACAGGCATCAGCACTGCCACCACGGCGGTATTGTTGATGAACGCCGAAGCCGCGGCCGAGACCATCATCACCACCACAACCGCAAGCCACGGCACCCACTTCGCCAGCTTGATCAGGAGCGCCGTCGCCGCGTTCAGAGCGCCGGTTCGCGACAGCCCCGCGCTCAGAACGAACATCGCCGCCACGGTCACTGTCGCCGAGTTGCTGAAGCCGGACAGCCCCTGCTCCGGCGTCAGCACCCGCGTGGCGATGAGCGCAATCGAAACGAAGATCGCCGCCAGGTCCACGCGCAGTTTTTCCGTCACCAGCACGTAGACGCAGCCCGCCGTCAGCAGCAGGACGATCGCAATGTCCATGCGCTCTAGTCTATGCCCCTCCTGCCCCGCCGCGAAGAACGGCGCGCAGACGGCAACGCTCGGCAAGTCCCCGCCTGCCGAGTGCGCGCCTGTGTTCCCGCCGCGCCCGCACGATGGCTGCATCCCGCCCTTTCCCCTGTGGGAACCGCCCGCTCCCGCAGCCTGCGGCTAGTTCGCTCGCGGCTCTGGCCTGTGGGCCGTACGGCTCGGATCGGATCACTCGGACTCGAAATAGTCCGAATCCACCCGCTTCAGCTTGTACGTCTGCACCACGGTGACGCCGACGTCGTGATCGATCATCAGTTCGGCCAGCTGCCGCCCGTCGATGAGGACGATCTTCTTCTCGATTTTCTGTACGTATTCTCGGGCATCCTGCGTGAAGCGGGAAGTCGTAATGAAGACCCCTTTGCGCGCGCGGGCGGCATCGAGCGCCCCGGAGAAGTCCCTCACATCGCCGACCGACACCATCCTGTCGCCCCAGCGCTTTGCCTGGACATAGACAACGTCGAGGCCGAGCTTATCCTCTTTGATCACCCCGTCGATCCCGCCATCGCCGGTGCGCCCGACGTTCTTCGCCGCATCTTCAATCGATCCTCCATAGCCCATCGCAGTTAACAGGTCAAGCACGAGCTGCTCGAAGAACTGGGGACTGGCCTGCTTGACACGATCCAGGAGATCCGCAGCCAGTGCATCCCGCGATTCGCGGAAGGCGGCTTCGAGACGCTCGGTGGGCGTGGGCGCCTCGGGCGGCGGCGCCACTCCTCCTCCGGCAGGCTCTCTGGGCAGAAAGAACTCTCTGAATTCTGGAAAATCCAGGAGATTCTGAACGGCGAGACTGCCTGGATAACGTTCCAGCAATTGTCGACCTCTCTCCGTAATCTGATAAATGCCCCGTCCGGGCCGTTGCAATGCTCCTGAGCGATACAGGTACGTGACGGCCCAATTCGTGCGGCTCTCATGGACTGGCGTCCTGTTGTCGCCCAGGAGAATGGCACGATCCTCTTCGGAAATCCCGAGGTCTGCCGCCACTCGCTCCCTTACTTCCCCAAGACCATGAGGTTCGCCATCAGCGAACACCTTCAGAGAAGGCAACAGAAATGACGCGAAGCTGGGCAGTGCCATGGCTTTATGTGCTGATAAGACTATCAGAAGAAGGGCCAGCGAAACGAGAAATGGCTTGCTGCTCGCTAGGTCCAGCCTTACGAAGCCGGCTCCAGCACCGCCGTCATCGAGCCCTTGCAGCGCGGGATGCGCGGATCGGCCCCATAGGCGTGAATCTGGTCGCGCGCGAACTCCGCAGCGCTGCGCTCGCACGTCATCACGATCGTCCGCCCCGTGGTGTCCACTTCGATGGCGTGGCGCAACGCTTCCTCGACGGTCTTGAAGAACAGGCTGCACAGCATCTCGATCACGTAGTCGTACGTGTGATCGTCGTCGTCGAGCAGGACGACGTGCCAGAGAGGCTCGTGCATCTCCTGGTCTTTTTTCTCAATTTCCGTGCCGGGCGTAGGAAGCGCCATGTGTGATCCGAAATACCAGTGTAATCGCGGCGCGGCCGCGCCACGCAGGCCTGGCGGTTCCGGCTAGCGCCTGCCGCTTTTCCGCCCTTCCCGCAGCGCCGCCTCCAGCAGCGCCCCGGCGGCCCACTGGCAGACTTCAATGGACTGCTTCGAATCCAGCCCCCGGATGTCGTGCAGAATCACCAGCGCTTCCACCCCCAGCGTCAGCGTCAGCGCGGACACCAGCCGCTCATAGGTCCTCCTGGACAACCGGGGCTTCACAGTCTCCAGCGCGCTCTGAATCCAGTCCAGCCTGCGGCGGCCGCGCACCGGGGTTCCTTCGCCCAGCTTGCGGTCCAGGCTCAGCCGCAGGATCGACCGCAGCAGGGCCTCATGCTTGACGGCCAACTTCTGGATGCCTCCCACCACCCGCCTCAAAGCTTCGGCCGCATCCTGCTCCCTCCGCGCGGATTCGATGATGGCCTCGACTTCCGGGCGGAGGCTTTCGAGCGACGCCTCAGCCAGCAGCTGCTCCTGCGACGGGAAATACCGGTAGGCGGTCCGGCGCGAGACGTCCGCCTCGTCAGCCACGCTCGTCACCGTCGGCACTTCTCCGCGCCGGATCAGCTCCGCCGCTGCGCGGAGCAGCAACGCCTTGGTCCGGCGTTTCTGGCGGACGCGCCCTTTTTCCTGTTGACTGCCCGGCTCCATCGCTTTATAGTATACCCATGTGCCTTTATGGCACATCAGTGTCACGATGACAATGGAGTGAAAAGATGACGACAAAACACTGGGCAGTGGCAACGCTCGCGCTGGCCGGCCTGGCAGGTTCCGGCCATGCGCAGCAGGTGACGGTATTCGCGTCGGGGCTTCAGAACCCCGCCAAAGTGATCCTGGCAGGCAGGGGCGCGCTGCTCGTGGCGGAAACCGGCTCGTCGCTGAACTCGGGACGCATTTCCGTGATCGACGCCGGAGGCCGCGTGCAGCCCCTCATGGACGGCCTGCCGTCCGGCCCGGCGGCGCCGGACGGCACGCTCGACGGGCCGTCCGGACTGGCGCTGGACGGAAACGTCCTCTTCATCCTCAATGGCGAAGGAAACACGCATGTGGCTGCGCAGGCGCCGGGCACGATAGTCCCAAACCCGGCCGGACGGTCCTCGCCGATCTACTCGTCGATCTTGAAGGTGGCGCTGAGCCGCGGCGCGGATCAGATCCGCGAACCCTTCGTCCTGTCGCGCGCCGACCATGACACGCTGGCCGACGGCAACCCGGTTGAACTGACCAACGGCGCGGGCGACAAGGCGGTCATCGAACTGCTGGCGGACTTCCGCGACAATGTCCCCGACGCTCGGATGATTTACCGGAATTCGCACCCTTACGGAATGACCCTGCACCCGTCATATCCGGGGTGGCTTTTCGTCGCCGATGCCGGAATGAACACGGTATGGAAGGTGGAGATCGCCACGGGGCGCGCGCGCACGCTCGTCAGGTTTCCCAACATCGCGACTGGCATCCCTGGCCGGCCGTTCGCCGAGGCCGTGCCCACGAGCGTGCAGCCCTACGGGAACCAGCTTCTGGTGACGCAGTTATCCGGCGTCCCTTTCGTGCCGGGCACGGCCCGCGTTTCCATCGTCGATCCGGCGACGGGCGCCACCGGGCCATTCATTCCCTGGGGCAGCACGGCGATGGATATCGCCTGGGAGGAGCGCCCCGGCGCCAGCCGGCCCACGTTCTATCTGCTCGAATTCAGCGCGGCGCTCGGACAGACGCCGCCCGCGCCCGGCAGAATCCGGCGCTGGACAAACCTCCAGGAGGATCTCTTCGTTCCGGCGTTGCGCACGCCTACGAGCATGGCGCTGGACTCCGCCGCGCGCGCTCTCTACGTGACAAACCGCAGCGAAGGGACGATCCTGAAGGTCTCACTGCCATGACGGAGACCACTGTCAGGGAGGAAATCCGCCGCCTGCTGGACCGGCAGGTGGATGCGTGGAACCAGGGCGATGCCGCCGCCTACGCGGAGGACGCATCGGAGGAGATCTGGTTCACCAACATCCTCGGCCAGACCCGCACCGGCAGGCGCGAGTTTCTGGAGCGCCATGCGGAGATCTTCGCCGGGATCTTCCGCGGCAGCCGGCTCGGGCAGGAGACGATGCGGCTGCGGCTGCTGGCGCCGGACGTGGCCATGGTGGAGACCGCCGTGCGGCTGACGGACTTTCGAGCCCTGCCGCCGGGGATCGCACCAGCGCAGGACGGCGCGTTGCACACCCGCCTGCTCCAGGTGCTCGTCAGGCAGGAGGGGCAGTGGCGTGTGGCTGCCTACCACAACATCGCCGTGAGCCCGTCAGCGCAGAGGCCATAGCCGGGAGGCGGGGCCAGCCGCGAGGCGGGCCCCGGCCTCCACCAGCGAACGGATATCATCGTAGCCATGCGGACCCTGATTGTTCTCCTGACGCTTGCCGCCGCGCCCGCAATTCTGCTGGCGCAGAAAAAGCCCATCGTGCCGGAAGGCGCCAAGGTGGCCGGACCCTACACGCCCGGCATCCAGGCGGGCAACTTCCTGTTCGTCGCCGGTCAGGTGGGCCGCGACAAGGACGGCAAATACCCGGAGTCGTTCGAAGACGAAGTGAAGCAGACTCTGGAAAACGTCAAGGCCGTGCTCGACAAGGCCGGCTACACCTTCGCCGACGCCGTCTCGGTGCAGGTCCACCTCACCGACATCTCGTTGTTCGACCGCATGAACAAGGTCTATATGACCTACTTCCCCGAGCCGCGCCCGGCGCGGACCACGGTCGGCGGCGCGCAGCTCGTCGGTCCGGCGCGCGTCGAGATCACGGTCACCTGCTGGAAGAAGTAACGCCGCTCAGCCCTCTTCGACGAACTTCCAGCCGAGCAGGGCGGCCGTGTGCGCCACCTGCGTCTTCCAGTCGCCGTAAACGGTGACGCGGTGCCAGCCGAAGTCCCAGCCTTCCATCAGCCGCCGAGCGTCGCGCACTTCGGCCACCAGCTTGGTGCGGCAGGCGCGGTCCTCTTCCAGGTTGTCCACAGCGCGGCTCAGGTGGAACACCACGGTCTTCGCGGGCGAGACGAACTCGAGCGTGGACAGCGTTTCGCCCAGAGGCAGAATCGAGCGGATGGCCGCGCCCTTGCGGTCCTCGCTGTGGTCGCGGATTTCATAGGCGCACTCCGGTCCGTCGGGACCGTACACCTTCGACGGCGCCACGCAGTGCGCGTAGATGATCTGGTTCTTCGCCGTGTCGATCACGGGATCGGAGATGTAGCTTGCGCGGCCGGTCAGATAGCGCAGCAGGAGCATCGTCGAGGCGCTCGTCAGGTCGGCTTCGCACGCCCCCACCAGCCCGTCGTTGTTCATCTGGAAAAAGCCCAGGCAGGGATAGGCGAACATCTTCTGCTTGTAGAACAGCTCCAAGCAGTCGACGGCGATGGCCTGCGCCCTGTGCTTCTCCACCAGCGAGGCCATGCCCAGATACATCGCCGCGCTGTTGCGGATCTCGCCGGGCTTGGGCTCCACCACGCGGTCGGCGCGCCGCATCCACGCCTGCGCCTGCTCGTCCGCCTTCCTGCGGTCGGCCGCCTTCCAGGCGGCGTTCAGTTCGTCGGCCGGAATGCTGACAATCTCCGGGCCGAGATTCGCGCGGATGGCGTCGATCGTCTTCTGCATGTCGCGCGGCGTTACCACAAGGATCTTCGACGCTTTCAGCTTGCGGATCACCGCAAACGTGTTGATGGCCTCGCAGACGTCCTCGATCCGCGTCGAGGAAACGCCCGTCACCGGCTTGCCCGCCTTGCGCGCCGCCGGATAATGGCCGAGAAACGCCCCCGTGCCGCCATAGAGGTCGTCAATGAGCACAGTGGGCCGCCCGCTCTGCGCGATGGCCCGGGAGGCGTTGGAAGGAATGCCGAGGATGTACACTGCATAGCCGTCGATTCCCTTCCCGTCGTCGGCGGCGAGCATCTTCTCGGCTTCTTCCACCCAGGTCATCGTCACGGGCGACAGCTCGATTTCCGGGCAGCCGCGCTCCAGCCGGCCGAGGATCATCTTCTTCCGCGACTCGTAATCGTAGCCCTGATACGGCCAGCCTTCGATCTTCGGATCGGGGTGGACGAACACGAGCCGCACGCGCGCTTTCTCTTTCGGTAGCAGCTCGCTGGACGCCGCCGCCGCGCCGGCGCACCCTCCGGCCAGCCACGCCGCACACCCCGCGCAGGTCCGCAGAAACGACCGGCGCGACGGTTCGCCAATCTGCACAAGCCGTGAAGACATGGGAATCTCCTTCTCGAAATGAGACCTCGATGTCTCTTTATCAGATCCGGGCGGCGGCGGAAAGGGGGCGCTCCGCACCGCCGCTCTGCGCTATCCTGAAAGTTCAGGCGCTTCCGCGCCGGAGAGGAGGTGATTCGAGCCATGGCTGAAGTGATTGTCCAGGAGGGCGAAACCCTCGAGAGCGCCCTGCGCCGCTTCAAGCGCAAGGTGCAGCAGGAGGACATCATCAAGGAGATCAAGAAACACTCCTACTACATGAAGCCGGGCGAGAAGCGCCGCCTCAAGCAGGCGCTGGCGCGCAAGCGCAGCCGCAAGAAGCGCGCCAAGGAAATGGACTGAGTTCCGCCTGAGCCGCAACCAACGGGGCGCCCCAAACACGGGGCGCCCTTTTTGTTTCATCTGTGCCGCGCGGGCGCCGCAGGTGCGGAGCATGCGGTCTGGCGACGCCACTCAGCGTCCGAATCCCACATTGTCCGGCTCGCGCCCAGCAGGACGCGCATGGTTCAGGACACAAGCCCAAAATACGGTTTGCGCGCGCGCCACTGCCCCCGGCTGAAATCGGGAAACGGCACGGGAGCGCCCCCTTTTGCAATCGACTCCTCGCTCGCCGGGATCACCGCGCTCATCGTCAGCGAGTCGATCAGGTCCAGCGGCAGGGCGGACTTCCGCCGCGCCGCGTCGAGGAACAGCCGGACCTCCAGGTCATCGGTTCCGCCATGGCCCGCGGCCAGCGGGTCCGAACCCGTCTGCGGTTTCTGCATCGCTTTCCACCAGGCGTGGTCGAACTCTTCCTGATAGGGAGCGAACGGCTCCCACTCGTGGTACTTCGGCGAGCGGCCGGTGATGTAGACGGCGCTGCGCGCTTCATCGTACAGTCCGAGCGTGCCCTGCACCATCCAGCGGTTGTCATAAGGCCGCGGCAGCTGCATGTCGTAGTTGATGACGATGGTCTTGCCCATCTTCGTCCGGACCACGCTGGTGACGATGTCTCCCTGCTTCCACTGCTGCCGGGCGAACGGGTGATCGGGACCGAAGCGGCGGCGGAAATACTCGTTAATCCCGAGCGACGCCGTGGCGTGCGACGACAGCGTGTCGAACGCATCGCCGCAGTTGATGTCGAGCCAGCTCAGCACCGGCCCCAGCGAGTGCGTCGGATACTGATCGGCGTTCCTCCTGGCGAGGAACTCGCCGCCCCACCGCATCCGCCCTTCGCGGTCGAAGAACCAGTGATCGACGCAGTCGTGCGAGTGGGCGCAGTGGCAGTGCACCATGCGGCCGAACAGCCCGCGCCGGATCATGTTCAGCACGGCCAGGTTGTCGCGCCGGAAGCTCCAGTTCTCCATCATCATGCACGGCGTGCCGGTCTTCTCCCAGGTCTCGAGCAGCTGCCAGCACTCCTCGTAGGTCAGTGCGATAGGCACCTCGACGCCGGTGTACTTGCCCGCGCGCATGGCTTCCACGGCCATCGGCGCATGCCATTGCCAGGGCGTGGCGATCAGGACGGCGTCGAGACGTTCGAGCTCCAGCACCCCGCGCCAGGCGGTTTCCGTGCCGGCGAACACGCGCGGCCTCCGGCCTGTCGCCTCGGCGGCGATGGCAGCGGCGCGGGAAGCCGCTTCTTCGCTCAGATCGCAGACGGCGCTGATTTCCACCGAGGGCGCGCGCAGCGCCGTGCGCAGCAGCCCCGTTCCGCGGTTGCCTGTTCCGATGACGGCCAGACGCACCTCAGGCGCATCGGCAGCCGCAGAGAGAGTGGACAACAGGAATGCACGCCGGTCCATGGAAAATTCCCGCCCGATTCTATCACCGTCTGCCGGCGGCGGACCCCGCCCGTTCACAACAGAAGGCGCGGCTGCAATGGCAGAATGACGCTCCCGGCGAACAGGGCTCCGGAGAGAAAAGGACAATCGCGAGGAAGGCTAGAAGATGAAGCTGATTCCGCCGCGCACGGCCCTCGGCAGCTGGATCAGCCACAGGCGGCGGCCGTCCGGAGACGACACCGGCAGATAGCCCTGCGCCAGAAGATTCCGCAGCTCGGCTGTCATTTCCAGCCGTCCAGGCCCGGCCGAGACGGGCAGGGGCTGCCGCACCATCACATTCAGGCCCAGCTGCGGCTGCCACCGTTGCGTCAGGAATGCATGACCGAGCCCCGCCGACCCGCCCGGCGTCCACAGGTAGGAGGTCGTGATCCGCGTCCCCGTCCGCGGAACCGCGCCAGCCAGACGCAGCGACGCCCACGGCCGGCGCACCGGCCGAACCCACCCGCGCACGTCCGCCGCTCCTGCAGCCGCGCCGCCGCCATCCTGGATGAGCATCGAGGACGCCCCGGCGGCGAACCCGGCGCTCCACGCGTTCCACAGCTCCTGCGTCACCGATGCCATGTATCCGAAGCCGCGGTAGTCGCCCACGTTGAAGACGTAGCTCGAGGAGGCCAGATCCGGCAGCAGCTCGCCCGGCGCAAAGATCGCCGCGCCGGATGCCATCAGCGCCGCGTCCCGCAACGCATCCTGATACAGAGCCGCGGCGAACGTCCGCGAGCCCGCCACTTTCCGGTAGCCGAGTTCCAGCGACTGGCTCTTCTGCACGCGAGCCTGCCCGCCGCGCAGCGACACGCGCGGGAAGATCGCCAGTCCGGTCAGTCCGTCCTGCAGCGACCCTTCGCCCGCGATCAGCTCATAGGCCGGAGCGCCGCTGGCGAAGCCCGACTCGATGACGCCCATCTCGCCCAGATCCCACGTCAGCCGCGCATACGGGCTCAACAGATTGAGCCGGTCGAGAAACACCACCGACTCGAGCATCGCTCCGTAGGTCAGCTGCACGCCCGGCGCGAGATCCATGCGGTCGCCCACGCGCACCGACATCGTCCGCAGCACTGGCATTTCAGCGGCTGCCCCCTGCCCGTGCAGGAAGCCCATGCCCGCCTGCCGCAGCGCCGCCTGCCGCACGGTCAGCTCGACCTCCGGCGTCGGCGCCAGCCCGTCTCCGGTCCTCGTATAGGTGGTCCGGAAGCCCGCCGTCGGCGCCCCGGATGTCGAGGCGTAGCCCACGTTGCCGCTGACGCGGAATTCGTTGTTGCCGAACAGGGACGTGGCCAGCGCAAACGCCGTGCCCAGCTCCGGCTCGCTGCCCAGGGTCGGCGCCGACGCGCCATCCCCGCCGGAAAGCTTCACAACGCCGCGCATCGGCCCCAGGGCCGAAGCGCTCCGCGCCACCGACGCCGTCTGCTGCCACGAGGGCTGCTGCGGCAACAGGCGCAGCACCGGACGCGTCGCCGTCGAAGACCGCAGCACCCACTTCCAGTCTTCGCTCAGCAGCCCCGTCTGCCCCGGCGCCATGTACACCAGTTCAATCGAGCTGAACAGCTGCGAAAGCTGGATCTGGAGGAAGCTCTCCACGCCCGGGCGCACCACAATGTGGTTGCGCAACGCGGGAACGAAGCTCGCCAGCGTCACGCGGACCGAATATGTATCCGGAGGAAGCCCCTCCACCCGGAACCACCCGTCCGGACCCGCCAGCGTCCGCTGCACCACCCGCTCCGAGCGGTTGATCACCTGCACCACCGCCCCCATCTGCCCCACCCCGGCTGCGTTGCGCACCTGCCCGCTGATCGCGCCGAACACGTTCAGTTCGGCCGCGCGCATCAATCCCGATGAAGCACCCAGCAGTGCGATCAGCGCCAGCGCGGCGGTACGGTGCATGGCTTCATCCCGCGTCCGGCCGGCCCGGCTTTCCGCCAGGCGCGCCGGCACGGCTAGAGAACAGTGAACTGCGCCGACTGCGTCAAGCTCGTGTTCTTGAGCTTGTCGGTCACCTTGACCTTCAAAGTATACTTCCCGGGTTCGAAGTTCGCCAGCGGGAGCAGCTTCTCGATCGTCGCCTGCGACGCCGACCCTTCCAGCGAGGCGGCGTCCTCGGTGAACTCCAGCACCGGCTTGTTGTCCGAATCACGGACGATCTCGTAGGTCACCTCGCCCACCGGCTTGCCCGTCTTCTCGTCCGCCTCGAAGTTGTAGAGCTTCATGTAAATGCCCATCTTCTCGTTGCGGCGGAACGTTTCATTCACCCGCGGGCGCACCTTGGACGTCCCGATCACGAACTGCCCCGTGCCGATGCTCCGCGTCGGCACCTTCTCGAGAACATCAGCCAGAACCAGCGAGCTGGCGAACAGAACGTCCTCTTCCATCCGCGGCACGTTAAGCGCCATCTCGTAGTTGTTCATGTTGCCGCCCACCACGTCCTTGGCCACCACGTTCAGCCGGTACATGCCCGGCGGCAGGGGGATCGCCTTCTGGTAGATCGAGATGCCCTGCGCCGCCTCCTGCAGCATGGACGTCGGCACCTCGATGGCGACCACGTCCTCAAAGACGTTCACCACGCGGCGCGTCATGGAAGTGATGCGCGCGTAGATGTTCACGATCGCTTTCGAGATCTCGCCTTCCTGCTTGAACTGGAGGTCCTTGCGGTTGAACTGGAGCGTGATCGTCGAAAGCACCGTCGACGTCGTCGTCGGGAAGAAGTCCGCCCGCGCCTGCATCGGCAGCAGGTTGTACAGGATGCGCGAGTTGACCTGCGCCTCCAGGTCGCGGAACTTGATCTTCGGCGCTTTTTGCAGGTCAGCGTATTGCTGGAGCCGCTCGAACTGGTTCATCCGGGCCGGCAGCGGCGAGTTGCCCACGCCCAGCCGCGTGCCGTCCGTGCGGTTGAAGCGGTCCGCCTTGTCGGCCAGGCCCATCTGCTCCATCAGCGTCAGACCCGCGCCCGGCACCATCAGCAGCGCGTCCTTCTCGCTCGGGTCCATCGTCATCCGGTACTCGCCCGTCATCGATTTGTCGACGAACTCGATGACGATGTCCGTCTGCATGCCGACGCCTTCCAGATACCGGTAGCGCCACTTCTCGAAAGGATAGACCGACGTCGTGCCCCCGCCCTCTTCCCAGGGGCGCTCGTACGTGCCGCCGGAGGGGCGGGACTCGATCTCGTCCGGAGGACCGAACGTAATATAAATGCGGCCGCGGTCGGTCTTCCAGCCGGGAATGCCCGAGGCGAAGCGCTCGTTGGCGTAGGCGATGCGGCGGTAGTGCTCTTCCTTGTACTCGTTCTCCATCGTGTCCGGAGTCGGATCCCGCCGCAGCCAGAACTGCTCGATGAACTGCTCGCGCTCTTCGTCGGTCTGGAGGTTCTTGAAGGCGCGCCTCTCTTCATCAGTGATGATGTAGACGACGTCTTCCTCCAGCCACTTCCGGTACGGCGTTTCCAGCTCCTTGCGCAGCCGCTCCGCCTGACGGCGCTTCTCCTTCTCCGTCATCGGCCGGGCCAGCGTCTCCCGCTGCCCGTTGTCCGCGTTGCGGCTCCTTCTCTGCGCCAACGCCGTGTCCGCCGCCGGAGCCAGCAGGACCAGCGCTACCACGAAAGCGTAGAAAGCAGGTCGCTTCATCGCACACTCCCCACCGCGTGGCTTGGACGAACCAGTGCCAGTCCCAGGGCTTGCACCACTTTCAGTGTAACCCAACTTCCTGAAGATGGATGCCCTCAATCGGCGGCCGGTTTCAGTCGGCGCCGCCCGCTTCCGCCTGCGGCTCCAGCGGAACGAATCTTTCGCCTTCTGTTCCCGAGGCGAACGGGCTGAAGTTGGTTGCCACGTCGTATACGTCCACCCCCTCCGCGCGCTTCAGTCCGTTCACCACCAGGTAGGTCACCGGCGTCATCGCCGCCTCGTACAGCACCTTGCCCAGATACCCGCTGAAGATCAGGTTGCCGATCGTGGCCCAGGATTCCCGCCCCGCAAAAGCCACCGTCATCACTACCACCGAATCCACCAGCTGCCCCACCGCCGTCGAACCGATCGTTCGCATCCACAGCGCCCGCCCCTGGCTCCAGACCTTCATCTTCGCCATCACGTATGAGTTGGCGAATTCGCCCGCCCAGTACGCCAGCAGGCTCGCCACCACCATCCGCGGCACGAACCCGAACACGACCTCGAACGCCTCCTGATGGCGGAAGTCCGGCGCCGGCGGCAGCCACACGACGATCATCCCGAACAGCGCCATCAGCGCCGACCCGAAGAACCCCAGCCAGATGGCCCGCCTCGAGCCCGCGTACCCGTACACCTCGGTGAAAATGTCCCCGAAGATGTAGGTGATCGGGAAAAGCAGCTGCGCCCCGCTGATCCGGAAGGGCCCGATCGCGCAGATCTTCGGCCCGATCAGGTTAGAGATCAGCAGAACGGTGACGAAGATGACAATGAGGGTGTCGTAGAAGCGGAAGCTGTGGTTGGGTCGTTCGAGCAGGTTCTTGCCCAGGACCGGCAAGGCCATACCTGAACGATGCTCCGCTCCGGCCCCTGGCATCAGGAAAACAAAGAACTTCCTATTGCTTGTCCATGACGAACTTCAGCGAAAAGTCGCCCTGCGGCGTGCTGATGTCCGTCTTCACCGTCAGCACCTTGCCGCCCTCGGACAGGCTCCAGGTCTCCACGGACTTGATCTCGTTGCCCTGAAAGTCCCGCTTCACCGTGATCTCCAGGGTGTCCCCTTTCCACACCGGCGTCACCTTCATCGGCCCCATCGGCGTGTCAACGGTCTTTTCCTTCCCGTCCAGGACGTATTCCACCTCATTGGTACGCTCCTGTCCCTGGAACGCCTGAACCGTGGTCATCTTCAGGTTCGGTTCCTTGTGGTCGATCGTCCGCTCGAATTTGTCCGGCCCGCTGGGCATCGGCCCGAAATCGGACTTTGTGTTATTCAGCTTCCAGACCCCCGAGAAATTCGGCTTCTCCGCACCCGGCAGGCACAGAGCGAACATCGCCGCCAGCGCGGCTGTGATCATCATGCGTCGCATCATGCAGAACCCCTTCCTTTCCACGCGGGGCTTGCCTCAGCATAGCGCAAAAACGGCCTGCGGCCGCAGCAGGAAGGGCGGCACGATCCCGCACAGGTTTCCGAGCGGCAGGACATCGTCGTGCACGGGCAGCCCCAGCGTCCCGCGCAGGAACTCCCTCCTCTTCCGGCACCGCTCCATCAGCTGCGGATCCAGCCGGTCCAGCTCAGCCTGCAGCCCCCCATCGGCCAGCAGGTAGCCGTCCTCCATCCGCGACGAGTAGAACACCGGATGCGACGGAATCACGTCCGCCTGCATCACCATGCCGCTCCGCAGCCGCTCCGCGGATCCTTCATACGCCGGCGCAGAAAGCCACTCGTCGAAATGGATCAGATGCCCCGGATTGAGAAATACGCCGAACTTCTCAAACGGCAGCCGCTCGTGAATCGCCCGCCACAGCTCTCCTCCCGCAGCGCCGATCTTCAGCGCCCCGAACCAGGCCCCCATGGCCTCGAAGTACGGCCCGGCGAACTCTTCCACGTATCCCCGCGCCGACTCCGGCAGGTCCGCCGCGCTCTCGGCCACCCAGCCGCACCGGCAGCAGTTGGCGCCCCAGTAGCAGATGCCGCACGAGAACCGCCCGCCGCGCGCCACTCTCTCTCCGCGCGCGCTGGCCAGGCTCGCCCGGTTGTTGCCGCACTTCAGCGTCATGTGGCAGCCGAGCGGAACCCCGTTGTAGCGCGCCTCTTCGAGCAGCTCATAGTCCATCGCGCCCGGCCTCAGGGCCCGCAGCACGCGCTTCATCCCCTCGCTGGCCAGCGTCTGCGTCCACTCGAAAAACGCGATCTCGCCGGGCGCCGCCTCCTGCCGCAACCCGATCAGCAGGCGCGTCCGGTTCAGCACGTTCTCATAGCCGGCGGCGAAACGCAGCTCGTCGGCCAGAAACGAGGGCAGGTCCAGCCGCTGCGGGGGCGCCAGCGGCTTCCAGCCCGCCACGCCCACGCGCGAGTGCGCATCGACGCCGCACTCTTTCAGGATCTCCGCCAGAGAACGTCCGCCCTCGCGCGGCTGATCCGGCAGCGACAGCTCCGGGTGCCGTTCCAGCACGATGTCGCCCGCCGCCACCGGCGGCGCCGCCGGCGCATAGTTCATGCACTCGTTGCCTGCCAGCAGCAGGGGCTTGCCGTCGAGCCCGGCAATCAGCACCGCCTCTTCGAACCGCGGGTCGAACCCCGTCAGCCACTGCAGGTTCGCGAAGTGCTCCCGGTCCCCGTAGACGGCGAAGTGCGTCAGCCGCTCCTCCGCCATCCGTTCCCGCAGCCGCCCGAGCCGCCGCGCGTATTCCTCGCGCGAAACCCGCCAGTCCGGCGGCGCCGCCGCCATGCCGAACTCCGGCCATTCGATCTCGATCAGCCGCGTCCGCCCCATCGCGCCCTCCGGAACAGAATCACTCGGAAATGTTGCGCCCTACTTCGTCCGCGCCGCCTCTTCCATCAGCCCGCGCTGCAGGTGGCTCCGGCTCCGGCTGTAGCTGAAGTACACCGCCAGCCCGGCGATCATCCACGCGAAGAAGGCGATCTTCGTGATCCGGTCCAGGCTGAACATCAGCAGCAGGCAGAACAGCATGCCCAGCACAGGCACCAGCGGCACCATCGGCGTCCGGAACGGCCGCGGCGTCTCCGGATGCGTCCGCCGCATGATGATCACCCCGGCGCACACCAGCGTGAACGCCCACAGCGTCCCCATCGAGGTCAGATTGCCCAGCTGCTGGATCGGCGTGAACGCGCCCAGCGTGGCCACGAACACCATCAGCAGCAGGTTCGACTTCCACGGCGTCGCGAACTTCGCGTGCAGCTCGCTGAACATCTCCGGCAGCAGCCCGTCGCGCGACATCGAATAGAACACGCGCGACTGCCCCAGCAGCATCACCAGCATCACCGACGTCAGCCCCGCCAGCGACCCCAGCTTCATCAGGAAGCCCAGCCACGGCACGCTCTTCATCCGGTCCACCGCCACCGCCAGCGGCGCCGCCACGTTCAGATCCTTGTAATTCACGACGCCCGTCAGCACCGCCGCATACAGGATGTAGAGCACCGTGCAGATGGCCAGCGAGCCGACGATGCCGATCGGCATGTCCCGCTTCGGATTCCGCGCCTCCTGCGCCGCCGTCGACACCGCGTCGAATCCGATGTAGGCGAAAAAGATCTGCCCCGCCGCCGCCAGCACGCCCGTCCAGCCGAACTCGCCGAACTTGCCCGTCGTGTTCTCCGGCAGGAACGGCTTGTAATTGTCGTAATTGATGAAGAAATAGCCCAGCCCGATGAACAGCACCACCACCGCCAGCTTGATGGCCACGATCAGCGCGTTGAACCGCGCCGACTCCTGAATGCCGATGATCAGGATCGTCGAAATGATCATGATGATGATCACGCTCGGCAGGTTGATCATGCCCGGAACCGGATCCCACGGCGAGTGGATCAGGTGCTCCGGCAGATGGATGCCGAACGACTCGAGAATCGACACCATGTAGCCGGACCACGACACCGACACCGTCGCCGCCCCGATCGCATACTCCAGCACCAGCGCCCAGCCGATGATCCACGCCAGCAGCTCGCCCATCGTCGCGTAGGCGTACGTGTAGGCGCTGCCCGCCACCGGGATCATCGTGGCGAATTCGCTGTAGCAGAAGCCCGCGAAGGCGCAGGCCACCGCCGCCAGCACGAAACTGTAGACCACGGCCGGCCCGGCGTGCTGCGCCGCCGCCACGCCGGTCAGCGAAAAGATGCCGGCGCCGATGATGGCGCCAATGCCGAGCGCCACCAGCTGCGTCGCCGACAGCGTCCGCTTCAGCGAGTGGCCGTGCGCATCGGCGCTCGATTCTTTCAGGATCTTCTCAAGGGGCTTGCGGGCGAACAGACTCATGCCTCGCTCCTCAGGCTGGAATCGCGCCGCTTCCGCCACGCCAGATAGACCGGGATGCCCGTCAGCACGATCAGCAGGCCGGGCCATGTATAGCTGGGCTTGTACAGAAGCAGCATCAGTTCGATGAACGCCGCCGCCGCGATATAGGCCGCAGGCAGCAGCGGATAGCCGAAGGCGCGGTAGGGCCTCTCGGCGTCAGGGCGCGTGCGCCGGAGCACGAACAGCCCTGCGATCGTCAGAATGTAAAACAGCAAAACAGCGAAGATAACATAGTCCAGCAGATCGCTGTAACGGCCCGTCAGCGTCAGGAACGCCGCCCACGCCCCCTGCATCCACAGGCTGTGGTTCGGCGTGTGGCTCTTCCCGTTCACCCGCCCTGCCGCCTCGAAGAAGAGCCCGTCGCGCGCCATCGCATAATACACGCGCGCCCCCGCGAAGATCATTCCGTTCAGGCACCCGAACGTCGACACCATCACCGCCAGCGCCATCACCTGCGTCGCCGCCGGCCCCAGTATCTGTCCGATCGCCGCCGTCGCCACGCGGTCTTCCGGCGCGTTCTGGATCGCTTCCAGCGGCAGCGCCATCATGTAGACGAAATTGCACGCCAGATAGATCACCGACACGATGCCCACGCCCAGCGCCAGCGACAGCGGCAGATTGCGTTTCGGGTTCTTCACCTCGCCCGCCGTGAACGTCACGTTGTTCCAGGCGTCCGAGCTGAACAACGCTCCCACCATCGCCACCGCCGTCAGCCGCACCGCGTCCCAGGCGCTGAAAGGAACCTCCCAGAACCGCCCGAAATTGCGCTCGATCGCCTCCGGCTGCCGCGCGAAGAACACGCCCGCTGCGATCAGCCCCGCCAGCGCGCCGATCTTCGCAATCGTGAAAATGTTCTGCACGCGCGCCCCGGCTTCGATGCCCCGCGTGTTGTGCCACGTCAGCGCCAGGATCAGCCCGATCGCCACCAGCATCTGCGTGTTGATCCCCGCCGGTCCGATCTTCACCAGCCACGCATCCGCCGACACCGCCGGCGCGAAGACGCCCAGAAACTTCGCAAACGCCACCGCCACCGCCGCCAGCGTGCCGCACTGAATCACCGCGAACAGCGTCCAGCCGTACAGAAACCCCCACAACGGTCCGAACGCCTCCCGCAGGTACACATACTGCCCGCCCGCGCGCGGCATCATTGCCGCCAGCTCCCCGTAGCTCAGCGCCGCGATCATCGTCAGCACCGCAGTCGCCGCCCATGTCGACATCAGCAGCACGGGCGAACCAACCTGCCTCGCGATGTCCGCCGAAACGATGAACACGCCGCTGCCGATCATCGAGCCCATGACGATCGTCGTCGAGTCCAGCAGCCCCAGCCTCTGAACCAGCCCCGGCTGCGTCACCGTGTCAGTGCGATCCATTCTTCCATGCGCTCCCTGACCGTCGCCTTCGTCATCTCCGCAGGCATCAGGTCCCCGATCACGGCGATCGAGTCGATCCCCGTGCGCAGCACCGCCCGCGCCCGCTCCCGCGTGATGCCTCCGATCGCCACCAGCGGCTTGTTCGTCAGCGCCCGCAATCCGGGCAAGCGCTCCAGCCCCAGCGCAGGGTCCGGGTTTTCTTTCGAGAGCGTCTCGAACACCGGTCCGATGGCCAGATAGTCCGCCGGCTCCGCCGCCGCGGCGCGCAACTGTTCTTCGTTGTGCGTCGAGAAGCCGAGAATCCGTTCCTCGCCCAGGACCCGCCGCGCGAGCCGCGGCGGCAGATCGTTCTGCCCGAGATGCACCCCCGCATCCAGAAGCGCTGCAATGTCGGCCCGGTCGTCGATCACCAGCCGCGCCCCCGCGCGCAGGCATAAAACGGCCAGCTGCGAAGCCGTTTCAAACACGGCGCGCGAATAATGTCCTTTGTGCCGCAGCTGCAGAACGCGCGCGCCGCCTTCCAGCAGCGCTTCGGCGAACCACAGCGGATCCCGGCCCCGCCGCGCCAGCGCGCCCGTGTCCACGATCGGATAGACCCTCGGAAGCTCCATGAAAAAGGGGACAGGAACACAATACCCCTTTTCCGCCCCCTCCCGCATCCCGCCCTCCGGCCGCGCACAACAGCTTCCTCCGGCGACCGGCAGCTAGGTCTTCCCGCACGGATTCCCCCCTCGCGCTCGCGCGAGGGCTGCATCCCGACCGTGCTCACCGGGACCGCCGGAGCGGGCGGTTCCTGGCCCGGTCTCCGCCACGCAGACGATTTTCGGGGCAGCGGCCACAGCCCCCCTCTCAACCCCACCCATCGGGAGGAAACGCCACCCGAATCCGCAGGCCCCCGGGCCGCCACCCCAAAAAAGAGTTGCGGCAGGCGCTTCACGCGCCCGCCGCACTCACGGACAGACCGGCTCTGTGCCGTGCAAAAAGCCTTATGCCTTCGCCCTGCGCCTGCGGATCAGCCCGAGACCCGCAAGCCCCGCTCCGATCAGCATCATGCTTGCCGGCTCAGGAATCGGCTGGGGGTTGTCAGGTTCGCGCGCCGTCAGCCTGCCATACAGCCCGATGATGTTGTTCGCGTTCTCCTGGCTGATGAAGTTGCTCGCCAGCGTGGCGCCGCCGTCGTTGGAAAAACCGAGCAGCTCGAGCACATAGTCCACTCCGCCGATCGAAAACGCGCTGGACGTCGCCAGGTTCGTAAACGTGATCTGGTCCGCGCACGGATTGCCCGGCGTGGACGGATATGCGCAAGGCGCCTCGTTCGGCGTCTCGTCGATCAGGAACTGGAAGCTGAACGGCCCTTCGCTCACCGGGTTGCCATCGATGCTCAGGCTGACGCCGAGGTTCAGCCGGGTCGATGTCGCCGCGGTTCCCAGGTTGATGGGGCGGTTATAGTGTTGCAGGTTGCCGATCAGGAAGGGCGACATCAATGGAATTGAAGGAGACGATGCGCCCTGGAATCCCAGCCCGCTGCGGCCGGCGCTCGTGGCCGCTACGCCCCAAAGAACCCTGTTATACCCGCCGGAAACCGTGTTTTCCGTGATGTTGGTTCCGCCAGTTGTGTCGGACCAGACGCCGACGACAGCATCCAGTGAAATCGTCGTCCCCATGGCCGTGGAACCCACGCCCAGGCTGAGACAAATCACCGTCAGCAGAATCTTGAATGCTGTTTTCACTTCTCCTCCTTTGCGATCGCCTTCCCGGATCTTCTCCAGGCGGCAGAGGGCTGAGTTTCCCCAGCTCGTCCTGGTCTTACGCTAAAGGAGCATGTTGAATTCTCCTGTAGGACTTTCCACAAACCCGTACTGGCGCATCCGTCAGCGGAGAGCCCTCCGGCTGAACCCGGGACCGGTACCGGCTCGCCGCACAACCTCGGAACCAACTCGAAACAAAGGGATAAATGACCGCCGGCAGTCACGTCCGCGCGCGGGAGAAGGATCTGCCGGTACCAGGACTGAAACCGTCAGTTAGAGGCAAGAAATGGTCAGGACAGCCGCAAAATCTGGCGTGGCGCCGCTGAAACCTCACCGCCCGGGGCGGCTCCATTCGATTTCGCGGAGATCCCGCCGGATCTCCTCCGCCTGCCCCTGCGCCGTGTTCAGCACCTGCTCCACCGTGTGAATCAGCGACTCCAGCCGCCTCTTCGCCTCCGCCAGCAGCGAGCTGCACGCCCCGCCGATGGCGTCGTTCCACTGCGACGTCAGCCGCGCCAGGTTGATCTCCACCGCCCGCTCGATCTTGTGCCGGAAGTGCCGACGCACCAGCCCCCCGAACACCGCCATGGGAATCGCCCACGACAGCAGCTCCCAGTTGCGGTCGAAGATCCGCCCCACGCGGATGTCCGGCTCCCGCGGCTCGGCCACCTGCATCTCCACCTGAGACGTTTTCAGCGGCACGCCCAGCGTCTCCAGCATCTTCTCCGACAGCCGGTTGCGGAAGTCCTGCAGCGACTGCGACAACTGCCGGCTCACCCGCTTCACCGGCTCGAGAAACTCCTGCCGGCGCCCCGCCGAAACCGCCGCCAGCTCCCGCCGCAGCGCCCCGTCCAGCCACTCCTCAAACCGGTCCATCGACGTCTGCAGGCTTGACGTCCAGGCCGGATACTGCCGCTCGAACTCACCGAGCAGCCGTTGCGTGATCGGATTCATCTCCGGCCGCAGACGGCTCTCGATCACCGTCCGCGCCCCGCCCGTGGCATGACGCACAATCAGCTCCAGCCCCAGCCGCGTGTCCTCCAGCGCCGCCTTCTCGCCCAGCACCTTCCGCCGCAGCGCTTCCCTCTCGCTCTCGGCATGCTCGGCCGCCTTCAGCGCCACCCGCAGGTACTCCGCCGTCTCCTCGGCCAGCGAACCGATCTTGTGCTCGAGAATCTCCTCCCACTGCGCCCTGCCGTCCTTGCGCAGCCGGTCCAGAAGCTCGCTTTCGATCCTCTCCCGGCAGGACTCGAAGCCCGGCCGGGACGAATACGGATACACGGGCAGCCCGCCGTCCCACCGCGCCGCCAGCTGACGCCGTACGAACTCCTCCACCTGCCGCCGCCCGTCTTCATCCACGATGTCCACCTTCGTCAGCAGCAGCGCGATCCGCGGCGTGTAACGCTCCAGCTCGGCGATGAGTTCGATGTCATGCTGCGTCAGCGGCGGATCCACGCTCACCGCCACCAGCGCCAGCCCCACGTTCGGCAGCCAGTCGCGCGACGCTTCCGTGTTGTGTTCGAACACGCTCTCCATGCCAGGCGTGTCCACGAACCGCAGTCCGCGCCACCGCTCCATCTCTGGCAGCCACACGCGCACCCGCGCCACGCCCCTGCGGTTGCCCGGGTTGAGGCTTTCATCGACAAACTCGCCCAGCCCGCTCACCGGAACTTCCTCGCGGCGTCCGTCGAGAAACTCGATCTCCGCCCGCTCCGGTTTCCCGTATTCGATTTCGGTCACGACGCTCGTCACCGGAATCACGCCCACCGGCAGCAGCGGCCGGCCCACCAGATCGTTCAGAAACGTCGTCTTCCCTGCCTTGAATCGCCCCAGAACCGCCACATTCACCGCCCGCTCCGCAGCGAATTGGCGGCAGCTTTGCAGGAAATCCTCGAGCGCTTCCAGCCGGTATTTCCCGATCAGGGACTCGATCAGGTCCAGCAGGCCCGCCTGTCCGTCATGGTTGCCTCTGGACGCGCCTCCCGGTGCCTGCTCGTCCTGTCCGGCAGCCTCCCCGCCTTGTCTGGCCCTGTCTTCCGCCCTGCGATCCATCATCGAGTGGCCTCGTCCGATTCAGCCCGCGCCCGGGCATTGCTCAGGAGTCATTGGCCGTCCGGAACGGCGGTTCAGGGCGGACTCCACCGCCACTCCTTCCATTATCTCAAACCCCCCAGCCGCCCACCTCATCCAGCACAAGCCGGATCAGCCCTGGCAGGGCCCGCGCGCAGGTTTCCGACGGCTCCATCGCCGGCGCCAGACTCTCCGGCTCCATGCCGGTCAGGACCACCCGCGCGGGCAGCACGCCCAGCGCACGCGCCTGGTCCAGCGTCTCCGCCACGCCGAACTCGTGCAACGAAAGCGGCCGCGCCGCGGCCGCGAGGTCGTCCCGGGAACGGATCTCCAGCCGGTATACGTCTCCCGGCCGCCCGCCGCCCCGCACCGCATCCACCAGAATCAGCCTGCCGTATCCCGCCAGTTCGCCCAGCAGTCCATCGAGCGCCGTGCCCGCATCCACGGCGTCCACGCCGGCGGGCAGGCCCTGCGCCATCAGCGCGCGCACGGCATGCACTCCGATCCCTTCGTCGCCCAGCAGGATGTTGCCCGCGCCGGCGATCAGCGTTCTCTTCTCCATGCCTGCTCAGACCACGCGCGCCTCGGCCAGCAGCCGCCCGCGCGGCGTTACCAGATGCACGGCGCAGGCGATGCACGGATCGAAGGAACGCACGATCCGCGCCACGGCGAACGGGTTGGTCGTGTCCTCCACCGGCGCGCCGATCAGCGCCTCCTCGATAGGCCCGGGCTGGCCCTTGCTGTCGTGCGGAGAGGCGTTCCACGTCGTCGGCACCACTGCCTGGTACCGCTCGATCTTCTGACCGCGGATCGAGATCCAGTGGCCCAGAGCGCCGCGCGATGCATCCCACAGTCCCATGCCCGTCGCCGACTCCGGCATCTTGTGACCCACGGCCACCGGCTCGTCCAGCTTGATCTGAAGCACCCAGTCCGCCATGGCGTCGGCGAGCACTTTTGTCTCCAGCGCCCGCGCCAGATGGCGGCCCATCACCGAGTACAGGTTCTCGCGCTTCAGCCGCAATTGGGCCAGGGCGCTGTCCAGGGCTTTCGACAGCGCAGGGTTCGCGCCATCGGCGGTATTCACGATGGCCCTCGCCAGCGGACCGACTTCGTAGGCTGCGCCGTCATAACGGGGCGCCTTCAGCCAGCTATAGGCGCCGGCCTTGTTCCGGTCGGGTTCGGTGGTCTCTTTCGAGGGATGCGCCGGCGCTGCCCCCCGGTACCAGGCGCAGTGGACGTCCTCGGCGATCTTGGATGGATCCACAGGCAGGCGCCTGCCGTCGGCGACGCGTCCCATCTGGAAAAACCGCGCACGCCTGGCCACGTCCGGCTCCGAGTCCTGATCAAAAGCCCCGTACGTCAGGAACCGGCGGCAACCCCGGCCGATTTCCGCGTAATCCCGGTACACGCCGGCGATCGTCAGCACGTCGGGGATGTAGACGTTGTCGATGAACTCCCGCAGCTCTTTCAGCCGCCACAGGAAGGTGGTCACCTTGTCCACCGCCGGCGTCACCGTCACGCCGCCGGGGACTACCGAGGCGCAATGCGGCATTTTTCCGGAAAATACCGCCGACATTTCGTGCGCTTTCAGCCGGATGTGCAGCGCCTGCACGTAGTGGCTCACAATCTCCTGGCTGACTTTGTCCGGAAGGCGGTAGTCGGCTTCAAACCTCGGAATGAAGGGAGGAAATTCCGGGCCGCGCACATAATCGAGCGCCGCCAGATGGTAGAAATGCAGGATGTGCGACTGGATATAGTTCGCGCCCTGGATCAGATTCCGGATGATCCGGCCGTTGTGCGGCGGCACGACGCCGAGAGCATTGTCCAGGCACTGAGCGCTGGCCAGCGCATGCGCCGTCGGGCAGACGCCGCAGAACCGCTGCGTGATCTGCACGGCGTCGAGCGGATCGCGTCCCGCGAGGATCTGCTCGAATCCCCGGTAGAGCGTGCCGGCGCACTTCGCCTCCACTACCTTTCCGCCGTCCACCACCGCCTCGATGCCCAGATGTCCTTCGATTCGCGTCAGCGGATCGACGATGACTTTCGCCGGCATGGCTTACCTCCTCTGATACAGCGGGGAGTGCGCGTCCGGGAAACCCGGCTCCGTGCACCCCATGCAGGGCGCATTGGCGTTGATGCACCAGTTGACGCCGCTGTTCCATTGCCGGATCGGGCAGTCTGCGTGCGTGAACGGCCCCTTGCAGCCGATCTCCAGCATGCAGCCCACTTCGCCGAATTTCGTGGCGAAGATTCCGTCATCCAGATCACTCTTGTCCAAATTAGCTTTTGACCAGTGAGGCGGCGGCTCTGGTAGGTTGAGTGAGGTTTCGCCAGAAGCCCATTCAGCCGGTCAGGAGGCCACCGCCATGAATCGAGTATGCAGTATTTTCTCCCAGGTCTTGAAGTTCGTTCCGCGCCTGGAATTCGAGGCGGCCGTCCGCCAGCATCGCGCCGAGCGCCACGCCCGCGGATTCCGGTGCTGGACGCAGCTTGTCGCCATGCTGTTTTGCCACCTGGGACGCGCCCAGTCGCTGCGTGAAATCGTGGGTGGCCTGGCGTCTTGCGAAGGCAAGCTGCAGCATCTCGGCGTGGCCTCGGCGCCGAAGCGCTCGACGCTGGCCTATGCCAATGAGCACCGGCCGTGGGAGTTGTTTCAATCGGTCTTCTACGCGCTCTATCAGCGTTGCGCCTCGGAAGCAGCTCAGCGTTGCAAGCGCAAATTTCGCTTCAAGCATAAGCTGATGAGCCTGGACGCAACGCTGATTCCACTCTGCCTGAGCATGTTCGACTGGGCTCAGTTCGGGCGCAGCAAGGGCGCGGTGAAGTTGCATCTGGTGCTGGACCACGACGGCTATCTGCCGGGCTTCGCCGTCATCACCGAGGGCAAGACGTCGGACGTGGACGTCGCCCGCCGGCAGCGCTTCGAACCCGGCACGATGCTGGTGTTCGACCGCGGCTACCAGGACTATGACTGGTGGCTGGATCTGTCGCGCCACAAGGTGTGGTTCGTGACGCGGCTGAAAGACGTGGCCAGCTACGGCATCGTCGAACAGCGCGAGGCCGACAGGCGGAAGTCGATCCTGCGCGACGAGGTGATCCTGCTGAGCCGGACGCAGGAGGCTGGGCCGGCGGCGTTGCTGCGGCGGATTGAAGTGGAGGGCGCAGAGGGCGAGACGGTGGTGCTGGTGACGAATCATCTGAAGTTGTCGGCGGCGACGGTCGCGGCGGTCTACCGGGAGCGCTGGCAGATCGAGTTGTTCTTCAAGGCGCTGAAGCAGTCGTTGCGGATCAAGACGTTTGTGGGCACCAGCGCCAATGCGGTGCAGATCCAGATTTGGACAGCACTGATCGCGATGCTGCTGGTGAAGTACATGCAACTGCGCAGCAGCTTCAACTGGAGCCTGTCGAACCTGGTGGCGCTGCTGAGACAACAACTGTTTGTCTACCGCGACTTGATGGCCTGGCTGGAGGCGCCGTTCGAGCCGCCGCCCCAACTGGACGCGGCCTCGCAACTGATGCTCGAGTTCGGATGAGTTTGGACAGCAGGCGCCAACGGATGGGGGGTCTGGTTCGGTGGAAAGAAGAGATAGCAGAGATAAACCCAGTCCAATCAGTCAGACCAAACCGGTTCGGTGGCTAATTTGGACAGCAGTGCATCCAGATAATCGCGGAAGATGCAGCGGTTATGCACGCTCTTGCCGTAATACACCTTCAACCTTCCGTGCTCATCGAGGTCCTTTGCGGGCGGAATTCCATACAGCAGGACACGCGCCACCGTTCCGATGAACCAGTCCGGATGGCACGGACACCCGGGGATGTTGATCACAGGGACGTTCACCGAGAGCATCTTCAGCACGTCTCCGACCCCCTTGGCCCCCGTGGGATTCGGCGCCGCCGACGGGATTCCCCCGTAGGCGGCGCAGGTGCCGACGGCGAGAATCGCCATCGCCCCCGGCGCGAGCCGCCGCATCCATTCCAGCATCGTGACCGGCTTGCCGTCTTCCTCCCCCAGCGTGCCGTCGATGCCGCCATCCCGGGTCGGAATCGCGCCCTCGACGATGAAGACGTACTTGCCTTTGTGCTTCGCCGCCGTCTCCATCGCGGCATCCGTTGACAGATGCCCTGCCGCCGCCATCAGCGTCGAATGGTAATTCAAGAACAACTGGTGGCCAGGCAGGATCTGGTCGAGGATGACGTTCTTGATGCTGGGATGAATGGTGTTGATCACCGACACCGAGCACCCGCTGCAGGCCGAGTGCTGCATCCAGATCAGCGGATACTCTTTGACGGCGTCGGCGAGCGCCGCGCCCACGCGCGGCAGAATCGCCTCATGGAAGGGAGTCAGCGCGGTAGCCGCCGAGGCCCAGCGCATGAACTCCCGTCGTGGAATGCCGTGGTTGCCCATACTGCCCTCCTGCAACCGTCTTGGCTTCCTTTCGATGACACTCGGCGCACTTCGCCGGCGCCTTCTTGCCCGCCGCCGCCTCCTTCCTGTGGCAGTCGATGCAGACGCCGCTCTGCGCCGTGGAATTGTGGAACGCGGCCTGCCGCGATGTCTTCATCCCCGCTGATGGCGGCCTGGTGTGGCAATCGCGGCACGCCTGATGAGGCTTCGTCTCAGGCTTTTCCGGTTTCGAAGCGTGATGACAAACCACACACTTGCCCGCCGCGCGCGCGTCATGCGCCTTGTGCTGAAAGGCGACGGCCCCCAGCGCCGCGTCCTTCATCTCAATCACGTCAGGCGCCTTCGGCGCCGGCCCCTGACCCGACACCAGGATCGCCCAGAGTCCGATCGCTGCTGCCCGCATACCCCTCCTCATACAATCGGATCTGATTAGGAGAAACCTCTTCTCCGTTAACTCCAAAACTTCACGGTGTCAAGGGGTCAGGGAGGCAAGCTGCGCTGCCCGGTTCGGCGGAATTATGAAGACGGCCGCCCCTGCATGCCCTGCCATGCGGGCACTGACAGCCGCAGGCGCCCTGGCCATCCGCCGGTGGCCGCTCTCCCTCCCCTTTTGTGGCAGTCGGAACACTTCTGCGGCGGCTTTTTCCCCGAAGCGGGATGCCGCTTGTGGCAGTGTGCCGTTCTGCGCGGGCGGACTATGAAACGCGGCCTGCCGCGAGGTCTTCACCCCGGGTTGCAGCTGTTGGGTGTGGCAATCCCGGCACGCCTGATAGGGCCTGGCTTCTTCCTTTTCCGGCTTCGAGGCGTGGTGGCATGTGTCGCACCTGCCTTCCGCGCGTTCCTCATGCAGCTTGTGCTGGAATGTGACGGTTCCCAGCGCAGCGTCGTTCAACGCGATCACGTCCGGTGCAGCGGGCCGCAGTGCATCTGGCTCTTGCGCCCATGCGGCGGCGGCCAGAAGAAAAATCATCAAGACGGCTCGCATGCAACCTCCCGCGGAGAAGATCCCGGCAATTCTTCCATACAGAATAGGCTCCCGGGCCTTCTGGACATTGGGAAATCGCGGTAAAACTCCTGTCACTTGCGGCGTTCCGCGCATCCGCCTGCCCGCCGGATTGCAGGGCTGCCATGGCCCTCGCCGCCGCGTGGATCTCGCCGCCCGGATGGGGGCGCGAATGCGATCCGCTTGAGGATCGCCAGCAGCAAAAGGGCCACCACGCCCGCCGCCGCCACCGCGTGCACAGTGTTGCGGCAGGCGAACAGCAGCGCATTCTTGCGGTCATCCTCCGCACCGGGGGCGAGGCGATCTTCCAGGCGGCCGCATTCGCCGAAGCTCGCCACGCGGAACAGGACCAGCATCACCATTCCCAACGCCAGCAGCCACGATCCGTCCTGGCGCGCCGCGCTCAGGTCGCGGACCCGGAGGAACGCAGTCTTCCCCAGCACAACCCCCAGCACAACCACCCGCCAACAGGTGGCGGCCAGGATTGCGAGGCAGCGCTTTTTGTTTTCCCCGTTGCGAAAGCGGTCCGCTCCAGCGGACGTGCGTTCCGGGAGTCCAACATGCCGGTTTCCATTTTTGCCCACCCCCCGGCGTCGCCGACCCGCGCATCGACAGCGACGACAGGCGCGACAACCCCAACGTCAACGTCGTCGAATTCCTCCACCGCCGCCCGGGCTTCGACAACCGCGTGGCCGTCTTCGGCGCATGGGATCCGTTGCCCTGGATCCTCAACGCCCCCGCTCCGGCCTCTTCGTCACCGCGGGCTACGACCCGCTCCGCGTGCCGGAAAACAACCACCGCATCGAACTGCTCAACGCCCTGAAATCCGGGACCGAATTCTGGGATTCGGAAGCGTTCGACTCCTTCATTTTCCACACGGCTCTGGAGTATCTGCGCGTGAAAAAACCCCGCCTGCTCGCCATCCTGCTGGGCGAAACCGGCGAGTGGGCTCACGCCGGCCGCTACGATCTGTATCTGAAATCCGCGCACCGCGTCGATCAATACGCCCGGATTCTGTGGGAGACGCTCCAGTCCATGCCGGAGTATCGCCTTTCAACCACGCTGATCCTCGCCACCGATCACGGCCGCGGCTCCGGAAAGAAGGACTGGCGCAGCCACGGCCGCCGGATCCCGGATTCGCAGTCCGTCTGGATGGCATTCCTCGGCCCGGACACGCCGCCCCTCGGCGTGCGCGAAAACACTCCCGCCGTTGCACAGGCCCAGCTCGCCGCCACCATCGCCGCGCTGCCCGGCGCAACTCAGAACTCCGCCAGCGCCAGCTCGCACACGCGCTCAATCAGCCGCGGCAGCGCCGCCTGCACCCGCGGCGACAGGCCGATGCCCCACTCCACGCGCTCGGGCTCGACGCCGATCAGCCACACTTCGCGCGGCAACTTTCCGGCCAGCCGCGCCTGCCACAGCGCTTCCCCGACGCCCAGATCGTGCAGCGAGACCGGTGGTGCCTCCCGCGCCAGCCATTCCGGATCAGCGATCCTCGCCTCGTAGACGGATCCCGGCGCGCCGCCTCTCCGGATGGCGTCCACGACAATCAGCCGCCCGTACGGCGGCCGAGTGAGCAGAACGTCGGAGAGGCTCGTCCCGGCGTCCGCCACGTCGAACCGGCCCGCAGCCCGCATTTCCAGCTCGCGCGCGGCGTGAACCCCCGCGCCGTCATCGCCCATCAGCAGGTTGCCCACGCAGGCAACCAGCGTCGTCGCCTGATGCCCGCTCACAGCAGCTGGAACTCGCCCAGCCCCTCGCCGCGCGGCGTCGCCAGATGCACCGCGCAGGCGATGCAGGGATCGAACGACCGCACGATCCGTGCAATCTCGAACGGGTTTTTCTCGTCCTTCACCGCCACACCGTGCAGCGCCGCCTCAATCGGCCCCGGCGTCCCCCGGCCATCGCGCGGCGAGCCGTTCCACGTCGTCGGCACCACCGCCTGGTAGCGCGCAATCTTGCGGTCTTCAATCCGGATCCAGTGGCCCAGCGCGCCGCGCGGCGCCTCCCACAGTCCGAATCCTTCGGCCTGCTTCGGGACCTTGAAGTCCGCCGCCGTCGGCTCGTTCGGCTTGATCTCCAGCAGCCACTGGCGCATCGCCCGCGCAATCACCTGCGCCTCCAGAGCGCGCGCCAGATGCCTCCCGGTCACCGAGTACAGGTGCCGCCGCTCGAAGCCCAGCTCTTTCAGCGCCGAGTCCGCCGACGCCGTCAGATCCGGCAGGCTGCCATCCAGCAGCGCCACCATCACGCGCGCCAGCGGCCCCACTTCGTAGGCGTCCCCCTCGTAGCGCGGCGCCTTCAGCCACGAATAGGCGTCCTTCTTCGACGGCGCAGGCCGCGTCTCGCCCTTCGCCGGCGCCAGCGCGCCGTCGCCCTCATACCAGCCAAACCGCGTGTCCTCCGTGATCTGAGCCGGATCCACCGGCAGCAGCTTGCCGCCCTTGACTCGCCCCATCCGGAACAGCCGCTTGCGTTTCGTCACCTCCGGCTCGCCGTCGAGATCGAACACGCCGAACGAAAGCAGGTTCCGCGGCCCGGCGCCCATTTCGGCATAGTCGCGGTAAACACGCGCCACCGTCATCACGTCCGGCAGGTACACGTTGTCGATGAACTCCTGCACCTCGTTCAGCCGCCACAGGAACGCGGTCACCTTGTCCACCGTCGCCGGCGTGGTCACGCCCCCGGGCACGATGGAGGCCACATGCGGAATTTTCCCCGCGAAAATCGCCGCCATTTCATGTGTCTTGATCCGCGCCTGCAACGCCTGCAGGTAATGGCTGACCAGCTGCTTTTCCGCCTGCTCTGGCATCCGGTAGTCGTTTTCGTACCGCGGCACGAACGGCGGCGCCTGCGGCCCGCGCACATAGTCCAGCAGCGACAGCTGATAGAAGTGCACCAGATGCGACTGGAGAAAATTGGCGCCCTGCACCAGATTCCGGATGATCCGGCCGTTCTCGGTCGGCATCACCCCCAGCGCCCGGTCCAGGCACTGCGCGCTCGTCACCGCATGGCTCACCGGACAGACCCCGCAGATCCGCTGCGTGATCGGAATCGCGTCCTGCGGCTCCCGGTCTTTCAGGATCTCCTCGAAGCCGCGGTAGAGCGACCCCACCACGCGGGCCTCCTGTATCCGGCCGGCATCCACGCTGGCCTCGATGGCCAGATGCCCTTCAATCCGGGTCAACGGGTCGACCATGATTTTCGCCGGCATTGTTCACCTCCGCTGATACAATGGCGCATGTTCGTCCGGAAATCCCGGCTCCGTGCACCCGATGCAGATGTTGTTGGCCTGAATGCACCAGTTCACGCCGCTGTTCCATTGCCGCATCGGGCAGTCGCCGTGAGCGAACGGCCCCTTGCAGCCCAGCTCCAGCATGCACCCGGTCTCGCCGAACTTGTGCGCAAACACGCCTTCGTCAATGTAGTCGCGGTAAATGCACCGGTTGTGAACGGTCTTGGCGAAATACAGCTTCGGACGCCGGTGATCGTCCAGCTCGCTCGCCGCCGGAATGCCGTACAGCAGCACCTTCACGACAGTCCCGACGAACCAGTCCGGATGGCACGGGCATCCTGGCACATTGATCACCGGCGTCTTGATCCCCTGCTGTTCAAGAAACTGCGTCACCCCGACGCAGCCTGTCGGGTTCGGCTCGGCGGCGCTGATGCCGCCGTAGGCGGCGCACGTGCCGGCGTTGATCACCGCCATCGCCCCGGCGCTCAGCCTCTTCACCCACTCCGACATCGGCACATGCTTGCCGCCCTCCAGCCCCATCGTGCCGAAGTTCGCGTCCTTTGTCGGAACCGCGCCCTCGAACACCATCACGTACTTCCCCTTGTGCGCCTCGGCGGCTTCCCGCAAGGCCGACATCGCCACCTCGCCCGTCCCCGCCATCAGCGTCTGATGAAAGTGCATCACCAGCCGCTGCCCCGGCACCACTTCGTCCAGCAGCAGGTTCTTCACCGCCGGATGAACTGTATTCAGCAGCGAGATCGAGCACCCGCTGCAGCCGGAAATCTGCAGCCACAGCACCGGATGCGCCCGCGCCGCCTCCGCCGCCGCCGCTTTCAGCTTCGGCAGAAACGCCTCGTGGAACTCCGTCACCGCGCCGGCGGCCAGCGCCCAGCGCATGAAATCACGCCGCTCAATGCCATGGATGGACATGATCGATCCCTCCCAGGCCTGCCCGCAGTTCCTTCAGGTGGCACTCCACGCATTTCAGCGGCGCCTTCTTCCCTTTCGCATTCTGTTCCTTGTGGCAGTCGATGCAGATGCCCTTCTGCGCATTGGAAGCATGGAATGCCAGTTGCCTCGACGTCTTCACGCCCGCCGGCAGGGGACGGGTGTGGCAGTCGCGGCATGCCTGATACGCTTTCGTCTCGTGCTTCTCCGGGCGGGACTCGTGGTGGCACACCTCGCAATTGCCGCCTGCATGGTCCACATGGGCCTTATGCGTCAGCTTGATGCCGCCGAGCTTGGCGCCCGTCATCGTGATCACATCGTCAACGCCCTTCATGGCAGCCTTCGCGTCGCGCTTGGGCGGCTGCCAGGACAGGATCGCAACGGGGACAAGGATCAGGAACAGGATGGGCAAGATTCTCATGAATGGACACCTCAGGAGCAGAGTACAGGAGAATCAGATCTGAATCTATCCCTTTTTGCCCGTATTCGGGTTCCGGAATTCCACCACGGCCCCGTGGAAAAGCCTCGCGGCGGCAAAGAGAATGCGAATACCCCCGCCCCCCCCCCGCCGCAAAGCCCCGGAGCGGCTCTGCCGCCTTCCTGCTACATTGTGGCTATGCGCCGCTTTGCAGGCCTTTTGCTCGCCGCAGCTCTCTCCATGCAGGCCCAGATGGTCCAGGTCACCGAGCACACCCTCTCCAACGGAATGAAAATCCTCATTCACGAGGATCACGACGTCCCCAACGTCGCCCTGTATCTTTTCTTCAAAGTCGGCTCCCGCAACGAGCGGCCCGGCGCCACCGGCATCAGCCATTTCTTCGAGCACATGATGTTCAACGGCGCGAAGAAATACGGCCCCAAGCAGTTCGACATCCAGATGGAAAAAGCCGGCGGCCGCAACAACGCCTACACCACCCGCGACGTCACCGTCTACACAGACTGGTTTCCCCGCTCCGCCCTCGAACTGATGTTCGACATGGAGGCCGACCGCATCCGCGACCTCTCCTTCGATCCGAAAATCGTCGAAAGCGAGCGCGGCGTCGTCAGCTCGGAACGGCGCACCTCGGTCGACAACAACCCCTTCGGCACTTTGTACGAGCAGCTCAACGCCACGGCCTACATCGCCCATCCGTATCAGTGGCCCGTCATCGGCTGGGCTTCCGACATCGAGGCATGGACGATGGACGACCTCAAGGCCCACTACCGCATGGGCTACGCGCCGAACAACTGCGTCGTGGTCGTCTCCGGCGACGTCACGCCCGCCGAGGTCCTCCCGCTCGCCAAAAAGTACTTCGAGCCCATCCCCAGCCAGGATCCCCCGCCGCCCGTGCGCACCGTCGAGCCCCCGCAGCTCGGCGAACGCCGCGTGGAAGTCCACCGGCCCGCCAACCTCCCCATGCTGATGCTCAGCTACCACATCGGAGCGGCCAAAGACCCGGACTTCCCCGTGTACGAACTCATCGAGACCCTTCTGACCGGCGGCCGCAGCTCGCGCCTCCATCAGCGGCTCGTCGAAAAGGATCAGCTCGTGCTCAGCGCCGGCGGCGGCGTGCGGCCCTCCCTCGACCCCGGACAGTTCCTCTTCACCTTCCAGGTGCGCTCCGGCAGGCAGCCGGCTGACGTCGAAAAAGCCCTCTACGAAGAGCTGGAACGGCTGTCGAAAGAGCCCGTGCCCGCCGAAGAGCTCCAGAAGGCGAAAAACCAGATCCTCGCCGATTTCTACCGCCAGTTGAAGACCATCTCCGGCAAGGCCAACCTGCTCGGCAGCTACGAAGTCTTCTACGGCGGCTGGGGCCAGATCCTCCAGGCGCCCGCGCAGATTGAAAAGGTCTCCGCCGCCGACATCCAGCGCGTCGCTGCGAAGATCTTTTCCCCGCGCAACCGCACCGTCGCTACTCTCATCCCTGAACAGCGCGCCGAGGTGAAGCAATGAAAACCGCTCTCGGAATCCTCCTTATGGCCTCTTCCATCTCCGTCTCCGCCCAGGTCCGTCTCCCGGAATTCACGCGCGAGCAGCTCCCCAACGGCGCCACGCTGATCCTGCTGCCCCGCCACGACGTGCCGCTCGTCAGCGTCCGCGCCGTCTTCCGCGGCGGCGCCGAAAGCGAGCCCGCCGGTCTGAACGGCATCACCTCCGTCACGGTCGAGATGATGCGCCGCGGCGCCGGCAAGCGCTCGGCCTCCCAGATCGATCTCGACCTCGATTTCCTCGGCGCCAGCCTTTCTTCCGGCAGCAACCGCCAGTCAGCCTGGTTTGCGCTCGAATTCCTGTCGAAAACCGCGCCGGAAGCCATGGCTATTTTCGGCGATATCCTCGCCCAGCCCGCGTTTCCCGAGGAAGAAGTCCGCAAGGTTCTCGCGCAGACAGCCGACCGCGTCCGCGCCGCCAAAGACAACCCCGCAGCCGCCGTCGGCCCCTATTTCAACGGGCTGTTCTATCCCTCCGGCCACCCCTACCGCCACTCCGGCAGCCCGGACGAACTATCTGTCACCCGCATCAACAGGGAGGAAATCCAGAAGCATTACCGCCGCATGGCTGCCGGCAGGAACCTGATTTTCGTCGCCTCCGGCGATTTTGATCCGAAGCAGTTCGCCCCTCTGGCGCGGAAAATCGCCGGTGCGCTCCCTCCCGGCGAGGCTTTTCAGCCGCCCGCCCCGAAAGACCCCCGCTTCGACCGTCCGCGCCTCCTGATCGTCGACAAGCCCGACGCCACGCAGACCTATTTCCGCATCGGCATGCCCGGCATCCACCGCCGCCATCCCGACCGCATCCCCCTGCTCGTCGCCAACACCCTGTTCGGCGGACGCTTCACCTCCCTGCTCAATGACGCCCTGCGCGTCAACGCCGGGCTCACCTACGGCGCCACCTCCATCATGGATCTCGACCGCCTCTCCGGCGCCATCGCCATCAATTCCTACACGCCCACCGCAACCACGGTGAAAGCCATCGATCTCGCCCTCGACGTCCTGCGCCAGTTTGCCGGCAAAGGCGTTTCCCAGGAACAGCTCGACTCGGCGCGCAATTACATCAAGGGCAATTTCCCCACGGACCGGCTCGAAACGTCCGACCAGCTCTGCGCCATTCTGGCCGAACTCGAGATCTTCGGACTCGACCGCCGCGACATCGACGGCTTTTTCCAGCTGCTCGACGCCCTCACGGTCGATGCCGTCAACGCCGCCATCCGCCGCCATTTCACCCCGGACAACCTCCAGTTCTGCCTTGTCGGCAACGCCTCGGCCATCCAGAAGGAAACCGCAAAATACGCCGCGGCGGCGAAGGTCATTTCCATCAAAACCGAAGGATTTGCCGCGCCGGATTTCTGACAGGAGAGACGCCGTGCCAGAAACCTGGGGCCTGTCAGCGAAAGAAATCCGGGAGCTCAAACGCCTCGGCGCGCCGGAACGCGTCCAGCGCTTCCTCGACGATCTGCCCTACAACCACGGCACGGACCCGCACACCTGCTTCTCCCCCAGGCTCGTGCTCCGCCACCGCCGCGCCCACTGCCTGGAAGGCGCCCTGCTGGCCGCGGCCGCCTTCCGCCTCGCCGGCCGCCCGCCCCTCATCGTCGATCTCGCCGCCGTGCGCGACGACGATCACGTCATCGCCGTCTTCCGCGAAGGCCGCTGCTGGGGCGCCGTGGCCAAGTCGAACTACTCCGGCCTTCGCTTCCGCGACCCCGTCTACCGCACGCTGCGCGAGCTCGTCATGAGCTACTTCGCCCACTACTACAACCCCGAAGGCGAGAAAACCCTCCGCGCCTATTCGCGCCCCGTCCATCTCGCCCGCTTCGACCCCCTCGGCTGGATGGCCAGCGAGGAAGACGTCTGGTACATCCCCGACTACCTCGTCCGTCTCTCTCACATCCGCCTCGTTTCGCCCGCCCAGATCCGCCGCCTTGCGCCCATGGATGATCTGCTCTACCAGGCCGGCATGGTCGGCCGCTCCCTGCACGCCGTTTCACGCCGTCCGCGCGGGCCAGAGATCCCTCAGCGACTCGGGCGACGTGAGCTCGCGCCATCGCGCCTCGAAGCGCTCCGCTAGCTCCGGCGCGCCCGCCAGAATCTCCTCCAGCCCGAACTGCCGCGCTGCCGATCCGTTCTTCGACATCGACGCCAGATGCCGCTCCACGTCCTCCCAGCGGTCCGTCAGCCCGCCTGAATCGATCAGCACCACGCGGCTCTGGATCACCCCGAAATTCTTCAGGTGCGCGTCTACAGAAAACACCCCGCGCCTCCACCCCGCCCGCCGCAGCTCGAGCAGACGCTCCAGCCACCGCTCCACCTCGTTCCACTTCCCCTCGGCTGCCAGCTTCTTCAGCCGGTCGTACAGCGTCTCTTCCACGCGCTCCGTCGCCTCGGTCACCACCAGCCAGCCTGGCCAGCCCGTCACCTTCACCAGTGTCGGCGGAAACGTCACCGTCTCCGGCACCAGCGACGTGCCTGACAGATGCTTCACCGCCAGATACTCCCCGCGCACGTCGCGGTGCACGAACTTCTGCCACACCCGCCCCCAGTGCGTGCTGAACCACACCGCCCGCGGCACCACGGCCACCAGAGCCTGCAGCGCCATCCGCAGCGCCCGCAGCGGCATCGAAGGGTGCGCGAACCACCTCTTCGTCAGCCGCTCCGGCAGCCACCGCTCCAGCCGCTTCATCATCCGCCAGATCAGGATCAGCGCAATGATCTCGCTCGCCCCGCGCTCCCGCTTCACCACCCAGTTTTCGCTCGCATACACCACCTTCCCCACGCCCTCGCCGATGCGCTTCAGCCTGCCGCGCGTCAGTTCTTCCGGCGCCGCCTCAAGAGCCTGCAGGGGAGTCCGCATCCGCTTCTCCTGACGCCATGCTCTGGGAGCGAGAATATCATTTCCGTCTCCCGAAACAAGCCTGTTATTCTTGTATTTCGATTCCGCTTCACCCTGTATCCGGGCGTTCTTCACTGTCATGACCCCGCCGCCTCATCCCGCGGTCTCCGCCGCCGCCCCGCAGCCCCGCCTGCGCTTCGACCGCCATGAATGGTCCGGCGCCTTCGGCGACATGGGCACGGACCTGCCGCTGCTGGTGGGCATGATCCTCGCCGCCCGGCTCGACTCCGCCAGCGTCCTCGCCGTCTTCGGCCTTATGCAGATCGTCACGGGCGTCTGGTACCGCATGCCCATGCCCGTGCAGCCTCTCAAGGCCATGGCCGCTCTCGTCATCGCCCAGAAACTCCCCGCCGCGACACTTTATGGCGGCGGTCTCGCCATCGGCGCCGCCATGCTGCTCCTCTCGCTGTCCGGCGCCATCACCTGGGTGGCCCGCATTGTGCCGAAGCCCGTGGTTCGCGGCATCCAGTTCGGTCTCGGACTCCAGCTCGCCTCCATCGCTCTCAAAGACTATGTCCGCTCGGACGGGACGGCGGGCTGGCTGCTGGCTGCCGCAGGGTTTTTGCTGACCGTGTTCCTGATGCGGCAGCCTCGCTTCCCTGCCGCCGCCGCCATCATCTCGCTCGGACTCGCCTACGCTTTTGCATTCAAGCTCTCCGGCGAGGATTTCGCCAGCGCCGCCGGCTTCCGCCTCCCGCAGTTCCATGCCGTTTCCTGGGCCGACATCTGGACTGGCTTCCTCGTCCTCGCGCTTCCACAGCTCCCGCTCTCTCTCGCCAACTCCGTCCTCGCCACCCGCCAGGTCGCCGCGGATCTCTTCCCGGAACGCCCCCTCACCGTGCGCCAGATCGGCCTCACCTATTCCCTCATGAACCTCGTCAATCCGTTCCTCGGCGGCGCCCCCGCCTGCCACGGCTCCGGCGGCATGGCCGGCCACTACGCCTTCGGGGGCCGCACCGGCGGCTCCGTCGTGATTTACGGCATGATTTTTCTGGTTCCGGGGCTCTTTTTCAGCGGAGGATTCCAGAAAGTCATCGAGATTTTCCCCCTCCCGGTCCTCGGAATTCTCCTCCTCTTTGAAAGCCTCGCGCTGATCCTTCTCGTGCGGGATCTCGGCCAGGAAAAGACCCATTTCGCCGTGGCGGCGCTCGTCGGACTCGCCGCCCTTTTCCTGCCCTACGGCTACGTCATCGGCATGGTGGCAGGCACGCTGCTTCATGCGGCCGCGCACCGCGGCTGGATCGCCTTCGGCCGCTGATTCGCCCCCGGCCGGACCTACTGAACGGGAATCTTCCCCCGGTTTGCCTTCATCCATTGACGGAATGTCAGCATTCCGGGATTCAGCTCCCGGGAAAACCGCGGATCCCTCGCCCGGCAGAATTCCCCGGAGAATTCCGTGTTGAACTGGAACATATTGCCCAGATCATCCGCGTGCGGGAATCCCAGTTGCCGGAAGACGGAATGCGGGAGCGGCGAGTAGCGCACCGGTTCGCCGATCGCCTCGCTCAGACCCGCCGCCATTTCCTCGCCCGCCAGGTGCTCCGATGCGATGCCCACGCGCGCACCGTGGAACTCTGCGCCGCGCTTCAGGATTCCGTACGCGCATCCCCCGATGTCTTCCGCCGCGATTCCCGGCAGCTTTCTGTCCCCCATGGGCAGCGTCAAGACGAGCTTGCCGGAAGAGTCGCGAACCGGGCCGGAGCCGAAATGGATGAAGTTGTCCCAGTAGAAGCTGGTCAGGAGATACGTGACGGGGAGGACGAGATCCGCAAATACGGCATCCGCTTCACCCTTGGCATCGAAATGCGGGACCTTGTACCGGCCCATCAGAGTCGGCATCCGGTCATCATCCAACGGGACGAATTTCCGCGTGTCTTCCAGCGTCGACCAGATCACGTGCTCAAGGCCCGCTTTCTTCGCGGCGTGCGCCATCGCCGACGCCTGGGCAAACTCCCTCTCAGGAGAGAAGTGGTCCCAGAAGAAGGTGACGCAATAGGCGGCGCAGGCACCCTCAAAGGCCGTGGCCACGCTGGCGGGATCGTCCACATCGGCCTGCACAACCTCGGCGCCGAGTTCCGCGAGCGCCCGCGCCCTGGCCGATGCCGGATTCCGCGTCAGCGCACGGACTGCGAACGGGCTGGCGGGATCGTTTAAGATCGCGCGGGCCAGCCCGCCTCCCTGGGCGCCCGTGGCGCCCGCGATCGCAACGACAGGTTTCCTGTGCATCTTCGCCTCCCCTCTGATTCGGCCGTCCTCAGGTTTGCGCCCAGCCTCTCAGCCGGAGGCGCATGAGAATTATCTCGCATTCGCCGCGCCGCCCAGCTGGACCGGCGCTGCCGCCCGGGTGCGCGTCAGCCTTTCGGAAGCGCGGCGCCTTCCAGTTCCAGCAACTGCCGTTTCACTTCGATCCCCGCAGAGAAACCCGTCAGCGAGCCGCCCGAGCCGATGAGCCGGTGGCACGGGATGATCACAGGCAGCGGATTCCGCCCTGCCGCGGCGCCGACCGCGCGCGCCGCTTCCGGACGTCCCAGCGCCCGCGCCACCTCTCCATACGTTTTCACTTCCCCGAATGGAATCTCGAACAGCGCCTTCCACACCTCGCACTGAAAGTGCGTGCCCTCGAGCTCGAACGGAACTTCAAAGCGCCGCCGCGTCCCGGCGGCGTATTCTTCCAGCTCCCGGCGCGCTTGCGCAAGCACCGGCGCATCGTCGTTCCTTCTCCAGCTCCGGAACATCTGCGGCGGCGCTTCGGATTCGCTGAAAGCCGCCCGCCGCAGCAGCCCGCCCTCCGCCGCGGCGAACAGATACAGTCCGGGCGCCAGCCTTGCGGCCGTCCATTCCGTCATGCGTTCAGCGTTGCGTGGTCCACCGCCGCCCCGCTCAGCGCCTCACCGTGGACAGATTGTTCCTGTCCACCATCAGCGTGCCCGTGTCGATGAACAGCGGCAGCGGCGACCGCGGATCATTGCGGAAATCCGCCGTCAGGGAAGGCGGCTTCCGCAGCACCACGTCCGCCAGCGCCTTCAGCCCGTAATAGCCCATCGTATAAGGCTTCTGTGCGATCGTCGCAGCGATCTTGCCTTTCTCGATCCACTCCAGCGTGTTCTGCGTCGCGTCCATGGCCAGGATCACTTTGCCATCGATCTTCGCCCGGTCCAGCACGTCCGCGATCTCCGCTCCCGACAGCGATTCCAGCGCCACGAAGGCGTCCGGAACCATTTTCTTGTCCACGTACTCCTTGGCCAGATCGAACGCCAGGCTCGAGTTCCCCTTCATGTCCTGAACCGCCACCACCTTGATCCCCGGCGTGGCGTCCAGGACCGCGCGGTAGCCGTCCAGCCGCTCTTTCACGTTCTCCTGCCCGGCGATCGTGAAAAACACCACCGAGCCTTTGCCGTTCAGCAGCTTCACCAGCAGCCGTCCGCCCATCTGCCCCGCTTCGTAATTGTTCGTGCCGACGAAGAACAGCCGCTCGCTCTGCGGCGCGTCCGCATCGATGGTGACCACCGGAACGCCGCCTTCCACCGCGCCGTTGATGTCCGGCGTGAGCAGCTCCGCATTGCCCGCGCTGAGCAGAATTCCGGCAGGCTTTTTCCCGAGTATCCGCCGGAATTCCTCGCGCTCCGCCTGCGCGTCGTACACTTCAGGTCCGACAACCTCCGCCTGGACTCCCAATTCCCGGGCGGCGGCCAGAAAACCCGCCCCGGCCTCCTGCCAGTATGGAATTTTCGGATTGGCGCAGACAAGAAAATATTTCTCCGTGGATTGATGCGCAGCCCCCCCGCCGCCGCAGCCGGCCAGCAACAGCAGGGAAAGAAGAGTGAGATTCAGTTTCCGCTTCATGGTACGTCCGCTCCGGATTCCATCGCAGGGCCCCGGCCTGCTGCCAGGCGAAGCCGGGGACCAGTTTCCACCGCCATTGTGCGGTTTCGGACCTGAAGGAGTCAAACCTTTCGCGGTCACTTCCTGCCCGGACGGATGTTGCTCCCTTTCGGATCGAGCATCTTCAGCCCCGCCGGCAGCGTGAACAGCTCGTCTCCCAGTCCCCGGTTGATCGTCACCTGATCCGCGTACATCTCGAAATTCCGTTCGCCGTTCCGTTCCCGCCTCACCACGAACGGCCACATCACCCCGCCGCCCACGTCCCGGTATTTGTCGAAGATCGTCACCTCTTCGATCCGGAACTTCAGCTTCGGATCGCGCCGCTCCCACTGCTGCCGCACCGGCAGCTTCGTCGACTGATGAAACCACACCGTCGTCTGCCGGTTCGCCCCGTCCACGATCCGCACCACGTTGCACGGCTGCCGGTCCACGATGTCCGTTCCGATCGGATCGAACGCCATGCCCGGCTCCTTCAGCCGCACGCGGAGCGTATGCAGGACGTTGTGCAGCAGCGTCTCCTTGAACGACTCGTACAGGGCTTCTCCCATCGGCTTCGCCCCGCGGTAGGTCACCTCCCAGCCGCCGTCTTCGTTGAAGATGATGTAGACGTCTTCGTTCTTGCCGAACGCGCGCCTCTCGCGCTGCCCGATGAAATCCGCCTGCATCGGCTCCGGCGCCGTCAGATACCGGATGTAGAATTTCACCCGGCTCATCCCCGACAGATCCTCGCGGTAAAACGCGTAGCTCCGCCCCTCCTCCACGCGGTCGCGCATCGCCAGAAACCGCTCGCCCCCCAGCGCCTGCAGGGCGTCGTCCACCACCTTCTTCGCCCATTCCGCCGTCCTCTCCTGCGCTGTCAGCGCCGGAACCGACAGCAGCCACAACGCCAGCCATCGCATGACACACAATTCTACCGTTTCAGCGCCCGGCAGCAGAGTTCCCGAACCACCCCCGGCAACAGCAGAAAATCCCGCCAGTACGGCTGCCCGCCCTCGCCCGCCAGAAACAGCCCCTTCCGCATCAGCAGCCACTGCGTCCCCATCGACAGCGCCGATTGCGCCCACGACACGAAAATCCCCGCCCGCCGCCCGCCTGGATTCAGCGTTTCATGCACCATCCATTCGATCAGGTGTACCGTCACCGGCACGCACACCATCAGCACCGCCGCCGCACGCCACTTCGGCTTGTGAAACCGCAACCTCTCCGCCAGCGCCCCCGTCGCTCCCGCCAGCGCCGCGAACAGCAGGAACTGCGTCGCCGCTCCCGCCGCCATCTCCCCCGCCCCGCTCCTCCAGGTGGCGATGGCAAACGGAATCCCGCGGTACAGCCCGCTGTTCAGCGCCGTCTTCCAGTTCCACAGAGGAGTCACGCCACGCAGCGCGCCTCCGCCCGCACCGCCGCCCTCTGCGCCAGAGCCTCCCCGTAGGCGCCCCACACGATTTCACCCACCGCCTCCCATGTACGCTTCTCCGCCGCCCGCCGCGCCGCTTCTCCCAGCCGCCGCCGGATCTCCGGCCGCTGCGCCAGCTCCACAACCGCCGCCGCCATCTCCTCCGTTGTCCGGCACACCCTCCCCGTCACCCCGTCCGTCACGATCGAAGCCGGCCCGCCCCGGCTCATGACCACGCACGGAACACCCGACGCCATCGCTTCCTGCACCACGTTCCCGTACGTGTCCGTCTCGCTCGGAAACACGAACACGTCCAGGTTCGCGTACGCCTCCGCCAGCTCCTCTCCTCTCAGCACGCCCGGCAGAAGCGCATTCACGACGTTCTCCCGCAGCCAGTCCTGCTCCGACCCGCCCCCGATGATCTCGATGCGGAAATCCCCGATCCCCGATCGTTTCAGTGCGCGCGCCACCTCCGCCAGCCGCCTCACCGACTTCTCCGGCGACAGCCGTCCGACATACCCCGCCAGAAATGTTCCATCCGTCCGGCTCCGCCTCCGCGGGTGGAAGAACTCGCAGTCCACCCCGCGCGGCATCAGCCGCACCGGCTTCCCGCTCGCCCGCTCCAGTGCGCCCGCGATCTCCTGGTTCGGCGCCAGGATCACCCGCGCCTGCCGGTAATACAGCGCCAGGCCCGCCCAGCTCGCCCGCTGCGCAAAGCGCTTCAGCCACGCGGGCGCCGCGCCCGGAAGCCGGCACGCCGCATACTCGTGCACGTTCGTGTGCCAGCTCATCACCACTGGCAGCTTCAGCCGCCACGCCGCGAGGCTGCCCAGAAACCCCGTGTGATTCGGACCCGTGACATGCACGAGCTCCGCCTGATACGCCCGCAGCGCCTCGATCACCCGCCCCGCATGCCGCGCGAACAGCCAGTCGAATTTCAGGTCGTTCTCCAGGCTTGAGTGCACCGGGCTCGTCTTCAGCGACAGCCTCTTCCGCCCCTCCTCCTCCGAAAACCGCGTCTCCGGCCCCGCATGAACCGTCAGCAGCGGCAGCCCTCTCCGCTGCGCGTGCTCTTCCAGCTTGCGGCACGTCAGCGCGACGCCGTTCACCTCCAGCAGGCTGTCGGCGAACAATGCCACCCTCGGCGCGGCGCTCATGCGAACTCCTCCGCTTCCCCGAACATCTGCCGCACCGCGAAGCGCACCCCGCGCGACTCCGCCGCCCGCGCCAGAAACACGAACAGCCGGATCAGCGACGGCTCCCGGCCCTCCGCGAACGCCTCCGACAGAGCCTTCACTTCCCCCGTCGCGGTCCGGAAAAACACCCGGTCGCTCCACTTCACCCACCCGTAGCTGTGCTCCCGGTTGTCCCGCATCACGTCGCACACCGCCGACAGGATCCGCCCGAGCATCGGCTCGCGGTACTGCCTCATCACCAGAACCGTGCTCGCCTCGCCGCCCCGCAATTCCTCCGCGAAACTGCCGAAGTCCCCCGCCCGTGTGAGATTCAGCAGCGCATTCGGCTCGCAGCCGTGCCGGTCGCCCCCGGACACGCACGGCACGCGGTACCGCGCCGCCAGATCGAGCGTGCGGAGATTCTCCTTCCACGGCCGCAGCCCGTTCAGCTCCAGCGAGTGAATCCACCGCCTGTAACGCGCCAGAAACTGCTCCGCCATCGCCGCGTGATAATGCGCCCCGTTCCCCTTCTCGTCCCAGTAAGGATGGTTGAACACGAGCAGCGCCTGCCGGTATGTGCTGATCTCTTCCAGCAGCGCCTCGAGCAGCGCCGCCTGCGGCGCCGCCGTGTACGCCGCCATCTCCCGCTCGAGCAGCCGCGCCTGTCCCGGCGGCACGTTGTGCACGCCCAGATGAAACACCGTGCCGCGCCAGGGAACCGTCCACTCCAGGCTCACGGGCGCGTCGCCGCCCTCGGGCAACAGCCGCAGCGCCAGCGGCGCTTCGATCGAATCATGGTCGGTGATGGAAACCAGCGCCCTCAGCCCCAGCCGCTCGATCTGCTCCCGCTCCACGCGCAGCGCCTCGCGCGGTCCCAGCGGCGGCGTCCACCACGCCGACGCATAGTCGAGCTCGCGCCCGTGCGCCCGGCGGTAGCGCGCCTCGTACCGGTCCAGCATCGGACCCAGCCACGGGCACGCCTCCCGGCAGCGCGGAATGAAGTCCAGCGGCTCCCTCGAGCACGACGTATGGCTGTGCAGCGACACGCCCGTCCGCGCCCCGCCGCGCCTCCACTCCTCCCGCCATTCGTAGTGGATCTGCGTGCTTCCCATCGCCTCCAGACTCGCCGCTCCAGATGAAACCCGCGTGTCGGAGGGATGAATTGAAGATCAAACAAAACGGTTCAGATTTGTTTGACTACTCCGGCTTCCCGCAGCACTTCTTGTACTTCTTCCCGCTGCCGCACGGGCACGGGTCGTTGCGTCCCGTCTTTTCGCTCCGCGCCGGCTCGGGACTCAACGCCTCCGCATCCCCTTCGTCTTCGTCCTCGGGGAAGAACATCCGCCTGTAGCCCTCCCGCTCCAGGCGCATGTCCAGAGCCCGCGCCACGTCTTCTTCCTCGCTGTCCGACAGCCCGCCGGCGCGTTCGGCGATCTTTTCGAACAGCCGCCGCACGCTCTTCGGCGTCGTGTCGTGCCGCACGGCGAGCGCGTAGCTGAACAGCGCCGCCTCCCGCAGCTCCTCGTTCTGGAAGAACGGCACGAGCTCGATGGCGAGATCCTCGGCGGGCAGCGCGCCCACGGCGTGAATGGCCTCGCGCGCCACCGCCGGGTCGGGATCGCGCAGCGCCGCCGCGATCTGACGCAGGTAGCGCCGCTCGCGCGTGCGCCACATCGCCTCCACCGCCGCGGCGCGCGTCTCCGCCCGCTCGTAGGCGTCGAGCACCGCGCGGTGGAAATCCTCCCCCGCGCCCGGCGCGGCGAGCGCCGTCAGCGCCCCGGTCCACTCCTCGGGCGGGCGGCTCCGGTCGCGCAGCACCTCCTGCAGAAGCGCGGAAACGCCGGGCTCTTCCGCCCGCGTTCCCAGCCCCCGCAGCGCCGCTCCGCGCACGGCTGCATCGGAGTCCTTCCGCGCGCATTCGATCAGCCGGTCCCGCACCGCGTCGCTGATCTCGGTGTCGGCGAAGCTCGCCGCCGCCCGCGCGCGGTATGCGGCGTCCGGGTGGTCCAGATACTCGAGCACCTCCTCGGGAGCGAGAAAGTCGAACAGCGGCGGCGCCTCTTCCGGATACAGGCTCAGGATGTCGAACGGCTCCGGCGCCTCCCGCTCGCGTCCCGCCTCGATCTCTTCGATCGCCTCCGTCAGCGCCTTCCGCTCGTGCGTGTGGCGCCCTTCCCCGGGAAGCCGCTCCAGCGCCTCGCGCAGCGCCGGCAGCAGCTCCGGATCTCCGCAGAGCGAAGCGCACAGCGCTCCCTCGTAAGGATCGGCCTCGATCGCGCCGCGGATCAGCTCCCGTAGCCGCGGGTGCGCCACCCCGAGCGACGCCAGCACGAAGAGCACGTCCGGCCGGTCGTCCTCCGGCGCTTCTTCGTACGCTTCCAGAAGCGGCTCCACCGCCGCCTCGCCCAGTTCGGCGAACGCCTCCACCAGAGCGTCCGGCACGCCTTCCCGGCTGTTCTTCAGAAGCTCGATGTAGAACGGCAGCGCCCGCGGCGAACGGAACGCCCGGTACAGGTCGAAGATCTGCTCGGTCAGATCCGCCACCGCCTCCTCGTCTGCCGAACGGGCGAACTCGTCCAGCGCGTCCAGCGTCTCCTGCGGCCGCGCCAGCAGCGACCGCAGCAGCCGCTGATCGAATCCGATCCGGCCCTGTTCGGCCTGCCTCAGCAGTTCAAGCGCCGGCGTCTGGTCGTATTGCTCGGGGAAAATCGGCATGGCGGAAAAAATTGAGGCGGCGCTCCGGCGCCGCCCCGGGTGTGGATGAGGCTCGCAGAAACTACTCGCTCTCTTCCTTGTTGACGATCACCGGAATCTCCACGGAGACTTCCCGGTGCAGCTTCAGCGTCACCTTGTGCTCGCCCAGCGTCTTGATCGGGTGGTCGAGCACGATCTTCTTGCGGTCGATCGTGTAGCCCTGCTTCTCGAGCAGATCCGCGATGTCCTTGGCCGTCACGGAGCCGAACAGCTGATCCGCCTCGCCGGCTTTCTGCACCGTCGTCAGCGTCACCGACGCGAGCATCTTCGCCAGCTCCTCGGCAGCCGCCTTCTCCTTCGCCTCGCGCCGCAGCGCCGCCTGCCGCTCCTGCTCGACAATCTTTTTGTTGGCTTCCGTCGCAGGAACGGCCAGCCGCCGCGGCAGGAGGAAATTGCGCGCAAAGCCGTCGGCCACTTTCACCACCTGGCCGCGCGAGCCGAGTTTCTCGATGTCTTCACGAAGGATCACTTCCATCGCTCACTTCTCCTTCTCCACCGTTCCCACGAACGGCAGCAGCGCCATCGTGCGGGCGATCTTGATCGCCTCCGTGATCCGCCGCTGGTTCTGCGCGTTCAGCCCAGAGATGCGGCGCGGAATGATCTTGCCCCGCTCGGTGAGGAATTGGGACAGCAGTTTGACGTCTTTGTAGTCGATGTAATCGATCTTTTCCAGGCAGATCCGGTCGACTTTCTTGCGCCGGAAATACTGCCGCTTGCCGGTGGCGATGGCCTTGTCCGTGCCGGTCGGCTTCTGGCTGGCTGCGATCGGACGTCCGCTCTTCTGTTCTGCCATGACTGGTGCCTCCCTTTCCTACCCTCAGGATTCCTGCGCCTCGGCCGGCGCGGGCACGCCCGGCGCCGGAGCGGCGGGCGCCGCCGGCATCGCGGGCGCGGCGGCCGGCTGCGGGGCGGGCCGCTTCCGCGCGCGCTTCTCGCGCTGCTTCGTCTTCTTGGCCAGCTTCTTCAGCTTCTCGTCGATCCGCACCGTCACCCAGCGCATCACCATGTCGGTCACGCGCATGCGGTGCTCGATCTCCTTCACCGGCTCGGGCGGCGCCGTGAACTGAATCAGCACGTAGTAGCCTTCCGTGAACTTGCCGATCTTGTAGGCCAGCTTGCGCCGCCCCCACTTGTCCACCTTGTCCACGGTTCCGCCGGCCCCGGTGATGAGGCCCTTGATCTGCTCGATGAACGCGTCGATCTGTTCTTCCGGCGTGTCCGGCTCGACGATGAAGAATTCCTCGTAGATTCTCATTCTTCCTCTTTCTCTTTGCCGCGGGCGCGGCGGTTGTAAGCCGCCATGGCCTTGTCGACGCCCTCGGTGATGATGGATTCGGCTGCGGCGCAGGCTTCCTCCAGCAGCCGGTCCAGTTCCTGCCTCTGCCCGCTCCGGAAAGGAGCGAGCACGAACTTCGCGCCATCCCGGACCTCGTGGCCCGGGTGGATGCCCAGCCGCAGCCGGGCGAAATCCTGCCGGCCCAGGCAGCGGATGATGTCCTCCACGCCGTGGTGCCCGCCGGCCGAGCCCTTCGGACGGATCCGCAGGCTCAGCCACGGCAGGTCCAGATCGTCGTAGATGACAACCAGCCGCTCCGGACCCAGCTCCAGCTTCTCAAGCAGCCCTTTCACGGACTGCCCGCTCAGATTCATGAACGTCTGCGGCTTGGCCAGCAGAACCGTCTTCCCGCCGATCTGGCCCTGCCCGACCAGAGCCCGGCACTCGTACCGGCTCAGCCGGATCGAGTGCCGCTGCGCCAGCCTGTCCACGGCGAGGAAGCCCAGGTTGTGCGGCGTCCATTCGTATTCGGGACCCGGATTGCCGAGCCCCACCACCAGCACATCGACTTCCGCCATGGCATGCCGGCCGGCGCCGCCTTACTTCTTCTTCTCCGCGCCTTCCTCTTCCTTCTTGCCCTTCTTCACGACCTCGGGCTCGGCGGCGGCAGCGCCTTCCGCGCCCTCGGCGATCTCCACCGAGCCGCGCGTCGCCACCACGTGCGAAATCACCAGGTCCGGCGGGCTCAGCAGCTTCATCGTGCCGCTCAGCGGCACGTCGCCGGCGCGCAGGCTCTGGCCGATCCGCAACGCCGAGACGTCGACGGTGAAGTGCTCCGGAATCTCGTCCGGCAGGCACTCGATCTCGATCTCGCGGCTGACGATCTCATGCAGCCCGCCCTGCTCCTTCACGCCGCGCGGATCGCCCGTCGTGTGCACCGGCACTTTCACGTGCAGCCGCTTGGTCAGGTCGATCCGCTTCATGTCGATGTGCAGCAGGTTGCTCTTCACCGGGTCGTGCTGCCAGTCGACCACCATCACCGGCGTCGTCTCCACGCCCTGGATGTCCAGGTTGAAGATCGTGTTCACGCCGGAGGAGGAGTGCAGGATCTTCTCGATCTCCTTCGGGCTGACGCTGACCGCCACCGACTCCTTGCCCGCGCCGTAGACAACCGCCGGAATGCGCATGCGCGCCCGCAGCCGCCGGGCTTCGTTCTTGCCCCGCGCCGGCCGCGGTTCGGCGGCGATCGTGATGTCCTTTCTCATAACGCTGCTCCTGTCTTTCTCTCAGACGAATAAACTGCTCACCGACGTGGCTTCGTGAATGCTCTGGATCGCTTTCGCCAGCAGCGGAGCCACGGACAATACCCGGATGCGCGCGCACGAGCGCGCCTCTTCGCGCAGCGGGATCGAATCCGAGACGATCACCTCCCGCAGCGCGGACTTCTCGATGTTGCTGATCGCCGGTCCCGAAAGGATCGGATGCGTCGCGCAGGCGGTGACGCTCGCCGCGCCCGCCTCCAGCAACGCCTTGCTCGACTTGCCCAGCGTGCCCGCCGTGTCGATCAGGTCGTCCACCAGCAGGCAGTCCAGCCCCTTCACGTCGCCGATGATGTTCATCACGTCGCTTTCGTTGGGCCGCTCCCGCCTCTTGTCGATGATCGCCAGCGGCGCGTCCAGCCTCTTGGCGAACGCCCGCGCACGCTCCACGCCGCCCGCGTCGGGCGACACGACGATCAGACGCGACAGGTCGAAATTCTTCTTCACGTACTCGATCATCACCGGCGCCGAAAACAGGTGGTCCACCGGGATGTCGAAAAATCCCTGGATCTGCGCCGCGTGCAGGTCCAGCGTCAGCAGCCGGTCCGCGCCCGCCCTTTCCAGCATGCTCGCGATGACCTTGGCCGAGATCGGCACGCGCGGGCGGTCCTTCCGGTCCTGCCGGGCGTAGCCGTAGTACGGCATCACCGCCGTGATCCGGTCCGCCGAGGCGCGCTTCAGCGCGTCGATCATCAGGATCAGCTCCATCAGGTGCCGGTCGGCGGGCGGACAGGTGGGCTGAATCACGAACACGTCCGCGCCGCGCACGTTTTCCGTGATCTGCACCCAGATCTCGCCGTCGGAAAACGTCTTCACGGTCGCGCCGGCGAGCTCCACTCCGAGCTCGCGGCAGATCGCCTGCGCAAGCGCCGGGTTGGCGTTCCCGCTCAGAACCTTGAACCGATTACAATTCATCGCTCCCATACCGGCTCGCGGGCGGCCATTCGTTTCCGATCACGTGGTCCCGCAAAGCGCCCAGCACGCGCGCACGATACCGCGCCCGGCCGAGCATCGTCGTCGAGAAAACTTTCAGAGGTTCCTTGGAAAATTGCGGAAGGGCTCCCTGAAGTTTGGCCCGGTCTGGAAACACCCCGAAGAGTGCTGCCCCGCTGCCGGAGAGCCGTGCAGCATGAGCCCCGAACCGTTCGAGTTTTCTCTTCCACCGCGCGAGCTCCGGATGAAGCCCGAACACGGCAGCCTCGAAATCGTTCTCTGAGCCGGACAGATCTTCCATCCGCCAGACAAACGATTGGAAAACATTCAGTTTACGGGAATCGACGGGAGAAGTCAATGCGGGCCGCCCCAGCGCCCGGTACGCCTCGGCCGTCGACACGTGCACCGGCGGCGCCACGATCAGCACGGCGTGCGGCGGCGCCTCCGGCAGTGGATAGAGCTCTTCTCCCCGCCCCAGCCCCAGCGCCGTCCCGCCGTAGAGGAAGAACGGCACGTCGCTGCCGAGCGATTCCGCCATCGCGCGCAGCGTCTCCATCCCCGCCCGCCGCCCGGTGAGCGGTCCCAGCGCCAGCAGCACCGCCGCCGCATTGCTCGATCCGCCCCCGAGCCCCGCCCCCATCGGAATCCGCTTCCGCAGCTTCATGCGCAGCGCGCCGCGCACACGGCAGCGCTCGCAGAACAGCCGCGCCGCGCGCAGCACGAGGTTGTCGGGGATCGCCAGCGCATCGTCGAGCGCGATCTCGAGCCCGCGCCGCGCCGGCTCGAACTCGAACTCGATGCGGTCGGCCAGGCCGACCGTCTGAAACACGGTGCGGAGCTCGTGATAGCCGTCCGGCCGCCTGCCCAGCACTTTCAGGCTGAGATTCACCTTCGCGAACGAAGGCACGGCGGCGCGGCGCACAGGCATCACTTCTCGTAATGAAGCAGAGAGAACACGTCATAGCCGGCCAGCTTGCTGCGGCCGTGCAGAAAGTCGAGCTCCACCAGGAATCCCAGACCCGCCACGACTCCGCCGAGCTTTTCGACCAGCTTCGCCACCGCCGCCGCCGTCCCGCCCGTCGCCAGCACGTCGTCGATGATCAGCACGCGCTGCCCCGGCGCTATGGCGTCCCTGTGCATCTGCAGGCTGTCGGTGCCGTACTCGAGCGCGTACTCGACGCTCACCGTCTCGGCGGGGAGCTTGCCGGGCTTGCGCACGGGCACGAACCCCGCGCCGAGCGCATACGCCATGGCGGGGGCGAAGAAGAAGCCCCGCGCCTCGACGCCGACGACGAGATCGACGGCGATCCCCTCGTAATGGCGCTTCAGCGCGTCGATGGTCTCTTTCCACCCCTGAGGATGCTTCAGCAGCGTCGTGATGTCGTAGAAATTGATGCCGGGTTTGGGGAAGTCCGGCACCTCGCGGATAAGGCTCTTGAGATCCAGCATGGGAACAGGCGGATTCAGGACCGGATCGAGAATCCACTTGATTGTAACAGAGGCGCCTCCTGCTCCTCGACATGTCTCACGTCGCTGAAGCGCGGTCCCTGTCTGAGCCGCATCGAGAATTCATCGAGCTGCTCCGGCGTGCCGCAGGCGTAGACCTCGACGCTGCCGTCGTCGCAGTTGCGCACCCAGCCGCTCAAGCCGATCTGCGAAGCCCAATTCTGCGCCCACCAGCGGTAGCCGACGCCCTGCACCCGCCCCTTGACGATGAACCGCCGCGCCTGTTTGCTGCGCCTGACTGCCATCGTTTCGATTATCTTCCCGCAGGGGCGCCGGCGCGAATCGGCGTGCTGCCGGGTTCGCGGACGGCTTCGCCGGGCGGGAGGCTGAGGGCGCCGCGGAACAAGTTCGATGCGGGGTTTCGATGCGGGGTGCAGCGCGGGCGGGGAATTTCGATTTTGCCCCCTTTTGAACGGGGCTCAGGTCTGACAGATGCCGGCCGCGGCCGACCTCGTTATGTTCGAGTCTCAATCCCCTTTTGAACGGGGCTCAGGTCTGACGAGAAGACCGACTGGTCCACCATTCCATAACCGTCTCAATCCCCTTTTGAACGGGGCTCAGGTCTGACCGGATCTACAAGTATGGGGTCATCCCCGTTGTGTCTCAATCCCCTTTTGAACGGGGCTCAGGTCTGACCAATGGCTGTCCTTGGATACAACCAAAACCCTACGTCTCAATCCCCTTTTGAACGGGGCTCAGGTCTGACCAATGGCTGTCCTTGGATACAACCAAAACCCTACGTCTCAATCCCCTTTTGAACGGGGCTCAGGTCTGACGAGCAGGTGTCGATCAGCGAGGCGCTGGATGTCTCAATCCCCTTTTGAACGGGGCTCAGGTCTGACTTATGGGAGACGTAGCCCGATACCGGGTGTCCTGTCTCAATCCCCTTTTGAACGGGGCTCAGGTCTGACTCTCTGAGCTTCAAAAAGCTCAAGAAAGAGGGTCTCAATCCCCTTTTGAACGGGGCTCAGGTCTGACACTGAAATATGTAACTTCCAACACAGGTTTATGTCTCAATCCCCTTTTGAACGGGGCTCAGGTCTGACTGAGCGGTCGGTGGATCGACTGGCAGACAGCTGTCTCAATCCCCTTTTGAACGGGGCTCAGGTCTGACTGATGGAGTGGATCAAACAGCAAAAACCCGCTGGGTCTCAATCCCCTTTTGAACGGGGCTCAGGTCTGACCCTGGCGCATGGGGATTTTACAAAGTGCAATGTCTCAATCCCCTTTTGAACGGGGCTCAGGTCTGACGGATGACTTGTAAAGAAATGCTGTTGGAGATCGTCTCAATCCCCTTTTGAACGGGGCTCAGGTCTGACGACTTAAATTTGAAACCATTGCGGAATGGCTGTCTCAATCCCCTTTTGAACGGGGCTCAGGTCTGACGTCGACAGGCCCTTGAACATGGTTTACGATCTGTCTCAATCCCCTTTTGAACGGGGCTCAGGTCTGACACAAACATCCGGCAATAGGGCAATCGGGGTGAATGTCTCAATCCCCTTTTGAACGGGGCTCAGGTCTGACACAGTGTGATTCATGCACCCGTCCGATGCTTTTGTCTCAATCCCCTTTTGAACGGGGCTCAGGTCTGACACTCAGGATCGCTAAGAGAGATTTGAAGCCTGGTCTCAATCCCCTTTTGAACGGGGCTCAGGTCTGACGAGGGGGGAGGCGTATCCGATCAGTGACGATCCGTCTCAATCCCCTTTTGAACGGGGCTCAGGTCTGACCCTCCAGCACTTCGATGCCGGCCGGCGCGCATTGTCTCAATCCCCTTTTGAACGGGGCTCAGGTCTGACCAAGAAGGATGGGTGCTGAAATACCCTACTTGTCTCAATCCCCTTTTGAACGGGGCTCAGGTCTGACTAAGCCTGAGCGGGGCAATTTCGGGCGGAGAGTCTCAATCCCCTTTTGAACGGGGCTCAGGTCTGACAGGCGGACGCCGGAAGCCGGAAGCGGACGCCGGGTCTCAATCCCCTTTTGAACGGGGCTCAGGTCTGACTCAGACTTCCACTAGTGGCATTGGAAGGAAATGTCTCAATCCCCTTTTGAACGGGGCTCAGGTCTGACAAGTTGCGTGCGGCGATAGTATAGCACAGATCGTCTCAATCCCCTTTTGAACGGGGCTCAGGTCTGACGTACAGTTGCTTCAAGTTGTTGAAAAGAAAGGTCTCAATCCCCTTTTGAACGGGGCTCAGGTCTGACCCAGATTCTGGAAGCGCAGGCGAAGCGAACAAGTCTCAATCCCCTTTTGAACGGGGCTCAGGTCTGACTTTTTTCCGAGGCCCAGGTGGCCGCGTTGAAGGTCTCAATCCCCTTTTGAACGGGGCTCAGGTCTGACAACCCGCACTTCAATAGCACCTATGCCGACCTGTCTCAATCCCCTTTTGAACGGGGCTCAGGTCTGACGGTGTCATAAACGCCGACGCGAGCATCAGCAGTCTCAATCCCCTTTTGAACGGGGCTCAGGTCTGACCCGTTGTTCTGCTTGTTCTATTTCTTCGGAGTCGTCTCAATCCCCTTTTGAACGGGGCTCAGGTCTGACGACTTCCGTCGCGTCTTCTTCAAGAAGTTGAAGTCTCAATCCCCTTTTGAACGGGGCTCAGGTCTGACCAAGGCATGTGGTATCTCGGCGTAACGGGCTTGTCTCAATCCCCTTTTGAACGGGGCTCAGGTCTGACGGCTGGAGCGCGATGACCAAATCATCGCGGAGATGTCTCAATCCCCTTTTGAACGGGGCTCAGGTCTGACTGAGCGATCCGCGAATCAAGCAACAGATCGCATGTCTCAATCCCCTTTTGAACGGGGCTCAGGTCTGACCGACCCCCCTGGTTAAGCTCCCACCGCACAACGAGTTGCAGAGGCCGTTGACAATTTTTTCGGAAAAAACATAGTTGGGTGAATTTGTTTCGACCTCCCATCCACGATTGCGGCTGTCCCGCATGCCCTCAACTTTGCCATAGTCGTGGCGTGATGTCAAGTGTTTTCATTCACATAGGGGTTCGATTGGGGCGGTCTGCCCGGGGAAGTGCGGCGGCGGACTGGCCGCGCCTGCGGCGCGAGGGGGGGTGTCGGAGGGTTGGGGAGGTTGTGTTTGAACCGCTTGGTCGCAGCCCTTCGGGCTGCTCCCGCGCGGCTCTGTTTGGGCGGGGCGGGTTTCGGTTCGTTTCGCAAAAATGCGGTTTTGGGTTTGGGTGGGGTTGCGGGGCAAGGGTTTGCGGGGCGGGAGGGGGCACGGGTGGGATGCAGCCATCGCGCAAGCGCGATGGGAAACCCGTTGGGGGGCGCAGGGGACACGGTTGGGATGCAGCCATCGCGCAAGCGCGATGGGAAACCCGTTGGGGGGCGGGAGGGGGCACGGGTGGGATGCAGCCATCGCGCAGGCGCGATGGGAAACCCGTTGGGGGGCGGGAGGGGGCACGGGTGGGATGCAGCCATCGCGCAAGCGCGATGGGAAACCCGTTGGGGGGCGGGAGGGGACACGGTTGGGATGCAGCCATCGCGCAGGCGCGATGGGAAACCCGTTGGGGGGCGGGAGGGGGCACGGGTGGGATGCAGCCATCGCGCAAGCGCGATGGGAAACCCGTTGGGGGGCGGGAGGGGGCACGGGTGGGATGCAGCCATCGCGCAAGCGCGATGGAAAACCCGTTGGGGGGCGCAGGAGACACGGTTGGGATGCAGCCATCGCGCAAGCGCGATGGGAAACCCGTTTGCGGGGCGCAGGGGACACGGGTGGGATGCAGCCATCGCGCAGGCGCGATGGGAAACCCGTTTGCGGGGCGGGAGGGGGCACAGTTGGGATGCAGCCGCCGCGCAAGCGCGATGGGAAACCCGTTGGGGGGCGGGAGGGGACACGGTTGGGATGCAGCCATCGCGCAAGCGCGATGGGAAACCCGTTGGGGAGGGGGGCGGACTGGTCGCGCCCTGCGCGCGCGAGGGGGGTTGTCGAAGGGTTGGGGCGGTGGTGTTATTAACCGCTTGGTCGCAGCCCTTCGGGCTGCTCCCGCGCGGCTCCGTTGGGGCGGCGGGGTCAGCGGGGGGCGGCGAGGGCGCGGGCGGCGGCGCGGCCGGTGCGGATGCAGTCTGGGACGCCGATGCCGTCGTAGGCGTTGCCGGCGAGCTGGAGACCGGGGTAGCGCGCGGCCATTTCGCGGATGGCGGCGATGCGGCGGGCGTGGCCGACTTCATACTGGGCCATGGCGCGGCGCCATCGGCGGAGGCGGATGAAGCGGGGCTCGGCGTCCCAACCGAGGAGCTGCTTGAGTTCGGCGCGGACGGCGCGGATCAGATCCCGGTCGCTGTGTTCGAGCACGGATTCGCCGCCCGAGCCGCCGAGGAAGCAGCGCAGGACGACGTGCGTGTCCGGCACGCGATAGGGGAACTTGGCGCCGACGAAGGTGCAGGCGACGAGGGTGCGCCGCTCGCGGGCGGGGACGAGGAAGCCGAAGCCGGGCGGGATGGGGCCGCAGTCTTCGCGGCGGTAGCCGAGGGCGAGGGTGATGGACGAGGTATAGGGGATGGCTTCGAGTTCCGAGGCGAGGCGCTGATCGACGGCGCGCAGGAGAGCGCCCGCCTGCCATGCCTGGCAGGCGAGGATCAGGTTGTCCGCCTCGATGGTATCGCCGCCGAGGCGGACGAGCCATTGCGAGCCCGGGCGTTCGACGCGCTCCGCACGCGCCTGCACGATGCGGCAGTGCGGGCGGATGCGGCGTTCGAGCTCGGCGGTGAGCTGGGCGAGGCCGTTTCTGAGGGTGCGGAAGAGGGGGCCGGATTCAGCGCCGCGGGCGCGGGCGGCGCGGCGGGCGGCGAGGACGCCGCGGGTGAGGCTGCCGTAGCGGCGCTCGAGTTCGACGAAGCGGGCGAGGACGCTGTCGACGCTGAGGCGGTCGGCGCTGCCGCCGTAGACGCCGGCGAGGAGGGGTTCGGCGAGATAGTCGACGGCCTCGCGGCCGTAGTGGTCTTCGATGAAGGCGGCGACGCTGCGGTCGGGCTGCGGGGGGCCGGGGCGGCGGAAGATCTCGAGGCCCATGCGGAGCTTCGTGCCCCAGCCGAGCACGGGGGTGGCGGCCATGGGCAGGACTTTGGTGGGCACCATCATGAGCAGGCCGTCGGGCATGGGGACGAGGCGGCCGTTGCGGACGAGGTAAGTCACGCGCTGCTGGTCGAGAGAGCCGATCAGGTCGGCGCCGAGGCCGAGTTCGCGGGCGAGCTCCTCGCCGGCGGGCTTGGCGGAGAGGAAGCTGTCCGGGCCGCCCTCGATGACGCAGCCGTCGACGACCTCTGTCTGGATGACGCCGCCAAGGGAGGGCTGCTCTTCAATGAGGACGGTTTCGCGGCCGGCGAGGGAGAGTTCCCAGGCGGCGGCAAGGCCGGTGATGCCGCCGCCGATGATCGCGGTGCGCACGTTAAGGCCGGTACTCCCGGACGATCTGGACGACAGCCTTGACGTTTTCGACGGGGGTTTCGGGCAGGATGCCGTGGCCGAGGTTGAAGATGTGGCCGGGGCGGCTGCCGGCGCGTTTAAGGATCTCGATGACTTTGGTCTTGAGTTCCGGCAGCGGGGCGAACAGGGCGGCGGGGTCGAGGTTGCCCTGGATGGCGGCGCGGTAGTTGATGTCCATCCATGCCTGGTCGATGTTGAGGCGCCAATCGACGCCCATGACGTCGCCGCCGGCGGCGTGGAGTTCCCTGAAGTAGCCGGCGCAGCCGGTGCCGAAGTGGATGACGGGGACGCCGGTGGAGCGGATGCGCTCGATGAGGGCGCGCGAGTAGGGCTGGACGTAGCGGACGTAGTCGTCGGTGCCGAGGGCGCCGACCCAGGAATCGAAGACCTGGATGGCGCGGGCGCCGGCGGCGACCTGGAGGATGGCGAACGGGGCCAGCACGTCGACGAGCTTGCCCATGAGGCGGCGCCAGAGGGTCTCGTCGCGGTACATGAGGGTCTTGGTGAGGAGGAAGTGGCGGGAGGAGCCACCCTCGATCATGTAGCTGGCGAGGGTGAAGGGGGCGCCGACGAAGCCGATGACGGGGACCTTGCCGGCGAGGGCGGTGTTGACGATCTTGATGGCTTCGCCGACATAGCCGAGGTCGTCGGTGTTGGTGGTGGAGAGGGTGTCGACGTCGTGGGAGGTGCGGACGGGGTTTTCGATGACGGGCCCTTCGCCGGCGACGAACTTGAGGTGGAGTCCCATGGGTTCGACGGGCAGGAGGAGGTCGGCGAAGATGATGGCGGCGTCGACGTCGAGGATCTCGACAGGTTGAAGGGTGACCTGGGCGGCGAGATCCGGGCGCTTGCACATTTCGAGGATGGAATGGCGGGCGCGGATGGCGCGGTATTCCTTCAGATACCTGCCGGCCTGGCGCATGAACCAGACGGGGCGGCAGTCGGTGGGACGGCGCCTGCAGGCGTCAAGGAAGCGGCTGCTCATGGGAGGTACGCGCATGCATTCTCCGATCTATCTTCACAAAGGAAGACCTGGAATTCTTTCGGCTTGTGGCGGGCGGCCCACTGGCGCCCGAGAACGAAGAAGGGTTTGGTCCATGCCTCGCTGTCGATGGTTTCCGGAGCGAGGACGGAGGCCAGAAGCATTCCCTGCACCGGGTAGCCGGTGCGGGGATCCATGATGTGAGTGTACGTCCTGCCGCCGGCGACGAAGAAGCGTTCGCTGGAGCCGGAGGTGGACATGGACATGTCTTTGAGGTAGAACTCGGCGAGGTTGCGGTTGCGCTGGCGGGGGTCGGGGAGGGTGACGCGCCAGCCGCGGGGCTCGGAGGGGGGAGCGCCAAGGCCGTAGATGCTGGAGCGGCCGGAGGAGATGAGGGCGCTGCGGATGCCGCGGGCGCGGAGGATGGCGGCCATGCGGTCGACGGCGTAGCCCTTGCCGATGCCGCCGGGGTCCATTTCGACGGGGGCGGTGAAGCGGACGGTGCGGGCGCGGGGGTCGAGCTGGATTTTCTGCCAGCCGATGCGGGCGAGGGCGGTGCGGATTTCGGCGCGGTGGGGGACGCGGCCGTCGCCTCTGTAAAAGCCCCAGAGTTTCATGAGGGGGCCGACGGTGATGTCGAAGGCCCCCTCGCTCTGGCGGCTGTATTCGAGGCAGCGGGCGAGGAGGCCGAAGAGCTCCTGGGAGACTTCGACGGGGCGGCGTGCGGCTTCGCGGTTGACGAGGCTCCACTCGGAGTCGGGGCGGTAGTTGGAAAGGAGCTGGTCGAGGCGGCGGGCTTCTTCGTAGGTCTCTTCGATGGCGGAGTCGACGGCGAAGCGGTCTTCGCCATAGGCGACGACGGTGTAGGTGGTGCCCATGGCGTCGAAGGAGCGCTCGACGCGGACGAGCGCCTGGGGCGGGGGAACGGCGGCGGGCGCGGCAAGGGAAACCACGAGCAGGCAGGGCAGCAGCAAGGCCCTGAACGACCGGGCAAGTCTATGGACTGACGAGAGATCCACAGAGAGTCAGGCGGCGGCCCGCTGGAGGGCGCGCCTGATTTTAGCCTACAACCCGCGGGCGCGCCGGATCAATGAAAGTTCGTATTTTCTTTGGGGTGGAGGGGTCAATCGCGGGGTCTGCCGCGGCGGAGGCGGCGGCGGAGGCGGCTGAGGGGCTCGCCGGAGGGCAGTTGCGCGGCGGGGCGGAAGCGGAGATCGGGCATGCGGAACAAGTCGATTCTCTGCATGAGGTTGCGGCGGAGGAAGTGGCGGGCGGCGGAGAGGCCGGCGAGGGCGGCGGACTGTTCGGATTCGCTGCCGGAGAGGAGGACGAGGACGTCGGCGTGGCGCATGTCGGGGCTGACGACGACGTCGACGACATCGACGCCCTGGACGCGGGGGTCGGCGAGCTCGAAGCGGATGAGCTCGCTGAGTTCCTCGCGCATGGATTCGGCGACGCGGCGGCTGCGGAGTTCGTCCATGGTTCAGTCCAACCAATCGACGGTGGCGGAGACGAGGGCGGGTCCGAGGAAGAGGGCGGCGGCTTCTTCGGCAGCCTCGAGGACCTTGGCGGCGTTTTCGCGGGAGGCGGAGATGGTGACGGCGGCGACGACGGAGCGGTTGAGGAGGTTCTGGTCGTCGATTTCTGCGACGGCGAGGTTGAAGCCGTTGCGGAGGCGGTCCTTGAGGCCGCGGACCCAGTGGCGCTTGTCCTTGAGGGAGCGGGCGCCGGCGAGTTCGAGTTCGAGCGTGAGCACGCCGATGGCGGGCACGGGGGGCTCCGGGGATCAGACGCCGAGGTCGGGCGCGACTTTTTCCTTGACGAAGGCTTCGATCACGTCGCCGGGCTTGATGTCCTGGAAGTTGGCGAGGGCCATGCCGCAATCCTGGCCCTGGCGGACTTCGCTGGCGTCGTTCTTGAAGCGCTTGAGGGACTCGATGCGGCCGGTGTAGACGACGACGTTGTCGCGGAGGAGGCGGACCTCGGCGTCGCGGGGGATGACGCCTTCGGTGACGACGCAGCCTGCGACGGTGCCGACTTTGGCGATGCGGAAGATTTCCTTGACTTCGGCGCGTCCGCGGAAGACCTCGCGGTAGACGGGCTCGAGCATGCCGAGCATCGCCTTTTTGATCTCGTCGGTGAGCTCGTAGATGATGGTGTGGAGGCGGATGTCGACCTTTTCCTGCTCGGCGCGTTCCTGGGCCTTGCGGTCGGGGCGGACGTTGAAGCCGATGATGATGGCGTTGGAGGCGTCGGCGAGGTCGACGTCGGACTCGTTGATGGCGCCGACGCCGGCGCTGATGACGCGGATCTGGACCTTTTCGGTGGAGAGCTTCTGAAGGGTTTCGGCGAGGACTTCGGCGGTGCCGCCGACGTCGGCCTTGAGGATGATGTTGAGCTCCTTGGTTTCGCCCTCGCGGAGCTGGGAGTGGAGCTGTTCGAGGGAGACGCGGGTCTTGGCCTGGGCGGCTTCGCGGGCCCTGGTTTCGCGGAATTCGGCGATCTGGCGGGCCTTGGCGAGATCGGTGACGACCTGGAGGGTGTCGCCGACTTCGGGGAGCGACTCGAGGCCGATGATCTCGACGGGCATGGAGGGGCCGGCTTCCTTGACCTGCTGGCCGAGGTCGTTGTAGAGGGCGCGGATCTTGCCGAAGACGGAGCCGCAGAGGAAGTGGTCGCCGACGCGGAGGGTGCCGTTGCGGACGAGCACGGTGGCGACGGGACCGCGGCCGCGGTCGAGCTTGGCTTCGAGGACGGTGGCGACGGCGGGGCGGTTGGGGTTGGCCTTGAGCTCCTGCATGTCGGCGACGAGCAGGATCATTTCGAGCAGGAGCTCGATGTTGATGCGCTGCTTGGCGCTGACGGGGACGAAGGGGGTGTCGCCGCCCCACTCTTCGGGCATGAGGCCGAGTTCGGTGAGCTGCTGCTTGACGCGCTCGGGCTGCGCTTCGGGCTTGTCGATCTTGTTGACGGCGACAATGATGGGGACGCCGGCGGCGCGGGCGTGGTCGATGGCCTCTTTCGTCTGGGGCATGACGCCGTCGTCGGCGGCGACGACGAGGACGACGATGTCGGTGACCCTGGCGCCGCGGGCGCGCATGCGGGTGAAGGCCTCGTGCCCGGGGGTGTCGATGAAGACGACCTTGCGGCCGTTGAGTTCGACGGAGTAAGCGCCGATGTGCTGGGTGATGCCGCCGGCTTCGCGGTCGGCGACGTTGGTTTCGCGGATGGCGTCGAGCAGCGAGGTCTTGCCGTGGTCGACGTGGCCCATGACGGTGACCACGGGGGGGCGGGGTTCGAGGTCGGCGGCGACCTCGGTGAGCTCGACCTCCTGGACGGCCTCTTCCTCGTAGCTCATGCGCGTGGGGCGGGCGCCGAAGTCGCGGCAGAGGTCCTCGACGAGCTTCATGTCGAGGGGCTGGTTGATGGTGGCGAAGACGCCGCGCTCGACGAGCCGCTTGATGACGAGGTTGGCCTTGACGCCAAGCTTTTCGCTGAGTTCCTTGGCGGTGATGCCTTCCGAGATGGGGATCTCCTTGTCGACGACCGGCAGGACCATGGGTTCCTGCTTGCGGCCGATGGGCTTGAGGATGCCTTCGCGCTCGAGCTCGCGGTCGCGGGCGGTGGGGCGCTTCTTGCCGGCGTCGCGGCGGGCCTCGGTGGTGGATGGGGGAGGCGGCTCGAGGACCGGGGTGGTGGGGTGGGGACCGCGGCCGCGGAGGGGCCGTGCTCCGGGGGTTGAGGGCCTGCCGGGACCGGCGGGGCGGCGCGCGCCGGGATAGATGGGCTGGCCGGGCGTGGGCATGCCGGGCCTGGGCGCAGCAGGTTGGCCGGGGACGGCGCGGTGCTGGGTCTGTTTGAGGCGCTCGAGAATCTCCGGGCTGGGGGGCACGACGGGCCGGGCGATAGGCTGGCCGGCCAAAGGCCGCGTGGGTGCGGCAGCCGCCGCGCCGGGAGCGCCCGCCTGGGCCGGGGGCGCCGCCGGACGGGCCGGCTGGGTGAGGACGGGCGGCTTGGGAATGCCGGGCGCGACCACGGGCGAGCGCGGGATTTCACCGCCGGGGAGAGGCTGCCTGGGCCCGGTGAGGATCTGGCCGGGGCGGGGTCCGGCAGGGCGCGGGGCGGCCGGGACGGTTCTGGGGGCGGCGGGTGCAGGCGCGGGCTTTGGGACCTCCAGGGCGCGGCGGGGCGCGGCAGGAGGAGCGGGCGCGGCGGCGGCAGGCGCGGGCTTCTCCACGGGCGGGGCGGGCCTGGGGATGCCGGGGGCCGCCGGGGGCGCGGGCGCAGCCGGGACGGCGGGCTTTTCTTTTTCCTTTTCCCGGACGGCGGGCGGCGCAGGCGCGGCCGTTGGAGGCGAAGGGATCACAGGGGGCCTGGGAATGGGCGGCGCCGCAGCGCGCTTTTCAGCCGGAAGGGGCTGGACCGTCTTGGGAGGAATGGGAATCGGGGGCACGTGCGGCGTTGTTGGAGCGGCAGGGCGGCCGGGGGCGCTCTGGACCGGAGGAATGGGAATTCTGGGAGCGGAGACGGCAGGCTTCGGGGGCGCCGGCGGAGCAGCCGGGGGCTGAGGGGCGCGGGGCGGCTGTGCCGGGGGCTCGGGCTCGTGAGGGGGAGCGGGAGCCGCCTGGGGCAGGGGCTGGGGCTCGGGTGCGGGGGGCTGAGGCGCGGAGACCTGCGGCTGGGGCTCCGGCGCGGCGGGCGGTTCGGCTTGAGGCGGCGGGGGAGCGGCAGGCTCGGCGGGAGCGGGGGTCACGCCGAGAACGCGCGCCCGGACCTTGTTGGCGACGTCTTCCTCGATGGAGCTCGAGTGGGTCTTTTTCTCGGTGACGCCAAGCTCGGGGAGCATTTCCAGGATGACGCCGGGCTTGACTTCCAGCTCGCGAGCCAATTCATTGATGCGAATCTTACTCATGTTGAACGCGCCGTCCTGCCGCGCAGGACTGGCTATCAGCTCCTTGCAACACCTCGCTGCGTCACTGTCCGGCTGGCTGTTGTTCCGCTAGACCCGTGGATTTTATCGTATCAGATTCATCGGCCGGAATTTGTTCGGCGGAGGGGGCAGGCTCCGCGGAGTCGCTCCCGGCAGGCTGAGGCGCCTCGGCGGGAGCGGCGTCCGGAGCATCGGCTGCCGGGGCTTCCGTTTCCGGGGTTTCGGCGGAGACGGGGGCGGCGGCAGCCGGAGCGGGCCCGGGAGATCCGGCGGCGGGGGCGGGGGCGCCCTGCTGGGCGCTCTCGAGGTTCTGATAGAAGGCGTTGACGGAAACGCCGATTTCCTGAAGGAATTCTTCGGTAATTCCGTCGATTTCGAGCAATTCTTCCGGGGTCATCGAGCCGAGTTTTTCGACCGAACCGACGCCGCCGGCGAGGAGTTTTTCGAGCACCTGGTCGGAGAGGCCGAATTCGAGCAGGACGCTGAGAGGCGTGCCGATGGCCATGGCGGCCATGCCGGCTTCGACTTCGCGGCGCTTTTCCTCTTCGGTCTTGATGTCGATGCGCCACCCCATGAGCTTGGCGGCGAGGCGGACGTTCTGCCCCTTTTTGCCGATGGCGAGGGAGAGCTGGGTGTCGTCGACGATGACCTCCATGTATTTTTCGTTGGAGTCGAGGACGGAGACGCGCGAAATGCGGGCGGGGCTGAGGGCGTGGGTGGCGAACTGGACGGGGTCGTCGCTGTACTCGATGATGTCGATCTTTTCGCCGCGGAGCTCGCGGATGATGGACTGCACGCGCATGCCCTTCATGCCGACGCAGGCGCCGACGCAGTCGACGTCGCGGTCGCGGCTGACGACGGCGATCTTGGTGCGCTCGCCGGCTTCGCGGGCGCAGGCGCGGATGACGACGGTGCCGTCGTAGATTTCGGGGACCTCCTGCTCGAAGAGGCGCATGACGAGCTCGGGGGCGGCGCGGGAGACGATGACGCCGGCGTTCTTGCCGGTCTTTTCGACGCTTTTGATGACGCAGCGGATGCGCTCGCCGACGCTGAAGCTTTCGAGGCGGCTCTGCTCCTTCTTGGGGAGGCGCGCCTCGGCCTTGCCGACTTCGACGATGAGGTCGGGGCCTTCGATGCGCTTGACGGTGCAGTTGACGAGTTCGCCGACGCGGCCGGCGAATTCGGCGCAGATGTTGTCGCGCTCGGCCTCGCGGACCTTCTGGAGGATGACCTGCTTGGCGGTCTGGGCGGAGATGCGGCCGAGGGCCTCCGTGGGCCTGGGGATGCGCACCTGCGAGCCGATTTCGGCGGCGGGATCGATCTTGCGGGCTTCGGGGAGGGAGATCTCGAGCGCGGGATCGGCGACGCTTTCGACGACGGTTTTGACGGCGAACAGGACGATGTTGCCGGTGCGGTCGTCGATGTCGGCGACGAGCTCTTCACCGCCCCTGAACTGCTTGCGGGCCGCCACGAGCATGGCGTCCTTGACCGCATCGAGCACGATCTGCGGATCGATGCCTTTTTCCTTGCTCAGGATTTCGATGGACTCTTTGATGGATGCCAAGCGTTTCGCTCCTCTCGCTCCGCAATTCCGGGCGACCCCGAGGGGTTCACCACTCGAACTGCAAATTCGCCTTTTCGATGATTTCCATCCCGAACCGGATGATTTTGCCGGAACCCGTTTCGAGGACAACGCGGCCCTCTTCGAGGCCCTGAAGGACGCCCTCCCAGCGGCGCTGCCCTTCGACGGGCTCCCTGAGCTGCAGGCGGACCTTCTGGCCGCGGCAGAGCTCGAAGTGGTGGGGCCTGCTGAGCCGCCTTTCGACGCCGGGGGAGCTGACTTCGAGCTGGTAGCTGTCGCCGGGGACGACGTCTTCGGCGTCGAGCACGGCGCCCACCTGCTGCGAGATCCGCTCGCAGTCGTCGAGCGTGACTCCGCCGGGCTTGTCGATATAAATGCGCAGAACGCGCCGCCGGCCGCTGCCGGCGAGCTCGACGTCCCACACGGAGAGGCCTTCACGCCGCGCCGTGCGCCCGGCGATTTCGGCGACCCGCTGGATCAGGCTGTCTCTGGTTGCGGAAGGCATTCTGCGCCTGCACCGGCCCTAACAAAAAAGTGGGCTTGCGCCCACTGTCAGGGTTCCTTCTCCAGTATACATCAATCCCCTTGCACTTCCCGCCAGAGGGGAGAACAATAAGGGCGGAAACCTGGCCCCAGGGAAGGAGACGGACATGAGAAAGCTGGTCTACGCGCTGGTGATTGCGGGCAGTTTCATCGTTCTCTTCGCGGTCGGGCAGGCGTGGCGGCTGAAGCCGGAAACGAAGACGAGCCGCATCCTGCACAAGGGCGACGCCGCCGTGCTGGCGACGCCGGCGGGCGATCAGGTCTGGCTGGCGAACAAGAAAGACGACTGTTATCCGATCCAGGCGGCGGTGGTGGAAAAGAACGAAGAATTTCTCAAGGCGTGCGCCGACAATCAGACGGCGTTTCCGGTGGCGGCCGGAACGCGGGTGCGGATTCTGGCAGAATCGGTGAGCCGGCGGCAGGTGCAGATTCTGGAGGGACCGCTGGAGGGGCGAACGGGATGGGTGGAGCATGAGTTTCTGAAGCCGGATCCGGCGGGGCGGCGATAGGGGTCGCGGTTTCCGGCTGGGGGGAGGCGGGGTCAAGGTTCGTCCGCAGGACGGGAGGGCGGGCTGCGTGCTTTCAGCGGCTTCGTGGGGAGCCCGGCGTCAGGTGCATTGCAGCCCGCGATCGCACGATCGAGACGCAGACACGACGGGTGCAGCCCTCGCGCAAGCGCGAGGGGAAATCCGGGGGTCAAGCGCGAGGGGAAGCCCGGGGGGGAGGGCGCGCGGGGCACGGTTGGGATGCAGCCGCCGCCCAAGGGCGGCGGGAAACCAGTTGGGGAGGGCGCGGCGGGGCACAGTTGGGATGCAGCCCTCGCGCAAGCGCGAGGGGAAATCCGTTGGGGAGGGCGCGGCGGGGCACAGTTGGGATGCAGCCCTCGCGCAAGCGCGAGGGGAAATCCGTTGGGAAGGGCGCGGCGGGGCACAGTTGGGATGCAGCCCTCGCGCAAGCGCGAGGGGAAATCCGGGGGGGGAGGGCGCGCGGGGCACGGTTGGGATGCAGCCCTCGCGCAAGCGCGAGGGGAAATCCGTTGGGAAGGGCGCGGCGGGGCACGGTTGGGATGCAGCCCTCGCGCGAGCGCGAGGGGAAATCCGTTGGGAAGGGCGCGGGGGGCACGGTTGGGATGCAGCCCTCGCGCGAGCGCGAGGGGAAATCCGAAGGAGAGGGCGCGGCGGGGCACAGTTGGGATGCAGCCCTCGCGCAAGCGCGAGGGGAAGCCCGAGGGGGAGGGCGCCGGGGGGCACGGTTGGGATGCAGCCGCCGCCCAAGGGCGGCGGGAAACCAGTTGGGGAGGGCGCCGGGGGGCACGGTTGGGGAACCGCTCGCTGGAAAGTCGCCCGCCACGATTGAAAACCAAATTTATTGGCTATTTCTGCGAAAAACCGCCATCCAGAGCGCCGCGCCTGGCGGTCTTTCTCCGTGCTGATGTCCCGGAGGGTTGCCGGGGCTGCGTCGAGAATCGCTGTGCCGCGAGGGACCGGGCGTGCGACGCCTGGTCGCGCCTCCGGCGCGATGGCGGGGGATCGAAAGGTGGGGGAGGTTTGGTGACCGCGCGGTCGCAGCCCTTCGGGCTGCGACCGCGCGGCACAGAACCCGCCTGGATTGGGCGGGGTCAACGGGGTTTTCTGTGCTGCTGCTGAAGGACGGAGGGGTCGTCCATGCGGGGCGGCGGCTCGGGATCGGCCGGGTCTTTCGCTTTCGCCGGGTCGAAGATTTCGGGGTCGGGTTTGATGGCTTCGAAGGGCGAATAATCGGGGATGCTGGAGAAGCAATCTGAAAGATCGGCGGCGGTGGCGTCGAACAGGTTGAGGGGCGGCAGGCCGAGGATGCGGAAGATGGTTTTCAGCAGCGCGGGGAAGCTGGCATTGGTGCGGGAGGCGTAATTCTTGCGGGCGAACGGTCCGCCGACGATGAGGAGGGTGCGGTGGCTGTCGATGTGGTCGACGCCGCCCTGGGCGTCATCTTCGGTGATGAAGAGGGCCATGCTGCGCCACCATTTTGTTTTCGACAGATACTCGACGATGCGGCCGAGGGCGTAATCGTTGTCGGCCATGAAGGAGGCCTGGAAGGGATAGCCGTCGCCAGGGCGCGGGCGCGCGAGGTGATCGTTGGGCAGATGGATGTAGATGAAGCGAGGCAGCTCTCTGCCGGGCTGGACGTAGAGTTCTTCAATTTCGCGGATGAAGGCGTCGGCGCGGTATTGATCGGGAATATTCGTGTTGTATTGGGGATAATTGCGCGAGGTATTTTCCCATAAAGGACGGGGCATGGGGACGTTGGTGAGGAAGCGGGCGCCGGTGGGCATGAGGCCGGGATCTTCGACGACGCCGGCGAGCTCGAATCCTTCGCCGAAGTTGCGGAAGGAGATGCCGTTGCGCTCGAGGTGATGCCAGAGGGCGCCGGCTTCGAGCTGTTCCTCGGGATGGACGCTCGAATTGCTCTGCGCGAAGTGGAGGCGTCCCGGAGCGGTGGTGGGGAAGCGGAAATCCTTCTGGCCGCCATAGGCGGCCATGAGGGAAGACTCGGTCCAGGCGTTGGGGTAGGAGCCGACGAGCCAATGGTGGCCGTCGACGCTGACCTCGCTGTCGGCGTAGAAGTTGTCGCTGAAGGCGCCGCGTTGCACGAGGGCGTGATGGTTGGGGGTGATGTTGTAGAACTGCTTTTCGAGGCGGACGCGGAGAGAGTCCTTGTCGAGCTGGACCCAGCCGCGGCGGCCGAAGCGGGCCAGTTCGGGGGCGGCGCGGAGAGGGCCGACGGAGTCGTGGGTGACGTCGCCGAGCACTTCGTCGTGAGTGCGGTTCTCCTTGACGATCAGGACGACGTGGCGCAATTCGATGGGCAGCGGGCGGGGCGCTTCTTCGAGGGGGACGAAGCCGTTGTTGTTCATCACGGCCTGGGTATGGAAGGCGAGCATGCGGTTGAGCGGGGCGTCGTAGACGCTGAGGAGGCCCTGGCGGAGTTCGGCCTGGAAGCTGCGCTCGAGCGGGGCGGTGCGGGTGGCGTTGGGGCCGGTGCCGAGGCCTTTGGCGCTGGCGACGAAGACGCGGCCGCGGTCGACGGCGACGGCGGTAGGGAACCAGCCGGCGGGGAGATGTCCGGCGAGGCGGTTCGTGGAGAGGTCGATGACGCCGATGGCGTTGATGCCGGCCTCGGCCACGAGGAGGCGTCCGTTGGGCAGATCGAGGGCGAGGCCGACGGGAAGGATGCCGCGCCAGGCCTCGAGACGGGGGATGCGGAGTTCGATGGTGGCGCGGACGGCGAGGGTGAGGGCGTCGATGACGGTGATGGAGTCCTGGTTGCCGTTGCTGACGTAGATGGCGGCGGCGGTGGCGGCGACGCCGGAGGGGCTGGAGCCGCCGAGGCTTTCCGGGCCGAAGGGCTTGCCGGTGCGGACGAAGCGGACGATGCGGGGCGTGGAGGGATCGGCGACGTCGATGACGCAGAGCGAGTTGGACTCTTCGACGTTGGGGTCGCCGAGGCCGGGGACATCGACGGGACCGCGCGCGGTCTGGCGGCGCGCGCCGAGTTCGGCTTCGCGCGAGGGGAAGCCGAAGGCGGGGAACGGCAGGCCGGTTTCGCGGGCGTTTTCGGGATCGGCGCCGGGCACGGGCCTGTACTCGAACATGCCGATGTTGGTGACGTAGAGGCGCCTGCCGTCGGGCGAGAGGGCGGCCTTGAAGGGGAGGCGGCCGGTGCGGACGCTGGCGAGCATGCGGCCTGAGCGGGCGTCGAAGACGGCGACGCGGAAGTTGGCCTGATCGACGACGTAGAGAATGCGGCGCTGGGCGTCGTAGGCGAGGTCGCCGGAGTAGGAGTCGCGCCAGGGGCCCTGATTGAGTTCGAGAATCCTGTGCACGGCGCCCGAGGGGAGCGAAATTTCACGGACGCGGCCGGAGTTGCCTTCGGAGGCGAAGAGGCGCCGGCCGGAGGCGAAGGCGAGCCCCATGAAGACGCTGCGCCAGTCGTCTTCGCCGGGCCCGGCTTTTTCGCCGCGCGAGAGAGTGCGGAGTTCGCGCGCGCGCCAGGGCTCGCCCGACATGTCGAGGACGGTGAGCGAGAAGCGGTTGGGGCCGCCGTTGGCCGTCACCGCGAGTTTGCCGTCGGGGCTGACGGCAAGGCCGAAGGCGCCGGGACCGGTGTTGAACTGGCGGCCGAGCGGCGTGACGATGCGGCCGCCGGGGAGGATGGTCTCCGCGCCGGGGCGGCGCGCGGCGTGGCGCGTGCCGGCGGGAGGCCGGAATTCCGCCGCCGGGAGGGCGGCGCAGACGAGGATGGGCCACAGGGCCCGCTGAAACCAGCTCACTTCTGTTACTCTTTCAAAGCGGATCGGCCCAATGCAACGCAGGCAATTTCTCGCACTGACAGGAACCACGATGATGGACGCAATGACGCAGACTCCGGGGGCGCCGCGCCGCGCGCCGCGCTTCTTCGTGCTCGAGCAGTATCTGCTGAAGAACGGCAGCCAGCCGGGACGGATGCACGCATTTTTCGAGAAAGGCGCGATGCCGGCGCGGAAGCGGCTGGGGCTGCCGGCGCCGGCGGTGGTGATGGAGGCGCTGGTGGCGGCGCATATGCCGCAGGTGGCGTGCGTGACGGCCTACGCGTCGGCGGAGCAGTGGATGGAGGCGCGGGCGAAGCTGCAGTCCGATGAAGGCTACAGCCGGGCGCTGGCGGAGCTGGAGGCGGGCGAGGAGGCGCCGTACGAGCAGTACTCGGAGATCCTGCTCGAGGCGGCGCCATACACGCCGCCGCTGCCGGAGAGCCTGCCGCGGCAGGAGACGCCGCGGGTGTTCGAGCTGCGCCTGTACCATCCGCCGACGGAGCGGCAGCTGAAGGCGCTGCACGAGCGCTTCGCGGGGCCGGAGATTCCGATTTTCCATCGCTGCGGCATTCATCCGCTGCTGTACGGGTCGACGCTGGCGGGACCGCACAAGCCGAATCTGGTGTATCTGACGCCGTTTGATTCGCTGGCGGCGCGGGAGAAGGCGTGGGCGGCGTTTGGAGCGGATCCGGAATGGGTCAAGGTGCGGGCGGAGTCGATCGCGCGGCACGGACAGATTTCCAGCGTGATTCAGATCTCGCTGTACCGGGCTGCAGCGTATTCTCCGCTGAAGTAACAGCCGGGCTCAGCCGGGCAGGAGCTTGGTGATGTCGTTGTAGAGGACGAAGACGACGACCATCATCAGGAAGACGAAGCCGAGCTTGAAGACGGCCTCCTTGAAGCTGAGGCTGAGGTCGCGCCGGATGAGCATTTCGATCAGCAGAAGGAGGATGACGCCGCCGTCGAGGATGGGGATGGGCAGCAGGTTGAAGATGGCGAGGTTGAGGCTGACGGTGGCCATCAGGTTGATGAAGGCGGCGGCGCCTTCGCGCGCCGCCTCGCCGGAGAGCTGGGCGATGCGGATGGGGCCTTCGAGAGACTTTGCGGAAGAGCGGCGCTCGAGGATGGACTGAAGGAACTGGTAGATGAGCGTGGCGCCGCGGGCGTTCTGGCGGAGGGACTCGCGGAAGGCATCGACGGGGCCGAGGCGCGTGAAGGTGACGCGGGGGGAGAGCTCGACGCCGAGCATCCAGCGGGGAGCGCCGCCGCCCTGTTCCGACATGGTGGGCTGGAGGACGACGGTGTGCTGGCGGCCGTCGCGGATGTAGGTCAGCTCGACGGGCCTGCCCCCGCAGTTCCGCATGACGTCGTGGATTTTGTAGACCGTGCGGATCGGCTCGCCATTGATGGCTACCAGGAGGTCGCCGCGGCGGAGGCCTTTTCTCTCGGCGTCCAGACCGGGGACGAGTCCGCCGACTTCGATCTCGGTCTGTTCGGCCCAACCGACAAGGCCGACGCCGGTGGCGGGGTCGAGCTCGGGCATGACGGCGAGGGAGATCTTTTCATCGCCGCGCTGGATGACGAGAGGCAGGGGGCGTCCGGCGCTGACGACCTCGCGCATCAGCACTTCTTCCCAGGTGGGGTTGGTGCGGTTTTCGAGCTGGATGATGACGTCGCCTTCGCGCAGGCCGGACTTGGCCGCCGGGGTGCCGGGCTTGACGTAGCCGATGACGGCAGGACCGCCGGCGCTGGCGGGCTTGGGATAGCGCACCATGTAGAGGCCGGTCAGCAGGGCGACGGCGAGAATGATGTTCATGGCCGGACCGGCGAGGACGACGATGAGGCGCTGCCAGCGGGGCCTGGACGTGAAGCCGTCGGGGTCGGGCTCGTCGTTGGGCTGCTCGCCCGCCATGCGGACGTAGCCTCCGAAGGGGATCCAGGCGATGCGGTATTCGGTCTCGCCTCTGCGGAAGGAGATGAGTCTGGGGCCGAAGCCAATGCTGAAGGTGGAGACGCGGATGCCAAAGAAGCGCGCCGCCCAGAAGTGGCCGAGCTCGTGGATGACGATCATCACCCCGATCAGGACCAGGAGCCACCAGATGTTGTGAAGAAGAGCCATGGAGCGATTCCTGTTGCGGGCTTCAGACCATCACGCGGGCGCCCGCCCTCTCCCGAACGATCCTTCCAGCGGTCTCGCGGGACCGCCGGTCGATGTCGAGCAATTGTCCTACGCTTTCCGCCTCGATGCAAGCCACGCGGGCGAGGGTTTCCTCCACCACTTCAGCGATGGCGGAAAACGGGATTTCGTGACGCAGAAAAGCCTCTACAGCGATCTCATCGGCCGCATTGAGCGTACATCCAGCCGAACCGCCGGTTTTCAGGGCATCATAGGCCATCCGGAGCAGCGGGAAGCGGTCCGTGTCCGGGGGGTGGAAGTCCCAGGTTCGCGCTTCTTTCCAGTCGAGCCGCGGGACGGGGGCTTCCCAGCGTTCCGGCCAGGTGAGGGCGTACTGGATGGGCATGCGCATGTCGGTGGCGCAGACCTGGGCGATGACGCTGCCGTCGTTGAATTCGACCATCGCGTGCACGGTCGACTGGGGATGGATGACGACCTCGACCTGTTCCGGGGCCAGCCCGAACAGCCAGCAGGCTTCGATGACTTCGAAGCCCTTGTTCATGAGCGTGGCCGAGTCGATGGTGATGCGCGGGCCCATCTTCCAGGTTGGATGATTCAGGGCCTGTTCCGGAGTCACTCGCGCGAGCGCTTCTTTCGGAGTATTGCGGAAGGGGCCGCCGGAAGCGGTCAGAATCAGCTTGCGGACGTCGCTGCGCTCGCCGGCGCGGAGGCACTGGTGCGCGCCGTTGTGTTCGCTGTCGATGGGGATCAGCTCCGAGTTGTGGCGGCGGACAGCCTCCATGACGAGCCTGCCGCCGGCGACCAGGGTTTCCTTGTTGGCCAGACCGACACGCTTGCCGGCGCGGACGGCTTCATAGGTGGCCTCGAGACCCGCGATGCCGACGATGGCCGAGACCACGACATCGGCTTCGGCGGCTGTCGCCACGCGGACGTAAGCTTCGGGGCCGGCGAGCAGTTCCGTGCGCCGGGCAGCGCGGCCTTCCAGGGCTTTGCGGAGGCGGTCGAGGCCCGCTTCATCGGCGACGACAGCCACTTCCGGCTCGAACTCGGCGATCTGGGCGGCCAATTCGTCCGTGTTCTGTCCGGCAACGAGGGCAAATACGCGGAAATGTCCGTCATTGCGCCGGATGACGTCGAGGGTGCTCCGCCCGATGCTGCCGGTCGAACCAAGGAGAGTCACTCGCTGCATATCCGCGCGTCCGTCATCATAACATCCGGGGTTCCTTCTGTTGGATGATGGCGCAATGGCGGGCGACAGTGAAAACGCACGGCGGAGGGACGGGGAGAGCCTGCTTTCGAGGTCCGGGCAACACGGTTGGGATGCAGCCCTCGCGCGAGCGCGAGGGGAAACCCGTTGGGGAGGGCGCGAGGAGGACGGTTGGGATGCAGCCCTCGCGCAAGCGCGAGGGGAAGCCCGTTGGGGAGGGTGCGGGCGGCACGGTTGGGATGCAGCCCTCGCGCAAGCGCGAGGGGAAACCTGCAGGAGAGGGGGCAGGTATCACGGTTGGGATGCAGCCCTCGGCCAAGGCCGAGGGGAAACCCGTTGGGGAGGGCGCGAGGGGGGACGGTGGGGATGCAGCCCTCGCGCAAGCGCGAGGGGAAACCCGCAGGAGAGGGGGCAGGTATCACGGTTGGGATGCAGCCCTCGGCCAAGGCCGAGGGGAAACCCGTTGGAGAGGGTGCGGGCGGCACGGTTGGGATGCAGCCCTCGGCCAAGGCCGAGGGGAAACCCGTTGGGGAGGGCGCGAGGGGGACGGTGGGGATGCAGCCCTCGGCCAAGGCCGAGGGGAAACCCGTTGGGGAGGGCGCGAGGGGGACGGTGGGGATGCAGCCCTCGCGCAAGCGCGAGGGGAAACCCGTTGGGGAGGGCGCGAGGGGGACGGTGGGGATGCAGCCCTCGCGCAAGCGCGAGGGGAAACCCGCAGGAGAGGGGACAGGTATCACGGTTGGGATGCAGCCCTCGGCCAAGGCCGAGGGGAACCCCGTTGGGGAGGGCGCGAGGGGGACGGTTGGGATGCAGCCCTTGCGCAAGCGCGAGGGGAAGCCCGGGGAAGAGGGCAAGGCGGCACGCTCGGAATGCAGCAGAGCCGGCCCCGATCAGGGAACATTTTTTTGTCCGCTTCGTATGCCAGCATGGTAGCCGAACTCTTCGTGGAAGGAGCCCCTGCCCGCCATGCGACATCTGCCCGCATTTCTGCTGCTTCTGGCGCTGCCTGCCGCACCCGTGTCCGCGCAACTGCCTCCGCTGATCGACCGCGATCTGTTTTTCGGCGAAGTGGAAATCGCCGGTGCGCAGATTTCGCCGGACGGCCGCTATATTTCGTTTCTGAAGCCCTATCAGGGGGCGCGAAACATCTGGGTGAAGAAGGCCGAAGAGCCGTTCTCTGCGGCGCGTCCGGTGACGGCGGAGACGAAGCGCCCCGTGCCGCTGTATTTCTGGTCCCGCGACTCGAAGTTCATCCTCTACGTGAAGGACCAGGACGGCGACGAGAACTTCAACGTGTACGCCGTCAATCCTGCCGAGGCGGCCGCTGCCGGCGCCGCGGTTCCGCCCTCGCGCAACCTTTCCAACGCCAAAGGTGCGCGCACGATCATTTACGAGGTTCCCAAGGCGGACCCGGCCCACATTTACATTGGCCTGAACGACCGCGACGCCGCCTGGCACGACCTGTACAAGCTGAACCTTGCGACGGGCGAGAAGACCCTGCTGCGGCGCAACACGGACCGCATCACCGGCTGGGTGTTCGACCACAAGGCGCAGCTGCGGCTGGCGACGCGTTCGGCCGACAACGGCGACACGGAGTTTCTGCGGGTGGACGAAAAGGGGTTCACGAAGATCTATTCCTGCCCGGTGCTGGAAACCTGCCAGCCGGTGCGGTTCGACGAGACCAATTCGAAGTTCTACTTCATCACCGACGCCGGTGATCTCGATCTTTCGCAGCTGATGCTGATGGACCCCGCCACGGGACGGGCGACGCTGGTGGAAAAAGACCCGCTGAACAGGGTGGATTTTTCCGGGGCCATTTTCTCCGAAGTCACCAACCGGCTCGCCGCCACGATTTACGAAGACGAGCGGGAGAGGATCTACTGGAAGGACAAGGCGTTCGAAGCGGACTATCAGTGGCTGCAGAAACAGCTGCCGGGCTACCGGATCACGTTCGCCTCGCGCACGGCTGACGAATCCCGCTTCATCATCAGCGCCAGCCGCGACACCGATCCCGGCCAGGCTTTTCTCTTCGACCGCAAGACGAAGCGGCTGGCGCTGCAGTACAGACTGCGCGAAAAACTGCCCCGGGAAGCGCTGGCCGAGATGAAGCCGATCCGGTACAAGTCCTCCGACGGTCTGGAAATCCCGGCTTACCTCACGCTGCCGAAGGGCGTGCCGGCGAAGGGGCTGCCGCTGATCGCCGTTCCGCATGGCGGACCGTGGGCGCGGGACAGCTGGGGCTACAACACGCTGCACCAGTTTCTGGCCAACCGCGGCTATGCCGTTCTGTCGATGAATTTCCGCGGCTCCACCGGCTACGGCAAGAGATTTCTGAACGCCGGCAACCGGCAGTGGGGCGAGAAAATGCAGGACGACATCACCTGGGGCGTCAAACACCTCGTGGAAACGGGCGTCGCCGATCCGAGGAGGGTGGGCATTCTGGGCGCCAGCTATGGCGGCTACGCCACGCTGGCGGGCGTCGCCTTCACGCCGGATCTGTACGCCGCCGGGGTGGCCATCGTTGCGCCGTCCAATCTGATCACGCTGCTCGATTCGATCCCGCCTTACTGGGAGCCCATCCGGAAGATGTTTTACGAGCGCATGGGCGACCCCACGAAGCCGGAGGGCAAGGCGCAGCTGGAACGGCAGTCGCCGCTGTTTTCGGCGCAGAAGATCAAGACTCCGCTGATGGTCGTGCAGGGGGCCAATGATCCGCGGGTGAAGAAGCGCGAATCCGATCAGATCGTCATTGCGCTGCGCGACCGGAAATTCCCGGTTGAATATCTCGTCGCCGAGGACGAAGGCCACGGCTTCGCGCGTCCGGTGAACAATCTCGCGATGTTCGCCGCAGTGGAGAAGTTCCTGGCCAGGCATCTGGGCGGCCGGTATCAGGAGTCGATGACGCCGGAGGCCGAGAAGAGGCTGAAGGAGATCACGGTCGATCCGGCCACGGTGACGCTGCCCTCGATGCCCGCGCCTTCGGCCTCCGTGCCTTCCCTGGCGGTTCCGCCGTCGAAGCTGCCTCATTCCTTCAGGGCGAAAATCGAGGCCGGCCCGCAGGCGGTGGCGCTCGAGCTGAAATCGGTCATTGAAGAAACGCCTGAAGGCTGGCGCGCCACGGACACGATGCAGACGCCGATGGGCGAAGTCTCCGATGTCACGCTGCTGGACAGCAGGACGTTCACGGTCCTGCGGCGCAGCATCAAACAGGGACCGGTTCAGATCGAGGTGCAGGTCCGGGATGGCAAGGCCACCGGAACGATGCAGATGGGCGCCCAGAGCCGCCCGATCGACGTGACGCTGGACGGTCCGCTGTTCGCCGACGGCGCCGGATCGGGTCAGGTGCTGGCCGGGCTGCCTCTGGCCGAAGGCTACACGGCTGCGTACCGCACGCTCGATCTGCAGACGCAGAAGACGGCGCTGTCTGCGCTGAAGGTGACAGGCTCGGAAACCGTCACCGTGCCCGCCGGCACGTTCGAGTGCTGGCGCGTGGAGATCAGTCCCGCCGACGGTTCGGCAGGCAGACAGACCCTGTTCATTGCGAAAAAGGAGCGGCGCCCGGTCAGGATCGAGGCAGTCCTGCCGCAGATGGGCGGGGCGAAGCTGACGGCAGAGCTCGAGCCCTGAGAGGCAGCCTGGCGGAACGACTCCGCCGCGCGCCCGAGGCCTGCGCGGTCCGGGCTGCAGAGGGATCGCGGCGGGAACGGAGCTCCGCCGGGAAACCATCGCCGCCGATGGAGCGGAGCTCCGTCCGCGCGGACAGACTGAGGCCGGAGGAAACGCTCCGGTCCGGATCAGGATCCGGGAATTACTTTTCGCGCCGCGCGATGATCTTGTCGACCATGCCGTATTCGAGCGCCTGCTCGGCTTCCATGATGTAATCGCGGTCGACGTCGCGGGCGATGCGTTCCACCGGCTGGCCGGTGGCGTCGGCGAGGATCTTGTTGAGGATCTCGCGCATCCGGAGGATTTCCTTGGCGTAGATGTCGATGTCGGTGGCCTGTCCGGCGAGGCCGCTCATCGAGGGCTGATGGATCAGGATGCGCGAGTGGGGCAGGGCGAAGCGCTTGCCCTTGGCGCCGCAGGCGAGCAGCACCGCCGCCATGGATGCAGCCTGGCCGACGCAGTAGGTGACGATGTCGGGCTCGACGAGATTCATCGTGTCGAGGATCGCCAGGCCGGCGGTGATGGATCCTCCGGGGGAGTTGATGTACAGCTGGATGTCTTTCTCGGGGTCTTCCGCGGCCAGGAAGAGCATCTGGGCGATGACGAGGTTGGCGACCTGGTCGTCGATCGGAGTGCCCAGAAAGATGATGTTTTCGCGCAGCAGCCGCGAATAGATGTCATAGGCGCGCTCCCCGCGCGAGGTCTGCTCCACGACCATCGGGACGAGCATGTCCACGGGCGCGGGCACGATCCGGCTCTCGTTCGGCATTCCGCCTCCTTTGATTCAGAAGCCGCCCCGCCGGGCGGCAAATGCCCCCGCCGGGCTCAGGCTTTCTCGCTCTTCGCGGAGCGCCTTCCGGCCTTCTTCTGCATCCGCTCCAGGTTCTTCCGCTTCTGTTCGAACCCCTTGGCCAGATCCAGAATCGTCGTGCGCTCCAGATACTCCATGATACGATTCCGCAGGGCCTTCCAGTTGTCGTGCATGCCGCAGGGGGCGTCGTCGTTGCAGACGGCCATGCCGGCCGGGCAGCGCTCGAAATCAGCCAGCCCGTCGACGGCGTCGACGATGGCGAGCAGATTCAGCTCGCCGGGGGGAATGCGGAGGCTGAAGCCGCCGGTGGGACCCTTGCTGGAACGGAGGAATCCCTTGCGCGCCAGCTGCTGGAGGATCTTGGCGAGGAAGTGCGCCGGGATGTCCGCCTGCTCGGCGATCTGTTTCACCATGGCGTATTTGCCCTCGGGCACGGTGGCGAGCTGGACGAACGCCCGGATTGCGTATTCGGCCGAACGTGAGTAGATCATGGAAACCTCTAGAGCGCTGGGTGTTAATACACGTTTGTCCTTAAATACTATATACGAAGATGCAAGATTCGCAACAGAAGATTCAGACTTTGTTTCAGGCGCCGAGGCCCAGAAACGCCCGCACTGCGGGCTCGAGGCCGGGCGCATAGAGGGCGAGGCTGCCGCCGTAGATGGTTCTGCGGCCCTCGAAATCGTGCCACAGACAACCGGCCTCTTCGCCGATGACGGCCAGGGCGGCCACGTCCCAGGGCTTGAGGCCGGGCTCCATGTAGACCTCGGCCCTGCCGGAAGCGACGAGCATGGCATCGGTGGCGCCGCCGAGGGAGCGGACGGCCCAGAAGGGCTCGAGGAAGGCGAGAAGGCGCTCTCCCCAGGGGGCGCGGCGCGCCTCGTTCAGCTGGCCGAAGCAGAGCACGGCGCGGCGGGGCTCGCGGATTTCCGAACAACGCAGCTGCGTCTCGGTGCGGCCCTCCACGCACCAGGATCCCTGGCCCTTCGCTGCGTAGTAGATGCGCCCCTGCACGGGAAATGCGGCCACGCCGAGCACGACCTCTCCTTCCGTTTCGAGCGCAAGCAGGTGGCACCAGAGGAAGCTGCCGCGGACGAAGTCGCGCGTGCCATCGATGGGATCGATGATCCAGCGGCGGCCGCTCGAGCCGGCGCGGTTGGCGCCCTCCTCGCCGAAGACGCCGTCGGCGGGGAACGCCTCGGCCAGCCGCGCGGCGATCAGGCGCTCGCATTCGCGGTCGGCGGCCGTGACTGGGGAATCGTCGGCTTTCGCCTCGGCCTGGACACAGCCGAAATGCGACAGCGCCACGGAAGAGGCGGCTTTGGCCAGCTCCAGTGCAGTTTCCAGTTCGCGTTCCCAGGCCATCCCATCATCTTACTGCTGCGCGATCCATTACCCTGAAAGGAGCCGCGCTCTCCGGCGCGCCGATCCCAACGAACGAGGAAAAGATCCGCATGGCCCGGACAGCCCCTGCCGTGCCCAAAGAGAAGAGAACCGTCTACCGCATGCTCCGCACGGCCGCGGAGACGTGGGGAGAGCGGCCCGCGCTGCATCAGCCTGCGGGCAAGGGCCAGTACCGCACGTGGACCTGGAAGGAATACCTGCGCGCGGCGGAGAAAGGCGCCGCCGCCCTGCGCGCGGCGGGGATCCGGAAAGGAGACATCGCCGGCCTGGCTTCGGAGACGCGCGCCGAGTTCTACCTGGCCGACCTTGGGATCATGAGCGCAGGCGCAGTGGCCGCGGCCGTCTACACGTCGCTGCCCGCCGCGGAACAGGTGCGCACGCTGAAGGCCTGCCAGCCGAAGGCCGTTTTTGTGGAGAATCCGAAAGCGCTGCGCGCGCTGGAGCAGGCCGGGCTGGGGGATCTGGGAATTCCGCGAATCCTGCTGACGGGGGAGGCGGAAAGCGCCGTTTCGTTCGAGGAATTCCTGGCCTCCGGCGAGCGGACGCTGGCCGCGGATCCCGCCCTGATCGAGCGCATCCAGGACGAACTGACACCCGCCGATCCGGCGATCCTGTACCTGACCTCGGGAGCGACGGGCGAGCCGAAGATGGGCCTGGTGAGCCACAACGCCATCCTCGCCAACTGCGAATGCGGGCCTCCGGCCCTGCCGATCGGCGAGGACGACTCGACGCTCGTCTTCCTCCCGTCGGCCCACATCACGCAGCGGCTGGTGCTGGAGCTGCTGATGATCCGCATGGGGGTGCCGGTCTGGTTCAGCGAGGGGCTATCGAAAATGCCGGCCGAGCTGCGGTCGGTGAAGCCGACATTTTTTGTTGCGCCGCCGCGCGTCTGGGAGCGGATTTATTCGAGCATCACGACGGAAATCCGGAAAAAACCGGCGGCCGTGCGCCGCCTTTTCTACATGGGCCTGGGCGCGGGTTCGGAAGCCGCGCGGGCGCGCGCGCAGGGCCGCGAGCCTTCGGCTCTGGTGAAGGCGTCGCTGAGGTTCTTCGACCGTGCCGTTTTTTCCAGGATCCGCGAGCGCCTGGGCGGACGCATCAAGGTGGCCGCAAGCGGGGCGGCGCCGCTGGGCCGCGACCTGGCCGAGTTCTTCTCCGCCATCGGGCTGCCGCTGATCGAGGGCTACGGCCTCACCGAGGGCGGCGTCGTGATCCTCAATCCGCTGTCGAACCCGCGGCCCGGCTCGATCGGGAAGCCCCTGAAGGGCGTTGAAGTGCGGCTTTCCGAAGAAGGCGAGCTTCTTCTGCGCGGAGAGATGCTGTTCTCCGGCTACTACAACGATCCCGCGGCCACCGCGGCGGTGCTGCGCGACGGCTGGCTCCACACGGGCGACGTCGCCGAGATCGACGCGGACGGCTACGTCTGGATCACGGGGCGCAAGAAGGAACTGATCGTCTCCTCCAACGGCAAGAAGATTTTCCCGGCGAAGATCGAAGGGCTTTTCAAGCTGGAGCCCCTGGTCAACCAGGTCATGCTGCTGGGAGACCGGATGCCGTACGTGGCGGCCGTCTTCACGATCAACCCGGACGCGGCGGCGTCGCTCGGGCTCGTGCCCGCCGGGACGCCGCTGGCCGAGGCCGCCTCCTCGCCGGCGGTGCAGGAGGAGATGAAGCGCATCGTGGCGAAGGTCAACCGGCAGCTGGCGCCGTTCGAGCAGATCCGGAAATTCAAGGTTCTGGACCGGGAATTTTCGATCGAAACGGGAGAAATGACGCCGACGATGAAGCTGCGGCGCGGGAAAGTGATCGCCAATCTGAAGGAAATCATCAACGAATTGTATCTGGGACGGGAAGAGTTCGAATGATCTTTCCCGCATTCCTGCTGCTCTGGCAGGCCGGATTCATCTTCTCCGGGGCCCAGCCGTGGCGGTGGAGCGAGGGCCGGGGCGAGTTCATCCCGGCGCTTTCGGCCGTTCTGGACAACCAGACCGGGCAGGACTACGTTTCTGTCCGCTTCCAGGTGCGAGTGCGCTGCGGGGAGGGCGGCATCCGGGAGTACGGGGTGGTCCTGCGGGACGTTCTGATGGGGAAACAGCGGGTGGAAGCCACGGCGTACGATGCAATCGGGACCGTTGCGCACTGCAACGGAGAGCCCGAGATCGTTCCGCTGGAGGCGACGCCGTATCCGGAGAAGGAACGGCCGGCCTTCCTGCTGTTCGGATTCTCGCGCAGGGACGCCGCCGGGGCGCTCTCGACGGAGCTTGAAGGCATCCTGGATTACCGCCGCCGCTCGGATTCAGACCAGTCGGTGGAATTCCGGTCGTGGCGGCGCCACGGCGCGCGGTTCACGCTGGACGGCGTGCCGGACACGGCTTTCTATCTGATCCGCGTGCCGCCGGGCCGCGCGGGGCTGGCGGGTTTCGTCGTGGAACCCGGGACGGAACCGCGCAGCCAGCTGTCCCGGTTCCTGCGGTTCTACGATGCGCCTGCGGGGATGGCCGCGTACATCGGCGTGTTTCGACTGGAAGAGCAGACGCCGGGCAGGCGGTTCCTGGGTCACGAGCCAATGCCGGAACTGCTGGCGCCGCTGTCGGCGCAGACGCCGCGTCCCGTCATCGCCGTGCGCGGCAGCGCGCCGGCGCCGGGCTCGGCACTGGTCACGCAGTGATGATCACGCGATGAATGGGCCCGCGAAACGGGCTTCCGATGCGCTTGACTTGTTATCATGTAGTGGATTCTGCACGAGACGGAAAGGAGTGCCCCTTGATTCAAGCAGTTCCCATTACGGTTGCGAAGGGCGACGGCATCGGTCCGGAAATCATGGACGCCACCCTGTTCATTCTTCAGCAGGCTGGCGCGCGTCTGGCGATCGAAGAGATCGAAATCGGCGAGAAGGTATACCTGCGCGGCAATTCGGCCGGCATCGAGAAGGAATCGATCGAGAGCCTTCTCCGCACGAAGGTTTTCCTCAAGGCGCCCATCACCACTCCGCAGGGCGGGGGCTTCAAGAGCCTGAACGTCACCACGCGCAAGCTGCTGGGCCTGTACGCCAACATCCGTCCGTGCGTGGCCTATGATCCGTTCATTCCCACCAAGCACCCCGGGATGGACGTTGTCATCGTGCGGGAGAACGAAGAGGACCTTTATGCGGGCATCGAGTACTTCCACACGCCCGACCAGGTGCAATGCCTGAAGGTCATCACCTACGGCGGCTGCCGGCGCATCGTGCGCTACGCGTTCGAGTACGCCGTGCGGAACAACCGGAAGAAGGTCACCTGCTTCACGAAAGACAACATCATGAAGCTGACCGACGGGCTGTTCCACCGCGTGTTCGACGAGATCGGCGCGGAATATCCGCAGATCGAGAAGGAGCACTGGATCGTCGACATCGGGGCGGCGAAGCTGGCCGACACGCCGGGCGCATTCGACGTGATCGTCATGCCGAACCTGTATGGCGATATCCTGTCGGACGTGGCCGCGCAGATCGCGGGCTCGGTGGGGTTGGCCGGTTCGGCCAACATCGGCAAGGAATACGCGATGTTCGAGGCGATCCACGGCTCGGCGCCGCGGCGGGCGGGGCAGAACCTCGCCAACCCGTCGGGCCTGCTGCTGGGCGCGGTGATGATGCTGGTGCACATCGGGCAGCCGGAGATCGCCGAGCTTGTCCACAACGCGTGGCTCGCCACGATTGAAGACGGCATCCACACCTACGACGTAGCCAAAGAGGGCAAGAACCCCTACACGAAGCAGCAGGTGGGCACGAAAGAGTTCGCGCAGGCGGTGGTTGAGCGGCTGGGACGGAAGCCGCAGCAGCTGAAGCCGGTGAAATACGCCGCCGCCAGCCAGACGCTGAAGGCGGACGAGCCGCCGCCGCCCGCGTCGAAGCGCGAGCTGGCGGGCGTGGACGTCTACATCCACCATCCCGACACGGATCCCAACCAGATCGGCGCGATGATGCAGAGCGTCGCGGGCGACGGGCTGGACCTGATCATGATCACCAACCGCGGTGTCAAGGTCTTCCCCGATCCGCTTCCGGCGACACTGCACTGCGACACGTGGCGGTGCCGCTTCCAGCCGAAGCAGGGCGGCGCGGTCAACCCGAGGCAGATCCTGTCGCTGCTGGAGCGCTGCGTCGGCAGCAACATCGAGGTGGTGAAGACCGAGCACCTGTACACGTACGACGGCAAGCCGGGCTACTCGCTCGGCCAGGGCCAGTAAGCGACCCGCACGCCGCGCCGGGGGCTATGCTGGAGGAGATGCAGTCCTCCCAGCAGCCCCTGGTCGGCGTGGTCATGGGCAGCCGCTCCGACTGGGACACCATGCAGCACGCCTGCGCGATTCTCGAGCAGTTCGGCGTGCCTTACGAAAAGCGCGTGACGTCGGCCCACCGGACGCCGGATCTGATGGCGGAGTACGGCCGCACGGCCCGTTCGCGGGGCATCAGAGTCATCATCGCCGGAGCCGGCGGAGCGGCCCATCTGCCGGGCATGATGGCCGCCCATACGACGCTGCCCGTGCTGGGGGTGCCGGTGAAAGGGTCCTCGCTGGACGGGCTGGATTCACTGCTTTCCATCGTGCAGATGCCCGCCGGGGTGCCCGTATCGACGTTCGCCATCGGCCGGGCGGGAGCGGTCAATGCAGGCCTGACCGCTGTGGCGATCCTGGCTCTGTCCGATCCGGGGCTGGCCGAGAAACTGGAAGCCTACCGCGCGGAGCTGCGCGCCGCCGTGGCCGCCTCCGTTCTGCCCGACACCGCCGCGCCGCAGTCATGATGCGCATTCTGCCCCCGGGTTCCGTCATCGGCGTTCTTGGCAGCGGTCAGCTGGGCCGGATGTTCGCGATCGCCGCGCGCCGCATGGGCTACCGCGTCCATACGCTCTCGCCGGACGAGGACACGCCGACGGGCCAGGTGTCCGACGTCGAGATCCGCGCTTCCTACGAGGATCTGGACGCCGTGCGCGCCTTCGCGTCCCGCGTACACGCCGTCACGTTCGAGTTTGAAAACGTGCCCGCGGCGTCCATCGAGGCCTGCGCCGCGCTGGTTCCGGTCCATCCCCGGGCGGAGGTGCTGCACACGACGCAGCACCGGCTGCGTGAAAAAACATTTCTGTCGAAGAATGGTTTTCCGTGCGCGGCCTTCCGCCACGTCCGTTCTCTGGATGAGCTCGCCGCCGCTGCCTCGGAGACCGGCCTGCCCGCCGTGCTCAAGACCGCGGGCTTCGGCTACGACGGCAAGGGCCAGAGGCTGCTGAAGACGGCGGAAGATCTCGAACCCGCGTGGCGCTCGCTGGGCAGCGCCGACGCCGTGCTGGAGCAGTTCATCGATTTCGAGTGCGAGCTGTCCGTCGTCGCCGCGCGCGATCAGCAGGGGCGTTTCGCGCACTTCCCCGTCTGCCTGAACACGCACGCGCGCCACATTCTGGACGTCACTCTGGCGCCGGCGCCCGTGGATCCGCGCACGGCGGCCCGCGCTGTCGAGGTGGCCCGCGGCATTCTGGAAGCGCTCGACGTCGTGGGCGTGCTCTGCGTGGAGTTTTTCCTGGCGCGCAACGGGGACCTGCTGGTGAACGAACTCGCCCCTCGCCCGCACAACTCCGGCCATTACACCTTCGACGCCTGCATCACCTCGCAGTTCGAGCAGCAGCTGCGCGCCGTCTGCGGGCTGCCGCTGGGGTCGACGGAGCAGATGCGTCCCGCAGCGATGGCGAATCTGCTGGGCGACCTGTGGACCGGCGGCGAACCGCTGTGGCACTGCGCCGCCGCGTTTCCGGACGTCAAGCTTCATCTGTACGGGAAGCTGGAGGCCCGTCCGGGGCGCAAAATGGGCCATCTGACCGCGCTGGCGCAGAGCGTGGAGCAGGCGCGCGAACGCGTGCTGGCCGCGCGCGGCTCGCTGACGGACCGCAGCGCGGAGTCCTGACCGATGCCTGCACCGCGCATCCTGGTGATCGGCGGCGGCGCCGTGGGCCTCGCTTCGGCCTACCGGATTCTGGAACGCTGGCCGGAGGCGCGGCTCACGCTGCTTGAGAAAGAGCCGCGGGTGGCCGCCCATCAGACGGGGAACAACTCGGGCGTGATGCATTGCGGCCTTGCCTACCGGCCTGGTTCGGCGAAGGCGCGCCTTGCGGTGCGCGGCATCCGGCAGCTCATCGCGTTCTGCCAGGAGCATGGCATCCCGCACGATGTCTGCGGCAAGCTCGTCGTCGCTTCGCGCGAGGACCAGATTCCGCGACTCCACGACCTGCTTGCGCGAGGCACGGCCAACGGCCTGCAGGGGCTCGAAATCCTGGCGCCGGAGCGCATCCGGGACTACGAGCCGCACGCCGCGGGCGCGGCCGCCCTGCGCGTGCCCGAGGAAGGCATCGTCGACTACCCCGCCGTCTGCGAGACTCTGGCCCGCTGCATCGAAGCGCGCGGCGGCCGCGTCGTGCTGGGCGCGCCGGTGCGCCGCCTGAGGCTGCGCGGCGAAGAGTGGATCGCGGAAACAGATCAGGGCGAATTTGTTTCAGACTTCCTGGTCGCCTGCGCCGGCCTGCAGGCCGACCGCATCGCCCGCATGGCTGGCGAGCGGACCGAAATCCGCATCGTTCCCTTCCGCGGCGACTACTACCGCCTCAAGCCGCACCGCGAGTTCCTGGTCCGCAATCTCATCTATCCGGTCGCCGATCCGCGCTTCCCGTTTCTTGGCGTCCATTTCACGCGCATGATCCGCGGCGGCATCGAAGCGGGGCCGAACGCCGTGCTTTCGCTGGCCCGCGAAGGCTACTCGCGCACGGCTTTCTGTCCCCGCGACGCCTTCGACGCGCTCTCGTTTCCCGGGCTGTGGCGCTTCCTGGCGCGGCATGCCGCAATGTGCTGGAGCGAGCTGCGCCGCGCGTTCTCCCGCCAGCTGTTCTGCCGCTCGCTGCAGACGCTGGTGCCCGAGGTGCAGCCCGAGGATCTCGAGCCCGCCGGCGCGGGCATCCGGGCGCAGGCGATGACGCCCGACGGACGCCTCGTCGAGGATTTCGCGTTCCTCACGCGGCGGAGAGCCGTTCATGTCCTCAACGCTCCCTCGCCTGCCGCCACCGCCTGCCTGGCGATTGGCGAAGAAGTGGCCGGGCAACTCGCCGCCATCTTCTGAGTGGCGCTTTTGTCACGCGCCCGCCGCGGGCGCATCTGAACAGGTGGAAAGAGCATGAAAGGCACCGTCATCCGCCACTGTCCGTCCTGCGGCAAGGCGAACCGCGTTCCTGCCGCGCGCCTGGCCGACCACGGCCGGTGCGGGGCGTGCCGCGCCGACCTTCCGCCGCTGGCCGAGCCTCTGGAAGTGACCGCTGCGGAGTTCGACTCGATCATCGCCTCTTCGCCCGTGCCGGTGCTGGCCGACTTCTGGGCGCCGTGGTGCGGCCCCTGCCGGATGGCCGCGCCGGAGCTCATCTCGCTTGCCCGCGAGGTGGCCGGCCGCGCGCTGGTGCTCGAAGTGAACGTGGATCAGAATCCCGGGCTCGCCTCGCGCTACGGCGTGCAGTCGATTCCGAATTTCCTCGTTTTCTCCGGAGGGCGGCTGCTGATGCAGCGCGCCGGGCTTGTCCCGCGCGCCGAAATGCGCCGCTGGCTGGAAAAGGCGTACGCCGCCGCCTGAGACCTCGCGGAAGGGCCGCGCCTCCGCTAGTCTGGTCTCGATGCCCTTCCGCTTCCCTGCCCTCTTCCTTCTGCTCTCTGCGGCTGCCCAGACCCCGGAACGGCCCGTGCGGGCGGTCACCGATCCGGGCGTGGTCACCACGCGGCAGGCCATCACGCCTGCAGGCGTGCCGACCGTTTTCCAGGGCAAAGTCCACGCCGTCTCGTTTGGAAAAACGGCCGGCGAACTCTGGGTCCTCACCGCCAGCCATCTCTATCATCTCGACTGGCGCGAGAACCGCGTGATCGCGCTGTTCCCGCACAAGGGCACGCCGGGGCTGCAGGGCCTTTCTTTCGCAGGCCAGCCCTGGTTCACCGCCGTCGGGGCGAAGAAATCCGCTTCGCTTTTCACGGTCGAGAACGGCGCCCTGAAGACCGTGGCCGCGGGTTTCGGCGCCCACATCACCGGAGCGCCCGTGCTGGCCGGCCAGCGCGTCTTCGTGCCTCTGACGGCCGAGAACCGCCTTGCCGTGCTCGACGCGAAGACCGGCGCCGTGGAGGCGAAGCTCGAAACCGGAATCGCGCCGTTCGCCGCGGCGGTCAACCGCGAGGGGACGGCGGCCTACGTCACCAACTGGGGCGGACGCAGGCCACTGCCCGGCGAGCCCGTGGCGAAGACGGGCCTCGCCCAGGATGCCGATGACGTGGTGGTCGACGCGCGCGGCGTTGCGGCCACGGGTACGATCACGCGCCTCGATCTGCGCGCGCTCCGCGCGACGGGTTCGCTGACGGCGGAGCTGCATCCCACGGCTCTTCTCTGGGACGAAGCCAGTCACCGGCTGTACGCCGCCAACAACAACCGCGACTCGGTCTCCGTTTTCGACACGCGCAACCAGTCGCTGATCCGGCACGTGCGCCTGCAGCCATTCCGGGAAGACGTGACAGGGATCGCGCCCACGGCGCTGGCGCTGGACGCGGCGGCGGCACGCCTCTACGTGGCCTGCGGCGGCATCAATGCCGTGGCGGTGCTCGACACGCGGTCGTTCAACGTGCTCGGCTACATTCCGGCCGGCTGGTATCCATCCTCGCTGGCGCTCTCCCCGGATGGAAAGCACCTGGCCGTGGGATCGCTGCTCGGCATCGGCTCGGGCTGGAGAGACGAGCCGCGCAAGCGCTTCGTCCATGCCTACCGCGGCATGGTGAACGTTGTGCCCGTGCCCGGCGAGGCTGAACTGGCCGCCTACACGCTGGCCGTCTCGGAGAACAACCGCCTGCCGCTGCGGTCCGCGGCGGCGGCTCCGAAGCCCCCGCGCACGGCCGCCGCGCGCGCCATCCCGCTGCGCCCCGGCGACCCTTCGCTGATCGAACACGTCGTCTACATCGTCAAGGAGAACCGCACCTACGACCAGGTTCTCGGCGATCTGCCGCGCGGCAACGGCGATCCATCGCTCGTGCTGTTCGGCCGGGACGTGACGCCCAATCACCACAAGCTCGCGGAAGAGTTCGTGCTGTTCGACAACTTCTACGCCACCGGAGGCAACAGCGCCGACGGCCATCAGTGGCTGACGCAAGCCAACGAAGTCGCCTACACGCTGTATCCCGGTTATCAGGGACGCAGCTATCCCTTCGACGGGACAGATCCCATCGCCATCGCGCAGGCGGGCACGATCTGGGACCTCGCCGCGCGCGCCGGCAGGACCGTCCGCATCTATGGCGAATACGCCGGCAGGTTGCCCGAGCCTGCCTCCGAGCGGATCGGATACCTGAAGCGCTGGCGCGAGGGCGAAGACTTCGCTTCACGATGGTTCATCACGGCGCCCATCGCTTCCATGAACGCGTTTCTCGCGCGCAACTATCCCCCCTACTCGAATGCCGTTCCCGATGTCGTGCGGGCGCAGATCTTCCTGAAGGATCTGAAGCAGTGGGAGGCCGAGGGCCGCATGCCGAATCTTGTCATCCTTCAGCTTCCCTGCGACCACACGTACGGAACCACGCCCGGCGCCTCGACGCCCCGCGCCATGGTGGCCGATAACGACCTCGCGCTCGGCCTGATTGTCGAAGCCCTCTCCCGCAGCCGCTTCTGGCCGCGCATGGCGATCTTCGTGGTCGAAGATGATGCGCAGGACGGAGTCGACCACGTCGACGGGCACCGCACCGTGGCGCTCGTCGCCAGCCCCTACGCGCGGCGCGGCGCGGTCGATTCCACTTTCTACTCGCAGCCCAGCCTGCTGAAAACCATCGAGCTGATTCTGGGGCTGCCGCCGCTGTCCCTGTTCGACCTCATTGCCACGGACATGAGAGCCGCGTTCACGGACACGCCTGACCTGAAGCCTTACGAGCATGCGGCGGCAACGTGGGATCTGTTCGAGCTCAATCCGCCGCTGCAGGCGCTGAAAGGCCCGGCGCGGCGCGCCGCGGCCGACTCCGCCCGCATGCGCTGGGACGTGCCCGACGCGGCGCCCACAGCCCGCCTCAACCGGATCCTGTGGCATTCGATCAGAGGCTGGCGCACGCCGTATCCGGGCGTGCGGCGTTCCGTGTTTGCGCCCTACTCGCTGGATCTCGACGACGACGAGCGCTGAGACAGGCCTGCCCTTCCGCGCCCGGCTACACTGAAAACGGCGGATGATGCGCCGAACCGGTTTCCTGCTTCTGGCTGTTGCGGCTCTCCTCGCACTCACGCATTGCCGCCCGCTTCAGGATCATCGCAGCCGCTCCCGTTTCGCGCAGCCCTCGGAAGCCGACGACGCCGCCAGATTCCTCGCCGGGCTGCCCGGGCGGGGAACCAGCCCGCTGAAACTGCTGGAGTCCGAGGCGGCGTGGCGGGAGCACGCGCGCCGCATGGACGACCAGTTCACGGATTTCCGCGACCGCCGCGCGCCGCAGATGCGCGAATTCGCCCGCAACGAGCTCAGCCGCCGCGAGGATCTCGCCTGCCCCGTGTTTTACCCGTTCTCCGGCGCCGACGCGCTCACGCTGCTGACGTTTTTCCCCGGCCGCAAAACGTACGTCATGGCCGCCCTGGAACCGCCCGGACGCGTCCCGCTCCCGCGCGAACTGCCGGCGGAGTCCCTGCCGCGCCTGCTCCCGCCGCTCGCCTCGACGCTCGAGTCCCTTCTGCGGAAGAGCTTTTTCGTGACCCGCGAGATGGACCGGCAGCTGCGCGGACAGATCACCGACGGCGTCGCCTGGCCGCTGCTCATTCAGCTGGTGCGCGCAGGCTACGTGATCACCGGCCACGATTACGTCACCCTGGATGACAGGGGCAGGCTGGCGCACCGCCACCAGGACACGCGGCGCGCGCAGTCCGGCCGCAACCGCGGCCTGCGTCTGTTCCTGACAGAGGGGGAAAAAGGCCGGCCGCTCGAACTGTATTACTTCTCGCTGAACCTCGACGACGCCCACCTGCGGAACAATCCCGCTTTTTCAAAATTCGTCGCCTCGCTTGGTTCCACCTGCACCATGCTGAAGGCGACGTCCTATATGCTCCATGATCCGGGCTTCTCCCGCATCCGGTCGCTCATTCTCGACCGTTCCGCCCTCATCCTGCAGGACGACACCGGCATTCCGTGGCGCTTTCTTTCTTCCGGCGCCTGGGAAGTGCAGCTGTACGGGGACTACGAGCAACCCTATGGCAAGGCTTTTCAGTTCCGCATGCAGCGGGATTTGCGTGCCGCGTACGACGATCCCGGGCGGCGGGTCAAACCGCTGCGCTTCCGCATCGGGTACGGCGCGGGCCGGGTTGCCTCAAACCTGCAGATCGCCCGCCGCAAAAGCGGCAGATCCTGAGTCAACGCTTTACGATCCGGATCTGTCCGTTCGAGGTCGTCAGCTCGATCCGTTCTCCGCCGCCGCCGAGGCGCCCTTCCAGGCGGTTTTTGCCGAAGTCGCGCGCCGTGACTTCGTAGTCGCTTGTCACGCGGCCGTTGCTTGTAGCCGCCCTGATGTCTGCGTTCACGCCTTCGGGCAGCGCCAGGGTGATCGATGCGTTCGAGGTCTGAATGCGCAGCGGATTCCGCGCCCAGCGGTTCAGCCTGACGTTGATGGAACCGTTCGAGCTGCGGAAGACGAGCGGCGCGCCCTCCTGCGGCTCTGCAATCTCGGCGTCGATCTGCCCGTTGCTCGTTTCCACATCAGCCCGGCCGCGCAGCCCGCTGAGGCGCACGCGCCCGTTCGACGTGCGCGCCGACACCGAGCCGCCCGCCTTGTCGAGCTCCACTGCGCCGTTGGACGTGCGCAGCGCCCACTCCCCGCTGAGATCCCATGCCTGGATCTTCCCGTTCGACGTCGTCGCCTTTCCGCTTCCCTCCAGCGACTCGAGCACGATAGCGCCGTTCGAGGTCCGCGCTTCCTCGAGCACGACTTTCCGCGGGACGCGCACCGTCAGGCTGGCGCCGCACTCGCAGTTGTTTTCAGGCTGGCGGACCCGCACGCGGAGCGATCCTCCATCGGCCACGACATCCACCTCCATGCGGTCCGCCATCTCCTGTCTCGAGGCGTACTTCACGGCCTCGACAGAGGCTTCTTCGCGGTCCCATCCGCGGATCTCGATCGGCCCGTTGAATGTTTCCAGCATCACCCGTCCGCCGCTGGCCAGCTTCTCGGTCTTTGAAAACGGCTCCCTGAAGCGCTGTGTCGAGCCCCATTGGGAAGGATCGGTCCAGTCGCAGCCGGCCAGCCCCAGCAACGCGGCCATCGGGAACAGCAAAGCGCTTTTGTGCATCGGGGAAACCCTCGCATAACCTGTTACGGATCGGATTGGCCGAAAGTTCCCCCATGCTAGCCTGATTCTCATGAAGAAGTTGATGGCCCTCAACCGGGGCGAAATCGCGATCCGCATTTTCCGCGCCGCCAACGAGCTGGGCCTGGAGACCGTTGCCATCTACAGCCAGGAGGACCGCCTCAGCCTGCACCGTTTCAAGGCCGACGAGGCCTATCTGGTCGGCCAGGGCCTCGGCCCCGTGCAGGCGTATCTCGACATCGAGGGCATCGTCGGACTCGCCAAGGAGAAAGGGATCGACGCCATCCATCCCGGCTACGGATTCCTGAGCGAAAACCCGCAACTGGCCCGCGCCTGCGCCGAGGCCGGCATCACGTTCGTCGGCCCCAGCGCGGAGCTGCTCGAACAGCTCGGCGACAAGACCGCCGCGCGCCGGCTGGCCCGCGAAGCCGGCGTGCCGACGCTCGCCGGAACCGACCGCCCGGTCCGCACCGTCGAGCAGGCCCGCCGCGCCGCCGAAAGCACGGGCTACCCGCTGATTCTGAAGGCCGCCTTCGGAGGCGGAGGCCGCGGAATGCGCATCGTCCACCGCGCCGACGAGCTGGAAGCCCGCTTCCACGAGGCCAGCCAGGAAGCGCACGCCGCGTTCGGCAACGGCGCGCTGTTCGTCGAGCGCTACATCCGCCATGCGAAGCACATCGAGGTGCAGATCCTCGGCGACACGCATGGCAATCTGGTCCACCTCTGGGAGCGCGACTGTTCGGTCCAGCGCCGGCACCAGAAGATCGTCGAAATCGCCCCCGCCTTCAGCCTCGATCCCGCCATCCGGCGCGAGCTCTGCGAAGCCGCCGTCCGGCTGTGCCGCCATGCCGGCTACTATTCGGCGGGCACCGTCGAGTTCCTTGTCGACGTCGACTCCGGCGAATGGTTCTTCATCGAAGTCAACCCGCGCATCCAGGTCGAACACACGGTGACGGAGGTGGTGACGGGCGTCGACATCGTGCGGGCGCAGATCCAGGTGGCGCAGGGCCTCGCGCTGCACAGCCCGGAAATGGCCATTCCGCCGCAGGAGGAGATCCGCGTCTTCGGCGCCGCCCTGCAGTGCCGCATCACGACGGAAGACCCGTCGAAGAACTTCCTGCCGGACTACGGCCGCATCACGACGTACCGGTCTCCCGCGGGCTTCGGCATCCGGCTCGACGGCGCGTCGGCTTACGGCGGCGCGGTGATCACGCCCTATTACGATTCCCTGCTGGTCAAGATCACGGCATGGGGCAACGACTTCCGCACCGCCTGCCAGCGCATGGACCGCAGCCTGCGCGAATTCCGCATCCGGGGCGTGAAAACGAATATTCCATTCCTCGAAAATGTCGTCAACCATCCGGCGTTCCGGGAGGGAAAAGCGACCACCACATTTCTCGAAAATACCCCGGAACTGTTCCGCTTCCGCCCGCGCCAGGACCGCGCCACGCGCCTGCTCTCATATCTGGCCGAAGTGGCCGTCAACGGCAACCCGGAGATGGCCCGGCGCCGGCCTCCGGAACTCGTCCGCCAGCCGCCCCTGCCGCCGCACAACCCCGCTCCGCCCCCGCCGGGCACGCGGCAGCTGCTGCTGGAGCTGGGACCGGAAGGGTTCGCTCAGTGGGTGCTGAAACAGAAGCGGCTGCTGCTCACCGACACCACCATGCGCGACGCCCATCAGTCGCTGATGGCCACGCGGATGCGCAGCTACGACATGCTCGCCATCGCGAACTTTTACGCGCACTCGCTCTCCGGGCTGTTCTCGCTGGAGATGTGGGGCGGCGCCACGTTCGACGTGGCGATGCGCTTTCTGCTGGAAGACCCGTGGGTGCGGCTGCAGAAACTCCGGAGGGAGATTCCCAACATCTGCTTCCAGATGCTGTTCCGCGCCTCCAACGCCGTCGGCTACACCGCTTATCCCGACAATGCGGTGCGGCGCTTCGTCGAGGTCGCGGCGCAGGAAGGCATCGACATCTTCCGCATCTTCGACTCGCTCAACTGGCTGCCGAACATGAAGGTGGCCATGGAAGCCGTCCGCCGGACCCATGCCGTCTGCGAGGCCGCCATCTGCTACACGGGCGACATTCTCGATCCGAAGCGGGACAAGTATCCGCTTGAGTATTACGTCCGCCTCGCCAAAGAGCTCGAGAAGATGGGCGCCCACATGATCGCCATCAAGGATATGGCCGGACTCGTCAAGCCGTATGCGGCCTACAAACTGATCAAGGCTCTCAAGGAAGAGATCGGCCTGCCCGTCCACTTCCATACGCACGACACGTCGGGCCTCAATGCGGCATCGATCCTGAAGGCGGCCGAGGCGGGCGTCGATATCGCCGACGCCGCCGTCTCCTCCATGAGCGGCTCCACGTCGCAGCCGAACCTCAACTCTCTCGCCGCCGCCCTTCAGCACGACGCGCGCCGCTCGACGGGCCTCGACTTCGAGGCGCTGAACCGCTGCTCGGATTACTGGGAGCAGGTCCGGCTGAACTACGCGCCCTTCGACACCGCCCCGCGCTCGGGCGCCGCTGACGTGTACATCCATGAAATGCCCGGCGGCCAGTACACGAACCTCCGCGAGCAGGCCGAGAGCCTCGGCCTCGGCCACCGCTGGCCCGAGATCGCGCGAATGTACGCTGACGTCAACCGCGCCTTCGGCGACATCGTCAAGGTGACTCCGTCCTCGAAAGTCGTGGGCGACATGGCGCTGTTCCTCATCCAGCACGGAATGACCGTCCATGAATTTGAAAATCTGGGGCCGAATCACTCGCTGAACATTCCGAATTCCGTCGTCGAAATGTTCGAGGGCGCTCTGGGAGAGCCCGAGGGCGGATGGCCGCCGAAGATCGCCTCCGTCATTCTCAAGGGCCGCAAGCCCCGCCGCGGCCGGCCCGGGGCGCGGCTCGAGCCCGTCAACTGGGACGAAACGCGTGCGCTGGTGGAAAAGAAAACCGGCCACAAGCCGTCCGAAACCGACCTGCTGAGCTACGTGATGTACCCGGACGTTTACCTGAAGTTCGACAAGGCCCGCGCCGCCTACGGCGATCTGACGGTGCTCCCGTCGCCCGCGTTTTTCTACGGGCTGAAGCCGGGCGAAGAGATCACCGTGGACATCGAGCCCGGCAAGACCCTGATCATCAAATACACCGCCACCGGCGACGCGCACCCCGACGGCACGCGGACCGTCTTCTTCGAGCTGAACGGCCAGCCCCGCGAGATCACCGTGCGCGACCGGCACATCAAGGCGGAGACGAAGACGCAGCCCAAGGCCGATCCGTCCAAAGAGGGCCACGTCGGGGCCCCCATTCCCGGAGCCGTCACGTCGATCGCCGTCGAGCTCAACCAGACCGTGAAGAAGGGCGACAAGCTCCTCGTGCTCGAGGCGATGAAGATGCAGACCACCGTTTACGCGCCCATCTCGGGCAAAGTCACGGAACGCCACGTCAGCGTCGGCCAGACGGTCGAGCCCAAGGATCTCCTGCTGGTCATCACTCCGGTATCCTGATAGGCGCCATGCGCGCCACCAGACGATTCTTTCTCGGCGCGGGCGCAGCAAGCCTCGCTGCGGCCCGCGCGCAGACCGCGGCCAGCGACCGGATCCGCGTGGGCTTCATCGGCTGCGGCGGCATGGGCACGGCCCGCATCAGGCACTTCCTGGAGCACCCGGACGTCGAAGCCGCCGCCGTCTGCGACGTCGACCGCCGCCATCTGGACCGCGCCGCCGCCCTGGTGGATTCTCTCCGCGGCCGCAGACCCGACGCCTATGGCGATTTCCGCCGCGTGCTTGACCGCCAGGACATCGATGCGGTGATGATCGCCACGCCCGATCACTGGCACGCCCTGCCCGCCATCCTCGCCTGCCAGGCTGGCAAGGATGTCTTCGTCGAGAAGCCCTTCTCCTACAGCATCGGCGAGGGCCGCCGCATGGCCGAGGCCGCGCGCCGCCACGGCCGCGTCACGCAGATGGGCAATCATATCCACAACGACCTGCCCAACTACCGGCGCGTCGTCGAACTGGTCCGCTCCGGCCTTCTGGGCCGCATCGTGCGCGTGCACTGCGGCCTGCGTTCGAATGAAAAGTCCATCGGCTCGCCTCCGGACGGGCCTCCGCCGCCGGAACTGGATTACGATTTCTGGCTCGGACCTGCCCCGAAACGGCCCTACAATCCCAACCGGTCGCATCTCCGTTTCCGCTACTTCTGGGATTATTCCGGAGGCGTTTTCGCCGATTTCTGGTGTCATTTTGCCGACGTGGCCTACTGGGCCCTCGATCTGCGCGCTCCCCGCTCGGTCAGCGCCGCCGGCGGCCGCTGGCTGGCAGAAGACAACGCCGAGACGCCGGATGTGTTGGAAGCCGTGTTCGAATATCCCGGTCCAGTGCTGCTCACCTGGACGCAGCACCCGCAGGGACGGCCCGGCTTCGAGCATATGGGCAGTTGCGTCGTCTTTGAGGGAACCGAGGCCACGCTCGTCACGAATTACTCGAAACACGAGGTCTGGGTGAAGGGCAAGCCCGCCCCGGACTTTCCGCGTCCCGATCCCTCCATTCCAGACTCCCCGGGCCACATCCGCGAGTTCCTCGACTCGATTCGCTCCCGCAACACCCGGACGACGTGCAACTTCGACTACTCCCACCAGCTGAACAAAGGCGCGCTGCTGGCCAACATCGCTTTCCGCACCGGTGCGCGGCTCGAATGGGACGATGCGCGGGAGCGGATCGCCAATCACCGGGAGGCCAACCGTTTCCTCACGCGCCGCTACCGCAAGCCGTGGAGGCTCGCCTGAGCCGGATTTCCCTCAAATCTGCCCGCCGCGGTCCGATATGCATCGCGAGGTTGCAGATACATGCCATTCGTCGATTGGAAACCCGAATACAGCGTCGGCCATCTGGAGATCGACCAGCAACACAGGAAGCTGGTCGATATCATCAATCATCTCCACGATTCCATGAAACTCGGCGGAAAACCCGAGGACCTGAGGCGGATCATGGATGACCTGGTGAACTACACCCGATTCCACTTCGAGCACGAAGAGAAGCTCATGCAGAATGCAGGGTATCCGGATCTGGCCAATCACCAGCGCGTGCACCGCGCCATGGTCGAGCAGGTGGAGAAGTTCCGCCGCGAGGCGGGCAGCAGCCGCACGGGCTTTTCCATCAAGCTCATGGGCTTCCTGAAGAACTGGCTCACCGACCACATCATGGGCACGGACCAGAAATATGCTCCCACGCTGAAATCCACGCGGGTCTGATCAGGCAGGGCTGGGCCGGCGCGCGCCGTCCGTCCGGCGAAACGATTCGGCTCCTTCCCTGCAAAAGACGCAGCGGCGGGAAACATGCCGCCCTCGCCGCTCGTCTTTTCAGTGATGGATTCCGCCTCTGGAGCCCGTCGCGGAGATCTTTCCTTCTCCAGCCGTTCACGGACGCCCGCCGCCGTGCGGGCAGTGCTGGCTGCCCTTTTTCTTGCCCCTTTCGCCATCGCCGCACCGCCGCCGGACCCCCGCGACTCTCTCAATATCGATTCGAAGACCACTTTCACGCCCCGCCATTATGCGGATCTGAAAACGTGGGAGGCGCGGAGGGCGGTCCTCCGCAGGCAGATCCTCGTCTCTGCGGGACTCTGGCCTCTGCAGAAGCGCGGACCACTCGCCGTGCACCGCTTCGGCAGAACTTCCAAAGGCCCCTATGTGGTCGAGAAGCTGGCCCTGGAGACCCTGCCCGGCTTTTACGTTGGCGCAAATCTCTATATTCCAGCCAGACTGTCCCGTCCCGCGCCTGCAATCCTTGTCGCCCACGGCCACTGGAAACACGGCCGTACCCATCATGCCGATGATTATTCCGTACCGGCGTTGTGCGCCAATCTGGCCGCGCAGGGTTTCATTGCGCTCGCCTGGGACATGGTTGGCTATGAAGATACCCGGCAACTGCCCCACAATTTCGGTGATTCGCCGGAAGAATTGTCCTGGCTCTTCACGCCTTTCAGCCTGCAGTTATGGAATGCGATCCGCGCGCTGGATTTTGTTGAATCCCTGCCCGAAGTGAACCGGTTCCAGATCGGCATGACCGGCACTTCCGGCGGCGGCACGCAGACTTATCTGCTCGCCGCCATCGACGAGCGCATCCGTGCGGCTGCGCCCGGCGGCATGGTTTCGGCCACGTTCCAGGGCGACGACGTCTGCGAGATGGCGCCCGGACTCCGCATCGGCACAAACAATCTGGAGCTGACCTCTCTGATCGCGCCCCGCCATCTTCTCCTGGTTGCCGCGACCGGAGACTGGACACGCAACACGCTGAAGGTGGAACTGCCGGCCATCCGCTCCATCTACGCCTTGTACAGACAGGAGCGGCGCGCCTCGGCGGCGATGATCAACGCCGGCCACAACTCCAACCGGGAGAGCCGCGAGGCAGTTTATGCATTTTTCCACCGGGCTTTCATGAGGCGCTATCTCTACTCGGCTCCGCCGCGCGAAAGCGGTGACGTCCCTCTTCCCTCGCGCGAGGAGCTTCTCGTCGGCGACGCTCTGAGCGCGAAACCGCTGGCCTCCCGCTCCGCCATCTTCGCCGAATGGAGAGCCATGGCGATTGCGAGAACCGCTTCCATGACGGACGGACTCCTCCGCGAGCGCATCGCCGCGCTGTTTCACGTGTCCCTGCCCGAGCAGGTGACCGTGCCGGACTCTTCCGCCGAACTCGTCCTGCTGCGCACGGACACGGGCACGCCCGTCCGGGCGCAATGGCTGAATCCGCCGGCTGAAGACACGGCCGAGTTCGAGATCGGCGTCAGCCCCGAAGGTCTCTCCTGTGAGAGGTGCAGGCAGGCGGCGCCCGGCGAAGCTCCCGTCCGCGCCCGCCTCCTCATCGAGGTCTACAAGGCAGGACTCCCTCCGCAGCCTTTCCGTCTCGAAAGAGCCACCTTCCACCGCAGCATTTTCGCCGAACGCGCCCAGGACATTCTCGCCGCCATCCGCTATGTGTCGGGATTCGCCAGACAGAAGCCGATCATACTTTCCTGCTCGGGTCTCGCCCGCGCCTGGTGCCTTCTGGCGGCAGCCGCCGCTCCGCCTGAGATCAGCCTCCGGCTTGCAGCCGAACTCGATGAAGACTATGCGGCGGGGCTTGCCGAGTATCTCAACCGGCCCGGCATCGCCTATTCGGGCGGACTGCCCGTCCTGTTCCGCCTTGCCTCGCGCCAGCCGGTCCGCGCAGAGACGGCCGCTACAATGGGAAAGTGATCCGCACGCTGATCTTCGACCTAGGCCGCGTCATCGTCCCGTTTGATTTCCGCCGCGGCTACGACCGGATGTCGCAGCAGTGCGGCCTCGCGCCCGAGGAAATCCGCGAGAGGCTCAAGTCCGACGGGCTCGTCCGCGCCTTCGAATCCGGGGCCATCGACGGACGCGAATTCCACCGCCGCGTGGCCCGGCTGCTCGAAACGGACGTCCCCTACGACCAATTCTGCGAGATCTGGTTCAGCGTGTTTCTGCCCGAGACTCTCATCGCCGACCGCTTCGTCGAGTCCCTCCACGCGCGCTACCGGCTGGTTCTGCTTTCCAACACGAACCCGATCCATTTCGAGATGATCCGCGCCCGGTACCCGATCCTGCGCCATTTCGATGCGTACGTGCTTTCCTACGAAGTCGGCGCAATGAAGCCCGAACCCCGGATTTATGCCGCAGCCATTGAGGCGGCGCAGTGCGCCCCTCCAGAGTGCTTCTTCACCGACGACATCCCCGAGTACGTGGAAGGCGCCCGGCAGGCAGGCATCGACGCCGTCGTCTTCGAAGGCGCGGAGGCGCTCGAGCGCGAACTCCGCGCCCGCGGCATCGTCTGGGATCAGTAGGACAGCAGCCGCTCGGCCTCGCGCTGGATGTCCTGCGTCTGCGGCAGAATCGCGTCTTCCAGCTCCGGGTGGTACCCGACCCACGTGTCCAGAGCCGCCACGCGCGCCACCGGCGCATCGAGGTGTTCGAAGAGCTCGCCGGCGATGCGCGCCGCAATCTCGGCTCCGTAGCCGAAGCTGAGCATGTCCTCGTGCACGACGAGCGCGCGGCTCGTTTTCCGCACGCTCCGCGCGATCGCCTCCCAGTCGTAGGGGGCCAGCGTCCGCAGATCAAGAATCTCGATCGACAAATCCGGCCGTTTCTGTTCGATCCAGGACGCCGCCACCAGCGACTTCTGCACCGTCATTCCGTAGGTGATGATCGTCAGATCATCGCCCGGCTTCACCACGCGCGCCTTGCCGAAAGGAATGGTGAAATCCGGTCCCGGATGCGGGCTGCGGTTGTAAGGCTCGCGGTAGAGGCGCTTGTGTTCCAGAAACAGCACCGGGTCGTCGCAGCGGATCGCCGTGCGGAGCAGTCCGCATGCGTCCAGCGCGCTGGAGGGGAAAACGACGCGCAGCCCGGGGATGTGCGTGAAAGACACCTCCCCGCACTGGCTGTGATAGATCGCGCCGCCGTTCAGATACCCGCCGATCGCCACGCGGATCACGGCCGGCGCTTTCCAGCCGTTGTTGGAGCGCCAGCGGATGTTGGCCAGCTCGTCGCGGATCTGCATCATCGCCGGCCAGATGTAGTCGAAGAACTGGATCTCGACCACCGGCTTCATGCCCCGGCTGGCCATGCCGATGGCGCGGCCTACGATGGCCGCCTCCGCGATCGGCGCGTTGAAGACGCGCCTCGAGCCGAACCGCGCCTGCAGCCCGTGCGTCGCCTTGAACACGCCGCCTTTGCCCTTCACCTCGCGCAGGTTCTCCTCGCGGCTGCAGTCAGCCACGTCTTCGCCGAAGACGACGATGTTCGGGTTGCGCTCCATCTCCTCGGCTAGCGTCAGGTTGATCTCATCGACCATCGTGCGCGGCTCGCCATCGAAGGCGGGTTCCGCTTCCAGCGCGGGCGAGCAGGGATCGAAGTCGGGCGAATACAGGTAACGAAGGGCCGTTGAAGGGGCGGGCGGATCGGCCTTCAGCACGCGCTCGGTGATCTGCGCGATTTCCAGGTCCACTTCATGGCAGATCCGCTTGTAGGAGACCTCTTCCAGCAGGTTTTCCGCGATCAGCCAGCGCGGGAACTGAATGATGGGATCGCGGGCGGCCTCGGCGGCGCGCTCGGCTTCGGTCTTGTACAGCCGTTCATCGTCGCTGAGCGAGTGCGAGTAGGGCCGGATGCAGTGCGCATGGACGAGCGCGGGACCCCGGCCGGAGCGTGCGTGCGCTTCCGCTTCTTTCATTGCCCGGAAGGAGGCGAGGAAATCGGTGCCGTCGCACTCGATGATCTTGAGATCGGGAAAACCGGACACCAGCTTCGAGATGCTCGCACCCGGCGTCTGCTTCTCCACGGGGACGGAGATGGCCCAGCCGTTGTCTTCGATCAGGAAAATCACCGGCAGCCGGTTCAGGCAGGCGGCGTTCAGCGCCTCCCAGAATTCGCCTTCGCTGGTGGAGCCCTCGCCGCCGCAGACGAGCGTCACCTCGTCCGACTCCGGCCGCAGGTAGCGCGAGGCCTCGGCGCAGCCGACGGCCTGCAGATACTGGGTCCCCGTGGGCGAGGATCCGGTGAAGATGTGCAGCGCCGGCGAAGACCAGTGCGACGGCATCTGCCTTCCGCCAGACGCCGGACCCGCCGCCGCGCCCACGCTCTCCAGAAGCATGTCCTCCGCCGTGACTCCCAGCGCCAGGGCCAGCGCGCGGTCGCGATAGTAGAGGTGGAACCAGTCGTAGCCGGGCCGCAGCGCCAGCCCCGCCGCCGTCTGGATGGCTTCATGACCGGCGCCGCTGATCTGGAAGAAGATCCGGTTCTGCCGCTTCAGCATCACTTCGCGGTCGTCCAGCCGCCGCGACATCTGCATGATGCGGAAGGCGCGCTGGAACGTCTCGCGGTCGAGGCCGCAGTAGTCGGGAACGGGCGTGGTCACGGGCACAGTGGCAGGCTTGGCGGTCGCCATCGGCTTGCTTCCCTTCTCCTCAGTTTACCCGCTCGGCGCGGGCTGGCCATCCAGCCGAAACGGTACAATGTGTAGTTCGATGCACGATCTCGGCCATTTTCGCGCAAATCTGGACGCCATTGCGGCCCGCCTGGCGGACCGCGGCTTCGCGCTGGACGTTGAAGAATTCCGTTCGTTGGATGCCCGCCGCCGCGCCGCCGTCACAGAAGCCGAAGAACTCCGCGCCCGGCGCAACGCGGAGAGCCAGGAGATCGGGCGGCGCAAGAAGGCGGGCGAGGACACGTCAGCCCTGCAGGCGGAAGTGCGCGCCCTCGGCGACCGCATCGCGGAACTGGAGGAGCAGGTCAAAGCCCTCGACGAAGAGTTCCGCTCGCGCCTTGCCGCAATCCCCAACGTGCCCCATGAAAGCGTTCCAAAGGGCGCATCCAGCGACGACAACGTCGAAATCAAACGCTGGGGCGAGCCGCGCGAGTTCTCCTTCGAGCCCAAATCCCACTGGGATCTCGGCCCGCAGCTCGGCATTCTCGACTTCGAACGCGCCGCCAAAATCACCGGCGCGCGTTTCGCCGTTTACATGGGCGCAGGCGCGAAACTCGAGCGCGCGCTCATCAACTTCATGCTCGATCTGCACACGCGCGAGCACGGCTACACGGAAGTCCTGCCGCCGTTTCTCGTCAACTCCGGCTCGCTCTACGGCACTGGCCAGCTGCCCAAGTTCGCCGCCGATCTGTTCAAGTGCGAGAACTTCGATTTCTGGCTGATTCCCACGGCGGAAGTGCCGGTCACGAACCTCCACCGCGAGGAGACGCTGGACGGCGACGCGCTGCCCATCCGCTATTGCGCCTTCACGCCGTGCTTCCGCAGCGAGGCAGGCTCGTACGGGCGCGACGTGCGCGGCATCATCCGCCAGCACCAGTTCCAGAAAGTGGAGCTCGTCAACTTCACGCGGCCCGATCAGAGTTACGAGGCGCTGGAGCAGCTCACCGAAAGCGCCGAGCATGTGCTCGAAAAGCTCGGCCTGCCCTACCGCCGCGTGGTGTTGTGCGCGGGCGACATGGGCTTCGCTTCAGCCAAGACATACGATCTCGAAGTCTGGATGCCCGGCCAGCAGGCTTTCCGCGAGATCAGCTCGTGCTCGAATTTCGAGAGCTTCCAGGCGCGCCGCGCCGGCATCCGCTTCCGCTCGGGCAAAGGCAAGGCGGAGTACGCGCACACGCTCAACGGCAGCGGCCTCGCCGTCGGCCGCACGTGGGTGGCGGTCGTCGAAAACTATCAGCAGCAGGACGGCTCCGTGGTGCTCCCCGAAGCGCTGCGGCCATACCTGAACGCCGAACTGATCGACGCGAAGGGCCAGCTGCGCTGATCCGCCCGCCCCCCGCCCGCCGGGCTTCCGGCAGCACACGGCGGGCACCGGTCAGGCTGAAGCGCCGGCCGTTGTCGATGTCCCGGCGACCCGGCGGAGACAATTTTCCCGGACACAGTCCAGGGCGGCCGACAACCGGTTCGTCTTCGCCCCCGCGCCCGTTCCCGTCTGGTCCCTTCAGGCTGAGCAGAGCTCTTGCCGCTCCGGGGCAGCCTTTCAGGCGGCGGACGACTGCTGGAGCCGGAGGAATTTTTCGTATGCCCGGTCCCAGGTGGAATCCGGGCGCGGCTCGATCGTTTCGAGATAGAAGGAGTCGCGCACGACGCGGCGCAGCGCCGACAGGCCGTCGATTTCCCCTGCGCCCATGGCCTGCACAAGGATGTTGCCGGCCGCGGTGGCTTCGGCCGGACCCGCGACGACCGTGCGGCCTGTCGCTGACGCCACGAAATGGTTCAGCAGGCCGTTGCGCGAACCGCCTCCGACAATGTGGATCACCTCGATCTTCAGCCCCGTCAGTTCTTCGATCATCTCGAGCACCTGACGGTATCTCAAGGCGAGGCTTTCCAGCGCCACGCGGATGAACTGAGCATGCGATTCCGGTTCCTTCTGCCCGGTTTTCCGGCAGAACTCGGCGATGCGGCGCGGCATTGTTCCGGGCTCGATGAACTGATCCGGATCAATAACCGCCACAAACGGCGGCGCGCCGGCAGCCATTTCCGTCAGTTCCGCGTAGCTGTATTCCCTGCCCTCGAGCAGCCACTGCCGCCGGCATTCCTGCACAATCCAGAGGCCGGCGATGTTCTTCAGCAGACGGATCCTGCCCTCGACGCCAATCTCGTTGGTCAGGTTCATCGCCAGCGATTTTTCGTTGATCACCGGCGCGTCGGCCTCCACGCCCATCAATGACCAGGTGCCAGAACTGATGTAGCACCACGGGCGGTCTCCGGCGGCAGGCACAGCCGCCACGGCCGAGGCCGTATCGTGGCTCGCCGTTGTGAACACCGGCACCGGATCCAGAGCGCAGGTGGAACAGATCTCGTCGAGCAGCACGCCCAGCCGCTGTCCCGGCGGGAGCACGCGGCCGAGGATCGCTTTCGGCAGACCCAGCGCGTCAAACAGTTCCATCGACCACTGTTTCGAAGCCGGGTTGAAGAACTGCGACGTGGAGGCGATGGTCAGCTCGTTGGCCTGCTCGCCGCAGAGCCAGTAGTTGAACAGGTCCGGCATGAACAGCAGACGCGAGGCCGACCACAGCCCCGGCGAGGCGGCGCGCCGGGCCGCATACAGCTGGTACAGCGAGTTCAGCGCCATGAACTGGATGCCCGTCTCAGCGAAGATCTTCTCGCGTCCGGCTTTGGAAAGCGCCTCTTCGTAAGCAGCCTGGTTGCGCGGATCGCGGTAGTGCCGGGGGTTGAGGCACAGTTCGCCGTTGATGTCCAGAAGGCCGAAATCCACGCCCCACGTGTCGACCGCCACGCCGTCGAGCTTCAGCCGCCGCTCGCGGCCGGCGATCCGCAAACCCTCGCGGATGTCGTGAAAGAGCCGGAACGTATCCCAGTACAGACCGTCCGGCAGCCGCACGGGCTCATTCAGAAAACGGTGCAGTTCCTCCAGCTCAAGACGGCCGTTTTCCAGTGTTCCCAGAATGGCCCGGCCGCTCTCGGCGCCAAGGTCAAAAGCCAGATATCGGGACATGGCATTCAGTCCTTCAGGTCGAAATCAAAAATGAGTTTCCCCACCCCGTCCGCGTAGGAATGCAGGATTTCGAAGCCTTCCTGGGCCCGTTCGAGCGGGAGGCGGTGCGTGATCAGATCCGTGGGAATCCTGCCTGAAGCGAGCAGGGCGGCGGCCTGCGCGCCCTTGTGGTTCGAGCGCCGGATGGCCTGGATGCGCAATTCCTTCGCCAGCGCCGCGTGCAAGTCCACCGCGAACTCCAGCGGCTCGGGGATGCCAATCAGGACAAACGAACCGCCGGGGCGGACGCATTGCAATCCGAGGGCAATCGTCTCCGGAGCGCCCGCCGCGTCGTAGACGAGATCGGCGCCCCGCCCGCGCGTGCGGTCCATGACCAGCTCCCGGAAGTCGCGCACGGGCACCGCCTCATCCGCGCCCATGCGCTTTGCCAGTTCAATGCGGTGCGGAACCCTGTCGCCCGCCAAAACCATTTCCGCCCCGGCCTGTTTTGCCATGGCGATTCCCAGCAGCCCGATGGAGCCCGCCCCGAGCACGGCCACCGTATCGCCGAGGCGGACGGGCTCGAGTTCAAACACGTGCACCCACACGGCCAGCGGCTCGATCAGCGTGGCCTGATGCACCGTGAGCCCCGCCGGCACGCGGTCCGCGTTGTGCACGGGAATCACGGCGTAGTCGCGCAGGAATCCGGGCGCTTCCGGACCGCCCTGGAAGCGCGCATGCACGCACAGGTTGTGCCTGCCGGCGATGCAGAATTCGCAATGGCCGCACGTCAGGGAAGGTTCGACGGAGACGAGATCCCCCTGGCGGAACCCCTGCACTCCAGCACCGGCGGCAACCACTTCACCCACCGGCTCGTGACCGAGAATCTGCGGATACCGGGCGGGCGTCGAGTGGATGCGGCCTTCGGCCCACCAGTGCAGATCGGAGCCGCACAGCCCGACGGCACGCATCTGCAGGAGCAGTTCGCCGGCGCGCGGACCTTCAGGCAGAGGGGCCTGCACCAGTTCCAGCCGCCGCGGCGCCACCAGGGGAACGCTTCTCATGAAGCGACCAGAATATCTCAACTGACAGCCCGGGCACGGAATCCAGGCTCAGGAAAACCGTGTCCGGCGCCAGAGCATCCAGCCGCCGGCGCCAAGCGCCGAAACCGAGAGCGCCGACAACACACCGAGCCAGAGCAGATCCACCTGAAGCGGTTGCCGCTCCGCATGCCAGCCGAGCCACACGAACACGCCCACGGCCAGCGCCACGACAGCGAATTCCCACCAGCGCCGCGCGGGCGCGGTTTCCGCGAGCGGGTCTCCGCCGGCGAGCGCCTCCTCCACCTCCGCCTCGCGCAGACCGTACCGCTCGCACTCGCGCCGCATCGCTTTGCGCCACGAGTGCCGTTCCGCTTCCGGGGCCACAGCCACGCTGATCGCCACCGCGCCGGCGATCATGACGAGAGACCCGGCGATGATGAGCGTGCGCGCCGCCGGGCCGAGTCCCGCGAACTCGCCAAACACGAGCGCGCCCCACGCCAGTCCCCAGAGCTGGTTCGTGTTCGAGAGAGGAATCCCGCGGCCGATGCCAATGTATTTGGCCGCATACTGCTGGAACAGGTCGCCGAGAACCCAGCAGAACCCGCCGAGGAAGAGCCAGAACATGGCCGGGCGCACGCGCGCCAGTTCATCGAGCATCGGCTGCCAGCCGCCGTGGAAGGCCATCGCCAGCACGATGCAGGTGGCCAATTCGCCGACGGTGAACACGGTGACAAACGACAGCGGATTCATGCCGCTGATGTAGGCCTTGCGGTAGGGAATGTACATCGTGCCCCAGAGCAGCCCGGCCATCAGGGCTGCCGCCACTCCCATCGGAGCGGAATGTTCGGCGTTCGGAGGCTGATGCGCCGTGGCCCAGGCCAGCAGCATCGCTCCGGCTACGATGGCTGCCGCGCCGCCGAGGACCTTCGCCCACGCGCCGCGCCCCGCGTCCCGCAGCTCGTTGAACAGCAGCCAGCCCCAGAACAGGCCCACCAGGCTGTTCGTGTTCCACAGCGGAAACGCTACAGAGAGCCCCACGTTGCGGATGGCGAACACGGTGAGCGTGTTGGCGACGGCCCACAGCATGCCGGCCAACACAGCCCAGACCGCCAGGTGCGGCTTGTCTTTCAGGTCCAGCCAGACGTACGACGTGCCCTTGATGGCCACGGGCAACGTCCAGCGCGCCACAAACACGCCGGCCACCATGCCCAGCGAGATGATGAAGGGCGAGATGCCTGTCATCACGAGCTTTGTGGGCGCTTCCGCCGCGCCAAGCCAGGCGCCCGCCGTGAGGCCGCAGATCACTCCCAGGGCATGGAGCGAAAGCCGTGAATTGCGCAGCTCGTGCATCGGTCTTACCTCATCGCCGCCAGCAGCATGGCGCCGAGAAACAGCACGGCCACAGGAATCCAGAACTGGACGTCAGTGAGTATCGAACGAAGCAAGGCAGACCTCCCGGGCGGAGACCACGGACCGCAACCGGTCCGAATCATGCCAGAGTATCGCGTTCCCGCGGGCGGGCGCAGCTCTACCGCTGCGGAAGGCTGAAGAAGTCGTAAGTCAACCGCCAGGAAACACGCCTGCCGGGCGGGACGGTGATGCGAACATAAGGCTCGGGGCAGAATGTCCGACGCATGCACCAGAAGACCAGCCTCGAAAGCGGCAGCGAGCCGCGGATGCGCACGCCCGCGTTGGCCGGTTCGTGCTCGATGCGGATGTCGTAATCGGAAGCGCGGGCCGAAAAGCCGCGGAACTCGCCGATGGTGCTGGCCCCTTCCGGGATTTCTTTGACAAATTCGATCGTCTTGCCCCGCTTTTCCACGAAATCCGCCTGAAATTCCCGCACGGTTTCCAGCTCGAACGGGAAGATGACCCGGATGCCGGGGGTCACGGGAAGCCCGTCGATGACAAAGAAATTGTGGTTGTACTGGTCCGTCTCGATGGTTTTCGAACCTGTATTGATCAGCGTATGGTCGATCACCATCTGCGGCTTCTGCCGCACCAGCCGCACGGTCTTGCGGTATTCGTAGGCGTAGCCGTTGGCGGGGCGGATCGTGTGGATGAACTGCACGCGGGACCGGCCCCGGATGATGCGCCACTGGCCCGGATCGACCATCTCGTAGGTGCGGAACGTCTGGAACGGTTCGTCCGCCGGCTTGCGGAGAATTCCCACGCCGATCCGCACGAATTCTCCCCCGGCAGGGGCTTCGTCATATCCGAGGGCGGCGCTGCCTGTCCGGAACTCCTCGACCGGCCCCATGATGGCGTCATGCAGGTACGGGTCGTAGCGGTCGAACCACTGGCCGAAATACTCGTTGCGCACCGTGCGCAGGCTGAACACCTGGCCGGACCAATCGAAGCGGGTGCCGCGGTAGTAGCCGCGCTGCGGGTCGGGCAAGTACACGCGGGCTGTCAGCGAGCGGTTGCGCAGCAGCACCTGAGGCGGGGGAACCTGGGCCGGCAGCGGCGCCAGAAGCGGAAAAAACAGAGCGATGGCGGGAAGCAGCCTGCGGGATTCCGGCATCACGGATCAGGCTAGCAAACGCGGCTCAGATCCGCTCGAGCAGGCACAGCCTGCGGCCGGCGCCGGTTTCCGTGACCCGGCTGAAGCGGAATCCGCGGCGAAGCGTGTCCACGAAGAGATTCCAGGCTGCGGGATCCTCGCCGCCCGCAAATTCCACCAGCGCTGCCGGGGCCATGCGCCGGATCACCTGCGCGAACCGTGCGAGTTCAGGCGCTGCCGCCGGCACATTCCCGCGGCCCGTGGCGACAAGCAGATCCGCCTCAGGACGCTGCGGGCAGACGGCCGGGGGGTCGCCCGTGCGGTTCCACAACGGCAACGCGCAGGCCCGCAGGGCATGCTGCTCGAGGTAGTCGGCCGCCGCCTGTTCCTCGTCCTCGTGGAAACGGACCCAGGCCACGCCGGGGCAGGGGCGCAGGGGCGCAGTAGAGGGCCTCGAACCACGCCATTCATAAATCAGCCGCGCGCCGCGCCGCACAGCCTCCTCCTTGACCAGGATTTCCGCAAGCCCTGCAGGCTCTACCGCCCGCGTGCAGATCTGCCAGGGCGACCAACGCCCGCGCAGCGTCAGCCTCTCCACAAGACCCTCCAGTTCCGCGAGAGGTTCAGGGCCGCGGCCTCCGGAGACGGAGCGAATTCTCGCCAGCAGAGCGCCGCCCCACCGCCGCAGGCGGTGGCTGCCGCCCTGACGGGAGCAATGGCGCAACAGTGGCGACAGGAAATTGGATTCGAACTCTTGCCGCGCCATCCACTCTCTCCGCCGCCGGGGGCGGAGGACACCCTGGCTGATCCAGGCCGGACGGCATCCGGCAAACTGAACCCAGTGCGCCGCCGCTGAGCCCAGCGTCCAGTTCATTTCATTCAGCGCAGCTTCCACACGAAGGACGTGCAGAGCAGCGTCTTTCAGATGTTCCGCAGTCCATTCACCGGGCGACGACAGCGTGAGGACGGTCTCCGGCCCCGGAGTCCGGCCTGGATCGGGCTGCCAGACGAGTCCCTTTTCGACAAGCCTGTTCCAGACCTGCTCTCTCTGCGCAAGGCGCCGTTCCGCTTTCCAGGCGATTGCTGCGGCCGGACTGACTGGAATTACCTGGGCGTCTGCCATGCGTTTTCCCGGATGATTTCCCGCCCGGAGGGGGCGGGAAGAAAGTGCGTTTTCCTCGCCCGCGACGGGAACGTTCACATTTCGGGACGCACGCGGCCGCCGGGCCCCGCGCCGCCCGGTCCCATCCCGCCAGGTCCCATTCCGAAGCCGCGGACGGGCATCTGGTCGTACCTGGTTTTCTGTTCCGCCGTCAGCAAGGCGTAGAAAGCCGCCTGCGCGCGGGCATCGATGATGGTCATTTCGCCCGTGGCGGTCCCGATCTCGCGCGCGTTGCGCTCGATCGACGCCAGGTCGTTGGCCTTGATCGCCGTCTGCAGCTCCTGCCGCGCCACCTGCATTTCCTCGCGGAAGCGCTCCGCAGCAGCCTGGGCGTCCGAAAAGATCTTGAGGGCCTGGGCTTTCTGGGCTTCGGTCAGATTCAGCGTCTGCGCCAGCATGGCGACGCGGGCCTCCACCATTTTGGCGGGATCCATCTGCCCGCCGGGCAAACCGCTTCTCATTTGCGCGGGTGCAACCGAAGCAGCCAGAAGCAGCACTCCAGACAGACACGTCAGGCGTTTCATGCGAGGTTCTCCTCTCTTCCCTGAACGGGGTTTCTCTGAAAAGGGTTGCAGGCGGATTGTCAAAGTTTGTAAAGTGCCGCCGCCGGCCGCGGGCCAGGCTGTCCAAACCGGCAGCTCAGCGAGACGCGGAATGCGTCCGTCCCGCCGATCCGTGCCGGGCCGGTGCAGGCGCCGGAGCGCATCGTGGAACCTCGCGAGGGATGCCGCGGGCCGAGCCGGGCTAGAATGAAAGTTTGGCCGTACCCCGGCCGCATCTCGCATCCGTCCACAACAAGTTGCCTATGCGTTTTCTCCTGCTGCTCGCTTTTTGCGTGCCTGCGGCCTGGGCCCAGGACACGGCGTTGCTGTCCGGCACCGTCCTGGACGCGAAAGGAGCGCCGGTACCGGTGGTGCGTCTCCGCCTGGCATCTCTCGATTCGCAGTTCAGCGTGGAGAAGAAAGCCAATCAGGGCGGCGACTTCGCCTTCGATCTGCTGCAGCCTGGCGAGTACGAGCTCACCGTATCGAAAGAATCGTTCGAAACGCTGCGGCTGCAGCGCATCGTGCTCCGGGCGCGCGAGCGCCGCACGCTGCTGCTGACCCTGAACGCCGGCGACACGGCCAGAATCGTCGACATCAAGGAAGCATCCGAAGGTCTCGGCGGCGATGTTCATCTGGCAGCCTCCGCGAATGCCTTGGAACTCCACCACCTGCCGCTCAACGGCCGCCACGCGCTCGCCCTGGCGCCCGCGGCGCCCGCCACCGTAACCGGCGCTGCGCCTCAGGGGCAGCCGAACTCCCTCGCTGTGCCCGTCCAGTTCAACTACCTCGCTCTGGACGGCCTCAATCTGTACGAGCCTCTGGCGCGGCTGAGCCACGCCGCCAACGCGCCGCGCGAGCCGCTTTCCAGCCTGGCGCTGACGCTGTCGGAGCCCGCGCCCGCCATTTTCGTCAGCCTCGACTCGCTGACGGAAGTGCGCGTGCAGACGCAGAATTTCATCCCGCAGCTCGGAAGAACGCCCGGCGCGCAGATCGCTCTGGCTTCCCGGCGCGGGCAGAACGCTCTGCATGGATCGGCCTACAACTACCACCGCTCCGACCGCTTCGCCGCCAACGACTGGTTCGCCAATGCCCTGAGCCACGGGCGGGGGCGGCTGCGGCAGAACCAGTTCGGCGCCTCGCTGGGCGGCCCCATCGTTCCGGGCGGCACGCACTTCTTCGCTTCTTACGAAGGTCTGCGGCTGAAAGCGCCGCAGACCGTGTACACCGTGGTCCCTTCCGCCGGATTCCGCCAGGCTGCACCGGCTTCCCTGCGGCCGTTTGTCAGCGCCTATCCGATGCCGAACCGTCCCAATCTGACGGGGCAGGCCGCTCCGTTCACCCAGGTCTTCTCCTATCCCTACGACCGTGACACGGCCTCCCTGCGCATCGACCAGAAGATCGGCGCATCGCATTCCGTTTTTGCCCGCCTGAATTACGCCAAAACCGACGCGGAGAGCCGCGGATCGGTTTTCCTTGCACCGAATGTTCGCCGCTCGTACAAGGATGACTACAAGTCGGCCACGCTGGGGCTGATCTCGACTCTCAATCCGGGGACGACGAACGATTTCCGCCTCAACTACACCAACGTGTCGCTGGACATGGAGAACCGTTATTCGGATCTCATGCATGAAACGCTGCCCGATTTCGCGAGGATTTTCCCCACGGCAGTCAACCCTGCAAATGCCGAGTACGGCTTCCACATTTTCGGCATGTCGGGTTATTCTTTCGGGCCTCAGATTTCGAACCGCCAGTGGCAGCTCAATGCGACCGATACGGTGACGATGGTCGCGGGCGCGCACTCCTACGTGGCCGGATTCGATTTCCGCTACATTGCGCCGACGATCCGCAAACCGGCTTACTCGAGCGTTTCCTACTTCCGTTCTCTGTCCGAGCTGCAGGCGGACGGCACGGAAGCGGCAGGCACGTTTCTCTCCTCGCGGTCGGTCTCTTCCGTCGTGTCGTCCAATTCGGATGCGATTTACCCGGCGTTTCAGAACCTGTCTTTCTTCCTGCAGGACACGGCCAGGATCGGGTCCCGCGTGGTTCTCGCTTTCGGCATCCGCTGGGATGTCAACTCTCCGCCGGGCGTGCGCAGGGGGCCGCGGCCGGCGGCGCTGTCGTCGGCGTTTTCCAACCGGATCGTGCAGAACGAAGCGATTTTCAATCGAAGCTGGTCCGACGTGGCTCCGCGGTTCAGCTACACGCAGGTCATCTCCGCGAAGCCCGGCAGGGAGCTGATCGCCCGCATCGGCGCCGGGGGCTTCCACGCCTTTGGCGCCAGCACTGTGACGAGCTTCTTCGACGGAGCGCCCTACTCGAACGTCCGCATCATGTCGCTGCCGCCATTCCCCCTCGTGGGAACGGATCTGGCAGCGCCGGTCATGCCGCCTTCGCGGCGTTACGGCCTCGTGGTCGTGCCCGACCGCAGCGCTCTGCAGTCTCCCATCATCCGCCATCTGAATGTCAGCGTCGAGAAGCATTTCGGTCCGGAACAGATCGTCTCGGTCGCCTATCTGAACACCACGGGCCGCCGCCTCCTGCGCACGTCGGCGGAGCGCAGCGCCACGGCCGACTACATCGACCTGCACAAGGTCATCAGCGTCGTCGATTCGTCCTGGCATGCGTTGCAGGCCGAGTACCGGCGCAGGCTCTCCCGTCGCCTCCAGATGCAGGCCACCTATACCTACGGCCACGCCACGGACGATGACGCCAACTACAGCGGCATCGGCTTCGCCACCATCTTCGGCAACGAGAAAGGCAACGCCGACTACGACGTGCGCCACCTGCTCAACGTCTCGGGGTCTTATCTCATCCCTGCCCCGCAGATCAGCGGTCTGAACGCTGCTCTGCGCGACTGGCATCTGGAGTGGATCGCTTCGGCCCGCACCGGTCTTCCGTTCGACGTCCTGATGCTGAACTCGACGCCTTCGGCCGACGCCGGCGCCGTGCAGACTCCGCTCATCCGCGGGCTGCACGGATTCGTGCGCCCCAACTATAACGGCGCCGATCTGTGGATTTCCGACAACAACGTGGCCGGCGGACGCCGCCTGAATCCGGCCGCTTTCACCGCCCCGGCCACGAACAGAACCGGAGACCTCGGCCGGAACATCCTGTATGGAAGGCCGGCGGCGCAGATCGACCTGGCGCTGCGGCGCGAAATTCCGTTCACCGAATCGCTGCGGCTCAACATCGCCGTGCAGGCGTTCAACCTGACCAATTCGCCGGCCTTCGCCAACCCGAACCGCAACGAGGGCGGCTATCTGGGCAGCCCGGTGTTCGGATTTCCGGTGCGCTCGCTGAACGCGTCCTTTGCTCCGAACCCGTCCTCGTATTTCGCGCCCGGCGGTCCGCGCTCCGTGCAGCTGGCCGTCCGCGTCCAGTTCTGAGCCGCCCATGGGCAGATATCCTGAAATCATCGCGAGAACAAAAGAAATGCGTTTCGTTTTGATCCCCGCTCTGCTGGCATTCAGCCTCGCCGCGCCCGCCCAGCAGCAGGCCGAATCCCCGGCCGCCCAACCTCCCGCAGCCGCAAAACCGAAGCCCGACTCGCAGGAGTCTTCGCCGTTCTTCCAGGACGAGCCTTACATCCGCCGGTTTACCGTGGGCGGCAACGCCAGCATCCTCATCCTCGGCCTGATGAAGGGCGGAGAGCAGTCCGAATCCATCACCGCGCCTCCGTTGCAGATCGACACCAAGAACGAGAACAAAGGCACGCTGTTCGGCGGCGGCGTCTCCGTCCAGTTCTTCATCACCGAGCGCTACGCCGTCAACGCCGATCTGCAACTGCGCCGCACCCGCTACAAGCTGACCACGACTTTCTACGAGGGCGTCGACAATCCGAACACGCCGTTCGACGACCGCACAGCCACGTTCACGACGGAGGATACGCGCGCCCGCTATTGGGACCTGCCCGTGCTGGTCCGCCGGTACAACGAAAGCCGGTTCGAGGACCGCTGGAAGTGGTTCTACGAGGCCGGCCCCGTCGTGCGCCGCGTCACCGGCATCCGCAGTTCGACCGAACGGGAAGCCCGCAACGTGCGAACCTGCTGCGACGAGACGCCCGCGACGCCGGCGCACAAGAACATCTTCGGCGCCGTGGCCGGCATCGGCCTCGTCCTGAAAGACGATTTCGGGATCAAGCTGATTCCGGAATTCCGCTACACGCGGTGGTTCGGCGGCATCTTCAACAACCGGGCGGCGCAGTCCCGCCGCGACCAGTACGAAATCCTGTTTTCGATCACTTTCTAGGCCGGCGCGAGGCTTACAGGATCGCTTTCACGATCTTCGCCGGCAGCAGGAACAGCGCGCCGATCAGCTCGAACACCCCTGCGATCGCCACGCCAAGCAGCTTCAGCGGCAGCAGCAGCAGCCACACGATCGGGTAGAGGATCAGCGCCAGCAGGGCGAGCGGCCAGCACAGAACCGCCAGAATGCAGAACAGCAGGAACCCGGCCATCGGGCCACCTCCTCGCTGAAAGATACGCTCTCCCGGGCCGGGAAGTTCCCCGTGCTCAAAAATCCAGGGCCGGCCGGACGGCGCGGCACTATAAAACAAATCTTGTTAAATTTGTTATCCCACTGGAACCGGCAGGCGCTACCGTCGGAGGTGGCCGCCGGCGGGCGCCGGCCCTTCCGCGCGCCGGCCGCGCATTCCTGCTATGTTGAAGACGCTGCATCTCACCAACGCCCACCACGAATCCTCCGGCGGCGTCGCCACCTTCTACCGTGCGCTTCTCTCCGCAGCCCCCGAAGCCGGGTGCCTGGTCCGGCTCGCCGTTCCCGCCGCTGAAAGCCGCGTGGAAGCTCCTGACCGCTGGACGCGCATTTATTACGTACGCTCGCCGCGCGCCCCTTTCAATCCGGCCTACCGGATGATCCACCCGGCATCCTACCTGCTTCCCGGAGGCGAGCTGCGCCGCATTCTGAACACGGAGCGCCCGGATCTCGTGGAAGTGTGCGACAAGTACACCCTGAACTATCTCGCCGGGCTGCTGCGCACGCGCCGCCTTCCCGGCGTCTCTTTCCGGCCGGCCACCGTGGGCCTGAGCTGCGAGCGCATGGATGCCAACGTGCGCGCCTATCTTTCCCCGCACCGGGCTGCGATGGCCTTCGCGCGCCGTTACATGAAGTGGCTGTACTTCCCGATGTTCGATCACCACATCACGGTGTCCGGCTATACGGCGGAGGAGTTGCGGCTTGCGGCGCGCGGGCACAAACGCGCCCGCGCAGTCTGGATCCGGGGCATGGGCGTCGATGCCGCCTTTTTCCGGCCTTCGCGGCGTTCGCCGCACGTCCGCCGGCAGCTTCTCTGGCTGACCGGAGCGCCGGACGACGCCGTGCTCATTCTCTATGCCGGCCGCCTGGTTCCAGAGAAAAACCTGCCCCTGCTGCTGGACACTCTGCAGGAACTTGCCCGGGACGCGGACCGCGAATACAGGCTGCTGATCGCCGGCAGCGGCATTCTCTCGGCCTCCCTGCAGGCCGAGGCGCGGAGGCGGTTGCCGGGCCTCGTGACGTTTCTGGGGCATCTTGGCGACCGGGAAAGGCTGGCCGAAATCCACGCCAATTGCGACGTTTTTCTCCACCCGAATCCCGCCGAGCCTTTCGGCATCGCGCCTCTGGAAGCAATGGCCTCCGGTCTGGCCCTGGTGGCGCCGAACTCGGGCGGTCTGCTGTCGTACGCCAACGGCGGCAACGCCTGGCTGGCCTGTCCCAACGCGCGCGCCATGGCTGGCGCGGTGCGCGCAGCCTCGCCCGGCTCGCCGGACCGGGAAAAGAAAATCGCGGAGGCCCGCAGAACGGCCGAAGCTCACGACTGGCCCAGAGTTGCGGCGCGTTATTTCGAACTGTACCGGGAGCTGGCGGAGTCGGTCCGCCGCGACGATTGGGCCCCGGCAACTCCTCCTGCTTTCGTTTCGACGCCCGGCAACTGGCTGGGCATGGAGGTCTGAATGACCACAAGACGGCGGTTTCTCGCCCTGCTCGCCGCGCCTCTGGCGCCGGCGCCGGGCCTTCCTTCAGGTTCTGACCGGATCGTCGCCTACCGCGTCGACGCCGTGATTGTCCTGTTCTCCGCGCCGATCTTTACTCGCACGGGCGTGGGCGAGGGCGTGCTCTATTTCCGGAAGGAGGATTCCGCGGCCGAGCGGCAGCTCCGGCTCGCCTTCGCGGCGGGCTCGCGGCCTGAGAGGGCGCGAGGTCTGAACCGGTTCGGCTACTTCAGCGAGTCCATCCGCATGGCGGAAGACACCGGTGCGGAGGCGCGGTATTTCGGCTTCATGACCCGGTCGGACGAGAAGAACATCAAAGAGGCGGAACGGGCCCTGCGTGCGGGAGCAGGCGGCGTGCCGGTCGTGACCATCTGCGGCGAGGCCCGCGGCGGGCGCCACCTGTCCCGCCTGACCAATCTGGAACTGGAGGCAGGGGCGGGCTGGTCTGTCTGGCCCCGCTGCCTCGCCGCCGCCGCCCGTGCTCTCAATACGGACGCTCCCGATCCTTCCCGGTCCTCCGGTTCAGACGGCGTCAGAACGTTTCTGCACACTCTCAGCCTGCTGCTGGAGCAGGCGGGTGCCCGGGGCGAGACGCCGTTCCTGTACGGCCGCAATCCCCGCCGGCTTGTGTGGCAGCGTTCGCCCGACAGCAAAGCCGGACATGAATTCGCCGCACGGCATCTGGTGGAGCCGGGAACGGCCGTCATGCGCTTCGAGGCGGAGATCATTGATGAATCCACCCGCGGACGCTCCCGCTTCACTCTCTGGCACGACCCTGCGGCGCGCCCTTCGCTGCCCCTGAGAATCGAGCTTCAGCCTCGGTCGTTTCTGCGCTTGCGGCTGGAAGCGGTGGAAGCCGACGCGCCCGCTCTGCGCGCGACGATGATGAACAGCTTCGACGCCTGGCTCGGTCCGGCTTCAGCGGTTCTGCAGGCCGGGCTCTGAGCTCGCCGCCACCGCCTCCGCCGCGTGATAGGACGAGCGGACGAACGGACCGGATTCGACATGGTCGAATCCCATTTCCTGCGCCGCCCGCCTGTATTCGGCAAACTGCTCGGGCGTCACATAACGCAGCACCGGCAGGTGCTGCAGAGTCGGCCGCAGGTACTGGCCGATCGTCACGATCTTCACGTGGTGGCGCCGCAGGTCGCGCAGGACCTCGAAGACCTCTTCGTCCGTCTCGCCAAGGCCGACCATCAGGCCGGACTTTGTGGGGATCTCCGGCCGCAGCTCAGCGGCATAGGCCAGCATTTCCAGCGAGCGTTCGTAGCGCGCTCCCAGGCGCACTTCGCGGTAAAGCCTCGGAACGGTCTCGATGTTGTGATTCAGCACGTCCGGCGCCGCATCCATCACCGTGCGCATGGCTTCCCTCGAGCCTTGGAAGTCCGGCACCAGCACTTCCACGCGGCAGCCCGGAATTCTTTCGCGGATCGCAGAGATCACCGCGGCGAAGTGGCCGGCGCCGCCGTCCTTCAGGTCGTCGCGGTTGACGCTCGTGATGACCGCATGGCGGAGACCCAGATGCGCGCACGCCTCGGCCACGCGGCGCGGCTCGTCCGGATCGACGGGCAACGGGGCGCCCTTCTGCACGGCGCAGAAGCCGCAGCGGCGCGTGCAGTAATTGCCGAGAATCATGAACGTCGCCGTGCGGTGGTTCCAGCATTCGCCGATGTTCGGGCAGGCTGCAGACTCGCACACCGTGTGCAGGCGGAGGCCGCGCACCAGCCGCTTCAGCTCCATGTAGTTGTCGCCCACAGGGGCGGGCGCCTTCAGCCACGCCGGACGCCGGGGCCGTGTGTCGATGGAAACCAGCACTCTTTTTATGATACCGGGCCGGGCTGTGCGGCTTCTGAAAGCGCGGCCATAACCTTCCGGCGGAATTCGCCGTCAGGAAGGGATTCCAGATTGATCTCCACGTTGGCGCGCGCTCCCTCCCGCGCAGCCTGCGCCAGAGCCTGCGCCGTCGCCACATCGGAAGCGAACTTCGCCGGAGCCGCATTGCGCAGACTGTCGAGACGCGAGGCGAGGGTTCCCGCTTTCACGAACACCTCGAGCGGCACTGTGGCGGCGCCTTCCAGAGCCCTCTCCACGAAGGGCGCCCGCTCCTCTTTGGGCCGGCGGTAAGCCGCCATCACCTCCCGGAACGCCGCGGCGTCGCGCTCGACGGCTTCCGTGAAGAACGCTCGCAACTCTTCGAATCCGCCCGCGTCCAGCTTCGAGAGCCTGGCCACCATGGCGCCCAGTGCGGCTGCCATTGCCGCGGCTGCCGCCGCGGCGCTGCCCCCGCCCGGAGCTCCGGCAGGCGCCGCGAGCGCATCGAGAAACTCCACGAGTCCGCTCCGCGCCTCGAGGGCCTGCTCAAGGCGGTTTTCCAGCACGAGCGAGGAATCGAAGTTCTCGATCTGCAGATAGAAATCCGCAGTCATTTCCAGCGCTTTTCTGGGAATCAGTCCGACAATTTCGCTGCCCGCGATGGCGACGCCGTATCGCGCGGCTTCGCGCTTCACCGTCTCGAAAACGCGGTGCACGGGAGTCGCCTCGAAGTCGGTCAGATTCATCGACACCTGCGCCAGTCCGCGCGAGGCCAGGTCCACGCCCATGGCTTTCACGTGACGGTAGCCTCCGGAGGAAAAACGGACCGCCTTCGCGATCTTCTTCGCGATTTCCACGTCCGGCGTGCGCAGGTTGATGTTGTAGGCGATCAGAAACTTGCGCGCCCCCACCACCGTGGCCCCCGCGGTCGGGTGGATGGCGGGATCTCCCACGTCCGGCATGCGGCCGGGGTTGGACGCGATCTCCTCGCGCAGAGCCTCGAACTGACCCCGCCGGATGTTTTCGAGATTCACGCGGTCGGGTCGCCGCGCCGCAGCTTCATACAGGTAACAGGGCACGCGCAGCCGCTTCCAGAGTTCGGCGGCGGCTTTTTCGGCCAGCCGCACGCACTCTTCCAGGGTCACTCCGGACAGCGGCACGAACGGGAGCACGTCAAGAGCGCCGATCCGCGGGTGCGCTCCGCGGTGCTGGTTCAGATCGATCAGCTCGACCGCCTTGCCGGCGCCTGCCAGCGCCGCCTCGACGGCGAGCTCCGGCGGCGCGGCGAACGTAATCACGCTGCGGTGATGATCCGGGTCCATCTCCCGGTCGAGAATCAGAACGCCGGGCACGGAAGAGATCGCCTCCGCGATCGCCCGCACTTTCGTCTCGTCGCGCCCCTCGCTGAAATTGGGCACGCATTCAACCAGCCGTCTTGCCATGGTTGTCTCCTTCCGCCGGGAACTCAAGCAGCTTGCCGTTCTTGAAGGTGGCCCTGACCAGGTTCGCTCCGATGTAATAGGCAAGCTCGCGGTAATCGGAGGCGTCCAGGATCAGAAAATCGGCCTGTTTTCCCGCCTCCAGCGAGCCCGTGCGCTCGCCGATGCCGAGTGCATGCGCGCCGTTCACGGTTGCGGCGCTGATCGCCTCCGCCGGCGTCATCCTCATCTGTGTGCATGCGAGCGACAGGATCATCTGCATGTTCCACACGGGGCTCGTTCCCGGATTGTAGTCCGTGGCGAGGGCTACCGCCGCGCCCGCCTCGATCAGCGCCCGCGCCGGCGCGTATCTGGAGCTGCCCAGAAAATACACCGAACCCGGCAGCAGGACGGCAACCGTCTCCGAGCGCGCCAGAACAGAAACAGACGAGCGGCTGATGTGCTCGAGATGGTCGGCGCTTCGCGCCCGCATTTCCGCTGCAAGCGCCGCTGCGCCCAGATCCTGGAATTGCGCCGCGTGGATCCGCAGCTCGAGCCCAAGCTTCCGCGCCGCTTCCAGGTAGCGCCTCGCCTGCGGCAGGCTGAAAGCGTTGCGGTCGCAGTACACGTCGGCGAACCGCGCCAGCTTCCTCCTTGCGACCGCCGGCAGAATCTCGGCGATCAGGTGGCCGATCCAGGCGTCCGCATCCCCGCTGAATTCGGGCGGCACAGCGTGCGCTCCCAGGAATGTCGGGATCACGCTGACCGGCTCGCCATCCAGCGATTGCAGGATCCGCAGGCATCGCAGCTCGCCTTCCTCCTCCAGCGCATACCCGCTCTTCGCCTCGGCCGTCGTCGTCCCGCACCGGGCCATCCGCTCCAGTTCCCGCCGCGCCTGCTCCCTGAGCCGGAGCGTGCTCATGGACCGCACCCGCCGCACCGTCGAGAGAATCCCCCCGCCCGCCCGGGCGATTTCTTCGTAATCTTTCCCGGCGATCCGCATGGAGAAATCGTCCAGCCGCGGCGCCCCGTAAAGAAGGTGCGTGTGGCAGTCGACAAACCCGGGCAGGACGACTCGGCCATGCACGTCGAGCTCGATCGCGCCTTTCGCCTTCGCCAGGTTCTCGACCCGGCTTGCGGGACCTACCGCGGCGATGCGGTCTCCCTCTACCAGCAAAGCCCCGTTTTCGATGATCGAAAGTTCATTGAGCTCCGCTCCGCGCCGGGGGCCGGCGGAGCCGCGAAGCGTGAGCAACTGGCGCGCGCCCCGCACTAGAAGCCGTGACTGCATGACCGACAACCTTTTTCATCGTAGCTGTCCTGACCGCTTTTGTCGATCTGTTTTTTCCAACATGCACGAACAAATCCGGCGCCCCCATTCCACGTCTGCAGCCGCTTTTCCCTGAATCTTCCGGAATCCAAAATGAAACAGGCGTAAATTGACCGGACAATTCAGGATTTGGGAAATTCGATTCCTCTGGCTCGCGGAGTCTTCAGCCCTCCTGCCGCGGTCTGGCCGGCATCCGGGCTGCCTCCGTCCTGAGGCGGGAACCGTTCTCCGCTCCCGGTCGGCTGCAGCCATTCAGAGAAGGGCGCGGAGTTCGCCGGCGCCCGCAGGGAAAGCTGACGGGTGATCAGCAGGCGGAGCGGGGCCGCCCCGCTCTCACTCCGGCCCCGCCGCCGGCTCCTGAGGAGGCATCGGGATCCGCAAACCGTGCCGGCGGGCGCACCGGATCGCTTCTTCGTAGCCGGCATCCGCATGCCGCAACACGCCAAGACCGGGATCGCAGCGCATCACCCGTTCAGCCCTGCGGGCGGCGCCTTCGCTGCCGTCGACGACCGTCACCTGCCCCGCATGCTGCGAATAGCCAATCCCGACTCCGCCGCCGTTGTGCACGCTCACCCAGGTCGCCCCTGCCGCCGTGTTCAGAAGCGCGTTCAGAATCGGCCAGTCAGCGATGGCATCGCTGCCGTCCTTCATTCCTTCCGTCTCGCGGAAGGGCGACGCAACCGAGCCGCAATCCAGATGGTCGCGGCCGATCACGATTGGCGCTTTTACTTTGCCTTCCGCCACAAGCCGGTTCATCGCCAGCGCAAAGCGGTCGCGTTCCCCGTAGCCCAGCCAGCAGATGCGCGCCGGAAGACCCTGGAACCGGACCTTCTCCCGGGCGAGCCGGATCCAGCGCACCAGAGCCTCATTGTCCGCAAACATCGCGCAGGCCACTTCGTCGGTCACATGAATGTCGGAGGCTTCGCCGGAGAGCGCCACCCAGCGGAATGGGCCTTTTCCTTCGCAAAACAGCGGCCGGATGTACTCCGGCACGAAGCCGGGGATGTCGAAGGCCCGCGTCACGCCCCGGTCGAACGCCATTTTGCGGATGTTGTTTCCGTAATCGAACACGCGCGCCCCGGCCCGCTGCATGTCCAGCATCGCCTCCACGTGGCGCGCAATGGAATCCAGCGCGCGCTCGACATATCCTTTCGGGTCGGACACCCGCAGCCGGGCCGCCTCCTCCACGTTGAAGCCCGATGGGACGTAGCCGTTCAGCGGGTCATGCGCCGAAGTCTGGTCCGTCACCACGTCCGGAGTCACTCCCCGCCGCACGAGTTCCGGCAACACGTCTGCGCAGTTCGCGCACAACCCCACAGACAGCGGCCGGCGCTCGTCGCGGGCGTCCAGCACCAGCCGGAGCGCCTCGTCAAGCGTGTCCGCTTTCACATCGCAATATCCTGTCTGCAGCCGCCGGGCGATCCGCGCCGGATCCACCTCCACGCACAGGATCGCCGCCCCGTTCATCGTCGCGGCCAGCGGCTGCGCGCCGCCCATCCCGCCCATGCCTCCGGTGAGCACGAAGCGGCCAGACAAACTCCCCCCGAAATGTTTCCGGCCTGCCGCCGCGAACGTCTCGTAGGTGCCCTGCAGGATGCCCTGCGTCCCGATGTAAATCCAGCTTCCCGCCGTCATCTGGCCGTACATCGTCAGCCCGAGCCGCTCGTACTCGCGGAAATGCTCCCAGTCCGACCACCGTCCCACCAGGTTTGCATTGGCAATGAGCACGCGCGGCGCGTCTTCATGGGTCCGGAACACGCCTACGGGCTTGCCCGACTGCACCAGCAGCGTTTCATCCCGCTCCAGCGCAAGCAGCTCCCGGACAATGGCCTCAAAACAGTCCCAGTTCCGTGCAGCTTTGCCCGCCCCGCCGTACACCACCAGATCCTCCGGCCTTTCGGCCACGGCAGGATCCAGATTGTTCATCAGCATGCGCAGCGCCGCTTCCTGCGGCCAGCCTTTCGCATGGAGTTCGCCGCCCCGCCAGGCTCTGATCGTCCGGTTCATGCCCCGATTGTAGGCCGCCCTGCGCGTGGAGTCACCGGGCCCAGGCGCACAAGGAACCTCTGCCCGTGCCACGCACCCTGACGGCTTCATGCATCGCCGAGGCAGGAAAGCAGCGGCATCGGGATCCCGCCCTGCGGAAACCCGCATGCATTGAGTCAGCGACCAGCGTCGCTGTGGCCGCCTCCCGCCCTCATCGCTCGATTTTCAGAGGACCGAAGGCCGGCGCAGGCATGTCCTCTTCATCGCGCAGGTTCACGTACGGGTTCCGTCCGGCTCCGTAGTACAGGAATGCGTCGTCAGGCAGTTTGCCCTGGAACAGCAGTTCCACCACGTTCGGCGCCTCGCGCGACACCCGCTGCCGGTAGATGACGCGCAGCTCGTTGCCTGCCCCATCGCGCACCGAGAAACCGTTCAACCGTCCGGAATGCGTCAGCCGGCCGTTCACTTCGCTGAACTCGACCTGAATCGTCTGCCCCTTCAGCCTGGCCGCCACGGGCCGCGGTCCGCGCCGCACCCGGCCTTCGGCCAGGTTGGCGAGCCGCCTGCCCAGAAGCCGGAAATCATCCGTGCCCACATGGATGCTGTCGTCCAGTTCGCAATCGGCACAGGTGGTCATCCACACATTCGGCAGTTGCGATTCCACGCGCAGCTGGGCATCCTGCACCATGTCCCACGGCGCCTCGGGCGCGGAGACCACGTGGCGGCCGATCTGGACGTAGTAAAAGGGGAGGTCCCGCAGGCCCGTGTCTTCTCTCAGCCGCTGGATGAAACTCCGGAATTTCTCCTCGAACAGCGGCGCGGCTTTCTCGTTGGCGTCGCTTTCGCCCTGATACCACAGCACGCCGCGCACGCGGCCGCCGGCCAGGCGGATCCGCCGCAGCATGGCCCCATACAGCGATTCCCCGCCCCGGTCCTTCAGGTCCGGACTCCACTGATCCATCGATGTTCCGCCATGCGCACACGGGATCAGTCCCACCGGCACGCCGGTCCGCCGCACCATCTCCAGCGCGAACGGCAGCCCCACGCCTGCTCCCTTGCGCCGCCCGGCGATGAATTTCCGCAGTTCTTCGCCTTCGAGCTTCGCGATTTCGCCTTTGGAGTTCTTCCGCCAGTGCACTTTGTCCACAGCGTCCGCCAGCCGGTGCAGGGGGTCTTCGGCCACGACCCAGGTATCGGTCATGTCGAGCGAGTTCACCATCGCGCTCGGCAGCGGCAGGTCTTCAAGATTGCCGACTCCTTCCATGTTCGACTGGCCGGCCAGCACCCACAGATCGCCCACAAGCACGTGCGCGACCGCTGCAACGTCCGGGGATCCCGCCACGCGGAACTCCAGCCTGTAGGGCCCGCCCGCAGGCAGCCCTTTCAGCTCCGCCGTCCAGCGTCCCCCCGACACCTTTCCAGCCGCCTTCCACTCGAAGCCCGGCACCGGCATGCCAGCCCTGAGGACACGGGCTTCCACGCCGCGCCCCTCCCCGCCGCTTGCCGCCCCCTCCACGCGGATGTCAGCTGTGTTGGCCGGTCCGCGCTGAAACACCTGATAGTCCGACGCACCCCTCTCCACGCGCAGCGCCTGACCAGACAGCAGCGACGCAGCAAGCAGGCACACGATCAACCTCATGATGACCTCCAGCGCCGCCATTCTATCTCTTCCCTGCCCGGCCTCTGCCGCGCCTCATCCGGCACCCGCCGCCGCCCCCGCTCCGGCCACTGTCTCCAGCACCGTCCGGTGCACCTTCAGCAGCAGGTCGACCTCCCGCCGGGAAACCCCGAGCGCGGCCGCAATGTTCTCCGGACTCTGCCCCAGCCGGTGCATTCTCAGCGCCTGGCTCCTCTTGCTCAGATTCATGCCCTCCCTCGGGATGGCTGCCCGGTCCACTGCGGCCTTCCGCTCCAGCTCAAGCTCCTGGGACAGCACCTGCAGGGCGCGCCGCAGCTCGCCTGCCTCGGCCGACCACTGCTCTTCCCTCTCTTCCATCTCCCGGCGCAGGCGCGCCATTTCGCGTTTCAGACTGAAAAACAGCACGAGCGATCCGGCCAGCGTCAGCACGCAGGCGGCCAGAATCATGATCGGATGCGCCACGACGTCCATCATTCTGATCAACGGCCGGAGCGGCCAGCCACTTCATATCTCCATCGCCCGGAGGGCATAAATGCCCTTCATCCGCCCCTCTTCTGCCAGAATAGAGCCGTCATGCCGCTGCGCGTCGTCAACCGGACCCGCTCCACAGTACTCGCCACGCGCGCCGAGAAGGCTGGCGAATCGGCCTCCCGCCGCCGCGGGCTGCTCGGACGCAGTTCCCTGCCCCAGGGCGAAGGCCTGTGGATCGTCCCCTGCGAGGCTGTCCACTGCTTCTTCATGAAGTTCACCATCGACGTGATCTTTCTGGACCGGAAGCTGCGCGTGGTGAAGCTGCGCCCGTCGCTGAAACCCTGGCGCATCGCCGGCTGCCTGCGCGCGCACTCGGTTCTCGAATTGCCTGAGGGAACCATCCAGGCCACTTGCACGCAGCCCGGCGACCAGCTTGAATTCGAGGAAATCCCGCCTGCCTGATCAGCGCTTGCCCGGCACCATCGGCACGAACATCACCGGAAACTCGGTCCGCCGCCGGATCCGACCGTTCGGATCCTTGTCGATCACCACCAGTTCCTGCCACCCTGTGCCCACCGGCGCCACCAGCCGTCCGCCCGGCTTCAGCTGATCGATCAGCTTCTGCGGCACGTCGGGCGGAGCAGCGGTCAGCATGATTTTGTCGAACGGCGCCTCCTCCGGCCACCCTTCGTAGCCGTCCCCGATCCGCACGGTGACGTTCCTGAAGCCGAGCCGCTCCAGCAGCGCCTGCGCCTGCCTGCCCAGCGGTTCCACCACCTCAATCGTGTAGACGTGCCGCACGAGTTTCGCCAGCACCGCCGCCTGGTAACCAGACCCGGTTCCGATCTCCAGCACCCTGTCGGCCGGCTTCGGGTCGAGCATCTCCGTCATCGCCGCCACGATGTAAGGCTGGGAAATCGTCTGTCCATGGCCAATCGGCAGCGGGTGATCCTCGTACGCCGAGCGCCGCAACGACTCCGGGACGAACAGGTGCCGCTCCACTTCCCGCATCGCCCTCAGCACTGCCGCGTTGCGCACCCCGCGGCGCTCGATCTGCAGCCGCACCATCTGCTCCCGCAGTGCGGTCCAGTCCTGCCCGTTCGCCGATAAGGAAAATGCGGACACAAGCCAAGCCGGAAAGAGGCCGCGCCGCGACGGCCGCTCGCTCATTCCATCCCCATCTTACGCCCGATCCGCCGCTGCGCAACGCCCCGCTGCGCATTTCGCTATAAGAGAAGACGTATGGAAAAGCGCAGGCTCGGCAACAGCGACATGTGGATCACGCCGCTCGGCATCGGCCAGTGGGCCATGGGCGGGGGCGGCTGGAAATTCTCCTGGGGACCGCAGGACGACCGCGAGTCCATCGCCGCCATCCGCGCGGCCCTCGACGCTGGCTGGAACTGGGTGGACACCGCCGCCGTCTACGGTCTCGGCCACGCCGAGGAAGTCCTCGCGCAGGCGCTCGAGGGCGTCTCGCCGAAACCCTATATCTTCACCAAGTGCGAGCGATGCTGGCGCGAAAACGGCGAGATCTACGGCTGCCTGAAGCGCGACTCGGTCCTCCGCGAGTGCGAGGCCTCCCTCCGCCGGCTCCGCGTCGACGTCATCGACCTGTACCAGATCCACTGGCCGGAGCCCGACGAGGACATCGAAGAGGCCTGGGAGGCCATGCTGGAGCTGAAGCGGCAGGGGAAAGTGCGCTGGATCGGCGTCTCGAATTTTTCACTTTCCCAGCTCCGGCGGCTGGAAAAATATGGAGAAGTGACCTCTCTGCAGCCTCCGTACAACCTGCTTGCCCGCGAGATCGAAAAAGAAATTCTGCCCTATTGCGCGGAAAATAATATCGGCATTCTTGCGTATTCTCCCATGCATTCCGGCCTCCTCACGGGCCGGATGACCCGGGAACGCATCGCCCAGCTGCCGCCCGACGACCACCGGGCGCGCCGTCCGCAGTTCCAGGAGCCGCTTCTGAGCCGCAACCTGCAGCTCGTGGAAAAACTCCGCGAGATCGGCGCACGCCACGGCCGGACTCCGGGCGAGGCGGCCATCGCCTGGGTCCTGCGCCGCCCGGAGGTCACCGCCGCCATCGTCGGCCTCCGTTCCCCCGCGCAACTGGAGGGCGTGAAGGGTGCGGCCGAATTCCGCCTCTCGGTTCAGGAAATCGACGAAATCGAACAGGAAATGCAGCGGCTTGGCATCGCCTGAAACCGCTCAGGGCTTCAGCTTCGACGCGATCCCTTTGGCGGCTTCGTACAGCATTCCGATCTCGCTGGAGCAGCCGACAAAGAGCATGCCCATGCTCTTCCACCGCTCCGCCAGCGCGATGCTGCGCGCCTGCGCGCCCGGCGCCACTCCATGCGCCAGGCAGCTCTCGACGATTTTCTCCGCAGCCGCCAGCATCTTCGGGTGCTCGAACTCGCCCGGCACGCCAAGACTGATCGATAGGTCCAATGGACCGATCATCACGGCGTCGATGTGAGGCACGCTCAGCAGCTCGTCCCGCGCCTCGAGCGCCCGGACGGTCTCAATCTGCAGCACCACCATCTGCTCGCGGTTCATGTGCTCCATGATGGCGGCGATCGAAGCGGGCTCGAAGTCGATATGCAGCGGCGTCAGCCCCATGCCGCGCACGCCGAGCGGAGGAAACTTCGCCCAGCTCACCGCCCGCTCCAGCACTGCCGGATCCTCCACGCGCGGGAAGATCACGCCCTCGGCGCCGCAGTCCAGCGCGCGGGCGATCAGGGAATACTGAAGGTCGGCCACGCGGACGATCGGCGCCAGTCCCACCTTCACGGCGATCCGGCACAGGTCCTGCAACGTCTCCAGATCGAACCCGCCATGTTCGGCATCGAGAAAGGCCCAGTCGAACCCCGCCGCCGCCAGCACGCGGATCGCATCCTGCGAGCGCAGCTGCTGATAGGACGTGCCGAGCTGGAACCGGCCCTCTTTCAAAGCCTGTTTCACCGTGTTTTTCTTCATGGAACCAGCACCTCGTGCGCGGGTTTCATCGCGTCGGCCGCCTGCAGGATTTCGTCCAGAACTCCCGTGCCGTATTTCGCCAGAAACGGGAGAAAGGAATAATATCTTTCCTGCAGCTGGCGCTCCGGCGCCGCCAGGCGGAACGCATGCCTTGCCTGGTCGGCGGCCTCATCGGACTTCCGCAGGGCCGCCCGGGCCGTCTTCCGCCGCATTTTTTCCAGTTGATACGCGATTTTCGCGCCGCTCCGCTTCATCGCCTCTCCCAGCGTGGGGTCGAAGGCGGCGAGCTCGGCGCGCAGGCTTTCCAGGCGCGGCCCGATTCCGGCGGCCGCCTCGTCCAGCGCTTCTTTCAGCCTCTCGGGCACAAGCCGGACCGCGACGTGCTCCAGCAGGGCTTCTTCCCCGCGCAGACACTCGGCCAGCGTCACGCCGAAACGCTCCATCAGCCTTTGCGTCCGTGGATCGATCAGCGTGAATCCGGCGCGCGGCAACACGGCGGGCATCCGTCCCAGCAGCAGGGAGTGCAGCGCCTCGGACTGAGCCCAGTACGCCACCTCGGCCGGCCCGCCCACATAAACTGCCGTCGGCAGGAGCCAGTCCTGCATCACCGGCCGCAGCAGCGCGTTCGGCGACCACTGCGCGGGATCGTCTGGCACAGCGGCAATCCCAGCCCGCCGGCGCGCGCCGTGTTCGAGAACGAAGAACAGCGCCGTCCCGTCTTCGACGTCCACCTGCGCGTGAAAGCCGGCCTGTTCCAGCTCCCGCTTCCGCAGCGCCAGCGCCTGGCCCAGTTCCTCCCGGCGCGCCCACGCCCGCTCCAGCAACGGCGCCGCCAGCCGCCGCAGCCGCGGCTCGAGAGGATCCAAAAACACCATCCCGTAGGGCCGCAGCAGCGGCTCGAGCAGCGCGAGGAAAGACTCCGAAAACGTCCGCCCCGGCCGGTAGGCGTCCCGCACGAGCGCCAGGGCCTCGTCCGCATGCAGGAAGCCCTCCATCGCCGCAGCGAGCGCTTCCACGGGCGGATGCGGAATGGGAATCGTCCCCACCGGACGTCCCCGCCCTTCCCCCGCGGCTGCCTCCAGGCGGACAATCCGCAGACGCGTGTCGAACACGTGCGCGCGGCTGACCTCGATGAGGTCGTGATCCTCGCTGGCGATCCAGAACACGGGCACGGCCGGCTGGCCTGCTTCTTCCAGCCGCCGCGCCACATGCACGGCCGTCAGGGCCTTGTACAGCGTGTATGCCGGCCCGCCGAACAGGCCCGCCTGCTGGCCAGTCACGACGGCCACCGTGGCGGGGTCCGCCAGCTTCTGCAACGCGGCGCTCTGCGGATTCACCGCTGCCAGCGCTTCGGCCACGTCCCGTCGGGGCGCTCCCTCCGCCGCGCGGGCTTCGCGCGCAGCCTCAAGCCAGCCCGTCAGCGAGAACGGATCGTGACGGTAAAAGCGCGCCGCGTCGCCGGAGGCGGATACGTATGCGGCGAACAGGGCGCTCACGCCCGGCAGCTCGGCGTAGGGCACGCTGGCGAATCGCATGAGAGAACGTACTTTCTCAGGCTAGCAGAACGCCCTCCGCGCCCCGCGCGCGGCCTCACTCCAGTCCTGCCGCCTTCCGGAAACGCTCCTTCTCTTTCTCGCGGTCCAGGAACGGAACGCCCTTCTCCATCCATTCCGGTTTCGGGGCGTCTTTGAGGAAATGATCAAAGAACTGCTTCATGCGGATTGCATAATCCATCTGATTATGCCTTCTCCGCAGGCCGTGCAGTTCGCCGTTGTAATTCAGCAGATACGCTTCTTTTCCATTGCGCCGGAGCGCAAGGAACAGCTCGATGCCCTGATACCACGGCACGGCGTCATCCTGATCGTCGTGCAGAATCAGCAGCGGAGTGGCGACTCTTTTCACATGAAATACGGGCGAATTCTCGACGTATTTCAGGGGATCGTCATACAGCGGCCTGCCGATCCGGCTCTGGGTTTTCTCATACTGGAACTGCCGCGGCAACCCGGTGCCCCAGCGGATGCCGGAGTAGGCGCTCGTCATGTTGCCCACCGGCGCTCCCGCCTCCGCCGCGCGGAACCGCGTCGTCTGCGTCACCATGTAGGACACCTGGTAGCCGCCCCAGCTGTGGCCCGCGATGCCGATCCGGTCCGGATCGATGAAGCCCATCGACTCCACCGCCTGCACAGCCGCCAGCACGCACTTCAGGGCGCTCTGGCCCGGCTGCCCCTCCGTATACACGATGTCCGGCGTCAGCACCACATAGCCGTCGCTGACATACTGGCTGAAGTTGAAATTGTGCGACGGCCGCGGATGCACGAACGAGTGCACGTTCTGCGACAGCTTCTCGTAAATGTAGACCATCAGCGGGTACTTCTTCTTCGGATCGAAGTTCGCCGGTTTGTACAGCGCCGCCGTCAGCGGCACGCCATCGGCGTTTTTGTAGCGGATCAGCTCGCCCGTCCCCCACAGGAACGGCTGCATCTGATCTCCGCCCCGCGTCGCCCGCTGCGGCGCGCGGAAATCGCTGTTCGTCAGGTGGACATCGGGATACTCGTCGAACCGCTGCGCCGTGATGGCCAGCACGTCGGCGTCGCGCGCGCGCGTCACATAGCGGAACGCCTTGGCCGCCCACAGCAGCCGCTGCGGCGTGCCGCCCCCTGCCGGCGCGCGGTAGAAGCCCGTCTCCCGCGTCTCTTCGCTCTCTGCAATCAGCGTCAGCGGCTTTGACAGATCGATGCCAGGCTCCTCTTCCTCATCCGGCGGATCGATCCGCTGCACGCGGAATTCAATGCGCGCCTTCCTCCCCTCACCTGCGGTCAGATTGCGCGGCTCCGCGCCATCGGCGGACAGTTGCCACACGTCGTAGCGGTCGTAGACGAGGAAGCTCTTCGAGTCTTTCGTCCAGCCCGCCGCCCCATAGGCGCCCGGCTCGGAGGGCGAATCGTGATCTTCCCTGTGAAACGCCACCGGCAACGCCCCCGTCGCGTTTCTCGTCGCGCCGTCGGACAGCCGCACCAGGAACCACGAGCGGCTGTTGAAGTACGCCGCGTACTGTCCGTCCGGCGACATCTGCCACCCGCCCGTTCCGAAGCCTCCCCCGCGCACCATCTGCGCCAGCCGCTTCCGCGCTCCTGTCTTCGTGTCCACGGCATAGACGTCCTGATAAGCGCCGTCGTAGTCCACCATCCGGCGGTAGGCGCGGTCGTCGGTTCCGAGCGCCGTCAGCCCCGTGCGCGCAGGCGTTACCTCGGCCATTTCGGGCGTGGCGAGCTGCACATACCGCTTCTCGTCGAAGTGCCAAACGCCCCGCCACGTGCGGTTCCGCTCGCGGTTGGCGCGCACGCGCTGCATGGGCTGCACCAGATCGTCGCGCCAGTGCCACAGATCCATCAGCACGCGGTCGCCAGCGTCCTGCTGCGCCTGCTGCTCTCCCTCCGCCTGCTCTTCCGGCGGAGGCGCAACCGGCACGAACAGCCGCATCCCGTCGGCGGAAAACTGCAGCGTCCCCTTCTCGCTCACAGCCATGCCCGCGGGGATGCCGGGCGTCTGGCTGGTCACCGTTTCCACCGCGGCTGCGCCGCCCCGGTCCCACACCCACACGGACTTCTTCTCTTCAAAAAACGCCAGCTTCTTCTGCCCGCGGTCCCAGGCCAGTTTCGAATACTTCCCCTTGCCCGCTTTCAGCGCGACGGCATCGCCCGTCCCGCCCGGCGTGAACGCGTACACCCCGTTGTCCTCTTCTTTGCGCGAATTCACGGCATAGACCAGAGTCTTGCCGTCGCGGGCGAACGAATATTCGCTGACGAAAGGAAACACGCGCTCGCTGTTGTCCGCCCTGTCCAGTTCGCGCAAAACAAGATCGGTTCCGAATGTTTGCCTGGAGCCGGCGCTCCCGCCCGCCCCGCGCTGCTGGTCTTCCGCCTCGTCGTCCTGTTCGGCCGGCTTGGCCTCCGCGGCGGGCTTGGCCTGGTTGGCGGCTGGCGCCGGCGGCGCCTCTTTGAGGTACGCCACCCACGCTCCGCCGCGCGAAGGAACCTGGAAGTTCTTCACTCTGTCGATCCGCGTTGTTTCTCCCGAACCCAGCTTCATCAGCAGCAGTCCCTGCTTGGGCATATCATCGGCGCGGCGGCGCTCCTTGCGCACCTTGTCCACCTCTTCTTTGCGCGGGTAGGTGCTGGCGACGAGCCAGCGGCTGTCGCTGGTGAACGCCACGCGGATCGTCGGCGGCTCGGGCGGCGGCCCCTCCGCGTCGGCAGGCGTCACCGGCGGCGGGGGCAGCTCGCCCACGTTCTCGCGCCACTCGCGTCCTGTCGCGACTTCGCGCACGACCAGATCGCCGTCGCCCCGCTGCGGCATGAACGCATACGCCAGATACTTTCCATCCGGCGACAGCGTCACCGCCGAAATCGTCCGCCACGGGTCGAAGTCCCTGTGAGTGATCGGGCGCTTCGAAGGCGCCTGCGCCGCCAGCGCGGCGGCCAACAGCAGAACCGTCGTCAGCTTTCTGCGAAGAATCGCACGCATGCGTGAATTATATCCGCCGCGCATGGCAGGCCCGCTGCAGCGTGCTCGCAGCGCAGCAAATGCCGGGTTGATGCGGCGCCAGGCCCCGGCTCTCAGGAAAGCAGAATCTTGCGCAGTTCTCCTTCCGGATCGTCCACCATCCGGCATTCGTGATCGAAGACCATCGTCTGGCAACGCTGAGGATCGAACGGATCCCACCTCAAGCCGGGCTGGCTGGGATTGCCGGTCCGGGCGAAATTGGCCCAGGCGGTCGCCATCTTTCTGGCCAGCGCGCGCGCCTCCGGTCCGTTGCCGGTTCCCTGCGCGCAGCGCTCGGTGTTGTCGAAACAGAAAGCGAGCTCGGACGTGTGCCAGGCGCCGGCATCTTCCAGCATGGGCGATTGCCAGGTGAAGTAGTAGGTGAAGACCGGAGCGCCCTTCTGGTTGTATTTCAGCGTGGCCATGCGCGTGACATTGTTGCGCATGTTAAGGGTGTTCAGACTGCTGCCGCCGCACATGTAGGACAGCGTGCGGATGCTCTTCCGCGGATATGCCTTCTTCAGCCCCTCGACCAGCGCTTTGGCCTTCCCCTCGCCGTACATCTTCGTCAGCGTAGCCAGCCACTCAGCCTCCGTGGGGCGGAAGCGCATGATATTGCCCTCTTCGCTGACCGAGCCGAACAGGATGGGCACGTTCTTCGAGATCTCCGGCGCGGCATCGTAAAAGGACCGCAGGGTGATGACGCGGCCGTCGACAGTCGGTCCATTCCCCACGCGCGGTTTCGCAGTTCCTGGCGCCGGAACCGGTCCGCCTGGACCCATCGGCGGGTTCATCTTGGCCGCCACCGCGTTGGCGGCGGCGTTCAGTCTGGCCCATTCCATCTTCTGCAGTGCAGCGATGCCGCTGACGCCGAGCTCGGCGAACACCCGTTTAGCGAACTCTGCGGAGAGCTCCGCATCGGGCGGATTGCCGCCGCCGCCCGACTGCGCCGCAGCGCGATGGACAAGTCCTGCCGCCGAAGGCATTCCCAGCAGCGTGGTCACTTTGGAACCGCCGCCCGAGTTGCCGTAGATCATGACCCTGTCGGGATCGCCGCCGAAATTGGCGATGTTGTCCCGCACCCAGCGCAGCGCCGCCACAAGATCCGTCATGCCCACGTTCGCGGAATCGGCGTACGCAGGACCGCCGATCGAGGAGACATCCAGGAACCCCAGAACATTGAGGCGGTGGTTCACCGTCACCGACACCACGTCGTGATGCCGTGCCAGTTGCGCCCCATCCTGGCTGGCCAGTTCGTAAGCCGAACCGAACGTGAAGCCGCCTCCGTGGATGTAGAACATCACGGGACGCCTGCCGCTGAGGCTGGGCGTCCAGATGTTCAGCTTGAGCATGTCTTCGCTTTGCCACCCGTCGGTCCACTGCTGCAGGAAGGTCTGTTCGATCGACCAGTCATGCAGGCGCTGCGGGCAATTGGGTCCATAGATCAGAGCGGGGTATTCGCCATCCCACGGAACCGGCGGCTTGGCCGGAAGCCAGCGGTTCTCTCCGCCGGTATCCGCGCCATAGGGGACGCCCTTGAACGTCAGGACGCCGTCCTCGACATATCCGCGCACTTTCCCGTATTGCGTCTTTGCAACAGCCCACCTCGGCGTGCTGCACGTCGCCCCCGCCGCCTTCTCTCTCTGGCTCGCGTCGCTGGGCGTGTTTCCTGCCAGCCCGGCGACGCCTGCTGTAGCAGTCAGGAGCGCATGGCGGCGATTGAGCCTGATCCTGCTTTCCGAACTCGGCCTGGACACTCTGCCTCCTCTCCCGGCGCACCTGTTTCTCAGCCCCCTGATGTCAAGGAATCCTGATGCGGCAACCCGGGCGTCACTCGTTTTGTCTCCCTCGCGGAGCGCCGCCGCGCCCGGCAGGCAAAACTTGTCCGTAATGCCTGATTCTGAGCACGGTGTCCCGCTCAGTATACGTCCGCGTGTCTGCTGAAGTCAGAGATGGCCGCTTGCGCCTGTTCCCGGCGAAAACAGCCGTTCGCAAACGGGCCGAGCCGAATCCAGCGCTGCGGGCAGAACTGCCCCCAGGTCAGACAAACAGCGTTCAGCACCCCGGGAAAGCCCGCACACTTCCTGTCGCTTCGGTTCCGAAAGCGTCTGCTTATCCCGTTCCCGTCCGGCCGTTCAAGAAAATCGGGGCGTCGCACCCGTCTGGCCATGCAGGTCTTCGGCTTCCAGGGGAACCTGAAGAGATCCCATGCGGTGCAGATCCCAAACACGGCCGCACCAGAAGCGACCGCTGCGGAGTCCATCGGTTCGCCGGGCATCAAGCTGAAATCCAGCAACAGCACAAACGCGGTGCACGCGGCAGCATTCGAGACCACGGCGGCGAGTCGGGCATTCGATCCCGCCAGGCGAATCAGAACCCAACCCAATGCCCAGCTCACGGCGCGCATCGCAGCCAGCGTGATCAGGAGCAACAGTCCGATCTTCAGCCGCCGCATCAGCGTCTCGCCGTGACCAACGGCATCAGAAGAGACCCATCCGACGCCGTGGCCGCGCATCGGTGACCTCTCCGCCCGCCGCTGCACGCAGCAACTTGCGGAATGCGGATGGCGCCATTGATGCCCGGACGGAAATGTCCGATAGTGGCGGGCAAACGGTGCGGAGTTCGAGCGCAGAGTCCGGAAGCTGGCACGCCGCAGGAAGATTCCATGCCGGTTTGCAGCCGGCAAGGGAAAAGGCGGCCATGGCCGCCTGTATTTCGGCAACGAATTCACCACCCTCAAAGATCGCAAGGAGGAGATTGGCTGCGGCCTGCGGGCCAGGATGTGCGCGGATCTCCAGATCGACCCGCGTAAGCTGCAGGAGGCAAACCGATGTCCGTGCTCAGTTATCCCGCGAAGTTCACCTCCGGCAAGGACGGCCGGATTCTGGTCGAGTCCGTCGATCTGCCCCGTGTGGCCTCGGACGGCGAAGGCGGGCGTGAAGCGATGGAGGAAGCCATCGATGCTCTCGGCTCCGGCCTCTCCATCCGTCTGTCCCGCCGGGAGGAGATTCCTGCGCCCTCGCCCGTGAAACGCGGCCAGCGGCAGGTGCCCGTGCCGCTCTGGCTGGCGCCAAAGCTCGCGCTCTATCTGGCCCTGCGCGAACAGAGGGTCAGCAATTCAGAGCTGGCTCGCCGACTCGGCGTTCACGAACGCGTCATCCGCCGCATGCTCGACCCGCGCCACGCCACGAGGCCCGAAAAGATCCAGGCAGCCCTTGCCGTGCTCGGCAAACAGATGACTGTTGAAGTGCGCGACGCCGCTTGAGGCGGCCCAGTCCTGAGGCGGCTCGTCCCGCAGTTGCGCCTCGATGGCTTAACATGAGCGTCTCAGTTCGGCCCTGTGCCGCAGTCAGCGCCGTGGCGTTCATCCCTACTGCGCCCGGATCAGCAGCTGGTCGATCAACGCCGCCGGTTCGCCGCACATCCTGCCTGTCAGCAGATCACGCTCTCTGACCGGATCAGACGCCTCCTTTCCCGCGTCCGGATCGGCGTCGAAAGCCTCCGGAGACGAAGAAACGAAGGATGCTCCAGACGTTGCCGTCCGCCTTTCCCGTGTTGTGCTGACGAGCAAAGTGGCATCATCAGAGCAGGGATGCTTGCCTTCGTCGCCGCCTGCCTGCTGCTGTCCGACCTGCACCAGGCCGCCCGCCGCGGGGACTGGAAGTGGAGCCGTTCGAGGAGCCACTGCCCGTACTGGCGCTGGCGGGATTCTTCGAACGCATCGGCCAGATCCTCCAGTGTGTCGAAGTCCAGCACCCAGTGTTGCGCAGTATTCTACTTGGAGCATCCCAAACTACGGGGCTCTCTCAATGATGCCGTCGAGCCTGGCGGCTAAGCGATCGCACCAGTGCAAGTGACCAGGCCAGGTTTCATCCAACAACTGCTTGCGTTCGGTGTCGAACGTATCAATTGTGCACTCAAGCCTCACGGTCAGATGCCGCCTCAAAAAGATGATCGTCGCCGACCCGCGGTGAGTTGCGCTGTACACCAGATCGCCGATGGATAAGCCAGTCAAAGAGCCCCGCGGAAAGTCGATCGGAAAACTGGCTAATTCCTGTACGAAGAAATTCTCGGCCCGATCGAGGGAAGAAGCCGGCGTGACTCGAAGAAACACGCTCCGCGTGGTTCGGACAGGACCGCGCTGCGCGAGGGTTTCGACCGTTTCCACATCGCGAAAGAGGGTGAGCGGCCGCCCTGGCTTGGCCAGTCTATCCACAACCCCGGGAGATTCTGTCAGAGCGGCGTACATTTCCAAGAAGATCTTGCCGTTGCTCTTAGGCATGCTGGATGCCCGAACGAATCCTTCTGGCAAATAGCGTTTCCGGTTTGCTTCGTGTTCCTTCGAAAATGGACCGAACTTTGTATAAGGCTCGATCTTCTGCCCACTCTGCGGCCAAACGGGTGTGCAGAGCCAGAGCTGCGCTACAAACATCCACTGAAGGAGGATCAGCATGCCGGGTTTCTGACTGCTTTGCATCGGTTTTCTTCTGAGTCGTGTCTCGAGTGCTAATGTCAGCACAACCTTCCGGAAAGCGCAAACCATTGAATGACTGCATTCGCAGTAGAGAAGCGAGCTTCGACTACGATCGTGCCATTCGGCGCCAGGGATCCGGCCGGCGCTCCCATTGGCCGGCCGGATGAACCCGCGGACGTAGTTGCCTTCATTCCTATTGCGCCCGGATCAGGAACTGGTCGATGAATGTAGCAAGCTCGTCGCATTTCAAGCCGATGAGAGGATCTGGGTGCCGAACGACATTCGTGACCGCCGGAAGAGAGTCCGGATCATAGGAAAAGGTCCTCGGCGAGTCATACCTCACATACACCACAGCATTGCGCCGCAAAAAGATGACTACCTTGGAATAAGACTCTCGTGCCCGTTCGTAGCACACTTCGCCATATGTCGGTGCCGCCACGTGTGAAAACTGAACTGGATAGCGTGCCAATCTGGAGGTCAGACCCTTCCTTGCCTCGTCGTGCGAAGGATAGATATCGGCCTCGACTCGAGCCGAATAGGTGGTTCTCTGTTTACCAGATCGGAGCACAGTCTCATAGAGCGTTTCGAACACAACAGTGGTGCTTTTCCCCATTGTCTCGGCTCGCTTTCGTAATTCCCGGGAGTTTTCCGGAAACCGCGAGGCCAATTCATGCGCAAGCGGCCGCAGGTCCGTGGTCAGCGCTCCTGCTGCCTGATCCTGCCAACCGGTCCGGTCGTGAGCGCACGAGTACTGTCCGCTTGCGGGGAGACTGAGAACGCTGACTCCTGCGGACAGCAACGCAAGGCCGGAGATGAGAGGCCCCATCTTTGCAACTCTCATCTGCTGTGGCTCCTTTCTGCCCGACCGCCATCACAGTAACAGCGGCGAGGCTGGTGGTCGCCAGGCTCCGGGATGGAGGCATCGGTTACGCCAACGGCGAAGAAGCGTTCGGTTTCAAGCCTCAGAAACTGCCGCTCACTCCACAATTCAAGAGCGCCCCGTTGGCCCTCTGCGCCGGCGCGCCACACATCATCGGTTGATGCTATGGAACTGGATGCAGTGCGAACTGATCCTGACGGCATCCTGCCCCCGTAGAGCCGGAAGGCTTGACTATGGCGAAGAGTGCCAATGGAGTGTTGGGCGTGAAGTGAGCGGTCAAACACCTCCTGAACGCCGCACCCTCGCATGCTGCGTGGAACGCGTGCCGGTTGGAGTTGTCGGAGGACTGTCATCTCACGTCATCCCGAAGGCGCCCCGCTTGATTCCATCTCCATCTCCACAGGCTGGCGCGCCTCCCGGTCGAACGCCACGGTCCGCGGCGGGATCTGGGTCCCCGGATTCTTCGCCCGAGCCGGGGCATGTCCGGGCGTGAGAATCACAAACCCATGATGGGGGTCTTTCCGGAAATATACAATCCGGCGTATGACTGACCTGCTCTCGGGTTTCTGTTTTCACGATGCGGGTATTTCGGGCAGCACTGGTGCTCGTCGAGGCTCCAGCCGCCGGTGTATCCTGCGCCGCCGCGTTCGCTTGTCTCGGGCCAAATGCTGGCATCCCCGAGAAGTGGAATCGAAGGATGCTCCTGACGCTGCCGCCCGCCTTTCCCGTGTTGTCCTGACGCGCAAAGTGGCATCATCAGAGCAGGGATGCTTGCCTTCGTCGCCGCCTGCCTGCTGCTGTCCGACCTGCACCAGGCCGCACGCCGCGGCGACCTGGAGCGAGTGCTCGAACTGCTCGATCAGGGCGCCGATCCCAACGAGTATGACGAGCTCGGCGGCACGGCGCTGCACGATGCCGCCTGGGCTGGCCACGCCGCCGTCGTGCGCCTGCTGGTCCGCCGCGGCGCCGATGTCAACGCGCGGCACAAGGAGGCTGGCTCGACGCCGCTGCACTACGCCGTCCTGATGAACCGCGTTGAAGCCGTGAAGGCGCTGCTCGAAGCCGGCGCCGACTACCGCATGCCGTTCCGCGGCGGCGCTTCGCCGCTGCACCTGGCCGCCAACCGCGGCCACATCGAGCTCATCGAGCTGTTCCTCGAGAAAGGCCTATCGCCCGCCGCCCGCGACGGCGCGGGGCTCACGCCTCTCGACGAAGCCGCGTGGAAAGGCCAGGAGGACGCCGCGCGGATCCTCATCGCCCGCGGCGCGCCTGTCAACGCCGCCAACCCGTCCACGGGCCAGACGCCCCTGCACGAGGCCGCCATCAAGGGTCACGCAGGCATCCTGAAACTGCTGCTGGAAGCGGGCGCCGACCCTTCTCTCCGCGACCGCTCCGGCGCCACGCCGCTCGACGAAGCTCTCCGCTTCCGCCACACTGAAGCCGCCGCCGTGCTGGCCGGCACGGGCGGCGCGGCCAACCTCGAGGAGCGCCTGCGCGAGGCCGTGCTGCGTGGTCAGGCGGACATGGCCGCCCTGCTTCTCGGCCTGGGCGCCAACCCGCAGCCCCATCTGTTCGACGCGTGCCTGAAAGGCCATCGCACGGTGGCGGAACTGCTGCTGGCCCACGGCGCCCGCGTCGACGCCTACAGTCCTGCGGGCACGACAGCGCTGCACGAAGCCGCCCTCGCCGGGCATGCCGCCGTCGCTGCGCTTCTGCTTGACCGCGGCGCGCCCGTCGACGCCCGCGACCGCGAGTCGGATGCCACGCCGCTCATGGTCGCCGCCAGCTGGGGACGCGAGTCTGTGGTCCGGCTCCTTCTGGAACGGGGCGCGAATCCGGCTCTGAAAAACCGCAACGGCAAAGACGCCCGCCGGCTCGCTCAGGAAGCCAGCCATGCCGCCATCGCCGATCTGCTCGCCTCCGCCCCCGGCCGGCCCTAATCGATTTCCCTGCTCCCGCCGATATGTAGTGCGAGGCTGACCGCATGACGCTCGCCAAAGCCGAGGCTGAAACCAACCGGATCATCCTTCACTTCGACACCCTCGAGGACGCTCTCCGGTTGTTCTCGCCCTGGCGCGGCGCCGCGCCGCGCGCTCAGGCCGCTCAGCAAATCCACCATGCCTTGTCTTCCGTCGGACTTCTGCTGGAAGTCCGGATTCAGGGCCGCCCGGTGGCGGAACTCGGTTCCTCCCAGCCGCGCGGCCCCCTCTTTTCCCTGCTGAGCGGCACCGCCGCCTGAGATCCGCCGTGGCAGCCCCGGACAGGCCGCCGCCGGCCGTTCCACGTCAGTCCTTACCGGGCATCCACGCGCGCCGGGATCTTCTCGAGGTTGGCGATCTCCACCCCCAGCGCGAAACCGAATCTCGCGAACTGCTCCAGCCCGCTGAAATCCCAGTCCTCGCTGTACTCATCCGTCGGCTGATGGTAGCGCGCCGCCGTCTTCTTTCCGATTTCCGCCGCAAAATCCTGCGGTTTTCCTTCATAATCATTTCCCATATTCACCGAAAATGCCGGAATTCCCACGCGGGCGAAGGAGAAATGATCGCTCCGGTAATACCCGCCCGCCTCGGGCCGCGGATCGGGCTTCAGCGTCAGCTGATGCCGCCGGGCCACGCTCTGCACCAGCGTGTAGAACGATGTCCGCTCCGCTCCCGTCAGCACGGCGTCCCGCACGCGGCCGTACGGCGAGTAGGAATCGAAGTTCAGCGCGGCCGCGATCCGCTCGGCGGGAACCGGCGGGTTTTCCGCGAAATATTTCGATCCGAGCAGTCCGCTTTCCTCCGCCGTCACCGCCACGAAATACGCCGAACGCAGCGGTTTGGGCTCCATCGACGCCCACGCCCGCGCCATCTCGATCAGCATGGCGCAGCCGGTGGCGTTGTCCAGCGCGCCGTTATAAATATTGTCGCCGTTGACCGGCTCGCCCAGCCCCAGGTGGTCCCAGTGCGCGGAGAACACGACGGCTTCTTCGGCCGGCTTCGGATCGCTGCCCCGCACCATGCCCACCACGTTTTCCGTCTCAATCTCCTCGACTCGGAACTGCATGCGTCCCCGGATCTTCACCCGCCCCAGCGGACGCGGCCGGAAGCCGCGCGTATCGGCAGCCTTCAGCAGGTCTTCGAGCTTCTCCCCGGCCAGCGCCGCCAGTTCCGCGCCCGCCTGTTCGGTGATCCATCCGGCGAAGGCAAGGGCGGGCTCGCCGTCCCTGCGTTTCACCTGCGGCTGCGGCCTCCCGTTGGCCCGCACCACCTGCCAGCCGTAGCTCGCCGTCGGGGTCGTGTGGATGATCAGGGCAGCCACGGCGCCGCGCCGCGCCGCCTCCTCATATTTGTAAGTCCACCGGCCGTAGTAGGTCAGCGCCCGGCCCTGGAAAAACTTCTCGTCCTGCGATGGCGGCTCGTTGGTGAACAGCACCACCACTTTGCCCCGCACGTCCACGCCCGCATAATCGTCCCAGTTGTACTCGGGCGCCGTGATGCCGTGGCCCACGAACACCGCCTCGGCATCGAACTCCGCCTGCGGCTGCTGCCGGTGCGACGTGCCGACGAAATCGTCCAGCCACCTCCAGTCCAGCCGCTTCCCGCCGGCCTCCGCGCTCAGGCTTGGCCCGGGGGCCACCTCCACCACGCGCAGGGGCACCGGCTGGAACCACCCTCCGCCCGGCGCGCCGGGCTTCAGCCCTGCAGCGGCGAACTGCGCGGCGATGTACTGCGCCGCAAGCCGCCCTCCGCGCTGCCCCACGCCCCGGCCCTCCAGCAGATCGTGGGCCAGGAACCTCACGTGGGGCCGGATCTTCTCGCCCTCGATCAGGTGCATCTGAGCCGGGGCGGCCACAGCCGCCAGCAGCCCTGCTGCAATGGCAATTCCTGTCTTCTTTCGCACGGTTGTCCTCTCTCAGTTCGCTTTCTTGGCCGCCAGCGCAGCCACCAGGCGGGGGATGTCGGCCACGAACCGTTCATGCCTCCCCTCGCCGATCAACTCCCTCTCGTCCCGCGCTTCCACGCGGAACATCACCCGCCGTCCCCTCACCTCCGTCACCGTCGCCGTGAATTCGACGCTCATCCCGACGGGCGTGGCCGCCAGGTGCCGGATGTCGACCAGCGTGCCCAGACTGTCTTCATTTTCATCCAGATAGGGCCGGATCGCCTCCCGCGCCGCCCACTCCATATAGGCGATCATGTGAGGCGTGGACAGCACGCGCGCCCGCTCGTCGCCGATGAAGTCGATGGCCGTTTCCGGTGTCACCAGCAGGTGGTGGCGCCCGGTGGTTCCCAACGGGATCTCTTTCATGTCATTATGGTAACGTGCGGCAGGACCGGGACCCTGTCCTTATCTGTAACGGTTGTATTGCGCGTGCATCTAATCGGGTGTTGCTCCTGATGAAAGTTTTCCCTGCCCTTCTGCTGTCCTGCCTGCTGGCCTCTGTGCCCGCGGCGGCCGACGTGCCTGCGGACAACGCCGATCTGGCCTCGCTCGACACGGACAAGGCGCGTGAGAGCGAGAACATTCTCGGCCGCTACGTCCAGGCAAGCGGCGCCAGGGTAGTCCGGGGACTGACCATGGCTGCGATGTTCGCCGGCAGCCTTCCCAAGATGGGCAAGTCCGCCACGGTCAGCGCCCGCCGCCTCATCACCCGCGACGGCAGCGTCAACTACGAGATCACGGACCGCCGCGGCGACTCCACGGTCTGGAAAGAGATCATCCTCCGTTACATCAACGGCGAGATGGAGAACGCCGGCAAGAACCATGCCCAGGTGGCTGTGACGCCGGAAAACTACAAGTTCAAGTACAAGGGCGCGCGCGAGCGGGACGGCCGCACCGCCCATGTCTTCGAGGTCAACCCGCGCAAGAAGCGCCAGGGCCTGTTCAAGGGCGAAGTCTGGATTGACGCCGAAACCGCCCTCACCGTCTTCGAAACCGGCCGCTTCGTCAAAAGCCCGTCCGTCTTCCTCAAGAAAGTCCAGTTCAGCCGCGAGTACGCGATCCTGGACGGCGTCGCCGTTCCCAAGACTCTCCAGACCTCCATCGAAACCCGCTTCTGGGGCCTCGCCCAGCTCGATATCCAGTTCAGCGATTTCCGCTGGGACGATCCCTTCCTCGCCCTCAACTAGTCCGGCTTCTGGCGGTCCGCGCCAGTCACAGGCAGGGTTTGCGTCTGCCTTCGAAGCCTCCGCCGAAACCGCCCCTACAAAATCACCCGATTTTGTTACACAATACGGCCAGAGCTTCCCATGGATCCCGTCAACCATACCTGGGTGGCCATGGGCGAGGCGCTGCTGATCGGGCTCATCGTCGGCATCGAACGGGAGTCGGACAAAGAGGAGCGCCACGCCGGCCTGCGCGACTTCGTCAGCATCGGCCTGGCCGGCGGCCTCTGCGGCCTTCTGGAACAGCCCTGGCTCACCGCCGCCGCGCTCGCCGCCCTCACGGCCATGCTCGTCATCTTCCGCCTGCAGAACCCGCAGCGCACGGGCATCACCACGGAGCTGGCCGCCGTCGTCACCTTCCTCCTGTGCGTGCTCGCCGCCACGCGCGGCCTCGCTTTCGGCGCGCCGCTGGCCATCGCCCTCACCGTCGTGTTGGCCCTGTTCCTCGACGCCCGCGAGCCCCTGCGGCGACTCGCGCGCGAGACGCTCACCGATCAGGAATACTGGGACACGCTCCGCTTCCTCGCCGTCATCTTCGTCATCCTGCCCATCCTCCCGGACCGCGACCTCGGCCCCTTCGGCGGATTCAATCCCTACCGCACCTGGATCTTCGTCATCCTCATCAGCGGCATCAATTTCCTCGGCTACTTCTTCCAGAAATTCCTGGGAGCGCGCCGCAGCCTCGCCCTCACCGCCGTTGTCGGCGGCATCGGCTCTTCCACCGCCTCCACGCTGGCCTTCGCGCGACAGGCGAAAACCGAGCCGGAACGAGTCCGCGAGTGGAGCTATGCAGCCGTGGTCGCCAACGTGATTCTGCACGTCCGCATCGCCGCCATTCTCTGGCTGGCTGGCGGTCCGCTGTTCTCCGCCTCGCTCCCCCTGCTCGCCCTTATGACCTTCGCCGGAGCCGTGGTCGCCTGGCGCCTCCTGCCTTCGGAGACCCCGGAATCGGCGCAGTGCCTCCCGCGGCTCGGCAACCCGTTGCGCCTCATCGCTGCGTTGAAATTCGGCCTGCTGTTTGCGGGCGTCCGCTTTCTCGCCCGCGCCGCCTCGGAGATCTACGGGAGTTCGGGCGCCCTGGCCGGCAGCGCCATCGGCGGCTCGGTCGACGTCGACGCCATCGTCTTCTCCCTGGCGGGGCTGATGCGGGAATCCCGCCTCGAGGCGCCGCTGGCTCTCTGGAGCCTGATCCTCGCTCTGGCGGCGAACGCCGTCCTGAAGTCCGCTCTGGCGTGGTCTGTCGCCGGGGCGCGCTTCGCCCGCTGGCTCATCGCGGCCTTTGTGGTGATGTTCGCCGCGGCTCTGGCCTGGACAGCAACGCAGGCCTGAACCGCTCCAGCCGCGCGAAAAAGGCCTTTGCCTTGCCCACGTCTTCCGCAATCTGCGCGCGGAGCTCCGCCGCGGACCGGAACCGCTTTTCCGGCCGCAGCCGGTGCAGAAACTCCACGCGGATCCGCTTGGGCGACGGCGGATCCAGCGGGTCCAGCAGATACGTTTCGATCGTCAGGTGCTTGCCATCGAACGTCGGGCGGTAGCCGATGTTCGTGATCGAATTCCATCTGCGGTCGGCGTCCAGGTCTTCCGTCCGCGTCACATAGACGCCGCTCTGCGGCAGCGCCGAGGTCGAATCCTCCAGCGAAGACGTCTCGAGGTTCAGCGTCGGCACCACCTCGCGCGCCCCGCGCCCCGCCCCCGCCACCACGTTACCGGCGATCGAATACGGCCGCTCCAGCAGCCGGCTGGCTCGCGATACATGGCCTTCCGCCAGCAGCCTCCGGATCTCCGACGACGACACCTTGACGCCCCGGCACTCAAGCAGTGGCACGACCTCCGCCACGATGCCGAGCCTCTCCGCCAGCCGCCGCAGATCTTCCACCGTCCCCGATTGCTGATGCCCGAAGCGGAAATTCTCGCCGACGATCACCGCCCTCGCGCCCAGCGCTCCCGCGAGCACGTCACGGAAGAACTCCTCAGGTCCCAGGTGCGAGATCGTTTCATCGAACGGCATGATCAGCACCTGTTCGATGCCCTCCGCCGCCATCAGCGCGCACCGCTCGTCCGGCGTCGACAGCAGCCGCGGCACCCGCTCCGGCGCCACCACGGTCGAGGGATGCGGATGGAATGTCAGCGCCGAGGGCTTGACGCCCAGTTTCTCCGCCAGCGCCACCGTCCGGCGCATCAGCTCGCGGTGCCCCGCGTGCACGCCGTCGAAATTCCCGATCGTCACCGCCGAGGGCGCAAACCCCGCCCGCGCCTCCTCCAGCGACCGGAAAATGCGAAGCCGGGACACGGCGCTAGACCTCCAGCTCCAGTTCCAGCCCGTCGTAGGCCAGATACACGCCTTCCGGCAGCAGGCTCTGCGCCCGGGCGTGCCCCAGATCGTGCGAGATGTGCGTGAAATACGCCGCCCGCGGCTTCAGCCGCTCCACCGTGCGCAGGCTCCGCTCCACCGTCGAGTGCGTCGGGTGCGGCTTGTACCGCAGCGCGTCCAGGAACAGCGTCTCCACGCCCTCCAGCAGCCGGAGCGATTCTTCGGGAATTTCACTGTGATCGGTAAGATAGGCGTGGTTGCCGAACCGGAATCCGTAGCAGTCCCCGCTGCCGTGTTTCACCGGAATCGGAAGAAATGCCAGCCCGTTGACGACGATGGGCTCGTCCGGAAAAACGTGCGTTTCAATTTTCGGGCGCGAGGATTCCGTCGGTCCGTCGTGGAAAATGTAGCTGAAAATCCGGCGGATCACGTCCAGCGTTTCCGCGGATGCGTAAACGGGAATGGGCCCCCGCTGATGGAAATTGAAAGGGCGCAGGTCGTCGAGGCCCAGAATGTGGTCGGCGTGCGCGTGGGTGAACAGCACCGCATCCACTTTCTGGATGCCGTACTTCAGCGCCTGTTGCCGGAAGTCCGGCCCTGTGTCGATCACCACCGTGCAGCCGTCCCACCGCAGGCAGACGGACGGACGCAGCCTCTGGTCCCGCGGGTCTTCGCTGCGGCAGACCCGGCACGTGCATCCGATCGTCGGCACGCCGACGCTCGTGCCGGAGCCCAGCACCGTCAGCCGGACCCTGAGCCGGTCACTCATTGGAGGCGCTCGCGCGGGCCGCCTTCTTCTGCTCGGCCTCGTACGCGTACAGATACCGGAACCGCAGCTCGGTCACTGTGTTGTCCAGCAGCCGCTGCTCCTCGAGGCTCAGGTTGCCCTTCGTCTTTTCCTGCAGCATCGCCAGCAGGTCGATGAAGTGCCGCGCCAGCCGCAGGTCGGGTCCGGTTTCCCGGTCCCCGGCTTCGCCTTCCTTCGGAGGCGCCAGCTGAACTTCCGCCTGCATCCGCAGGCTCAGCACGAGAAACTCAAAGGACGCGGGAGGCAAAGGGACTTCGCGCTCGCTCATCAATTCCCATTGTACGCGGCCTCCGCGGACGCCCCTGTTTCCGCGCAGCCGCTGCAGCCTAATACCGGACCGGCGGGAAATCCGTCCGCAGCGAGGACGGCGCGGCCGGCATTTCCGGCAGCAGCTCTTCCACGCTTCCAATCGCCTCGGGCGAGTCCGGGCTGATCTTGTGCTCCCGGCGCGCCTGCTTGCGGGCTTCCTTCTCCTGGCGGCGCTCGACGCGTTGCGCCTCGCGCTGCCGCTTGTTGAATGTCGATTTCGAACGGTGCGCCATCGGGTCTCCTTTCCAGGCGGAGGCGGGCGGCGCCGCCCGCCTCCAGCCCCGGACGCTTACCAGCGGCTCTGGCGGCGCTGGCCGTATGCGTGCGGGCGGCCCTGGCCGCCACGGCCGCCGCTCTCGCGCGGCCTGGCCTCGTTCACGTTCAGCGCCCTGCCGTTGACGGAGGCGCCGTTGAGCCCTTCAATCGCCCGATCCGCCTCTGTGGCGTCGGACATCTCGACGAATGCAAACCCGCGGCTGCGCCCCGTGTCGCGGTCCGTAATGATCTGGACACGGTCCACCGTGCCGTACTCTTCAAACCAGGAGCGGACGGATGCCTCCGTGGCCCCGAAATCCAGGTTGCCAACAAAAATGTTCTTCAAAGGATTGTTCTTCTTTCTGAATTTGACGGCAGGCTCAACGCGGCGGGTAGGTCTCGGTCCGGTCCAGCGAAGCGATCAAATACTTCTCAAGCATAGCACGTCCTGTTCCGCCCCGCCCGCCCTCCTTGCGTGCGGGCGCTCGCATCTGCTACCTAAGATAAGAAGTTGGTCCGTCCCGCGCGGCCGTCCTTTTTCCGCGGCCGCGCTGCATGAGTATGAAAAAGCCAGGCAAAACCAGCAAAACTCCCGCGCAGCCCTCTCCCCAGAAGGCGGCCTCCGCTCCCTCAAAGCCGCAGTCGGAGGTCTACTCCGAGGCCATGCGCCTCTTCTGGGCTGCGCAATACGAACGGGCCATCCCGCTGTTCGAGCAGGCCGCCCAGGGCCGCGATCTCTCCATCGCCGAATCGGCCAAGATGTATGTCCGCATGTGCCTCCGCCGGCTGGAGAGCGCGCAGCCCGACCTGAAAACTCCGGAACAGCAACACCTCTACGCCCTCAGCCTCATCAACGAGCAGCGCTTCGAGGACGCCCTGCCCTGGCTCCAGAAAGCTGTCGCTGCGGATCCGCGCAGCGATTATCAGTACTCGCTCGCCCTCGCCCTCGGCCGTACCGGCCAGATGGCGGACGCCGCCGCAGCCTTGCGGCAGGCCATCGCGGCCGATCACGGTCTGCGCCACACCGCGAAAAACGATCCCGATTTCGCCCCCCTGCTGGGCGACCCGGCCATCCGCGAAATCCTCGAACCTTCGCAGCCCGCTTCGTAAGGGGACTCTCATGCATTCCAGGAGCGGCCCTTCCACCCCGGCAGGGCCTCCGGTCGACTGGGTTCACGACCCGCTCCGCATCTTCGCCATCGGCGGCGGCACAGGCCTCTCGACTCTTCTGAAAGGCCTCAAGCAGTACGCCCACCAGGTCGGCGCCACCGCCCGCGAGCCGTATGTCGACATCACCGCCATGGTCACCGTCACCGACGACGGCGGCAGCAGCGGGCGCCTCCGCCGCGAGTTCGACATGCTTCCCCCGGGCGACGTCCGCAACTGCATCGTCGCCCTCAGCGAAGACGAAGCCCTTTTGGCCCGGCTCTTTCAGTACCGCTTCTCCAGCGGCCGCGGCCTCAAGGGCCACAGCTTCGGCAATCTCTTCCTCACGGCCCTCACGCAGATCACCGGCGATTTCGCCCGCGCCGTCGAGCTCAGCTCCGCCGTCCTCGCCATCGCCGGCCGCATCTTCCCCTCCACGCGCCAGAACGTCGCGCTTCGCGCCCGCCTCGCCGACGGCCGCATCGTCGACGGCGAAACCCGGATCAGCCGCAGCGGCTCGCCCATCCTCCGCATCGAGCTCAACCCCGCGGACGTGAAGCCCTCGCCCGGTATCCTCGACGCCATCGCCCGCGCCGACATCATCACTCTCGGCCCCGGCAGCCTGTTCACCAGCATCATCCCCAACCTCCTGGTCCGCGGCGTCGCCCGCGCCATCCAGCGCTCCCCCGCCTGGAAGGTCTGCATCCTGAACCTGATGACCCAGCCCGGCGAAACCTCCGGGCTCACCGCCGCCGATCACATTGAAGCCATCCACTACCACGCCCGCGCCCGCTTTCTCGAATTCGCCATCGCCAACAGCTCCCCCATCGCCCGCCCCGCTCTGGCCCGCTACGTCCGCGCCCGCGCCTCGCAGGTCGAAATCGACCGCGCACGCCTGGAAAGCCTCGGGCTCAATCTCATCGAACTCCCTCTGGTGGCCCGCGGCGACAAGATCCGCCACGACCCCGCCCGCCTGGCCGCCGCCGTCATCGACCTTGCCCTCCACAGCCGCCGCAGCCGTCTTATCCAGGCCGCCCCGCGCCGCCGCCCCGCGGCCCGCTAAACTGCCGGAGAGGAGTTCCTTTCGCAGCCATGCGGTCCGACATCTCCGTCGTCATCCTCGCGGCCGGCCTCGGCACGCGCATGAAATCCTCCCTTGCCAAGGTCCTGCACCGCGCTGCAGGCGCGCCGCTCATCGAGCACGTCGTCCGCGCCGCCCGCGCCCTTGCGCCCCCTGAGCGCATCGTCGTCGTCACCGGCCATCAGGCGGCGGAGGTGGAAGCCGCCGTCGCCCATCACGGAGTCCGCTTCCGGCTGCAGGCAGAACAGAAGGGCACCGGCCACGCCCTCGCCGTCTGTCAGGGCCAGCCTGGTCTGGACTCAGGCCTCCTCGTCGTCCTTTATGGCGACTGCCCGCTGCTCGAGCCTTCCACGCTCCAGCGCCTCGTCGGCTCGCACCGCGCCTCCGGCGCCGCAGCCACCGTGCTCACCGCCCGCCTGTCCGATCCCTCCGGCTACGGCCGCATCCTGCGGGACTCTCAGGGCCGCGTGGCCGCCATTGTCGAACAGAAGGACGCCTCGCCGGAGCAGCTCCGGATCGACGAAATCAATTCCGGCATCTATTGTTTCAACGCGGAGACGCTCTGGCCCTGCGTCGCCCGCCTTCAGCCCAGCCCCGTCACTGGCGAGATCTACCTCACCGATGTCATCGCGCTGCTCCGGCAGCAGGGCCTGTTCAGCGTTCCTTACCCGGTGGACGACCCCGCCGAAGTGCTCGGCATCAACACGCGCGCCGATCTGGCCGACGCCGACCGCATCCTGCGCACCCGCAAGAACCGCGCCCTCATGCTCGACGGCGTCACCATCGAAAAACCCGAGACCGTCTCCATCGACTTGGATGTCGAGATCGGCCGCGACTCTGTCATCGGCCCCTTCGCACAGCTGCTCGGCAACACGCGCGTCGGCGCCGGCGCGCGCGTCGGCGCCTGCTCCATTCTCGTCAACGCCATCATTGAAGACGGCGCCGAGGTGCTGCCGTTCTGCCACATCGAGGATTCGCGGCTCGCCTCCGGCGCCCGCGTCGGCCCCTACGCGCGCCTCCGCATGCGCTCCACGGTCGCCGCCGGCGCGCATGTCGGCAATTTCGTCGAGATGAAAAACTCCACTCTCGGCGAGGGCGCCAAGGCCATGCACCTCGCCTACCTCGGCGACTCCACGATCGGCCCCCGCGCTAACATCGGCGCCGGCACGATCACCTGCAATTACGACGGCTTCCGCAAGCATCCCACCACCATCGGCGCCGGGGCCTTCATCGGCAGCAACGCCACTCTCGTCGCACCGGTCGTCATCGGCGACGGCAGCTTCGTCGCCGCCGCCAGCATCGTCACCAAGGACGTCCCGCCCGATGCCCTCGCCATCGGCCGCGCTCATCAGGTCAACCGCGAAGGCTGGGCCAGCGCCCGCCGCGCAAAGGAAAAAGGCGGGAATTAGCGCGCCGCCAACCGGTGCCTTGCATTTCCCGCCGTGAATGCGAAGATGAAGTTCCAGGGTCCCGACCGTCATGCTGCGCCATCCCAGCCTCCGCCCTCTGTCCCGCCAGCATCACCACGCGCTGGCGCTCTGCGTTCTCATCCGCCGCGAGCTCGAGCGCGCCTCGCCCGATCTCGAATCCCTGGCTGACCGCACCCTCAGGCAGTTTCAGACAGACATCCGGGATCACTTCCTGCTGGAGGAACAGATCCTCTTCCCGGCCGTCATCGCTGAACTCGGCCCCATGCCTCTCGTCGAACGTCTTCTGGACGAACACCGCCGCCTCGGGCAACTCGCCGATGAAATCGCCGCGCAAAAAACTCCCGCCGCGCTCGCCGCGTTTGCACAACTCCTGCACGCCCATGTGCGGCTGGAGGAGAATGAGTTGTTCGAGCACATCCAGAGCAGGCTCGGCCCGGAGACGCTCGCCCGGCTTGGCGAAGAGCTGGCGCGCGGTTCCGGGCCGTCCTGCGGCCTGACAGGAAACTCGTAATGCCCGCCTTGATGCAATCCAACATTCCGGAACTGCCGCTGCTGGCGCGCGGCAAAGTGCGTGACATTTACGCCGCTGGCGACGACCGCCTCCTGCTCGTCGCGACAGACCGCATCTCCGCCTTCGACTGCGTCCTGCCCAACCCCATCCCGGACAAGGGGCGCATTCTGACGCAAATTTCCCTGTTCTGGTTCGAGTTCCTCAAAGACCTCACGCCGAACCATCTCATCACCGCGGATGTCGACGAGTACCCGGAGCCGCTCCGCGCCCGGAGGGATCAGCTGGAAGGCCGTTCCATGCTCGTGCGGCGCGCCCGCATGATCGAAATCGAGTGCGTCGCCCGCGGCTATCTCGCAGGCTCGGGCTGGAAGGAATACCGCGCCAATGGCACAGTCTGCGGAATTCCCCTCCCTCCCGGATTGCGCGAGTGCAGCCGTCTTCCCGAGCCTCTCTTCACTCCCGCCTACAAGGCGCAGTCCGGCCACGACGAGAACATCCCCTTCTCGAAGGTCGAGTCTCTGGCCGGAAAAGAAACCGCGGCGCGGCTGCGCGATCTCACTCTCGGGATTTACTCCCGCGCGGCTGCCTACGCCGAAAGCCGCGGCATTCTGCTGGCCGACACGAAGTTCGAGTTCGGCTGGGTGGGCGACACGCTCGTGCTCGCCGATGAAGTGCTCACGCCCGACTCGTCCCGCTTCTGGCCCGCCGACGCCTACGAGCCCGGCAAGCCCCAGCCCTCCTTCGACAAGCAGTACGTGCGCGACTATCTGGAATCGCTCGCCTGGGACAAGCAGCCGCCTGCACCGGAGCTTCCGCCGGATGTCGTCGAAAAGACGGCCGAGAAATACCACGAAGCTTACCGCCGTCTCACCGGCAAGCCCCTATGAACTGGCTCGACTTCCTGTTTCTGTTCATGCTTCTCGGATCGGTCGTCAACGGCCTGCGCGCCGGCCTGTCCCGCATCCTCATCGGTCTCGCCGCCGCGGTGGCCGGTCTCATCCTCGCCGCATGGTTCTACGGCGCCGCCTCCACATACCTGCGGCCGATGATCCGGTCCGAAGCCGTGGCCCACATCGCTGCCTTCCTGCTCATCTTCATCGGTGTTCAGGCCGCCGGCGCCATTCTCGGACACATCTGCGCGTCCATCTTTAAATGGACCGGGCTCGGCTGGCTGGACCGCCTGATGGGCGCCGCCGGGGGAGCCCTGAACGCCGCTTTCTCGGCCGTCGTGCTCGTCCTGATCTTTTCGTCCTTCCATCTCAAGCCGCTCGAAAACGCCATCGCCGGCTCCCGCGCCGCCCCGTACCTGCTCGACGCCGCCCAGGTCCTCGTCTATCTCTGCCCCCGCGAGCTGCGCGACGATTTCGCCGAAGCCCGCGACCGCATCCTCGAGTTCTGGCGCCGCTCCGGCCCCGCGAAGAACCTGCCCAGAGATTCCGCCTGAACGCCCGCCCGCCCCGTCTGATTTTCCTGCCCCGCAATTCCATGACGAGTCATCTATTGTTGTGTAAACTAATATCATGGCAGGACGTACCAGCCGGCTGCAGCAGGAGATCCGCCAGACGCGCCCGTTCCGGAGCGTCTGGCACGAGGCCTTTCTGTCGGTTCTGAAAACCGCCGACGTCTTCCGCCGCGCCGTCTCGGACGTCCTCCAGCCGCACGGCATCACGGCGCAGCAGTACAACGTCCTCCGCATCCTCAGGGGCGCGGAGCCCGAAGGACTGCCCACGCTTGCCATCGCCGGACGGCTGATCGAGGAAACGCCCGGCGTCACGCGGCTGCTGGACCGTCTGGAAGCCCGGCAGCTGATCCGCCGTACTCGTTGCAGGAAGGACCGCCGCCAGGTGCTCTGCCGGATCACCCCGGCGGGGCTGCGTCTGCTGGAGCAGACCGACGAGTGCATCCTAGCCCCAGAGCGGAATCTGGCGCGGGTCTGGAAGGCCTCCGAAGCGCGCGCCCTCATCGCCCTGATGGATCGCGCCCGCGAAGCCATGGCTGGTTCCCGCCTGCCGCAAAATCACCCAGATCAGAGGAGCAATCGATGACGAAACTCAAAACCCTTTCCGCACTGGCTCTGTTTCTTGCCGCAGCGCCCGCGGCGCTCGCCCAGAGCTACACGATCGACGGCGCCCACTCCAAGGCGCAGTTTTCCGTCCGCCACATGATGGTGAGCAACGTCCGCGGCGAGTTCACGAAGGTGAAAGGCACGGTCGTCTACGACGAGAAGAACCCCGCCGCCATCAAGATCGATGCCGTCATCGACGTCGCCTCCATCAACACGGGCGAGCCCAAGCGCGACGAGCACCTGAAAAGCCCGGACTTCTTCGATGTCGCGAAGTATCCCACCATCACGTTCCGCTCGAAGAGCGCCCGCAAGACCGCCAACGGGCTGGCCGTCACCGGCGACCTCACCATTCATGGCGTGACGAAGGAAGTCGTCCTCCAGGTGGAAGGCCCCTCTCCGGAAGTGCGGGATCCGTGGGGCAACCTGCGCCGCGGCGCCACGGCGACGACAAAGATCAACCGGAAGGACTTCGGCCTCACCTGGAACGCCGCGCTCGAAACGGGCGGCGTTGTCGTGGGCGAGGAGGTCTCGATCACGATCGACGTCGAGGCCATGCGCCCCGCCGACAAGAAGTAGGCCCTCGCAACCCTGCGGCGCATCGGCACTCCTGCCAACCGCTGCGGGTTCTGTGCCGCGAACGAAGGGCGCGAAGCGCCCGAAAGGAAGCGGTCCCCTCGAGGCGCCCGCCCGGGTGCCGATTTCTGGAGCAACGCAAGGCAGACTGGCGTGGGGCGCCCTGGGAGCGTCCCACGCCCGCCATGCCGCAACGATAGAATCAGACGGGTGCGAGCCTCCGCTTGCACCCCGTCTTCCATGCGCTCGCGTCTCGTCTGCCTGGCTGCTTTATTGTCTCTGCTCGGGCTCTCCGCCTGCCGCCGGAAGGCTGAGCCGCCGCAGTCCTCCATCCGCTTCGAACCGCGCCGCTTTGAAAAAACCCTGCCGGGCTGCGGCGACCAGACGAAACGATCCGAGCCCTGCGTCTCTTTCCATGTCGCCTGGCCCGAAGCCGCCGGCGGCGCTCCCGCCGAAACGCTCGCCCGCATCAACGCAGCCATTCTGGCCGCTCTCCAGCCGCTCGAGGCGCCGCGCGGCTTCGACGCCGAAGCCGACGAATGGATCCGCGATTATCAGCGCTTCCACGCCGAATTCCCGGACTCCGGCGTGACCTATTTCGCCCGCCGCGTCGCCGAAGTCGTTTTCTCCTCCCCGGGTCTCATCACCATCGAGATCCGCACGGACGAATTCCATGGCGGTCCTGAGCCGGAGTCCCGCCGCGCCTTCCTGAATCTCTCGCCCTCCACAGGCAAGCCGGTCGAACTCGACGAACTGCTCGAGCCAGGCGGCAGGAACGATCTGCTCCGCCTCGCCGAATGGCGTTTCCGCTCCGAGCGGCACATCCCGCAAGACAGCGCCCTCGCGGACGCAGGCTTCACGTTCGAGCAGAACGTCTTCGCCCTCCCCCGCCATTGGGGGTTCACGAGCCGCGGCCTGCTGCTGCACTACAACGCCGGCGAAGTGGCGCCCGCTTCCATCGGTCCGACCACGCTGCTGGCGCCCTGGAACGAGCTGCGCGGCATCGTCAGCGCGAAAGCGGGCATCCTGCCGCGTTGACCCGTTTCACGCCGGAATCACGCGCGGAATGCGCTGCGCCACCGGCGGCAGCGGCGGAAAATCGGCCGCCGGCTTGTCCTGATACCAGTAGGCGCAGCTGTAGTAATTGTCCGCGCGGTCGTTGCCGTGTCCGTGCTCCATCGTGTGCTTCAGATACCGCGTGAACGTCACCGGATTGTCGCCGTGGAAGCGGTAGCAGCAATACCGGCCGCCCGTCCGCTCCGGACTCTGGATCAGCGGCGCGCCGTACTGCTGATACGCGAACGCCTTCGCATTGTCCCTTCCGCCGAAATTCCAGCTCCCGAGGAAATAATCCTCGCTGCCCGTCCCAATGATCGCCGGCTTCGACTCGTCGTCGATGAAGATCATGTCGTCGCCTTCGCCCATCCAGTATTCGCTGTTCTGGATCACGCCCAGCGTCACGCCCATCAGGTGTCCGCGCCCGCGCGTCTCGACGTACACGTGGTTGTGCCGCCCGTCCGGGTTGGGCGGCGTCTTGCCGTCGGAACCCGTGATGGCCTTGTGCGGCGTCGCCTGCCGGTACTGGGCGTGGAAGTACAGCGTGTCGGAACCCAGCATCGGCACGGTCATGAAATCGATGTTCGAGTAAAAGCTGTTCACGTCGCGCGAGCCGTCGTTCGTCACCGTCATCCGCGCGCTCTGGAAATACGGCATCACGAAATAACAGTTCAGCGAGCGTCCCGGCGAACAGGAAAGAAACGCGCTCTCGTACAGCACGTAATCGCCCAGGTTCAGCCCGAAGAAATCCCCGATCGGCGCCTCGATGCTCGGCTTCGCCGCGCCGTCCCACCACGCGCGCAGCACCAGCTCCTTCAGGTGATGCACGCTCTGCGCCGCGATCGTGAACCAGATGTGCGTGATCGCCCCCGGCCCTTTCTGGTTGAAAATCTCGATCTCCTTGCCCGGCGGAATCGGCCAGCGGTCCGAGTTGCCGCCCGTCGGATCGTAGCTGCTCTGCTTCAGCGACCGGTAATTCTGCGCGCGGCAGTAGGCCGGCAGAATGCCGGACGCCACGGGCCCCTGCGCCTGCGGCCGGATCTGCGCGGCCTCGGCCGCCCGCGGCGCCGCTCCCAGCCCGAGCGCGGCCAACGCGCCCCGGAAAAATCCTCTGCGTTCCACTCGTGCCATGCTCATAACCTCCTCGGCTTGATTGCGGGAATCGCAGGAATCATATCGCAGGCCGTCGGCGGACGCGCCCCGCCAGATTGCGCTGGCTCTTCAGCCCGCAGGGGTGTATGGTGAAGTCAGGGGCGAATCATGCGAATCCTCGCACTAGCGGCCTTCGCCGGCCTGCTCTGCTCAGGAGCGGATAAAACAGAATGGCGCGGCCGTGCGTCCGACAGCAAAGTGACGCTGGACGCGCGCCTCTACATCGACAAAGACGAAATGAAGAAGCTGCTGGGCCACGATCCCGGCCCCAGCATCGTGATCGTCGAGATCACCGTCACGCCCGCTCCCGGCACGACTCTCAAGCTCGACCGCGAGGATTTCCTGCTCCGCTCGGACCGCGACGGACAGCGCTCGCGCCCGCTCGACCCCGCGCAGATCGCCGGCTCCGCCGTCATGGTCATCAGCTCGCGCGGCGGCACACAAGGTACCGGAATGGCCGAGGAGCGCCGCGTCCCGTGGGGCGTGCCCGGCATCCCCGGCGGCTCTCCCACCGGCGGCCCTCCGCGCGGCCTGCCCATGCCCGGCCGGTCGCCCAACGTCGGCACGGCCACCGCCGACACCAGCGAAGCCGTCGCCAGCGTCGAGGAAACGCAGAAAAAGTCCAACCCGCTCCTCGATGCCCTCACGGAAAAACTTCTGCCAGACGGCGAACTCGACAAGCCCGCCCGCGGCCTGCTCTACTTCCTCATCGAGGGCAAGCTCCGCGCGAAAGACCTGGAACTTGTGTATCGCAAAGCCCCGCCCCGGCTCAGCATCCGTTTCAGAGATCCGACGAAGAAGTGACCGCTCCGTATGCGCCTGTCCGACCTCGACACGCCCGCTGTCCTCATCGACCTCGACATCATGGAGCGCAACCTCGCCCGCGCCGCTGCCTATGCGCGCGAGCATGGCCTCCGCCTGCGCCCGCACATCAAGACGCACAAGATCCCGGCTCTGGCGCGCCGGCAGATTGAACTCGGCGCCTGCGGCATCACCTGCGCCAAGACCTCCGAGGCCATGGCCATGCTCCCCTGCGAGCCGCCCGATCTGCTCATCGCCTACCCTGTCATCGGCGCGCAGAAAATCAGACGCCTCGTCGAACTGGCGCGCCGCGTGCCCGTCACCGTGTCTCTCGACAGCCTCGACGCCGCGCGGCCCATTGCCGAAGCCGCGCGCGCCGCGCAAGTCGAAATCGGCGTGCTCGCCGAGATCGACGTCGGTCTGCGCCGCGTCGGCGTCCCGCCCGGCGAGCCTGTGCTTGATCTCGTCCTCGGGCTCCTGCAACTGAATGGCCTCCGCTGGCGCGGCCTGGCGTTCTACCCAGGCCACATCAAGTCGCTCGATGAGAGCGGGCGCGCACAACTCGGTTCGCTTCGCGAAGCCCTCTGGTCCACGGTCAGCCTCCTCAAAGCGCGCGGACTCGAGCCCGAAATCGTCAGCGGCGGCTCCACGCCTTTGCTCTGGGAGTCGCACACTCTGCCCGAACTGAACGAAATCCGCCCCGGCACATACATCTTCAACGACCGCAACACCGTGCTCTCGGGCGCCTGCTCGCCCGCTGATTGCGCCGCCTCCATCCTCGTCACCGTCGTCAGCGCCGCGCCGGACCGCATCATCATCGACGGCGGCTCCAAGACCTTCTCTTCCGACCGCCTCGCCTCATCCACGGAGGTCACCTTCGGCGAAGTCGTCGGCCACCCTCAGCTTCGCTTCCACAAGATGAACGAGGAGCACGGCTTCGTCGACCTCAACGGCGCGCCCCAGTCTTTCCGCCCCGGCGATCTCCTGCGCATCGTGCCGAATCACATTTGCGTCGCCATGAACCTCCACGAGCGCGTCTTCGGCATCCGCGGAGAAGAAGTCGCCGCCGAATGGCGCGTCGAAGCCCGCGGCATGCTGCAGTAACCTGCATCGATTCCTCGATCGGTCCTGCCTCCCGCGGGCTTGATCCGGATTCGCCCGGAATCACGGCAGGCGCTGCTGCGGACCGTTCTCCGGGTCCTCTATGCTACCCGGATCGGACATGCTTCCTTTGCACTCTGGCGCCCAGTGAACCAGCCTGAAATGAAATGGGTCGCTGGAGTCGCCGTTCACAAGCACCGCATTGCCGGTCGCGCCGAACAGACGCCAGGCGCGCGCAGGAAGACGCTCCTCGGCAACGGGCATCCACCTCCGGCTTGCCCGATCCAGCCGGTAAATCCGGTCCGCGGAAGCCAGAATTTCGCCCGAGTCGGTCACAGCCAACCCCAGAATGCTGACCGCCTCTCCAGACCTGCCAGCCGGCCGAGGAACCTGGTAGACATTCAATTTCTCCTCGCTCTCCAGCCACTCGATCACGGTCTCCGCCCTTGGCGCGTACGCAACAACGCGCCCCTTCGCCGCCTGAATCTCGCACTTTCCGTAGCCGGGAGATGCGCCGTCGCATGGGAGATCCTCTCCCTGAAAGGCGTTCCGTGGCAACAGACGCCGGAGCACGCTTCCATCGGGCGAGAACTGATATAACGTCGGCTCCGGGCTGTCCGGGGGAAGCGCCTTGCTATGGAAGCCGAACGCCCAAACCGTGCCGTCATCCGCCACCGTGAGTTCCCCGACATAAAATGGCGTGATCTTCTTCCGACTCAACAGCTCCCCATTGGGCGAATAAAACAGAAGCCAGGAAGACCGTGTGTTGTTCAGATTCCAGGTCGCTGCTGCCACCACAAAGCCCCGTCCTCCCGGGAGGGGGCTGACAGACGCCGGGTATGCCTCCCTGGCGTCCGAAAGATCCACTTTCAGCTCCAGCAGATCATCGCCGCCCGTGCTGCGAATCGTGATGTCGGGTCCCGCCGGAGTCTGCGGGTGCCCCCAGAGAAGAAAGCCGCGCTGGAATCGCGGCACGAAGCTCCGCGTTCCGGAAGGAATCGGCCGCCTCAACTCCTCCACCCGCGGAACGGTTTCTTCTCGACCGCCCGTCGCCACGCAAGAATCGCCGGCCAGAGCGATTGTCCACAGGAAAGCTACAATCAGGCTGCTCATTTCATTCGCCTCCATCTCACCAATCATCGAAACAAATGCAGGCTTCGTTGATGCAATGCGGTTGTGTATATGCGCATCCTGCATTTGCGCATTCCTGCGGCATGGCCGCCATGTCCAGGCCGCAGCCGAAAGCACAGGGACCTGAGCCTCCTGCGCATGTATGGATCGTGCATTCTCCGCCGTTCGCCGTCTGGCAGGTCTTCCATTCCATCAGTCTGGCATGGCACCCGCTGCAGGAACTTCCCGCCAGCGGAGGCCTCTTTTTTTGCAGAGAGACAGCCTTGGCGCACGCAGTGCGAACAGAATCCTGCCTGGCTTGCTGCGCCGTCTGCCAGTCTCTTCCATTGGACAGCAAATTACCAGGAAACAGGAAGAGAACAAGCCGGGTAAAACTGCCACCCTTCCGTCGTTGACTGAAGATAAATTCATTTCTTTCGACTCTCATGGCGGGATTATATCCCCCCCCACTGTCAATCCTTATTTGTGCATGGACCGCTTCTTGCCTTCAGCCAAAGGAATAGTTTCTCTACAGTAGACGAGTCATCATGGATGTGCGTGCAGAAAGATTTCGACGCCGAGTCCCTGGCGTGAGAGCACCCGCAGCAGCATGGAATCCCGCCTCGCCCGCCATTGAACGGTGGCCGGTGCGGCGGGAAATCATGGCCGCATTCCAGTGAAGAGGGGATTATTCCCGTTTCGCTTCCAGCTCCGCCCAGCGCGCGTACAACCGGTCCACTTCCTCCTGCGCCTGTTGCACCTCGGCCCATGCAGTCTCCAGCCGCTTCGCGTCGCTCACCGTCTCCGGCGCCTGCAGCGCGCGCTGGGCTTCCTCGAGCCGCGCCTCGGCCTCGGCGATGCGCGCCTCCATCTGCTCGTATTCGCGCTGTTCGATGTAGGACAGCCGCTTTTTCTGCGGAACGGCCGGCGCGGGACGCGTCTGCGCTGCGGCGGGCTTCTCCCTGCGCGCGCGCTCCCGCTCGTCCATCCACTCCTCCCACTGGTTCAGATCGGCGAACAGTCCGCTGCCGCCCTCCCCGTCCAGTCCAAGCACGCCGTTGGCGACGCGGTCCATCAGGTACCGGTCGTGCGTCACCAGCACGATCGCGCCCGGAAACTCGAGCAGGCTCTCTTCGAGAACATCCAGCGTGGGGATGTCGAGATCGTTCGTCGGCTCGTCGAGCAGCAGCACGTCGGCGGGCTCGAGCATCAGCCGCGCCAGATGGAGCCGTGCGCGCTCGCCTCCCGAAAGGCTCGTTACCGGCTGCACGAGCTGCTCCTCGCGGAACAGGAACCGCCTGGCCCAGCCGTTGACATGCACGGGACGCCCCAGGTACAGCACCGTGTCGCCCTCCGGCGCCAGCGCGCGCCGCAACGGCAGCGACGGATCCACCTGCCGCCGGTGCTGCTCGAAATAAACCATCCGCAGCCCCTCCGCGCGCCGCACCTCGCCCTGCGCCGGCGCCACCTCGCCCAGCAGAAGCCGCAGAAAGCTCGTCTTGCCGCTGCCGTTCGGTCCCGCCACCCCAAGCCGCCGCCCCGGCGACAGCACAAGCGACACGCCGGAAAACAGCTCGCGCTCTTCCATGCGCACAGCCGCCCCGTCCAGCTCGATCAGCTTCTTCGTCTTGCGGTCCGTTGCGCTGAAATCGATCCGCGCTGTCTCCGCCGCGGCGCGCGCCGAAGCCTGTCCGAGCTGTTCAATCATCGCCTTCGCCGCATCCACGCGCGCCTTCGCCTTCCGCGTGCGCGCCTTGGCCCCGCGCCGCAGCCACTCCACTTCCCGCCGCACTTTGGCCGCCAGCGATTCGCGCGCCTTCGCCTGCGCTTCGAGGAACTGCTCGCGCTTCTCGAGATACGTGCTGTAGTTGCCCTCCGTCCGGAACAGCCCGCCCGGAAAGGCGCGGTTCAGCTCCAGCATGTGCGTGGCGATGTTTTCCAGGAAATACCGGTCGTGGCTGACGGCGATCACCGCGAATGGCGCGTCGATCAGCGCCTCTTCCAGCCATTCGATGCCCGCGATGTCCAGATGATTGGTCGGCTCGTCCAGCAGCAGCAGGTCCGGCCGCGCCGCCAGCGCCGCCGCGATGGCCAGCCGCTTCTTCCATCCGCCGGACAGCGATGCGGTGGGCGCCTCCGGATCGCGAAAACCAGCCTGCCCCAGAAATGTTTTGGCCGCCACCAGGTCCGCCGCCGCGGCTTCCATCACCGTGCGCACGGTGCTGCCGGCAGCGAACTCCGGCTCCTGCTCCACCATCGCCATCCGCGCCCCGCGCCGCAGCGACACCGTCCCCGCGTCCGGCTCGTCTTTCCCGGCGAGGATCCGCAGCAGCGTGGACTTGCCCGCGCCGTTGGGTCCCACCAGCCCGTGCCGCTCTCCTTCGTGGACCGCCAGCGTCAGCCCTTCAAACAGCGGCAGAGCGCCGAACTGCCGCGAGACGCCTTCGCACGTCAGCAACACCCCCATGACAATTCCAGTGAACCATGGCGTCACCGGGGCGCGGCGGCCGTGGTATAAAGAGACCAGGAGGTGGGTCTTCCCTAGTAGTCCCACTGCCAGAGCTGAGTTCCCTCCCCCGGCTCGTTGGTTCGCCAGAGCCGGCTCCCGCCTGTTCGCGCTTCTGTTTCCCGATGATTGCCGCCTGTGCGGCCGGCCTCTGCCCGGATTTTCCTCCATCCCGGTGTGCGGAGAGTGCCTCGAGCCTCCGGCCCCCATCTTTTCCGAATTTTCCTGCGCGCGCTGCCGCACGCCGTTCCTCAATGCGCGTCCTTTGAACGAAGAAGGCCTGTGCCGGCTGTGCGCGGCCGGCGTCACCGCGTTCGAAGGCGCCTGGTCGTGCGGTGCGTACGACGGCAGGCTCCGCGATCTCATCCATCTGTTCAAGTACGGCCGCATGCTTCCTCTCGGCCGTCTTTTCGGAGAAATGATGGCGCGCGCCTACCCCAGGGACCAGCGTTTTGAAGTGCTCGTGCCCGTGCCTTCCCATTGGCGCCGCCGCCTGTGGCGCGGCTTCGATCAGGCCGAAGTGCTGGCGCGGGAACTCTCCCGCCGCATGGGAATCCCCATGGTGCGCGCGCTGCGGCGCACGCGGCACACGGCGCCCCAGGCGGGGCTCACGCGGCGCCAGCGCCGCCTCAATATGCGCGGCTGTTTTCAGGCTGCCCTCCCCGATGCCATCCGGGACCGCCGCGTTCTCCTGATCGACGACGTCCTGACCACCGGGGCGACGGTCAACGCCGCCGCCGCCGCTCTCAAAGCCGCCGGCGCGGCGCACACGGGGGTCTTCACCCTCGCCCGCGCCGACCGCTCCGGCAGCGCCTCCACGCTGCTGGTGCGCAATTTCCATGCCGAGGTTTCCGTGCATGAACACGAACATTGACCGACTCCACACCCCTGTGCTCGTGCTGAATGCCAGCTATGAGCCGATCAATATTTGTGCGGCACGGCGCGCCCTCGTGCTGATCCTCAAGGGCGTCGCGCGCGCGGAAGAGCACAGCCACGCCATGTTTCATGCGCCCCGCGCTTCTTTCCCGCTGCCCAGCGTGATCCGGCTGCTCGAATACCGCCGCATTCCCCGGCAGAGCCGCGCCCTCAGCCGCAAGAACATTCTGATGCGGGACCGTTACACCTGCCAGTACTGCGGCAGAACCCTTCCCGCTTCCGAGCTCACCCTCGATCACGTCGTCCCACGCTCCCGCAACGGCGAAACCAGCTGGGAAAACCTCGTCGCCTGCTGCCACCCCTGCAACAACCGCAAGGGCAACCGCACGCCCGAGGAAGCCGGCATGAAGCTTCTCCATCCGCCGCGCCCCTACACCCTCCATACTGGCCGCCACCTCATGCGCCTGCTTGGCAAGAGCGACGAACGCTGGCAGAAATACCTGTTCTATTGATCTGCCCTGGCATCCCGGCCCGCGGCGGACGCCCGTTTATCATGAAAGTGGGATGACACGGCTCCGCCGCATCATTGGACTCGCCGCGCTGCTGGCTGCGCCCCTCCTGCGCGCGCAGGTCATCGAGTTCGAGTCCGGCGGACTCCGCTACCAGACGCTCTCGCGCGACGGCCTCACCGTCATGTTCGCCCCCCTGCCCCAGCAGATCCGCAACTACGTCATCCTTCAGGTCGCCGTCTCCAACGGCTCGCAGTCGCCCCGCATGGTGCGCCCCGAGGATTTCCGCTTCGTCCGCGAAGACGGCCGCGTCCTGCGCGCCGTCCCGCCGCGCCTCGTCGTGCAGGGCTTCCTCGACAAAGCCGGCCGCAACGACGTCATCCGCATGGTCACCCTCTACGAAATGGGCCTCTACGGCATGACCCGCTTCCGCTCCACCAGCGGTTACGAGCAGCGCCGCCAGCAGGCTCTCGCCGAAGTCTCCAACCCGCGCCTCAAGGCCGCCGCCTCCGCCTCCGCCATCGTCCTTGTCGCCATCCGTCTCCAGCCGGGCGAGTCCACCGACGGCGCCGTTTTCTTCGAGGTGCCGGAGAAAAAGCTCGGCGAGGGCCGCCTCATCGCCACCATCGGCGAAGAGGTCTTCGAGTTCAAACTCGGCGGTTTCGAGCACCCCGGCTCGCTGATCCGCCGCCCCTGAGGCCCGTTGGCTTCCCGCCCGCGCGCCCCGCTATCCTATTTCGTTGATCGACCTGCACACGCACTCTGCTTTCAGCGACGGCACGGACTCCCCGGCGGAACTCGTGCGGCGCGCCGCCGCCCTCGATCTCGAGGCCCTCGCCCTCACCGATCACGACACGCTGGAAGGACTCGAGGAGGCTGCCGCGGAAAGCGCCCGCTGCGGGGTGCTCTTCATCCGCGGCGTCGAGCTGAGCGCCCGCCGCGAGGACGAGCCCGACGAACTCCGCCGCACCGTGCACATCCTCGGCTACTTCTTTTCCGAGCCGGACGGCGCCTTCGCCGCCTGGCTTGAAACGCTCGCCCTCCGGCGCCGCGCCCGCAACCGCGCCATGGCGGAACGGCTCCAGTCGCTTGGCTACGATGTCCGCCTTGAGGAAGCGGAAGCGCTCGCCCGCCGCATCACGGCGCGCCCCCACTTCGCCGAAGTCCTCGTCCGCAAAGGCTACTTCCCCACCGTCCGCGCCGCCATCGACGCCCTGCTCGCCGAAGGGTGCCCTGCCTACGTCGAGAAGGAAGACCCCTCTCCCGCCGAGTGCATCCGCCGCATCCGCGAAGCCGGCGGCGTCGCCTCGCTGGCGCATCCGCGCCGACTCGGCAACGGAGACCCTGCTCAGGAGGACTCCATCCTGCGCGCTCTCATGGACGCCGGTCTGCAGGCTGTCGAAGTCTGGCACCCCGATCACGACCCGCGCGCCGTGTCCCGCTACCAGCAGCTCGCCTTCAAATACGGCCTCGCCATGACCGGCGGCTCGGACTATCACGGCGCCCGCACGCCCGATCTGCGACTCGGCGATGCCGGCGGCGCGCGCGTGAAGAAATCAGTTCTGGACGAGCTGCGCCGGCGCGCCGCCCGCTGACAGGTTCTCCAGCTTCCGCAGGTACGCCAGCGCCCGCACGCAGCCCTGCGCCGGCGACCACGCAGCCGACGTGATGAACCCGCACTCTTCTCCCCCGGAGAAAACCTTCTCTCCCGCTGCGGGCGGCGTCTGCGTCTCGATCCGGATCGGATACAGCATGCGGTGCACCTGACCGCGCGCCCGCACGCGCTCCACGATTTCCTGCCCCAGATAGCAGCCCTTGTTGAAGTGCACCGCGTGCAGCTGCCGCGTTTCGTGCACGATCTGCGATTCCGTGATGTCCTCGCCGTAGCGCGGCACGCCGTTCTCAATCCGCACCGTGCGCGCTTCTTCCGGTCCCGCCTCGGCGATCCCCGCCGCGCGCAGCCGTTCAATCAGCGCTTCTTTCTCCTCCGCCGGCACGACCATGCGGAATCCCGGCTGTCCCGTGATCGAAGCGTGGATCACCACTCCGCTCCGCGGCGCCTGTTCCGCCTGCGGTCCCTCCACGGCGATCTCCGCCGTCTGCTCCGTGATGTCCTCCAGCGTGACATCGTCCGCGATGATGTAGCGGTCCAGGTGCTCGAACACTTTGCGCCGCGTCTCCGGCTCCGTGTCCAGCAGCAGATGATCCTCCGCGCAGTAAATCCAGGCGTCGGCCAGGATCCTCCCCTGCGAATTGAGGAAGAATGCGTACACGGCTTCGCCCGGCTGCATCTGCTCGATGTGGTTCGTCGTCATCGCGTGGAGCAGGCGCTTGCGGTCTTCTCCCGTCACGCGGATCCTTCCGCGCGAGGACGCGTCCATCCAGGCAGCCGAGTGTCTCAGTGCTTCGTAACCGCTCATGGCCGCCTCAACGCATGATGTTGCTCAGATACAGGCCCATGCCCAGCGTGATCCCGGCGCTGATCAGCGCTCCCTTCCGCCAGCGCTTCTCTTTCTCTTCCGTGCCGCCCCGTGCCAGCAGGAACACCATCGCCAGCGCGTGCAGCCCAAGCAGGACCTTGATCCCCGCCAGAGCGTGCCACCCGGGCGGCGGCGCCTGCATCCGCGTGGCGAAGTTGTGCGCCCCCGTCAGCAGCAGCAGCAGCGCCGCCGACAGGCTCAGCCAGCGCCATCGGCGCACCCGGCTCGCCAGCAGCAGCCCGCTGATCACGATGGCCAGGGCCAGATGAAGGTAAAGAAGTGCGTCATTCATGGGGTCGGATTCAGCCTTTCAAGTTTATACTGATGTGGAAATGACCCACGAGATTCTTCCGACGGGCATGCTGCAGTGCAACTGCTCGGTCTTCGGCGACGAGACAAGCGGCGACGCCATCGTAGTCGACCCGGGCGACGGCACCGACCTCGGCCGGCTGCTGGATCTGCTGAAAGAGAGGAAATACAAGGTCAAGGCCATCTTCATCACCCACGCCCACATCGACCACATCGGAGGAGCGGCGAAGCTGAAGCACCTCACGGGCGCGCCCGTCTTCATGCACGCCGACGACCAGGACCAGTACGACCACATCGGCTTGCAGGCGCAGTGGCTCGGCATGCCCGCGCCCCCGCGCACCGAGGTCGACGTCAACCCGAAGGAGGGCGACACGCTCACTCTCGGCGGCGTCGTCATGCACGTGCTCCACACGCCCGGCCACACCCAGGGCAGCGTGGCCCTCTATATCCCCGCCCAAAACCTCCTCGTCGGCGGCGACACCCTGTTCCGCGATTCCATCGGACGCACCGACCTGCCCGGCGGCGACGCGAAACAGATCCTGAAATCCATCCACACCAAGCTCCTCGTCCTGCCGGAAGAGACCCGCGTCATCTGCGGCCACGGCCCGGAAACCACCATCGGGCGCGAGAAAGAAATGAATCCTTTCCTGCAGGATTGAGCCCGGCTTGCGGTTCACCTGTTCGCGTAGTTTTTCTCGTAATACTGTTGGTATTCTCCCGATTTGACGCGCGAGACCCAGCCGGTATTTTCCCGGTACCAGCGGATCGTCCGCTCCAGCCCTTCCTCGAACGGCACCAGCGCGCGCCAGCCCGACGCCTGTTCGAGCTTGGCCGTCGTGATCGCGTACCGCCGGTCGTGCCCCGGCCTGTCGGCCACGGGCGTCATCAGGCTGTACGGCTTTCCCAGCGCTTCGAGAATCATCTCCACCACGCGCCGGTTCGGCAGCGCGCGCGAGCCGCCGATGTTGTAGATCTCCCCGGGCTCTCCCTTTTCCAGCGCCGCCCGCACCGCCCGGCAGTGATCGTCCACGTAAAGCCAGTCCCGCACCTGCATCCCGTCCCCGTAAATCGGAAGCGGTTTGTCTTCGATTGCATTCGAAATCATCAGCGGAATCAGCTTCTCGGGAAACTGATACGGCCCGTAATTGTTCGACGCCCGCGTGACGATCACCGGCAGGCGGAACGTCGTCCAGTAGGACAAAGCCAGCAGGTCCGACCCCGCTTTGGAGGCTGAGTACGGACTCGACGGACGCAGAGGCCACGTCTCGTCCGCCTCCTCCGGCTCGGGAATCGAGCCGTACACCTCGTCCGTGGAAACGTGCAGGAACCGCCCGACGCCCGCCGCCCGCGCCGCCTCCAGAAGCGAGAACGTTCCGCGGACGTTCGTCTCCACGAAGGCCTCCGGTCCCAGGATCGAGCGGTCCACGTGCGATTCCGCGGCGAAGTGCACGATCGCATCGACCCGCTCCTCTTCGAGCAGCGACCGCACCAGCGCCGTGTCCCGGATGTCGCCGTGCACGAATCGGTGCCTCGCGTCGCCCTCCACTTCGGACAGGTTTTCCAGATTCCCTGCGTAGGTCAGCTTGTCGAGGTTCACCACCCGCTCAGCCCAGCCCTCGCGCAACGCGAGGCGCACAAACGCGGAGCCGATGAATCCCGCGCCGCCCGTCACCAGCCATCTCATTTGTGTTGCAGCTCCCAGTCGTAGGCGATCCCCGCCTCGTTGTATGCGATGCGCCCTTCATCCGACGGATCGTAGAACCGGTCCGTCAGGTACACGAGCATCGCCGGCTCCGTGCCGATCACCTTGTAGCCGTGCCCGACGCCAGGCGGAATCAGGATCTGCCACGGACGCAGCACGCCCACGTAGAGAGTGTTCTTCCGTCCGAACGTTGGCGAGTCCGGGCGCAGGTCCACCAGCGCCACCTGAAACATCCCCTTCACCACGGTCCAGAAGTCCGTCTGCTTCCGGTGGAAGTGAAACGCCTTGATCGCCCCCGGATAGGACAGCGCCACGCTCACCTGCGTCGATTCCGGCGGAAATCCCGCCGGCAGCCCGCAGCCGGTCCGCGCCACCTCCAGAAAATAGCCCCGGTCGTCCGACCAGATCGCCGCGGGAGAGACCCGCACGCCATGGATCAGGTCCGCCGAATCCGGCGACGCGATCACTTTCCCGATGCCCGCCTCGCATTGCGGCACCCGGATCTCGGCGGCAGCCGGACCGCTCATTCCTGCGCTCCTTCCTTCCTGCGCGTCTGCGCCACCAGGTTGCCCGCCCGCAGCAGGGAATCGAATGTTCCCGCGTCCGTCCACCAGCCGTCGAGAAACGCGAACGACAGCGCAGCCTCGCGGATGTAGGCGTTGTTCACGTCCGTGATCTCCAGCTCCCCGCGCGCGCTCGGCTCCAGCGTCCGGATCTTGTCGAACACCGTGGCGTCGTACATGTAGATGCCGGTCACCGCGTAATTCGTCTTCGGCGCCTTCGGCTTTTCCTCGATCCGGACGACATGCCCTTTGTGGATCTCGGCCACGCCGAACCTCTCCGGATCCGGCACTTCCTTCAGCAGAATCTTCGCGCCTTTCTCCTGATGCCGGAAATCTTCCACCGCGTCCCGGATGCTTTTTTCGATGATATTATCCCCGAGAATCACGCAGATTTTCCCGTTGTCGGCGAAATGTTCCGCCAGCGAGAGCGCGTCCGCGATGCCCCCTTCGCCCTCCTGATACGTGTAATTCAGGCTGGTCAGTCCGAACTGCCGCCCGTTGCCCAGAAGCTGCAGGAAATCCCCCGCGTAATTGCCGCCTGTCACAATCAGGATGTCCCGGATGCCCGCGTCCACCAGCGTCTGGATCGGATAATAAATCATCGGCTGGTCGTAGACCGGCAGCAGGTGTTTGTTCGTGATTTTCGTCAGCGGATACAGCCGGGTTCCCTTGCCTCCGGCCAGAATGACGCCTTTCATGAGTGCCTCCCGGGGCGGCGCCGCGCGTCGGCGCAACATCCCATATGATACACTGGCGGCGCCGTGAAGCCTTTCGACTGGAACAGCATCCCCGCCGAACAGCTCAACGAAAAGATGCGCCGCCAGATGGTCCACACGCAGCGGCTGACGCTCGCGCGGCTCGAGATGAAGGCCGGTTGCGCCGTGCCTGTCCATTCCCACGAGAACGAACAGGTCTCCATGGTGCTCTCCGGGCGCCTCCGCTTCCTTCTGGACAGCGGCGCGGAAGAAGTGGGCCCGGGGCAGGTGATGCGCCTCGCCCCCAACGAGCCCCATGGCGTGGAAGTTCTCGAGGACAGCATCGTGCTCGACCTGTTCAGCCCGCCCCGCGAGGACTGGATCCGCGGCGACGACGCCTACCTACGCCGCGGCTGATCCCTGCCGCAGCGCCTGCACCAGCCCGCTCCGCGCCACGGTGGACTGCTCGCCCCGCGCCATGTCTTTCAGCGCCACTTCGCCCCGCGCAATCTCGTCGTCCCCCACGATCACCGCGAACCGCGCCCCCGCCTTGTTGGCCAGCTCCATCGCCCGCTTCACCTTCGCATCCGCCGACAGCTCCACCGAAAAGCCCGCCCCGCGCAGCTCCCGCGCCAGCAGCGCGCACTCCTTCAGCGCCGCCTGACCAACCGGGATCACGAACACGTCCAGCCGCGCCAGCTCTTCTGCGGAAATCCGGTCCTCGATGGCCAGCACCAGACGGTCCTCGCCGATCGAAAACCCGATGCCCGGCGCAGGCACGCGCGACCCCAGAGCCTCCGCAAGCCCGTCGTAGCGCCCGCCGCCCAGAATCGAGTTCTGCGCCCCAAGCGCTCCGTGCGTCACCTCGAACGTCGTCCGCGTGTAGTAGTCCAGCCCGCGCACCAGCCGCGAGCGGATCTCGTACTCGATCCCTCGCGCCGCCAGCAGCTCCTGCACCGTCTCGAAATGCTTCCTGCACGCCTCGCACAGGTGTTCGAGAATCGACGGCAGCGAGTCGATCGTGTTCTGGTCCTCCGGAACCTTGCAGTCCAGCACGCGCAGCGGGTTCGTCTCCGAGCGCCGCTGGCAATCCTGGCAGAGCTGCCCCCGCACGGCGGCGAGACGCTCCCGCAGCTGCTCCACAAACGCCGGACGGCACGCCGGGCACCCCACGCTGTTCAGCAGCAGGTGCGCGTGCTCGACGCCGCACCGCGAGAGCACATCCAGCGCCAGTTCGATGATCTCGGCATCCACCGCAGGCGACTCCGAGCCGATGCATTCCGCCCCGATCTGCGAAAACTGCCGGTAACGCCCCTTCTGCGGCCGCTCCCGCCGGAACATCGGGCCGATATAGTACAGCTTCTTCAGCCCCGGGATCTGATCCAGCCGGTGCTCGATCCACGCCCGGATCACGCTCGCCGTGTTCTCCGGCCGCAGCGTCAGCGACGTGCCGTCGCGGTCCGTCCACGTGTACATCTCTTTCGAGACGATGTCGGTGTCCTCGCCCACGCCGCGCGCAAACAGCGCCGTCTCCTCGAAAATCGGCGTGCGGATCTCCTGGTAGTGATAGGTGCGGAACACCTCGCGCGCCTGCGACTCGACGTAGTTCCACAGCGCCGACTGCGGCGGCAGGATGTCGCGCGTGCCGCGGATCGCCCGGATCATTTCAGTGCGCCGCCTCGTCCCGGTAGTCCTGCCGGTAGCGGATGTAGCGCTGCGCGTTCTCGCGGAACCGCTGCTTTTCCTCTTCCGTCACCTGCCGCCGCACCTTCGCCGGAACGCCCATCACCATGGACTCGGGAGGAATCTCCATCCCTTCGGGCACCAGCGAGCCGGCGGCGATCACCGAGCCCCGCCCCACGCGCGCCCCGTTCAGCACGATCGCTCCGATGCCCACCAGCACGTCGTCTTCGATCACGCAGCCGTGCAGGCACGCCATGTGCCCCACGGTCACCCGCGCGCCCAGGATCACCGGATACCTGTCCAGCTCGCCGTGCAGCACGCTGCCGTCCTGAATGTTGGTCTCTTCGCCGATCTCGATGCGGTTCACGTCGCCCCGCAGCACGGCGCCGGGCCACACGCTGGCCCGCTCTCCCAGCGTCACGTCGCCGATCACGGTCGCCGCCTGGTCCACGTACGCCGTCGGCGCAATCTTCGGGTAGATGCCTCGATACGGTCGAATCATACGGATGTGCCGGAAATCTCCATCGTATCATTGAGGGTATGCTGAGCCGGTCTGTCCTCGCCCTGTCGCTGGCAGCCTTCGCCGCAAGCGCCCAGAAAGCTCCTTTCACCGCCGAAGCCATGATGAAGATCAAACGCATCGGCGATCCCTCCGTGGCGCCCAATGGCTCGGCCGTCGCCTACACTGTCGGCGAGCCGGATCTCGCAAAGAACACGGTCGACCGTCAGATCTGGATCAGCCCCCTCGCCGGCGGTCCCGCCCGCAAAGCCACCACCGAAGGCCGCAACTGGGGCGCCCGCTTCAGCCCGGACTCGAAACAGATCGCCTTCATCTCCACCCGCAGCGGCTCCGCTCAGGTCTGGGTGATGGACGCGCTTGGCGAAAATCCCCGTCAGATCACGAACCTCTCCACGGAAGCCGACGGCGTCATCTGGAGCGGCGACGGCAAGACGCTCGTCTTCACCAGCGAAGTCTATCCCGAGTGCAACGCCGACGACGCCTGCAATAAACGGCGCATGGAAGAGGAAGCGAAGAATCCTGTCAAAGCCCGCGTGTACGACCAGCTGCTCTACCGCCATTGGAACCAGTGGAAGGGCAAGCGAGTGCGCCATCTGATGGCCGTGCCCGCCGAGGGCGGCAAGGTGCGGGATCTCACGCCCGGCGCGCGCTATGACGTTCCACCCTTCTCGCTCAGCGGCGGCGGCGATTACGCCGTCTCTCCTGACGGCAAAGAAGTCTGCTACGCCGCAAACTTCGACGAAGACCAGGCGCTCAGCACCAATTGGGAACTTTACGTCATCCCGATCGAGGGTCCCGGCGAAGGACGCGAAGCCGTCAAGATCTCAAACAGCCCCGGTGCGGACGCCAGCCCGCAGTACTCGCCCGACGGCCGCTGGCTCGCCTGGCGCATGCAGGTCCGCCCCGGCTATGAAAGCGACCGCTGGCGCCTTGTCGTGCTCGAGCGTGAAACCGGCCAGCTCACCGTGCTGACCGAAAACCTCGACCGCCATGTCACCGGCTTCGCCTGGCACCCGGATTCGAAGCGCATCGCCTTCACCGTCGAAGACCGCGGACGCCAGCAGGCGCATCTCATCCCCGTCACCGGCGGCGGCACCCGCGTCATCACGCAGGGCGCGACGCACGTCGGCGACCTCCAGTTCACCGCCGACGGCCGCACGCTGGTCTACAGCGAAATGAGCGGTTCGCGCCCGCCCGAACTCTACCGCGCCGCGAGCGGCGGCGGGGCGCCGGCGCCCGTCACGCGCCTGAACGATGCGGTGCTCGAAGCCCACGACCTGCGGCCTCTCGAGGACTTCACGGTCACCGGCGCCGAAGGCGCCTCCGTCCACAGCTTCCTGCTGAAACCTCCCGCTTTTGATTCAAACAAAAAATACCCGGTCCTGTTTCTGATCCACGGCGGCCCTCAGGGCGCCTGGGGCGAAACCTTCAGCTTCCGCTGGAACCCGCAGGTCTTCGCCTCGGCCGGCTTCGTGGTCGTCATGCCCAATCCCCGCGGCTCCACCGGTTACGGCACGAAGTTCACCGACGAAATCAACGGAGACTGGGGCGGCAGGGTCTACGAGGACATCCTCGCTGTCGTCCAGTACGTCGAGAAGCTCCCCTACGCCGACCCGCAGCGCATGGCCGCCGCCGGCGGCAGCTACGGCGGCTACATGGTCAACTGGATTCTCGGCCATACGGACAAATTCCGCGCGCTGGTTTCGCACGCCGGCGTTTACGACCTCTACAGCATGGGCGGCGAGACCGAAGAGTTGTGGTTCACCACCTGGGAGTTCAGGGGCCATCCCTGGGAAAACCCGGAAATGTACGACCGCTGGTCGCCCTCCCGCTACGCAGCCAATTTCAAGACGCCCACGCTCGTCATCCACGGCGAGCTCGACTACCGCGTGCCCTACGGCCAGGGCTTGCAGCTGTTCACGGCGCTCCAGGCGAAGAAGGTCCCCTCGAAGCTCGTGCTCTTCCCCGACGAGGGCCACTGGATCCTCAAGCCCCAGAACTCGCTCTTCTGGTACCGCACGTTCCTCGACTGGGTCACCGAGTGGACCAGCAAGCCCTGACCGGCGACGTCACTCGTCCAGACGCTTGAGCACCTCGATCAGCACCCGTCCCACCACCTCGAACGAGTCCGGGCTCAGCTTGTCGAGCGTGTCTTCTTTCGTGTGCCACCACGAGTTGTCCGGCCCGTATTCAAAATCGATCAGGTTCGCCGCCCGCACGCCCAGCCGCAGAAACGGCACATGGTCGTCCTCGATCGCCAGGGCCGGCCCGCTGAAATACTGCGACAGCCCGAGCTGCCGCGCCACGCTCCAGATCAGCCGCATCAGCGAGTCCGATGAATACTGCTCGCGCAGAATCCGCAGATCCCGGTCGCCGATCATGTCTACGTTGATCAGCGCCTCGAGCGTCGACAGCGTCCGGTCCTTCTGCCACTGCGCCGCCAGCCGCCGCGAGCCGTACAGGCTGTCCTCGGCCGTCCACTCCCGCACCGCCTCTTCGCCGTCGAAAAACACCAGATACACCGTGTTCTTCAGCGGCACGCTCTTCAGCGCTCGCGCCATCTCCAGCAGAAATCCCGCCGAAGAGCCCCCGTCATTGGCCCCGACGAAAAGAAACGGAAAAATCTTCGTGTCGTAATGGCCCGTGATGGCCACGGCTTTGCCCGAGGTGCCCGCGCGCATCGCGATGATGTTCTTCATCGCCATCGGCCCGGCCGGCGTGCGCGCCGTGAAGTCGTCCTCCCGCACCTGCCAGCCCTGCTCTTTCAGGTGCTTCACAATGTAGGCCTGCGCCTTCTTCATCCCCGGCGAGCCGGGCGGGCGCGGGCCGAACGAAACCAGCGTGCGCGTGTGCTCGAGTGCGTTGCGGCCGCTGAACTCGGCGTAAGCGGGCGTCATCAGGGCCATCAGGCAGGCCGCCGTCAGTTTCTGCGGGCGAGGCATCTATAGCCCAGTGTAAAGTCCTTGCGGCGGTCCAGCGGATCCAGCAGCGCCACGAGCAGCGCCAGGGGTCCGAACACCGGCAGCAGCCACGGCAGCATCTGGCAGGCGTTCAGCAGCCGGCGCGAGATCACCAGAAACAGTCCGCCCGCAGGCTCGATCTCTTCCACCGCGAACCCCGCCCGCGCCAGCAGATACTCCAGCCCGTGCCGCGTATAGCGGTAATAATCGTGCGGCGCCTGGTGCACCTCCCATTCCTGCGGCGCCACCAGCAGCAGCGCCGCGCCCCGCCGCATCACCCGCGCCAGTTCCTCGAGCGCCTCCGCCGGTCTCGGCAGGTGCTCCAGCGTCACGACGTGCAGCGCCGCGTCGAACCGCCCGCCGGCGAACGGGAGCTGTTCGAGATCCGCGATCGCATGCAGCCGCCGGTAGTCCCACGCCGGATCGCCGATCGCCAGATCCACGCCCACGTAGCGCGCGTGCGGAAACAGGTGCGCGTACTGCGCCTCGCCCGCGCCGGCGTCCAGAAGCAGCGCGCCCTGAGGCAGAGACCGCGCGAACGCAGAAACAGAATCCTCGATAAACGTTTCAAACGTAAACACCCGCCTCCGGAGCCACGCGGGCAGGCGGCGGCGCGCTTCCGCGTACTTCATGGCTTGCGCCGCGCCTCGACCATCACCGTCGATCCCGCGCGGCAGGCGGCTTCCAGCACGGTGAACGGAACCGATGCGAGCACCAGCAGGAAGTACAGCGCGTCTTTCAGCAGCCGCGCCCGCGGCGAAGAGTCCGCCCTCCTGACGCGCCGCCCCATCGGATCCAGCCCCGGAGCCAGCGTCGACGCCAGCCCCGCCGGATTGTCCCGCAGCGAAAAATGCTTGCGCCGCACGATCTCGAAACCCGCCGCGTCCAGCAGCATCTCCAGATCCGATTCGCGGAAGTCGATCAGGTGCCGCGGCACGTCCAGCCCGTTCCACGCCGCGCCGAACAGCAGGAACTGCCAGCAGCCCGCGTTCGGCACCTGGATCACAAGCCGCCCCTCGGGGATCAGCAGCTCCCGCGCCGCGTCCAGATACGCCGTCGGATCGTAGAGATGCTCCAGCACGTGGAACATCGTGATCAGCCCGAACGACCCCGGGCGGAACGGCGCCCGCGTCAGCGCGCCGCAGGCGACCGGCACGCCGTTGCTCGACCATGCCACGGAAGCCGCGTCCAGCGAAAAATCCAGCCCGAAAGCCCGGTGCTCCGGCAGGTGCAGTTCCCGCAGAAACAGCCCTCCGCCGCAGCCCACATCCAGCACCAGCGAGTCGGGCGGCAGCTCGCGCAGCGCCCGCCGCGCAAACCGCACATGGTCCTGGATGGCCAGCCTCCGCCACGCCTCCGCCAGCGAGTCCGCCGCCGAAGCCGCCGGATCGAACCAGTAATCCGGCGGGTAATACTGATGCAGCTTCTGCGGTTCCGGCCACGGCATCAGCCGGATCAGCCGGCACTGGCGGCACTCGACGATCAGGAACTCGTCTTCCGTGGTCGCAAACAGTCGGTCCGTCGCGCTGAACAGCGTGCGGAAGTTCGCTTCGCCGCACGCGGGGCAGGCATCGCGCACAGGCGCGCTCGCCGGGCGCGGCTGCGCGGCGGCGGAATCCTCTCGGGACGCAGGCGTCACGGGCTGGTCAGGGGGTGTTTCCAATCGCAAGTCTCAGCCAACAGTGTACCCGCCGCGGCCCTTCCCCTGCGCCCCGCGGCGCTCGGGCTACACTGGAAGTTCCCCGCATGCAGACTGAAGCCGTTCCTGTTGCGCGCTGGCGCGTCCACCGCCGCATGTACGACTGGATGATGCAGTGGGCCCACAGCCCGCACAGCCAGGCGGCCCTCTTCCTGCTCGCTTTCGCCGAGTCCAGCGTCTTCCCCATCCCGCCCGACGCCCTGCTCATCGCCCTCGTGCTCGGCGCGCCGCGCCGCTGGCTGGCGCTCGCCGGCGTCTGCACCATCGGCAGCGTCCTCGGCGGCGCCGCCGGCTACGGCATCGGCCGCTTCCTCATGGACACCGTCGGACTGCGCGTCATCGAGTTCTATCACGCGCAGAAGTATTACGAGCAGGTGATGCTCTGGTACCGCCAGTATGACTTCTGGATCGTCTTCACTGCCGCCTTCACGCCCATCCCCTACAAGGTCTTCACCATCGCTTCCGGCGCGTTTCACATGAATATCTGGGGCTTCGCCGCCGTCTCGCTCGTGGGGCGCGGCGCGCGCTTCTTCCTCGTCGCCGGCATGCTGCGCCTCTTCGGCGAACCGGTCCGCCGCTTCATCGACAGATATTTCGACTGGCTGGCCCTCGCCTTCGTCATCCTTCTCGCCGGCGGCTTCGCTCTGTTGCGCTACGCGCGCTGACCGCCCGGCGCCGCCACCTGCTCGCTCAGCTCGCCCAGCCGGATTCGGTACCGCCACAGCAGCCGCCGCACCTCCGCGTTCCCGAGCCGCCGCAGCGGCTTTAGCGCCCGGCGCTTCCGCCACGTGCGCGGAAGCATCTTCAGGGCTTCCACATCCCCTCTGAGCACCGCCAGAAATGCCCGCAGCTTGCCCGCCAAGCCGGGAATCCGCCCCGCCTCTCCCCTGCCCCGCAGCGCCGCCCATGCCCCCGCCCCGATCCGCAGCGCGAAAAACAGCGGATTCAGCAACAACAGGTCCGGAGGAAAATGTTTCGCCGCCAGCAGCACCCGGTTGCGCTCGATCAGCTCCAGCCGGCGCGGGCTCAGCACTCCCAGGGTCGAGCCCCGGTGGTGCCGCACCACCGCCTTCGGAACATACAGGCAGCGCCAGCCCGCGATCCGCGCCCGCAGTCCCAGCTCGGCATCATCGCCATAGGCGAACAGGTCCTCGTCGAACAGTCCGATTTCGTCGAGCATCGCCCGCCGGTACATGCACGCGCAGCCGTCCGGCCACAGCACTTCTTCCCTCTGATCGTACCGCCCGCAGTCCCGCTCGCCCGTCCCGCGCCCGCGGTTCTGCCCGTCCAGCCAGATCAGATGCCCGGCTTTGTCGATGATCCGCGGGTCTTCGTACACCAGAATCTTGGACGCCGCCATCCCCACGCGCGGATCCTCGAACGCGGAGTGCAGCTGCGCCAGCCAATCCGGCTCCGCTTCGGCATCGTTGTTCAGCAGAGCCACGAACGGCGCCGCCGACACCCGGATGCCCTGATTGTTGGCGGCGCAGAACCCCAGATTCTCCGCGTTCCGCAGCAGCCGCACCGGAAACGGCGCCGACGCGGCGAACGCTTCCACCGCTTCCACGGAACCATCGGTCGAACCGTTGTCCACCACCACCGCCTCGAACGGCACGCCCTGCGGCCGCAGCAGCGACCGCAGGCACGCCTCCAGCAGCGCCGCGCGGTTGTAGTTGACGATGATGACCGAGACGAGCGGCTCCCGCATGGCCCTCCCGTATGGTAACGGGCCGGCCTACTTCAGCGGCGTTCCCGGCGGCGGGAACCGCCGCGCCGCGTCGTCCAGCACCAGCACCCAGTCGCTGCCGAAGCCCTCCGACGGGCAGCGGAACTCGAGCGGCTGCGTCGAATCGTGCTCGCCCGCTTCATAGGCGGACCCCGATCGCGGATTGAACCACCACGCCCGCGCCCGCGCAAACGGCAGCGGATGGAGCTGGATCGTGCGCCCCTGCGCGCTGTAGACGAACACATAGCCGTCCCCGCGCGTAGCGGCGATAGAGTCCGCGCCGCTCAGCGTTTCGCGCAGCAGCGTCTGGTCCGGCACGCGCGACAGGAACGGCCGCGACTCCATCAGCGCCTTCAGATGCCGCATCTGGGCCGCCCCCGGCCGCTCGATCGCCTGCCGCCACTCCATCAGCGGGCCGTTCACCGGCTTCCGCCCTGCCGCGTACATCTGCCATACCGCATGGTTGCCGTACGTGTGGCCCAACGCGCCCGCGAACACGTCCCAGTAAGCGTACTGCCGCACGTGCGCGTCGAACGAATAGCCCAGCTCCTTCGCCCGGAACGCCAGCGGATGGTCCTCGTACAGAGGCTCGCCGTCCAGCACCGGCTTCACCGGCGTGCGGGCGTAGTCCTGCGCGATATGCAGAAATGGCTGCCGTGTCGCCGGAACTCCGTGTCCGTTTTGCTGCATGTTGAACGAAAGCCAGGCGTCATTGTGGAACCATGTCGAGGATTTTGCGCCGCCCTGCGGGTGATACGTCATCAGCACGGCCGCATCATCCTCGCGTCCGGCCGCGCCCAGGGCGATGCCCCGCGCCATCGCACGCCAGACGGCCTCGAAGCCGTCCGCCGGCCGGTCGCCTCCGAGAACCCAGATAACTCCCTTTGATTTGTAGCGCTGCCCCAGCCATTTTCCGTAGATTTCCGCGTTTTCCGGCGTGAAAATCGGCGTGTCTTTCACCCAGCGGCCCCACGTGGGCAGCATCGCCACGTAAATGCCGCGCGCGTTGGCGGCATCCACGATGAAATCCACGTGGTCCCAGTAATCGTACTGGCCCTTCTTCTTCGGATCAGCGCCGGGCGTGACAGCCGGCCGTGCCGGGTCGCGGTCCGCAAGCGGCAGCATCCCGTAGGGATTCGGAACCGTGATGCCGTCCAGCTCCGCCAGCGCTACCGCTTGAACAACGTTGTAGCCCTGCCGCGCCCGCGTGTCCAGATAGTGCAGCGCCTCCTCTCGGTTCAGCCGGTGGAACAGCTCCCACGCCGTGTCTGCCAGCCAGAAGAATGGCTTTCCGTCAGCCGTGACGAGAAACCGCCCGTTCTCGCTCACCTTCAACGGAGGCAGGCGCCGTGGCTGCGCCAGCAGCATCCCCGCGGCGCACAGGACGACAAGACCGTATCGAAACAGCAGCATGACGCCTTACAGCATATCCGGCTCGGCCCCTGCGCGCCAGATCCGGCGCGGCGCGGAAGGCAGCCGTCCCAGCAGATATTCCAGTTCTATATCTGAGGCCCTCACGCGCCACAGATGCGCCCGGCAGCGGCAGTCGGAGGAACCGAACCGCGGCACGGGGCAATCGGATTCCGCCAGGCGGCTCAGTCCCGCCGCCCATTGGCACTCCAGCCGCTGCGCGCCGGTGCGGATCCAGACCTCCTGCACGCGGACCCGCCGCAGCAGGTAATCAATGTGCCAGTGCAGCCGCCGCGCTCCTTCCACATGCCGCCGCACGCGGGCGCGCAATCCTCCCGGTCCAAGCGCGCTCCCGCAGTAAACGTAAGCGCCCGCGGCCAACTCCTGCATGCCCAGCGCGCCCGCGCGCACGCGCAGCTCCCGCGCCAGGCGCAGCACCAGCAGATAAGAGCCCGGCGCCGCGGGCCAGTCTTCTCCGCGCCTGTCCGGACCATGCGTCTGCACGCGCAATATCATGACAGCATGCGGCTCGTAACGGGAACCCTGATCCTGGTTTGCGTCTCCGCCGCTGCAGGCACGCGCGGCACCGTGCGCGACGCAGCCGGCGGCGAGCGCCTCGAGCGGGTCAGGGTGACGCTCGATTGCGGGGGCGCCTCCGAAACCGTCACCACGGGTCTCGATGGGAGGTTCGAGTTCCGGGATGCGGCCCGTCCCGGCTGCACCGTGCTCGCCCAGCTCGTCGGCTACCGTCCTGTCCGCCTCGAGCTCGGCGGGGACAGCGAGATCGAGATCGCCATGACGCCCGACACGCTCAGCCGCCGCGAGAGCGTCGAAGTCCGCGAAGACGCCTTCGCCGTGCAGTCCGAAGCGAGCCCCAGCGAGCGCGTCATCAGCGGCCTCGAAATGAAGACGCTGGCCGGCGTGCTCGTCGATGATCCGTTGCGCGCCGTGCAGGCTCTGCCGGGCGTCGCTTCGTCGAAAGATTACATCGCGCAGTTCAGCCTCCGCGGCGCGGCCTTCGAGCGCACGGGCGTCTGGCTCGACGGCGTTCTGCTGCGCAGTCCTTTCCATACCGTCCAGAGCCAGGAAAAGACCGGCTCGATGTCCGTCATCAACGCAGACCTCGTCGAGGAAGTCGCCCTGCACGCCGGCGCGCCGCCTGTCTCTTACTACGACCGCACCGCAGGCGCGGTCGACATGCGGCTCCGCGACGGAAGCCGGATCGGCCCAACCATACGGCTCAACTCCGGCGTCGCAAGCACGGGCGTCATCCTGGAAGGCCCCGTGGGGAAGCAGCGCCGCGGCTCCTGGCTGGCCGCCGCCCGCAAGAGCTACCTGCAATACCTGCTGCGGCGCAGCTCCGCCGATGACTGGCTCGCATTCGGATTCGTCGACACCGAGGGGCGCTTCACCTACGACCTCACTTCTTCACAGCAGGTCACGCTCTCCGTTCTGGACGGCCGCTCCGATCTCGACCGCACCCACGTGCGCAACCGCCTCGGCCTCAACGCCATCATGAACGGCGAGTACCACGTCACCGTGGCCGGTGCCTCCTGGCGCTGGGCCCCTTCCTCGAAAGCCCTCTTGACGCAGCGCCTGGCCTGGATGCGCGAGCGCGCGTACAACATCAACAACCGCGAACTCGAGCTGAACCGCATGGGCTACGCCGAGTGGGCGTGGAACGGCTCTCTCTCCTGGAACTGGCATCCCAATGCGCCGCTGGAAGCGGGCGGCGCGCTCCGGCGGCTCCACGACGACGGCTTCACGGCCCGTTATCAGTTCAACCCGCTCGCCCTGCGGCGAAAAGACGACTGGCGCGGCACGGCCGTGCGCGGCGGCGCGTTCCTCCATCAGGGCTGGACCTCCGGCCCTCTGACGCTGGGCGCTGGCGCGCGCTTCGACAACGACAGCGAAGCCGGACCCGCGGCCGTCTCCCCGCATGCTTCCGCCGCCGCGCGCCTCGGAAGCCGCGCGCGCGTGCAGGCCGCCTGGAGCCAGGCCGTGCAGTATCCGTCCCTGATGGCCCGCTTCGTCGCCAACATGGGCAACCGGCATCTCGCTCCGGAGCGCGCCAATCACGCCGTCGCCGGCGCCGAGTACAGGATCGACGACCGCACCCGCCTGCGCGTCGAGGCGTTCCACCGGGCCGAACGCGATCTGATCGCGCAGCCCCTGATCGAGCCGCGCCTCCTTGCCACCGGCGCGATTTTCATCCCGCCCGAATTTCCGCTTTTTCTGAATTCCGTGCGCGGCACGGCGCGCGGCGCGGAATTTTTCCTGCAGCGCCGCTCCGCCAACCGCCTCTCCGGCTGGATGTCCTACGGCTGGGTGAAAACCCGGATGCGGGACGCCGTCACTGGCGCCGTTTACCCTGCCGACAGCGAGCAGCGCCACACGGTCACGCTGTTCGGCAGCTGGCGGCTGACGCCTTCCGTCCATGCCAGCGCCCGCTACGGCTATGGAAGCAATTTCCCGATTCCCGGATTTCTGCGCTGGGAAAACGGCCGCTATTTTCTCGGCAACGAGAGAAATTCTCTGCGGTTGCCGGCATATCACCGTCTGGATTTCCGCATCAACAAGTCGTTTCACATTGAAACCGGCCGCGGCTGGACCTGGCGGGGCACGCTGTACGCGGAGGTGATGAACGTCACCAACCGGCACAACACCACGTTCGACGCGTTCAATGGCTTCAACGCCCGCACCGGCGAGGCGTCGGTCGGTTTCCTCAGGCTGTTCCCCATCGTCCCCGCGGCCGGCCTGATGCTCGAGTGGGAACGCGGGCTACGCGCCCGCTGAGCCCCTCAGCGCCTGCCGCACGGCGGCCGCCAGCGCTTCGGCTGAAAACGGCTTGGCCAGCACCGGCACCCCGTGCAGATCGGCCGGGTGGCGGCTCAGTTCCTCGGAGTACCCGGTGAACAGCAGCGCACGCAGCGACGGATCCACCCGCCGCAACTGCCGCACCAGCTCGATGCCGTCCATCTCCGGCATCGATACGTCTGTCACCACCAGATGGAAGGAAGGCTCGGCCGATGCGAACATCTCCAGCGCCCGCGCCGCCGACGGAGCGTCCGCCACCTCGTAACCGAAATGCTCCAGCAGCTGCCGCGTCAGCAGACGCACCGCGTCGTCGTCTTCCACCAGAAGAATGCGCGCCGGTCCTTCCTCTTCCGCCCCTGCGCTGGCTGGGGCGCCGCTGACGGCGGCGGGCAGATCCACTTCAAACGTCGCCCCCGCGCCCGGCGCGGATTGCACGCGGATGGCGCCCCCGCAGGATTTCACGATGCCGTACACCGACGTCAGCCCGAGCCCGGTGCCGCGTCCCGGCTCCTTCGTCGTGAAAAACGGCTCGAAGATGCGCGCGCGCGTCGCCTCGTCCATCCCGTGCCCTTCGTCCCGGACCGACAGCCTGACATACCGGCCCGGCGCAAGATCCAGGCGCTTCGCCTCCTCCGGATTCTCGATCGTCACGGCACGCGTGCGGATTTCGATGGTCCCGCCCTCGGGCATCGCGTCCCGCGCATTGACGATCAGATTCATGAGGATCTGCTCGGCCTGCGACCGGTCCGCCGCCAGCGGCGGCAGCGCCGGATCCAGGTCCCGGAGGATGCGGATCCGCGCGCCCAGGATTTTCTCCACCACGGACACCAGCGATTCGACCGCCGCGTTCAGATCGAACGGAAACGGACTGGCAGCCTGCCGCCGGCTGAACATCAGCAGCTGCGACACCAGTTGCGACGCCCGGTCCGACGCGCGGCGGATGGCCTCCGCTGCGCGCCCCAGCTCGTCGGAATTCGCATCGGGCCGCGACAGGACGGCCGCGTGGCCCGCGATCACCGTCAGCAGATTGTTGAAGTCGTGCGCCACCCCGGAAGCCAGAAGCCCGATCGCCTCCATCCGCGCCGCCTGCCGGAGGTGCTCCTCCAGCCGCCGCTGTTCGGTGATGTCCACCGCGAATGCGCCCACCAGCAGCTCTTCGCCAGAAGGCACGGGAAACCGCCGCACCAGAAAGGTCCGTTCCTCGCCGTGGACGCGGATCGTCATCACGCGCTCCGCCATGGGTTCGCCGGCCAGGATCCGCGCGTGATCCTCGTCGGCCAGCTTCACAACATTCGGCTCGAAAAATGTTTTCGGCGTCCGCCCCGCCCACTCCACGCCCCGGGCCAGGTTCTCGATCCAGTACCGGTTGGCGTAAACATAGCGCCCCTGCCGGTCCCGCAGGAACGCCGCCACCGGCAGATTGTCCATGAAGGCCGCAAAGCGTCGCTCGCTCGCTTCCACCGCCCGCCGCGACGCCTCCATCGCCTCCAGCCGCCGCCGCAGGACGGCGTACAGCAGAAGCGTCGTCACCGCGACGAAGCCCAGCCCCTTGTACTGGCTCACCCGGGCCAGCGCCGCCGCGTCCGGAAACAGCCGCGCCGCCGCCGCGTCCGACAGGATGATCCACAGGCCCGCCGCAACGAAGTACGCGGCGGCGATCTGGAACGCGCTGGACTTCGTCAGTTGGACGATGCGCCGCCGCATGTTCGGACGAGGCTTGCCGCGCCTCACATCAGAGCTGCGGCAGAGCGATGATGACCCCCGCCAGAATCAGCGAAGCCGCGGGCAGCAGCAGCAGCGCCTTCTTCAGCCGCTTCGGATCGTCGCCCGCAATGCCGCCGATGATCGGAGAGCTGACCACAAGGCCGAGCCACCCGCAGGTGGAAGCGATGCCCGTGGCCGTCGCGTCCAGACCCTGCGGCTTGAACGCCGTTCCCACCAGCCCCAGCGCCGTCGGAAAGACCGGCGCCATCGCAATGCCCGCCAGAAACACCAGCACCCAGGCGGTCGACGCGTTCGACGTCTGCAACATGACATAGGTTGTCACGGCCATCAGCAGCGCCGCCCCCAGCAGCACCATCTTCGGCGTCACGCTGCCCAGCACCGGCACCACCGCCACGCGGCCCAGCAGCAGGCCCAGCGCGAAGCCCAGCGACAGAATCGTCAGCGCCTTCGCGTCCGGCACGCCCTGCGCAATCAGATGCCGCGCCAGCCAGTTCCACACGCCCACTTCGCAGGCGACATACAGGAACAGCGCGAACGACAGCAGCAACAGCACCGGGCTCGTGATCAGCGACGAGACCTGCTCCGCCTGGAACGACACCTTCCCGCTCGGCGGCGCCATCTCCGTCAACGCATTGAACACCAGCGCCACCAGGGCCACCGTCGTCGCGAACAGCAGCAGCTTCGGCACGTCGTTGCGGAACAGCCGCGCCGCAATCAGCGGCGTCACCAGCCCGCCCAGCCCGAAGAACAGGTTCACCGCGTTGAACACCGCCGCGCCCTGCAGCCACGACACCTGGATGTCGTTGGCCACCGCGAACGCCGACGTCACCAGCGCGCCGCCGCCCGTGCCCAGCACGAACATCGCGCTGGCGATCGGCACGTATCCCTTCGCCGCGCGCAACCCGATCAGCGCCAGCCCGATCAGCGCCAGCGACAGCAGCATGCCCACTTTCTTGCCCTGCAGGTCGAGCAGCGGGCCGGCGAAAAAGCCTCCGAACATCAACCCGATGGCCTGCATCATGCCGATCTTGCCGTTCTGGCTGGGCGTCAACTGAAATCGCCGCGAAAGCTCGGGCAGAATCGTGCCCAGCATCGCGGCGATCATGCCGTAGGTGAAGATGCCGAGAATGTCCGCGATCAGAAGCATAGCGCAGTCATGCTATCAGATCGCCCGGCGCCGCGGCGGCGCCATGGCTAGTCGATGACTGCGCCCGTGCCCTGGATCTGATAGATCGTCACCGGCCCGGTGATCGACGCGGGATCGAACGGCTTGTTGTTCTCCTCGGCTTCGTGCTTGGCCCGCTCGATGGCCTGCTCGCGCGTCAGCTCGATCTTCGCGAACTTGCCCTCGGCCACAGCCATCTTGCCGATGGCCTCTTTCGGGAACACGATTTCGCCGTCCTTCACCTTGATGCGCACGCGCGCGTTGGTCGCCGGATCCGCCAGGTTCATCCAGCAGCCCATCTTTTCGCAGACCTCGGTCACCTTGCCCCGCACCTGCACCATCTTGCCGACGTACTGCTCGGGCTTTTTCTCGAGATCCGCAATGGGCGTCTGCTTCTTCAGCTCCAGCGGCTTGCCCAACGGGCCGCCGAGCGCCAGGGAAGCACAGATCATCAACAGTGTGATCACTCGCATGCCACTATTCTGCCGCAAATCAGCATGCAGCATAGTCCTCAGCCCCCGCCACAGCACGCCTCTGGTTTGTTGATCCGCGTTTCCCGGCGCACCGGCTTACTCCGCCTGCGCCCCGGCTGCGAGCATCCGCGCGGCCAGCGCCAGCGCCGCCGCGCCGGGCGCAAAGAACCCGCGCAGATCTGCCGGAGCCAGCCCTGGGCGCAAGGGCACTTCCGCCAGCCGTGGTGCGAATTCTTCGTTCAGCTTCACTGCCGGCCGCCGGCGCAGCAGAAGCAGCGTGCAGATTTCGGGCCGCTGGTTCAGCGTGTGAACGGCCACCCCTGTCAGCCGCAACTGCCGCGCCGCCAGCTCCAGCCCCAGCTCTTCGCACAATTCCCGCCGGACGTTTTCGACTACCGAAAACGGCGGAGCGAACATCCCTGACGGAACCACGTGCAGCAGTCCTGCCCGGTGCGGCATCGCCTTTGCCCCCAACGGCGCGGCCAGAGTCTTCCAGCCCCGTCCTTCCGGCCAGGCGACGACCGTGGAGATCCCGATGGCCGCCGTCCGCCCGCTGCCATCGAGGCTCCGCCGCGCGGGGATCGAACACCGCCAGTACCGGCCTTCCATCTCGAGCCGCTCCGCCGTGTTCAGCGAGTCGAAGTACCACCCCTCGCGGCAGTCCAGGCAAAGCCGTGGTTCCACCCGCAGCCGCAGCATCGCGTAGACAGGGCCGTTGAAAGCCTGCCGGCCGGCGAAGAGTGGATGCAACTCTCCCGCCGGATCCGTCCCTGCGCAAAGACGGCCCAGCACGGACTCCGGCGCGCGCCACTGCCTCCGCGGCGCGGGGAACAGCAGCGGCGCCCGCGCCACGGCAGGACTCCGCGTTGGCCCGGCATCCGGCATTGCTTCCAGCTTCGCTCACCCGGGCGCACGCCGGGGCGCAGCGGGGCTCAACTTTCCCCCCTGTTCTGCCGATGGGAACAGGGGAAGGCCATGTGGAACACGGCTCTGCTCTGGCTGGCATGCGGGTCGCTGTTCTCGTGCGAGACCGCGCCCGCACGGGAGCGCGTCTGGCTGCGCGCCGCGCAGGGCGACGTGGAGGTGCTCACGACGGACAGCCCCCGCACCGCGCAGCGCGTGCTTGGAGAGCTGGAAGCCTTGCGCCGGGCCGTGGAAGAAACGGCCCCCTGGCTGGCCAACGCCTCGGCGCCTCTGCGAGTTGTCGTGTTCTCGGGAGAAGAGGAATTCTCGGCCTACCGCATCAATGCGCACTCGCCCGCCTATTTCGCTGGCGGCCCGGAGTGGTCCGTGATTGTGCTGGCGAGGGCGGATGATGCGGCGGCCGTCTCGCTGCGGCATGAGTTCATCCATTTTCTTCTCCGCTCGAGCGGCCGCAGGCTGCCCCTGTGGCTCGAAGAAGGGCTCGCCGACGCCCTCTCGCCGCTGCCGAAGAACGAAGCCGCACGCCGCGTCCGCATGCTGCGCGAAGGCCGCCTGATGCCCTGGCAGGAAGTGTTCCGGACGGCGCCCGGCGCTGCGCTGTATCAGGATTGGGAGCAGGCGCGGCTGTTCTACGCGCAGAGCTGGGCGCTGGCCGAAGCGCTGATCCACAGCGCTGAAGGCAGGGTTTCATCGGCTCATCTGGAGGATTGGGCTGGTATCGGAGGTTCGGAGGAGGAAGTGGCGCAGGCGCTGCTTCGGAGGTTTCTGCGGAAGCCGCGTCCCGTGGGCCGGAACTGGAGGCTGGCCCGGCGGGAGTCCGGCTTCCCTGCAGCGCCTGCGCCCGCAAGCCTTGTATGGACCGTTCTCGGACGCCTTTCGCTGCAGCTCGGCCGGCTGGATGCGGCCGAAGAGCAGCTGCGCAGGGCCGCCCTCCTGTCACCCGAGCCGCTGCCCTGGCTCGGCGACCTCGAGTATCGCCGGGGGCGGCTCGAACAGGCCCGCGCCGCCTGGCGGCTCGCCATGGCGCGCGACGCCGCCGATGTCCGCACCTTGCTGCGCCTGGCCGTCCTTGAGCAGGATCTGCCCGGTGGCGAAATGACGCCGGTGCTCGAGAAGATCCTGGAAAAGGATCCGGGCCAGGAAGAGGCCCGCCTTGCGCTCGCCTCCCAGTACATCCGCCGCGGCCGCTGGGCCGAGGCCCGCCAGTGCCTGCTCGAGGTTCGCAGCGCCCCGCCCCGCTGGGCCGACTTCTACCGTCAGGCCCTCGCCCTGGTTCGCTCCACGAACTGACGCCCTGCGGGATGTCGCGCCTTCCTGTTCCGCCCGGTCACGGTGAAGAAAGCCGGCGCGCGCGCGGGCGCCAGCCCCGCGCGCCGGCAGAAATGACAATCGGAGCGGTTGAATCGCACAGACCGCCATTTCCGGCGCGCCCGAAGCTCGGCCTCCAGGCGCGGAAAAACCGTCCCTCGGGCGGCAGCTGTCATCCATGCTGATGTCAGGCAAGGTTCGGAGGCCCTTCAGGCCGCAGACTGCGTGTTCCCGCTCCCGGCAGGCAGACTGGGCGTCCGGCGGGGAAGGACGGGCCGGGAGTGATATGGTTGAAGCAGAGACCGTTCAGCGCCGATGGGTTATTCCTATCCCAACCGAATGCCAGGGCCGCCGTCGATGTTCCGGGTCACGCCCGGGGTGCGCTGGCTGCTGATCGCCAACGCGGTCTGCTTCGTCGTCTACTTTCTGGCGGCGCGCACCGAGCTGGGCTCTCTGCTGTCGCATCTGGCGCTGTCGCCGCGCGCCGTGCTGACGCAGTTTTCGCTGTGGCAGCTGGTGACCTACATGTTCCTCCACAGCCCTCTGGGTTTCGGCCACATCCTGATGAACATGCTGGCGTTGTGGATGTTCGGCGGACCGCTGGAAGACACCTGGGGCACGCGGCGGTTCCTGCACTTTTATTTCTTCTGCGGCATCGGCGCCGGCGTCTGCGTGGTCGTGATGAACACGCTCGCCGGGTCGATGGACACGCGCACGATCGGCGCGTCCGGCGCGGTGTACGGCATCCTGATCGCATTCGGCATCCTGTTCCCGCGGGCCATCATTTACCTGTTCCTGATGTTTCCGATCGAGGCGCGCTGGTTCGTGCTCATTCTGGGCGCGATCGTGTTCCTCAGCGCGATTGGCGACGCGGGCGGCGGAGTCAGCCATTTCGCCCACCTGGGCGGGCTGCTGTTCGGCTATTTGTGGCTCCGTTTCTACGGAAAGGCGCGTCCGGTCCGTGCGCGGAGCGGACCCGGTCTGATCGCCACGATCGAGAACCGGTACCGCGAATGGAAAATCCGGCGGGCGAAGAAGCGGTTTCAGGTGTATCTGAAGAAGCACGGCGCCACGCGCAGCGACGACTGGGATCAGCCGGTGCACTGAGTCAGGCAACCGCACCTGCCCGCCGCGCCGTCATATTGTGTAGAGGGAGGGATGGAAGCGATGAGGCTTCTCCGATTGCTCGTGCCGTTGGCAGCCGTTCTGCTGATTGCGGCGCCTTCCGTGTTGCTGCCGCAGGCCGGCCCGAAGAAAGAAACGGGCGATACTGTGGCGCGGCCGAAGAAGAAGGCGCCTGCGGAAACCGAGGCCGAGCAGGAAGGCGAGAAGATCCCCTCGAGGCTCCGCAAGAAAGCCGAAGAAGGCCCCGTGGAAGGTCCTACCTTCCGCAGCGATGTCTGGACGGTGAACGTCGATGTCGCCGTGCTCGACAACCGCGGCCGCTTCATCCCGAACATCCCGCAACAGGCGTTCCGCGTGCTGGAAGACGGCGTGCCGCAGCGTGTCATCAGCTTCGGCACGGGCGAGCAGCCGATTACGCTGGCCATGGTGATCGAGTTCAGCGGCCTGTTCCAGCAGTTCTGGTCATTCGGCTGGCAGGAGACGCTCACCGCCACCTACGGTTTTGTCCAGACGCTGAAGCCCGAGGACATGATCGCGGTGGTCGCTTTCGATCTGCGGCCCGAGATTCTGAGCGATTTCAGCAACAACCGCCAGGAGACGTATGAAGCCCTGGCCCGTCTCCGCGTGCCTGGCTTTTCGGAGTCGAACCTGTACGACGCGCTGACCGAAGTGGCCGACCGCATGAGCGACATCGAGGGACGCAAGGCCATCCTGTACATCGGCAGCGGCATGGACACGTTCTCGAAAATCACCTTCGACCAGTGCCGCCGCAAGCTCCAGACGGCGGGCGTGCCCATCTACGCTCTCGGCACGCTGCAGGCGCTGCGCGAGTGGTACGACGCGCGCGGCTGGCTGGGACCGATCGCGCGCCTCGACTTCCTGCAGGCGGACAACCAGCTGCGCACGTTCGCCCGCGAGACGGGCGGCTTCGCCTGGTTCCCGCGCTTCTTCGGCGAATATGGCGGCATTTTCCGCCAGATCAATGAAGCGCTGCGCAACACCTACTCGCTCGCCTACCAGCCGACCAACGTCGCCCGCGACGGCAAGCAGCGCAAGATCAAGGTGGAGCTGGTCGGCGAGGGCGGCCAGCCGCTGCGCGTGGTCGACGAGCGCAACAGGCCGATCAAGTACCAGATCATCCACAAGACCGGCTACACGGCGCCGCGCGAAGTCGAGTGAGAGGAACACAGCCCCTGCGCGAAGTCAAGAACTAAATCCAGCGCTGCAAGAACGCCTTAGCGGCGCATTGACACCCGCTTCACGAGTCTGTTACTTTCGCTTTGGTTTTCGCGCATGACCCTGCGGAAAAGCAATCCTCCTCCCATTCCTGCCCGCATTCTTCTTGTTGACGACAACCGTTCAGGGCTGGCCGCGCGCAAGGCGATTCTGGCCGAGCTGGGATACACGGTGGACTGTGCGGAAGACGGAGCCAGCGGACTGAGGCTGTTCGAGAAACACAACTACGACCTGGTCGTCACCGATTTCCGGATGCCCGACATGGACGGCGCGCGCCTGATCAGCGAACTGCGCAGGCGCAAGCCGGACGCGCTGATCGTTCTGCTGTCGGGATTCGTCGAGGCTCTTGGACTCAACGAGCACAACACGGGCGCCGATACCGTCATCATGAAGAACTCGCGCGAAGTGCAGCACCTGACGAGCGCAGTGAACCGGCTGCTGCGCGCTGCGCGCAAGCCGCCCGGCAGGGAGACAGCGCCGGCGCAGAATGCGCCGAAGGCGAAAAAGGCCTGACAATCTCCGTTCCTGCAGGACCGGACGCTGCGCTAGCCTGAGTGTGTGTTCCGACTGTTGCCGGCTTTTCTCGTCTGCGTCCTGTCGATCCCCTGCGCCGGGCAGCCGAAGGCGGGGCAGCTGAAAGCGAAAGCGGCTGCCGATCCCGCCCGGCAATGGCTCGAGTCCCTCTCGCCTGCGGAGCGCGTGGCGCAGCTCGTCATGATCCCTTTCTACGGCGACGCCCCCAATCCGCGCAGCCGGACGTGGCGCGAGTATGAGTCGCTCGTGCGCGAGCTGGGCGTGGGCGGGCTGATCGTGCTCAACCGAGTGCGCGACGGCGTCGTGGAACGCGCCGACCCGTATCAGATGGCCGCGTTCCTGAACCGCATGCAGCGGCTGGCGCGCCTGCCGCTGATCGTGGCGGGCGATTTCGAGCGCGGCGCCAGCATGCGGATGACGTCCACCGTGCCCTTCCCGCACGCGATGGCGTACGCTGCCGCGGACGACGAGGAGGGTGTGCGCCGCCTCGGCCTTGCCACGGCGCGCGAGGCGCGCGCCATGGGAGTGCACTGGATCTTCGCGCCTGACGCCGACGTCAACAACAATCCCGACAACCCGATCATCAACATCCGGTCCTTTGGCGAGGATCCGCAACAGGTGGCGCGGCTGGTGCGCGCCTTTATCGAAGGAGCGCATTCGGATCCTGCGCAGCGCGTGCTTGTCACCGTCAAGCACTTTCCCGGACATGGCGATACTTCCACCGACAGCCACATCGGCCTGGGCGTTGTCGAAGCCTCCCGGGAACGGCTCGAACAGGTGGAACTGGTGCCCTTCCGCGCCGCCATCGATGCCGGCGTGGACGCGATCATGACCGCGCATCTGGCGGTGCCGGCTCTCGAGCCGGAGCGCATTCCGGCGACAGTCTCGCGGCGCATCATGACGGGACTGCTGCGCGAGCAGCTCGGCTTCCGGGGCATTCTCACCACCGACGCCATGGACATGCAGGGGCTGGCGCAGATGTTTCCGCCGGGCGAGGCGGCCGTGCGGGCGCTGGAAGCGGGCAACGATCTTCTGCTGATTCCGCAGGACCCGCGAGCGGCCGTGCGCGGCGTGATGGAAGCGCTCCGCAAGGGGCGCATCACGCAGGCGCGGATCGACCGGTCCGTCCTGAAAATTCTCCGCGCCAAGGTCCGCCTGGGCCTGGCCGTCCGCCGCGAAGTCCGCATCGAGCACATCCCGGACGCGCTGCTCGATCCGGACGATCAGACGGCCGCGCGGGCGGCGGCGCAGCGCGCCGTCACGCTGGTCAAAAATGAAAACAATCTGATTCCGCTGAAAAACCGCGACAATTCCTGCTGGTTTATTCTCTCCGGAAGCCGGTTTTCCACGCAGGGCCTCGGATTGATGGATGAATTGCGCTCCCGCCGCATCAGGAATGCCACGCTGCTCGACCCGCAACTGCCCGAATCGGAATTCGCGGCGCACGCCGAAAGATCGGCCGCGTGCGAGGCGGTGGTTCTGGCTGCGTATGTCACGGCCTCGGCCTACCGCGGCAACGTCGATCTGGCGGGAAACTATCCTGCTTTCGTCAAGGCGCTGCTGGAAAGCGGCCGCAAGGTGATCTTCATCGCCCTGGGCAATCCCTATCTGCTCCGGACATACCCGGACGCGGCCGCCTACCTGGCCACGTTCAGCACGGCGAGGGTGAGCGAAGAGGCCGCGGTACGGGCGGTTCTTGGCGAGGCGGCGGTCACGGGCAGGCTTCCAGTGACAATTCCGGGCTTGGCACCGGCGGGTTTCGGGATCAAGATAGAGAAGCCGGACTGATTCGCCGAAGGAGGTTCTCATGGCTTTCCGGATTCGCTCGCTCGCCTTCGACGAAGGCGGATGGATCCCCGCCCGCCACACGGGAGAAGGAGAAGATCTCAGCCCTGCTCTGGAGTGGCAGGATATTCCGCCGGGCACGCGCAGCCTTGCGCTGGTCGTGGACGACCCCGATGCGCCGGGAGGAGTCTGGACGCACTGGATCCTGTGGGACATTCCGCTCACCGAGACGGGACTGGCGGAAGGATTCGTGCCAGGGCGGCTCGGCATCAGCGGCGTCAACGATTTCGGCAAAGAGGGCTACAACGGCCCCATGCCGCCGCGCGGCCACGGCCCGCACCGCTATTTCTTCCGGCTCTACGCGCTCGACACCCGCCACCTGATGGTGTCCAGCGGCGTCAAGCGCCACGAATTCGACAAGGCCCTGCGCGGCCACATCATCGACGAAACGGCCACCATGGGCCGCTACGAGCGCAAGTAAGACCCGCCGCCGGCGTGCATAGAATAGTGGCATGACCGGCATCACCTGGCTTGGACACGGCACATTCGAACTGGTTCTCGACAACGGCCAGACGGTCGTCATCGACCCCTGGGTCAACGGCAATCCTTCCTACCCCGCCGGACGCGATTTCACGCGCATCGACACGATGCTGATCACGCACGGCCACTTCGATCACGTCAACGACGCCGTTGCGCTGGCGCAGCGGTTCAAGCCGCAGGTGATCTCGAATTTCGAGATCTGCACCTGGCTCGAGTCGAAGGGCGTGGAGAACACGTCGGCGATGAACAAGGGCGGTACGCAGCAGGCGGGCGCCTTGCGCGTGACGATGACCGACGCGAAGCACTCTTCGGGAATTCTCGACGACGGAAAATTCGTCTATGGCGGCGAACCTGCCGGCTATGTGCTGCACTTTCCCGACGGACGCCGGGCGTATTTCGCGGGCGACACCGCCGTGTTTGGCGACATGGCGCTGATCGCCGAACTGTACCAGCCGGAGCTCGCGTTTCTTCCGATCGGCGATCATTTCACGATGGGTCCGCAGCAGGCGTCGCTGGCAGCCCGCCTGGTGAAGGCGCGTACGGTGATTCCCATGCACTTCGGCACGTTCCCGATTCTGGCGGGGCGGCCTGCAGAGCTGGCCGAGCTTCTCCAGGGCTCCGAAATCCGCGTCTGGGAGCTGGAAATCGGCAAGACTGTCGAGTGGTGAAAAAAGGGGACAGGAACACAATTCCCCTTTTTTGTTGGCTTGCTAAAGAGCGCTGCGGCTGGCACGGGATGCTGAATCAGCCGGGTTCCGCGGCCATCGTCCGCCGGCGGGGGCGCGGTCTGCGGTGCACGGGGCCTCTTGTGGCGCGGTTCCCCGGAGCGCATCACGCGCCGCAAGCCGGATGGCTCTGATGACAATGGAAGGCGACGGAAGGCTGAGAGGAAGGGGATTCGGCTTTTCGGGTTTGCGCAGAGACACTTCGGGTGCGGGAAGTGGAGAAAGTCGAGGCGGGGCGAAGGGGTTGATGCAGGCGGGCGCGGCGCCGGATCCATTCGAGGAGTCCGGCGCCGTTAGCCTCGCGCGTGTCAACCGGAACGCGCCGATGCGCAGCCCGGCCGCGTGTCCGCCCTCCGTCGAGGCGCGGCACCGAATGGGCCGTATTGGTTCAGTCTCATCAGGTCTTACCTTGGGACATCCGCTATCCTGCCGCCGAAGCGACGAGGCTGCCTGGAATGGAGAAAGCCGCCGAAGCAGCCGCCCTACCAGGCAGTCCGGTTCGAAGCGGGGGGACTCTGGCCAGAGATTCGTATCCCCGCACCAGAGAGTATTGCACGGCCGCGCAAACACGGAGGGGCCAAGTGATTGATTCCATGGGAAACATCGTTTGTGACGGGAGTTGCGGAAAAGAGCCGTCCGCAGGTTCTCCCTCTGCTTCCTGAATCCCCTTGGATTGGGGAACAGCTCGAATTGTATGCTCTGTCCCCGCGGCTCCGGGACACAGCGCTGCGTGCCAGGGCGGTTTCCGGCGGAAAATGACGAAACCGGGCGGGCTCAAAGGGCGGGTATCCGGGGATTCCTGATGTGGCCAGAGCCGGTTTCCCGGCAGCCCTTGCGCTCTCCACTGGCGTGCGCAAGGAAAAGAGCGGCGCCGGGAATCAGGGGGAGGAACGGCCGCTTCCGGAACAACCGCAGCTGCATGAAAAGGATCGGTTTCTCTGGGTGTCTCCGCGCCCGTGCCGGATTGTCCTGTGGATGAGAGCCGTGGACATACCGCTCCGCCCCTCAGGCTTGGGGACAGAGCGCTCCATTCAGGCTGTCCCCGATTCCCATGGCGGGAAGAGCCGGCTCAGCCGCACTCTTTCTGCGCAAGTGCGGAAGCCCCTTAAGATGCTTCATGGGGCCGGCGAAATCGGCTGGCAGCGCCCAGCGCCAGCAGACCGGCCCCGATCAGCGCCATGGTGCCGGGTTCAGGGATCTCGCCGCCGCCACCACCGCCGTTGTCGAGGCCGACCACGCGATTGCCCTCCACGTTCATCCCGTAAATGACCGCCGAGTAGCCTTCGGGCAGGTTGAACACGGCACCCTCCAGCGGGAAATACAGAGTGTTCGAGGCATTTGCGAATCCGTATGCGTCGCCGAACTGACCGACCCAGGCCTGAAGACCCATGTAAAAGTTTAACGGCCGGTTTACCGGCACAGTTGCCTGCAGCGTGGTGGCCCGGCAGCGGATGCAGGCGCCGGGCAGGTAGTTGCTGGGGCTGGAAAGATTGCTGGAATACCAGTAGGATAAGCCGTCCGGTCCGTTGGAAATTTCCCCGAACTCGATGAAATACCATCCTGCATACTCGAGACTGAGTTCTGCGCGGATAAAGCGCCCGCTGTAGCCTGGCGTCGATCCGCCTCCCACGCTTCCCGATAGCACGAAGTTCAATGAGATCGGAACATCGGGACTTCCCGGCGGCCCGATGATCATGTACTGAGTAGCGACGTTTGCGCTTGCGGCAAAGCCGCCTGCACTGGCGCAGCAGTAATGGTAGCCCTCGGCGTTGGCGTGCAGTCCATGGCCATTGGCCTGCGCGTTCGCCGATCCGTAACTCCATCCTCCGGAGCAGTCACTCCGGCTCGTGGCTACATTCTGAGCGCCCAGACCGGAGCCAAAGTCGTTCGTGCAGCCGGCCGCTGCCGCGGTGAAGATGGCAGCTTCGGCGGAAACGGCGCCGCCGAGTGCCAGGACCAGCAGCAGCGCCGCCATGCGCAGCCAGGCGGGCCAGGCGCGTGCATCGGCGGACGGCCCGTCGCCGCGGGATGCGGCAGCCCTGCTCCTGATGACGCCAAAGCGGCCGTGAGCTGCCGTCCTGTCCCCTGTGCTCCTCTGTGTTTCCATATCGATTCCTCCTGAGTCGAATTCGGCCCGGCAGCGCCTGCCGGGCGGGGCGGGCTTCTTCGACTTTGAGGCCGGACGGTCACGGCTGTTCCTGAACAACGCGGCGAAATGCTGAACGCGGTCCCGGTACGCGGCCTGAATGTTTCTGAAAAACCTTGAATTCCGCTTCAGGGAGCGTGTACGCTGGCCTGAAGGCTCTACAATCAGGGCCATGCAGGCAGAGGGGCCGTTGATGCGCGGCATGGAAGAGGGAGGCCGGCTGGCGACCGCCGTTGTGTTCGGGCGCGGGCGCTGGGATCCGCAGGCGCGCAGGCTGGAAGTGGACGGAACTTCGGCAAAGCTGCCCTGGCGGGCCGCCGAATGCCTGCAGACGCTGCTGGAGGCGGGGGGCGAGATCGTGCCCAGGGAGGATCTGGAGCAGGCGATCTGGGGCGGCGCGCTTGTCGAAGAATCGAACCTGGCGCAGTGCGTGGCCCTGCTGCGCAAGGCGCTGGACCCTGCGCCGGAGGGCGGCAGCCACATCGAAACCGTCGCGCGCGTGGGCTACCGGATCGCGGTGCGGATCGAGCGCGAGACAGAGCCGGAAGGCGTAGCCAGAGAGAGCAAGTCTCTGCGGGCCGTGCAGATTGGGGAGGCCAAAGCCGCACCGGATGGAGGCGGTCGAAAACCCGCAAGGGGGTGGATGACATCATGGCTTGCAGCAGCGGTGATCGCCACGGTTGCCGTGCCGCTTGTTGCCTGGGGCTTCCGGCGCTGGCAGCGCGCCGAGCGGATCGATGTTCTGCTCGCGGAGGGATTCGACCTGGGCCGGAGAGGCAACAGGGGTGACGCCAACGAGGCCTCCAAGAAGTTCAGTCTGGTCCTGAAGCTCGACCCGGAGAACGCTCTGGCGCTGGCTGGACTGGCGGAAAGCGGCGCGCGGGCGGGCAAGTACGACGGTTTCCAGGCGGCGGCGGAGCTGGCGCAGCGGGCTGTCAGGAGCGATCCGGATTGCGCGGAGTGCCACGCGATTCTGGGCTGGATTCTGATGACGCGCGGCTGGCAATGGGCAGAAGCAGGCGCGGCGCTGGAGAGGGCGCTCCGGGGCGCTCATCCGCCGCCGCAGGCCGTGGTGTGGCGCGTGATGTGGCTGGCGATTCACCGAAGGCTGCCTGAGGCCCTGAAGATGGCGCAGAATCTCGCCGCAGGCCATCCGGAGCTGGCGCAGGCAAAGGTTGGACTGGCCATGGCGCACTTTTTCTCCGGCAATTATCGGGAGGCGATCGAAGAGTGCCGGCAGGCGCTGGTCGTCCAGCCCAGGCAGGCGGCGGCGCACTACTGGATGAGCCGGAGCTCGATGCAGCTTGGCGACGACAACGGCGCACTGGACGGGCGCGCGATGGAGATCATCACCTGGGACGGGCTGGACACGGCAGCCCGCGCGTCGCTGCTCGCCCGGTTCCATGAACCATACCGGCGCGGCGGACGCGCGGCGCTGGCGCAGGCGTGGATCGACGAAGTCAGCGACGAAGTTTCCGCGGGGACGCACCGCTACAACCGCGCCGTATGGCACGCCTGGATGGGGCGGCATGAGGCTGCGCTGAAGGAGCTGGAGGCGGGCGTCGAGTCGAGGCCGTTCAACATGATTTACACGGCGGTGGACCCTGCGTTCGAGCCGCTGCGGAGCGAGCCGCGATTCCAGGCGGTGTTGCGCGGCATCGGTCTTGAATAGCGCGGAAGAAGGCTATTTCAGACGGCCCATGCGCCGCGCAGCCTCTTCAACAGCAGCCACGATGCGATCCTGCATGCCGCAGTGGCAGATGTGGCCGGCGAGAGCCTGGCGGATGCGTTTTCTCGTCAGCGGCCGAGATTCGTCTTCGATCAATGCCACAGCCTCGAGAATCGCACCCGGCGTGCAGAAGCCGCAGCGGAGGCTGGCATGCTGGAGAAACGCGAGCTGCACGGGATGCATCCGGCCGTTGCGGGCGAGCCCTTCCAGCGTGGTGACGGGCTTGTCCTGGCAAGCCGCCGCGGTGATCATGCAGGCGCGGGTGGCGCGGCCATCGACCAGAACCGTGCAGGCGCCGCAGGTGCCTTCCTCGCAGCCGACGCGCACGCCGGCGAGGCGGAGCTGGTCGTGGAGGAACTCGAGCAGCGTGGCGCCGGCGGGCAGATCGGCCGAGCGCGGCTGGCCGTTCACCGTGAGCGTGACGCGCGGCATCGATATTGCGATTGTCGCATCGCGCGGTGCGGGACGATCCGGCTTTAATCGTCCGGCACGGCGAACCTGTCTCCGGTGTCCGCCACCCATTGCCTGAGCCGTGCGATGAGTTTGCGCCGTTCCGCACGGAAGCGGTTGTTGTGGGCGAGGTTCACCTGTTCGTATGGGTCTTCGTTCAGATTGAACAGGAGCCAGCTCGTGTTTTCGAAGCAGACGTATTTCCAGCCATCGCGCGTGACGAGGCCGCGGTAGGCCTTGTTGATGGAGTCGTTGTGTCCTGTCGGGACGACGCATTGCAGATACGCCGAGTCGGGCAGGCTGGGCTCGGGCGCGCCGGGCGGCCTCAGGCGAAAGGCGGAGAGATCCTTGCCCTCCATCCACGCGGGCGGGCGGATGCCGCAGAGGCCCAGGGTGGTGGGCGCGATATCGGGCGCATTGAGCAGGACAGGCCAGCGTCCGGTGATCCGGCCCTCGTATGCCGGCTGGCCGCCGCCGATGAAGAACGGGATGCGGATGGATTCTTCGAATGGATTGGTTTTCCGGAACAGGCCGTGGGAGCCGAGCATGTCGCCGTGATCGGAGAAGAAAACGATGTGGGTGTCGAAATAGAGGCCTTCCTCGTGCAGGGTCTGGATGACGCGGCCGAGGTTGAAGTCGAGGTTTTCGACCATCGCCGAATAGCCGGCGAGCTCGCGGGCGGCGAGGCTGCGCACCGACGCGATGTCGGGCACGTTGGGGCGGAAGCGGATGGAGGCCGGCGCGCGCCTCCGGGCGTACTCGGGAGGCGCGATGTAGGGATCGTGCGGCGGCTGCACCGAGCACACGGCGAAGAAGGGCTTGCCCGCACCGGCGCGCTGGGCGGCGGCCTGTTCTTTCACGTAGCGGATGAGCAGATCGGTGAGGGCGTCGGTCTCATAGCCGGGCAGGCGGTAGTGGAAGGCGTCTTTGCCTTCGCCGCCGTGGACCCAGCAGTCGTACTGCGAGTTGTTGTTCTCGTAGCCGACCCAGGTGTCAAAACCGCCGCGGCGGCGGGGGTCGGTGATGAAGTGCGCGGCGCGGCCGTCGCGCTCCTTCCACCCGCCGAGGTGCCACTTGCCGAAGTATGCGGTGTGATAGCCGGCTTCGCGGAAGGGCTGGGCGATGGTGGGCTGGTTCTCGGGAAGCGGGTATTCATGGCCGGGCACGCAATGGTGCGGGTAGCGGCCGGTGAGGAGCGAGCCGCGGAAGGGGCAGCAGAGCGGGAATCCGGCGAGGGCATGAGTGAACTGCACGCCGGTGGTGGCGAGGTTGTCGATGTTCGGCGTGCTGACGTTGGGATCGCCGGAGATGGAGAGCGTCTGGGCGCGGTGCTGATCGCCGAAAAACCAGATGACGTTGGGGCGGCGGGGCTGGGCGGGATTCGGAGGCTGAGCCTGAGCGGCCTGGACCGGCAGAGAAGCGAGAGGCGAGGCGAGGAAATGGCGGCGGTTCATAAGAGGCTGATAGGGCTTATTCCATCACAGAAGAGGCGGGGGGCGGGGCGGCGGGGGTGTGACATAATGAGGGCTTCGAGGTCTGATTTGCCATGGCGAACCCGAAGTACGCAGAAGCGACGCGGCCGGTGCCGCAGGCGGTGGAGATAGGGACGCTGAGCGATGGGACGAAGATCCTGAAGCGGGCGCCGCGGATCCGCTCGTGCGGGCTGAAGGATGAGAAGGGGAAGCTCTGCGCGGGGCACCTGAAGCGGTGGTATTTCTTCGGCGACGAGATCCGGCAGCGGTTCGGGGAGAATGCGGAAGTGTACCGCTGCGAGAAATGCAGAGCCGTGTACGTGCCGAATGAAGAGGAAGAGCCCCGGACCGGCACGCTGTGCTGGTAGGGGCAAAGAAAAGCCGCATTGGATCGCCTCATGGCGGGGGTCACTCGAAATGAGCCAATCCAATGCGGCCCGCCCTGGCAGGGCGAGGGTCACGGCGACGGTTGCCCCGGATCTGAAAAAGCCTTTGTTCCCTTTCGCTCCTGATGAAGCTGCCGCTATCGACTACTCTTCACCACTCAGACCCGGAGAACCGCTTCCCGTTCCCCGGGGAGAGAACTCCGTCAAGCCGTCAGCAAATCCACGAATGATGATTGCGAAAAAAAATGACCCTCTGCTGGGACCTGCCAGCGATCAGATGAAGTGGAAGAGATCTTTGAACACCGGCTCCCGCAAGCACTGCGTATCCAAGTTCCACTTTTTCCTTTCACTGGCCCGTCACAGCAGAGGGCAGGTCTACAGAGACTTCATCAATTCGCTCTTGAGTGTAGCAAACAGGCTGCCAGCCATGCTGGTCTGCAAGTTGTTGATTTCAGAAAGCGGCTGTCTGGGGCTGGGACGCGGGGCGGGGCGGCGCGCCTCAAGAGGTGTGGCATGGTGACACAGGCGCTGGCGCTGGCGCTGATGATGGCCGCACAGCAGCCGGCGGCGGCGCAGGAGATCGACTACGAGATCTACTCCGAGCCGCCGCGCCTGCTGCTGAACCAGCGGCGCCTGAGGCTGCTGAAGAGGGAGAGGGAGCGCGAGTCGATCCGGTGGCAGCAGTTCGACGCGCTGATGCGGGGACGGGCGCGGATGAGCGAGCCGGGCTTCGCGCTGGCGCTGTGGGGCACGGTGGCTTCCCAACCGGGCGCGTGCCGCGAGGCAGCCGAATGGGCGGCGAAGGCCAACGCCGCGGATCCGGCGGAGCTCCGCCAGCTCGCGCTGGTGTACGACTGGTGCCAGGCCCAGGCGGGCGAAGCGCTGACGCAGATGATGGCGCGCAAGCTGGCCTCGGCGCTCTCGATGCGCGAGGGGGACGCCCGTCACATGCGCTCCCTTGCCTTCGCCGCCATCGCCATGGGCGACACGGAGCTGAAGGCCTCGAAGGCGGCGCTGCGTTTCACGGTGGAATCGTGGTGGCAGGGCAGAATCGCTCCGGAACTGCAGCGGGGCGGGTTTCCTTTTTCCACGCGCGAAGAGCTGTACGCCATGACGGAGTTTCTCCACGTGATTCGCGACAATCTGCGGCTGGATTTGCGCGAAGGGCTCAATCAGTGGTTTGAAGAATTGCCGCCCATTCTGCTTCTTTCGTACTATCCGCAACCGTGGCCGGCCGCTGAAAATGAATACCGGATTCCTGTGTACTGGACGCCCGGCGATCCGGACTTGCGCGAATCGGTTTTCTCCCGGGCCGCGGAGTTCGCGCTGGTCGCCTACGACACCAACGCGCAGCCGCATCAGTTTCTGCAGGGCTGGCTGATGATCGACCGCTTCCTGATGCGCGGCGAGTTTGGAATTCCCTATGAATTTCTCTGGGCCAATCCGTACCAGCCGGGGCTGAGTTTCACGTATATGCCGGACATTTTCCACGGACGCGGGCGTCTGCTCGTGCGGTCCGGCTGGGAGGAAGACGCTTCCTGGTTCGGGCTGTGGGACGGGCGCGCGCAGCTTTTTCTGGCCGGCAAGCGGATTCTCGTCCGGCCGGACGCGCAGCCGAGGCCGCTGGATCTGGGGCCGGTGCGGGTGCTGTTCGCGCCGGGAGGGCTGCAGTTCGAGACGGGCTGGCTGGCGCGTCCGGAGGAAGGAGAGAAGCCTCTGGAGGAGGTGGCGTTCATCGTCGGGCTGGAGCGGGGCGCGCGGTACGAGGTGGAGGTGGACGGGGAGGAGATGTTCGAGGCCGCGGCCGATTCGGGGGGCATTCTGGAGCTGCGTTTTCAGCCGGGGCGCAAGGCGGGAGTGCGGATCCGCAAGGCGCCGTGAGTCTCCCGAAGCTGCTTTGCGGACGGCCGGATCCGGGTCAGAACTGGAACTGCAGGCCGGCCTGGATCAGGCGTGGCGAGCCGGGCAGCATCCCGCGGACACGGTCGGCAAGGTAGAGCCGGTTGGCGAGGTTCTTCACCGTGAAGAAGGCCGTCGTGCGATGCGCCTCCAGCGGCACGTTGAGCGTGGCGTTCCAGAGGACATAGCCGGGGATGGCGCCCCGCTGCCCGTCCGCGGAGCTGTTGATCGTGTTCAGGTCGTCGCCGAACATGCGCGACGTCTGCACCATCTCCAGCAGCGCGGTCACTCCGCGCGGCGTGGTCCAGACGGCGGAGGCGTTCAGGAGCGACCGGGCGGCGTAAGGCAGACGGTTGCCCGTAACCGGGACGTTGGAGAAGCCCGGCACGTTGCTGAAACGCACGCCTTCGAACCGGGCTACAGGCATCCATGTCCACGCCGAGCGGAGCGCCAGACCATGCCCGGTTCCGAAAAGGTCTCTCCACTCGTACCGCCCGGCGGTTTCCAGCCCCTGGTGCAGGGTCTGTCCGGCGCTGGTGAGCGCTGCGCCGACGCCGCCGGCGAGGCTCGCGGGGATGATCTGGTTGGAGTAATCGAGCCGGAAGAACGTGGATTCCAGCGTGAAATGGCGCGCGAGCCGGGTGCGGACGCCCGCTTCCGTGTTCCAGCTCAGTTCGGGATCCAGCTCGACGAACCCGCCGCTGTTGTTGATGATGTCCTCAGCGCGCGGAGGAGCGAATCCGCGGTGCACGCCTGCGAACACGGTGACGCGCGGGCTGGCTGTCCAGGCGGCGCCGATGCCGGGTATCCAGGCCGTGAGCGACGTTTCGCCTGTGACGCCGAGGTTGTTGTTGAACAGGCGGTTCGTGCGCTGGTAACGGACGTTCTCCAGCCGCAGGCCGGGCGTCAGGACCAGCCGCCCGAAGATGAAACGGTTTTGCAGATATCCGGAGTAGGCCTGAGTGCCGCGCCGGTTGTTTTCGACGATCCGCCCGGTGCGCGCCAGCGGGGAGTTTCCGTTGACCTGCAGCCTCTCCTGGATTTCGAAATGCGCGCGGAAACCGGCGTCGAGCTCATTGCGCGCCCCGAGGAGAGAGTGCGAGAGGCGGAGCCTCGGATCGACGCCCCAGGCGGAGTAGTCGCGCAACCGGCCCTCGTTCCCGCAAGTCGTGTGCAGATTCGCCATTCCGCCGCACAGGGGATCGGCCGCCGTATTGGGACGCTGATTCGAGTTGCTGGACTGCCGCCACCAGTCGCGGCTGAACACGGAGCCGTAGGCGGTTGCCGTCAGGATCGCGTCAGGAGACAGGCTCCAGAGGTGGGACAGCGAGGCGCCGGTGCGCCGGCCCTCGAAGCCGTCGTTGCGGAAGGGATTCTGCCGGGGATTCGCGACCCACTCGTCCAGCCTGAGCCCGCTGTAGGTGACCCGCGAGTCCTCCCGGTAGTGATTGATCTTGCCGGCGAACGCGTGGCGGGCGGCGGGCGCCCAATTGAGTTTGGCGGTGAAGTCGCTCAGGCCGGACCGCACGTTGTCGCGCGCGCCTTCGCCCTGTTTGCGGATGCCGTCCAGCAGGAGCCCGAAACCGCGCCATGTGCCTCCGTAACGGGCATGGGCGTTGACATAGTCGCGATTGCCGCCTGTGAGGGCGAGGCTGCCTGAAGACCTGTCAGGGACGGGCGGCGTGACGTAGTTCACAACGCCCCCGATCGTCATCGGTCCCTGTGCGATCTGGCCCGAGCCTTTGACGAGCTCCACCGATTCGTAGCGGTCCACCGGCGGATGATAGTAGCTGGCATTGTCGCCGTAAGGCGCGTAGGCGAGCGGCACGCCGTCCTCCAGCAGCAGCACGCGCGAACTCCGCGTGGGATTCAGGCCGCGGATGCTGATGTTGGGGCGAAGGCCGAAGCCCTCTTCGGGGCGGGCGAACACGCCCGGCAGCTTCCGCAAGGCTTCCTCCACGGTGAAAACGCGGCTTTCGCGCAGCACGGCGGGCTCCAGCACGTCGACCGCGCCAGGCGTGCGGGCGATGATTTCGGGCGTCGCTGCCAGCAATCCGGCGGAAACAACCAGCTCCTGAGTCAGAACGGCAGGCTGAAGGACGATGATCACCGGCTGTCCGGCGGGAGGCGGCTCGATGGGGCCGCGCCAGACGGCCATGCCGCGGGCGCGCACTGTCAGTTGCAAACCGGATGCGCTTTCGAGTTGCAGATGGCACTCCCCCGCAAGGCCGGTTTCGGCCCGCCTGACGGCGCCGGACTCGAGCTGGACCTCCGCAACCGCACCGGGGATTCCCCCTCCGCTGGCGTCCTGAACGCGGATCCAGAGCACGGTTTCCGCGCAAGACGGCGCCGGGCTGAGCAGGAGAAGCAGGATCAGGACTTTTATGTAACCAATCATCAAGACGATCATGTCATGCAACTGAGTTGCATGTCAAGGGACACTTCCGAGACCCTGCCCCCCTGCCGCCGCCTGCATGTATGCGCGGATTTTCCGTCCGGGTGGCCGCTGCGGGCGACTTTCCGGCCTCCTTTCCGGACGGCGGACCGCCCATCATACGCAACTCAACTGCATTCGATCGGTTGCTGCGCCGGCGCGCGATGGCGCGGGCGGCGCTTCCTGACCCGGGGCGTTCGACTGCCGTCTGCGGAATGACGCGCGCGGGGGGACAGGGTTGCGCCGGCGTTCAAGGCTGGAAGCGAAGGCGTGCGAATCCGTGATTGACGAGGCGTGCTGGATTTTGCCGGGCTGCTCCGGGCTGCGCCCTTTGCCGTGCAGGGCGTGTTTCAGCGGCGGCACGCATCCGCCTGCTGTCCGCCTCTTGGGGCGAACCTGCGGTTCCTTCTCCGGCGCCCGAATCATCGAGCAGCGGGTGTTGTCGTGTTCTGTTTGCGGAGAAGCGGAGGTCTGTGCGGCGGGGACAGAAGAAGGGCGGATGGGAGACACAGGGCGGAACGGTCAGCGCTTCCGCCCGCTGCAGAGCTGCAGAGAGGAGATCACGCGGTCAGCCAGCCTGGGCTTCCACCTTGCGGACGAGTTGTTCCAGAGCGCGCGAAGGAACCACGGCAGGGCGCTTGCGAGCCGCTTCCGGCTGAGCGCACCGTGCGGCGAGGTTGAGCAGAGACTGCTGGTAGCGGAGCAGGAGTGCCAGTTCAGTGATTTTCTTGTTTTTCATCGCCAACTTACCTATCGGAGCCCATCGAAGAGTTCTTTAGCTTCCCATTGGGTCATTCTTGCCGTCGCTTCCCTGCCGGCGGGACAGAGGCGGGCGGTTGTCCGGGGGAGACAATCACTTATCCCGGCGAAAAATCAGGACTCAAGGCGAAGGAGTGGAAGGCATGCGGGGTATGCATGTGGCACAGGGGCTGTGAGGGAGAGGAGGTGGGTCGGGAGAGAGGAAAGAACCCTCCGCCTTGAGTCCACCCTGTGGCCGTGTCCTTCATCACACGCTCCTATGGAGAGCAAGGAGCGGGCCAAACCGGGAACTCTTTGATTCCACACATCATAAGCGGCCACGAGCGTTCGGGCAGACGCGTGTTGCCCTCAGAGATGTGCCGGGAGGGTGCACCAAGGAGGGACCCGCGATCCGAAACGGGACGACTGGCCGATGCTGGCGAAGGGCAGGGTCATCCGGGTTCTGCAGTCCGCTCCTCTGCCGCCGGGCTTGGGAAGGCCAGCGATCACCTGCCGGGGGCATGTCAACTCCGGAGGCAGCCGAAACAGTTGCCGGCCAGATCATGGAAGGGTTCCATTTCCTGCTGTCACGCAGGCCGCCAGCCGGGCGGCAAAGGCGAGGCAGAGCGAGCGCGAGTGGCAGCTGGCGCTGTCTTCGTCTGGCGACACCAAAGCCGGCGCACCGCGGGCGGGGATCCAAGCTGGGAACCGCGCACGCGCCGGGAGGCAGCCATCGCGCAAGCGCGATGGGAAACCGGGGCGGCTGCGCCCTTCAGCGGGTCAGGGAATCCGGGGCAGTGCAAGCAGCTTTTTCTGCCAGGCGGCGATTTCCGCGGGCGAGGGCTTCAGCCCGTCGTAATAGGTTCCGAGGAGCCGCAATTCGACGCCCGCGCCGTTGCGGAAATAGTGCACCGCCGGGCTGGTGGCGTCTCCCTGGCTGTCCTGGACGCGCGCGCCATCCGGGTCGTTGGGGACAGCCGTCAGGCGCCCGGCGAGCGTGTCGAAATGCTGGGCGGCGCTGGCCCTGGAGCCGTAACGGGTTGTCTTGAGCATCAGCGTGAATTCGCGGTTGCCGGCTTTCAATTTATAGCGGCAGTCCTGGATCGAGCCGGAACCGAGCGGAATGGACATTCCGGGTTTTGCGTCCAGGACCGTCACGCCCAGCGCCGCTCCAACCTGAGCGGACGTGAGCGCGCAGGCGGCGGGCTGGCCGGACTGGCTCCAGCCGGGAGCTGCGAGAAGAAACAGAACGCCAATGGCGCGCATCATGGAATCCCCTCCTCAACAAGAATGGATCGATAAACGCGAATGGTCCGATTGTAGCATCGGAGCGGGGCGGGAGGCCGTCAGCGCCAGGAGCGCCGCATGAATCCGCTCCGCGCTGCGCGCCGCTCTGCTTCGCCTGGCTCGGGAACGGTCCGGCGCGGGCTTTTCGGGCGGAAGCAGGGTTGCCTGCCTCCGGCAGGCGGGCATGAGCGGAAGCCGGGATCTGTTTTTCTCGAGTATCAGGCCTTGTGCTCTGGATCCAGCGGTCATACACTACCCGTGGTTCACAGCAGGCGGACGACATGGCTGACCGTTCCCCGCCGATCCGCAAGGCGCCGATGCGCGCCCCGGAGCGGCTGCATTCGTGGAAGGAGATTGCGGCGTGGTTCGCAGGCCTTGTGCTCTGGATCCAGCGGTCATACACTACCCGTGGTTCACAGCAGGCGGACGACATGGCTGACCGTTCCCCGCCGATCCGCAAGGCGCCGATGCGCGCCCCGGAGCGGCTGCATTCGTGGAAGGAGATTGCGGCGTGGTTCGCAGGCCTTGTGCTCTGGATCCAGCGGTCATACACTACCCGTGGTTCACAGCAGGCGGACGACATGGCTGACCGTTCCCCGCCGATCCGCAAGGCGCCGATGCGCGCCCCGGAGCGGCTGCATTCGTGGAAGGAGATTGCGGCGTGGTTCGATCGTACGGAGCGGACGGTTCAGCGATGGGAGCAGCAGGAGCAGATGCCCGTGCACCGGCTGGTGCACAGCAAGCGCAGTTCGATCTATGCCGAGACGCGGGAGCTGGAGGAATGGGCGGCGCGCCGCAGAGAACTGCTGGAAGCGCCGGAGAAGCCGCCGGCGCCGCGCGGGGGGCTGACGCTGGCGGCGCTCGCGATCGCCGGCTGCTGCCTGTGCGCCGCGGCTCTCTTCTGGAGCGCGAGACATTTCTTTCCGGGAGAGGCGGCGCAACCGCCGCTGCGGGCTGTCAGGATTACGGCGTTTCCGGGCAGCGAGAGCCACCCCGCGCTGTCGCCCGACGGGACGCGTCTTGCGTTTTCCTTTACCCGCACCGGCGCGAGCGACGCTGATCTGTCGCTGCTGCTGCTGGGCGTCGGGCAGGTTCAGCCTCTGACCCGCGGCGGGCGCCATGACCTCTGGGCGGCGTGGTCGCCCGACGGGCGCTGGATCGCGTTCCTCCGGCCGGGCGCGAACAGGGAGCCGGCAAGCCTGATCCGGCTGCCTGCCATCGGAGGCGAGGAGAAACTGCTCACGCGCATCTGTCCTTACCCGCGCCAATTGCCGGCGCCCTATTACGCCTGGATGCCTGACAGCCGCTCGATCATCCTGTCGGATCAGGCAGGAACCGAATGCGCGGGTCCGTTCCAGTTACAGCACGTGGATCTCGAAACGGGTGTCAGGACTCTGCTGACGCAGGCGCGCCAGTTCCTCGCACACAGCGCGCCTGCGGTTTCTCCGGACGGACGCCGACTGGCGTTCATCCGCTGGATGCCGCCCACTTACGAGCTGATGACAGCGGAGATCCGGAAAGCGGAAGCCAGCGGGCAGCCGGAGCTGGGCGCGGTGGCGGTGCTCGTGAAACTGACGAACCCGATTTCGCACCCTGTGTGGCTGCCCGACAGCCGCACGCTGCTCTATCAGACGTTCACCCCCGAGACGTACAGCCTGTGGCGTGTTGCGGTCAAAGGCTCCCCGCAGCCCCGGCAGGTCCTGATCGAGGGCACGTTCGGAGGCGCGCTGTCCCTCAGCCAAAGGGGCGACAAGCTGGCCTTCAGCCACTCGGAGACAGATTACGACCTGTGGCGGCAGGACCTGCGCCATCCCGGAAGTCCGCCGGTCCGGTTCGCTTCCTCGACGGCGCGCGACCTCCATCCAAGTTTTTCGATCCGGGGCGACCGGGTGCTGTTCACTTCGAACCGGTCGGGGGCGTATCAGATCTGGGTGGCGAATCAGGATGGCTCTGAAGCAAGACAGCTGACCCAGGTGGCCGAGGGGTGGCCGCTGGCGCCGTCATGGTCGGCGGACGGGCGGCGATTCGCATTCAACATCCAGAATGGCGAGCGGTACGGGCTGGCGGTGGGTTCTCTCGACGCCGGGCCGGTGCGGCACATCGAGACCCCGGGGCTGAACGCCCGCGGGCCGCGGTGGTCGCCGGATGGGAAATACCTGTACTTTTACGCCCGGCGGGACGGACCTTTCGGGATCTACCGGGTGCCGGCGGATGGAGGGGCGGTGGAACCCGTCAACACCGACGTGGCGAGTTTCCCCGTGTTCAGCCCGGACGGGGGCTCTCTGTACTGCATGCAGGGGCGGCCGGAGGGAGGAATCTGGCGGCACTCCAACGGGACATCGGAACGGCTGCCCTTGCCCCGCCAGGGCTTCGACCATCTCGCGGTCTCGTCATCGAGCGTGTATTTCACCACGCCGGGTCAGCGGGCGCCCGCCACGCGCCTCGTCCGGTATGACGTGGGCTCGCGGAAACTGACTACGGTGCTCGAAGTCCCCGAGGGCATCCATGGCGGGTTCACTGTGACGGCGGACGACTCCACGCTCATTTACGCCGCCCGCGTGAGCGCAGGCAGCGACCTCTGGCTGATCGAAAACTTCCGGTAGGCGTCATCAGGCGACATCGGCGCTTTGTCGCTTCATGTCAGGGTGTTCTCCGCACGCTCCTGCCTTACACTCCATCGTCGGAGGGATGCGGATGAAGCGCCAGGCTGCTCCCGCCGTTGCCATGCCGGCGGCCATGCAATGTGGCGCGCGCCACCCGCGCATCTCCACCAGCCACCCCAAGAAGAGGAGAACAGCCATCATGTCGAAACGAACCGTGTTGGTTCTCGCAGCCCTGCTCGTGCTCGCCGTGGGCGCCGCCCCGGCGCAGAATCCCTGGATCGGCACCTGGAAGGCCAACCTTGCCGAGTCGGTATTTGCTTCCAATCCCCCGCCCAGGAGCATCGAGTACACGTGGTCGCAGGAACCCGACGGCAGGCTCAAGTTCGCTGCAAAGCGGGTTCCCGCCACGGGAGAGACAATTCAATACACCTACATCTGCCGGTGCGATGGCGACGAGGTGCCCATGCCTGGATGGCCAGACGCTGGCAGGACGATCATGGCCATCATAAGCACGGACCTGAAGTCCAGCATCTGGCTGACGAAGCGCGACGGGAAGATCGCGTACATGGGCCTGACGGCCATCTCCGCTGACGGCAAGACCCTCATCCAGACGTCGCGGGGGATGGACCAGAAGGGCAGGCTGGGCAACACCCGCATCGTGTTCGAGCGTCAATAATCCGATTTCCGCCAAGGGATCGGCCCTGGCGTGGCGAAAGGCTCCGGCCGGTGCGGTTGGAGGATCCCCCGGCCGGAGCCTGGCGCAGGCGGGCGGCCCAGCCTACTTCGCGGGCTCCAGCACTTCGATGTCTTTGAACCAGACTTCGGTGGGGCGCTTGGCGCCGTGCGCCTGCAGGCCGATGACGCCTTCCAGCCGGCCGGCGGTATCGTCGGGCAACTCGAGCGTCTTGACGCCGTTGATGTGGAACACGATGCGGTGGCCGTGCAGCGACGCCGTCATCTCGTTCCAATCGCCGGCATGGACGGCGGCGTTGTCCTCGGGCCCCGTGACCCACTTGCGGCCGTTGGGGCCGGTCTCCCAGAAGCCGCCGGTGCGGGCCTCGGCATCCACTTCCACTTCATAGGCGGCGTAGTTGGCCGGGTCGGTGCGGACAAAGACGCCGGAATTGCCCTTGAGGATTTTGAATTTCAGCCGCAGGGTGAGATCGCGGAAGGAGCGTTCGCTCAGCACCATGGCGATGCGCGGGTCGTCGTCTTTCGAGCGCAGGCGGAAGGCGCCGTCGACGATCTCGGCGAGTCCCGCGCCGTTGTGCTTCCAGCCAGTCCACGTTTTGCCGTCCCAGATGCGGCGCCACTCGTGGCGGCCGAGGTCCTGGATGCGGATGTTGCGCCAGCGCACCTGGGCGGGCTTTTCGCCCTTGTAGGAGTGCACCTGGAGGGCGATGAATCCGCTGAGGTCGACGGGGTCGGTCAGGTGGGCGCACGGCACGCCGTTGACCCACACGCGGATCGTGTCGCCGCGGGCCTCGATGCGGTAGTGATTCCACTGGTTGTCCTTGAACGCCTTTGATGCCACGGGGTCGGAGGCGATGTTGTGCAGCCAGCCGCGGCGGGCTTCGTCATAGATGCCGCCGGAGGAGCCGGACTTCTCGTTGGCGATTTCGACCTGGTAGCCGTAGACGCGCCCTTTGGGAACCTTGCGCTCGACCCACCTGCCGTTGTCGAAGACGCGGATGGGCCCTTCGTCGGGGTAGCGGTGGGAACGGATCTGGATGCCGGAGTTCAGCGCCGGGTCGGTCTTCGTCTCCAGTTCGAGGATGAAATCACCGTACTCGCGCTTCGTGCAGAGGAAGCTGTTGGGGCTGCCCTCGGCGGTGGTGCCGACGATGGCGCCGTCTTCCACTTTGTAGGTGGCGAAGCCGTTGCAGACCTCCCAGCCGTTCAAAGTCTTTCCGTCGAACAGCGGGGTCCAGGTTTGCGCGCCGAGCAGCGCGCAGAAGAGAAAAAGCAGAGCTGCAGGTCTCATGGTACCGGCCAACATCCTACACGATTGCCGGTTCCTCCGCGGCGGATCAATCGCGGCGGCGGGTTTCGCCCGCCGCCTGCACGGCCGCGGCGGGCTTTTCGGGAATCAGCCAGCTCAGCACGACGGACAGCGTCAGCACGGTCAGGATGAACAGCAGGGAGAGCACGATGGGAATCTCGTAGAGGCCCTCGATCACCATTTTGACGCCGACGAAGACAAGCACGACGGCGAGCCCGACGCGGAGATAGCGGAATTTGGGGATGATGCCGGCGAGCAGGAAATAGAGCGCGCGGAGTCCGAGGATGGCGAAGATGTTGGAGGTGTAGACGATGAAGGGGTCGCGGGTGATGGCGAAGATGGCCGGAATCGAATCGAGCGCGAAGACGACGTCGGTGGCTTCGATGCAGACGAGCACGAGCAGCAGCGGGGTGGCGCAGCGGACGCCGTTCTCGGTGACAAAGAAGTGCGCCCCGCGGTAGCCGTCCACGCTGCGGACGAATTTGCGGAAGAGGCGGAAGACGGGGTTTTTCTCGGGATGCACCTCGGAGCCGCGGTCGAGGAAGAGTTTGACGCCGGTGAAAATGAGGAAAACGCCGAAAATATAGATCACCCAGTGGAACGTCTGGATCAGCGCGGCGCCGGCCAGAATGAAGGCTGCGCGCAGGACCAGGGCGCCGACAATGCCCCAGAAGAGCACGCGGTGGTGGAGCTCCTGGGGCACGGCGAAATAGGTGAAAATGACCACGAAAACAAAGATGTTGTCGACCGAAAGGGCCTTTTCGATCACATAGCCCGTGAAAAATTCCAGGGCGTGTTTATGGCCGAACCAGAAATAGACGCCGACGTTGAACAGCAGCGCAAGGCAGATCCAGAAGATGGACCACAGCAGAGCCTCGCGCGTGTGGATCACGTGGACGCGGCGGTGGAAGACGCCGAGGTCGAGGGCCAGCAGCGCCAGGACGAGCAGAGTGAAGCCTGCCCAGAGCAGGGGCGTGCCGATGGTGGCCGCCATCAGGACAGAACCCTTTCAGCGCGGCCTGCGGAACGGGCGCGGGCGACAGCAGAAGGAAAGAGCAAGGCCAGGTCGGTCACAGATTCTTTCTTAGGATAGCCCAGCCGCCTGCGGCTCCTGCGGCGGGGCGGCCTGCAGCGCCGCCAGGATCTCGAGCGCGGCCTCTTTGGCGCGGGAGCCTGTCTCGCCTGCCGGACCGGTGCAGGCGGGGCAGCCGTGCTCGCAGCCGCACTGCGCGATGAGGTCGCGCGCGCCCGCCACCAGGCGTGAGGCCATCTCCCAGAGCGGGGCGCTCTGCCCGATGCCGCCGGGGTAGTTGTCGTACAGGTGGAGGTTGGGCTCGAAGCAGGCCACGGGAGGAGCGATCTCCTCGGTGATCGAGACGCCCAGGTCGCGCGGGTCGCACATCAGCAGAAGCGAGGCGACCGTGCGGAAGGCGTGGCCGAGCCCCGTCAGGCCGTTCAGCCGCTCGGCCGGCGACAGATGCCCGAAGGGCTGCCAGAACGCAGCCGGGAAATGCAGCCAGAAGCTGGTGGTGTGCATTTCCTGCTCGGGCAGCGAGAGCGTGCCGGCGCCGACGTTCTCGTTGGTGTAGAACTTGATCTTCTTGAAGCCCACGATCTGGCGGTTGACGCGGACTTCGCCGTGGCGCGCTTCGGCGGCAGCCATCGGCTTCTGCGCGAACTCCTCGAGCACCTTCACCTGCGTGTAGTCGATGGCGTCAGTGTAGTAGTCGCACTCCACCTGCCGCACGTAGGCCTTGCGGCCGTCGTAATCCATGCGCTCCACCTGGTACTGGCGCGCCTCATGAAGGTAGATGGCTTTTTCGTGGAGCTCGGTCAGCGCCGCCGGAAAGGCCACTTCGCCGATGACGCGTTCTTCGCCAGTGATGTCGATGACGACGAAGTTGTCACTGGTGACCGAACGAAGGCTGATGGCGTCGGCGGGGTAGGAATCGGCCACCCAGTGCCAGGCGCCCGCCGAGTGATGCACCACGCCAAGCTCGGAAAGGTACTGGCACAGCTCGCCGGTCTCATGCGGACCGAAGCGCTCGCCGTCTTTCACGGGCAGCTCGAACGCCGCGCACTTGAGGTGGCTGATCAGGATCTCGAGATTGTCGGGGTTGACCTGGGCGTGTTCCGGCGGCGCGCCGAAGAAGAACTCGGGATGCTCGACGACATACTGATCGAGCGGGGCGCTGGAGGCCACCAGCAGCGCGAGCGCCGTGCCCTGGCGCCTGCCGGCGCGTCCCGCGCGCTGCCAGGTGCTGGCGATGTTGCCGGGATAACCGGCCATCACGACGACATCGAGAGAACCGATGTCGACGCCAAGCTCGAGCGCGTTGGTCGCCACGACGCAGCGGATCTCGCCCTCGCGCAGACCCCGCTCGATGGCGCGCCGTTCGCGCGGCAGGTAGCCGCCGCGGTAGCCGCGCACGGATTCGGGATCGGCCGGAGGCCGCGCGCAGGCGTCTTTCAGGTACTTGACGAGCACCTCCATCGCCAGGCGGTTGTTGGCGAAGACGAGCGTCTGCTGGCCGCGCTGGACGAACTCGACGGCCAGCCGGCGGGTCTCGTTCAGATAGCTGCGCCGGATGCCGAGCTGCCGGTTGACCACCGGCGGATTGTAGAAGACGAAGTATTTCTCGCCGCTGGGCGCGCCGTTGTCGTCGATCAGCGTGAACGGCTCGCCCGTCAGGGCTGACGCCAGTTCAGCCGGGTTGGCGATGGTCGCCGAACAGCAGATGAACTGCGGCGAGGAGCCATAGAAGGCGCAGATCCGCTTCAGGCGGCGGATGACGTTGGCCAGATGGCTGCCGAAGACGCCGCGGTAGGTGTGCAGCTCGTCGATCACGACGTAGCGGAGGTTCTCGAAGAGCTTGGCCCACTTTGTGTGGTGCGGCAGGATGCCGGCGTGGAGCATGTCCGGGTTGGTGAGCACGACGTTGGCGCGTTCGCGGATCTGCTTGCGGGCATCCTGCGGGGTGTCGCCGTCGTAGGTGAAGGCGCGGAAGCCGGCGCCCATCGCCTCGACAGTGGAATGGAACTCGTGGAGCTGATCCTCGGCAAGAGCCTTGGTCGGGAAAAGATAGATGGCGCGCGCTTCCGGATCGTGCGAGAGCCGGTCGAGCACGGCGAGGTTGTAGCACAGCGTCTTGCCGCTTGCGGTAGGCGTTACGACGGCGAGGTTCGCGCCGGACTTCAGCGCCCGGTACGATGCCGCCTGGTGCGAGTAAAGCTGGCGGATTCCTCTCTCGACGAGGACGCGCCGCACCTCCGGCGCCACTTCTTCGGGAATGTCCTCAAACCGCCCCGGCTGCGCGGGCTGATGCCGGATGGCGCGCACGGGCGAATTGGGCTCCTGCATCCACGACGCGAGCCGCGCGATTGCCGCATCGAGGTCAGCCCGTCTGGAAAGCCCGAGGCTGTCGTCGCGCTTCGGATCGGGAAAATCGAGGCTCAGGTTCATCGCCGCGTCTTCGCTTTTTCTTTGCTAGAGTAGCGCAAAGGGCTGGAAGCGTCAAACCCGCCGGGACGGCGGTTACAGGGGCTGCAGGGCGATGCGCTTCACCACCCGCTCGAACTCGTAACGCTGCAGCTGGGCCGCACTGCACTGCCGGACCCGGTCGCGCCGGACGACAGCCCCGCGGCAATGGACGCGGACTTCGACCCCCTCTTCGCCTGACGGCAGGTACAGATAGAACTCGAGCAGCTGCCCCTTCTCGAAGTGTTCACCGGGATCCTCCAGCAGAACTCCGCGCGAACTGACGTTGCGCGTCTGCAACTGGAGATTGACCTGCCGGTCACCGATCTTGAACACATCGACCCGGAGGCGCAAGTCGAACCGCCGGGATCGCCGTTTTTCTGCCACAGCCTGGCCCAAGAACCATCTAAGTACTTTTTCGGCTTCTGGTCAATCAGATACGCGGAGATATCCACAGGAGAAACGCCTCGCTGGTACTAGGTTTCGCCGGGCTGTTTCACTACCGTCATGGTTCTGTGTCCACCACGGGCATTCCGGATGGCGGCTGGAAGCGGAACGCGGAGTCGTCGACGGGCACGTTGAGCCGCTCGCCGGAGAAGCGGAATTCCATGGCGGTGGCGTCGATCTGGCGGATGACCAGCCGCTCGATTCCGTAATCCCGGTTCAGGAAAAAGTCGACCCGCGTGAACGGCATGCGGTCGTTTTTCGGCCAGGCGGAGAGCCGGGCGCCGGACTCCTGCTGCTCGAGTTCGAAGGTGGAGAATGTGCGGCGCAGGTCCAGCCTGCCGATCAGGAACGCCAGGGGGGCGCGGAAGTCGTCTGCCTCTTTCAGCCGCGCCCTCTCCACCTGCTGGGCGCCGGGGGAGTAAAGCCAGACCCACCTGCCGTCGCAGACAAACAGCTTGCCCGGCGGGCGGTCGTATTCCCAGCGCATTCTTCCGGGCTTGCGGAGGGTCAGCGTGCCGGACTCGACGCGCCTGGGCCGGCCGGCCACGAGGTGGATCTGCTCGAACCGTGCCTGGAGCGTGGAGGCGCGGTTGTACCGCTGCTCGAGCCCTTTCACGACGGCGGCGACATCGGCAGCCGCGGCCGCGACGCAAACGAGGGCGCCGGCGAGCCACGCGCGGAGCATCACGGCTCGTCGTCTCCGTCCGCGCCGGCGACAGGCGGCCATGGATCGCCCCAGGACGCCTTCCGCGCCTGCCGCCATGCCGGGTCCCGCCGGCGAACCTTCAGGGATTGGACTCCCTGCGGGGTGCAGAGCGTGAGGCCGATCTGTCCGGGCTGCACGCCGGGATGCCGCAGGACACGGGCCGGCGCCGCGGGCGCGGCTTCCTTCGCCGCCACGAGGTAGCAGAATTTCTCGTCTTCGTAGCCGAGCGAGCCCCCCTTCAGCTGCCGGTGGAGCCGCGAGCGCTCCACGCGCACGGCGAAGTGGCACCAGTCTCCGCCAGTCATCGGACAGGGGCCCTCGTGGGGGCACGGGGCGAGAATCCGGGCGCCAGCTTCCAGAAGCTGCCGCCGCGCTTCCAGCACGATGGAGAAGCCCTGCGGCGTGCCCGGTTCAACGACGATCAGGGCTCTTGCGGCCAGCCGCCATGCTTCGTCCAGAAGCCTGGGCCGCGCGGCGGGAGGAAGCTCGTTCAGGACGTAACACAGGCTCACGACGTCGTGAGCCTTCAGATCGGGGAGTCTCGACAGATCCGCGCAGATGCGGCGGGCGGGGCGCAGATCGTCCCAGCGGGGGTTCTCATCGACGAGAGTGGCGAGGCAGGGGGCCACCCACGCCGCCGCGCCCGGTCCGGCGCCCAGATCGAGCCAGGACTCCGGACTGAACGGCAGTTCCGCCGCCGCACGCTGGAGCGCCGCCACGGTGGCGGGCATTCTGACGGCCACATAGGCAGCCCGCAGGACGGCCGTATCCAGCTTCGGCGGCAGTCCCCGGCGGTAAGCCTCGGACAGCCGCCCGGCAGCCTCCGCCAGTTCGCGGGTGGAAAAGGCCGACACCTGCTGCTGGATCGCTTCCAGCAACGCGTCCGGGAGTCTTGCGGTCTGCATGAGGGGCTGGCTTCCGGTCTCAGGACGCAGGAAAAAGGGTGTAAGGGCAGCCTGGCGCCGAGCAAGAGAGGCTGGCTGTGAGGGGGTTGGAGGCGCGGGCGGGAATCGAACCCGCGAATAAAGGTTTTGCAGACCTCTGCCTTACCACTTGGCTACCGCGCCTTCGGCTGGTCGGTTCCATACCCAATATAGCGCAGACGCCTGACAGGCGCAGCATTACTTGCCTGCCAGCAGCATGCGGATCGACACGGCCATCAGGAAAACGGCATAGACGCGCCGCGCTGTATCCGGGGACATGCCCAGCGTGATCTTCGCGCCGAAATAGAACCCGACGAACAGACCCGCCGCGACCAGCGCTGCGTAGACGAGGTTGACGTGCCCGTTGCGGTAGTACTCGATGGCTCCCAGCAGCCCGACGGGAGGGATGAGGGCGGCCAGCGAAGTGCCGACGGCGTCGAAGTGGGGCAGTTTCAGCAGCAGAATGAGCGCGGGCACGATGACGAGACCGCCCCCGATGCCGAACATGCCTCCCAGCACTCCGGCCACAAGGCCGATTCCAAGCAGCGGCAGATAGGTGGACATGGCTGCCCGCCAGTTTACTGGAGTCCGGCGGGAAGCCGCCAGGCGCCGGGGCAATAAATTGAAGGGAAAGGTAATCCCACGGAGCCGAAACACCGTCCTGTGGGTTAGGATGAGCGCAATGGCAGAACCGCTCGCCGCGGCAGCCGCCGCACCGCAGGCCGCCGATTTCAGCGCCTGGATGCTGGCCGAGCAGCCCCGCATCTTCCGGCTCTGCCAGCGCATGCTTGGAGACAGTGATGAGGCGGGCTCAGCCACGCAGGACGTCTTCCTCAAGGCCTATCAGGCCTGGAACCGCACGGCGGCCGAGCTGGACGATCCGTCGCGCTGGGTCACGCGGATCGCAGTCAATACGTGCCTCGACCGGCTGCGGTCCCGCCGCTGGCAGTTCTGGCGCAAGCGGCCCGAGGGGCCGGATGAAGAGATCATCCTCGCCATGGCGCCGGCGCGCGAACCCGATGGCGAAGCGCAGGTTTTCGCCCGCCAGATCGGGCTGCGGCTGGCGGCGGCTCTCGACGGGCTGTCTCCGCGCCAGCGCGCCGTGTTCACATTGCGGCACTTTGAAGATCTTCCCCTGGAGGAGATCGCCTCGCAGCTCGGCCTCGACGTGGGGACGGTCAAAGCGCACCTGGCCCGCGCCGTGGCCAAGCTGCGGGAGGAACTGAAGGATCTGTATGGCATGAGCCGGGGAGAACGGTCATGAACGGCACGTCCCGACATCTCGACGACGAGCAGCTCCTGCTGGCGCTGTACGGCGCCGCTGCACCCGAAGCGGCGGCGCATGCGGAGTCCTGCTCTGAATGCGGCGCACGGCTTCGCCGCCTCGAGGCCCGCCGTCTTGAGTGGACGGCTGCGCCCTTGCCTCCAGCCGGCGACAGCCGATTGCGCGCTCAGCGCGAGGCTGTCTACCGGGCGATCGAGAGCCACCGCCGCCGTCCCGTGTGGCAGGCGCTCCAGGCCGGCGCGCTCGCCTGTTCGGTTCTGCTCGCCGTGCTGCTCTACCGGCCTGCGCCTCCGCCGCAGGAATCCGGCGTTGCGCAGGCCATCTCCGACCAGCAGCTCTTCAACGATCTTGCCGAAATGATCAACCGCGACACGCCCGCGGCGGCCGAACCGCTGATGGCGCTGTTCGTGGCCGAGGAACCCCAGGAGTCACAGCAGCCATGATCCGCCTTTGCCTTCTCGTTCTCCTGAGCGGCATGCTGTCCGCCCAGGCGCCGCCCGGCTTCTTCAATTGGTGGGACTCGCCCATCGCCAACGATCTGAATCTGTCGGAAGACCAGAAGAAGCAGATCCGCTCCATCGTGCAGGAGTACCGCGACCGCCTGATCGACCAGCGCGCCGCACTGCAGAAGGCGGAGATGCAGTTCGGGGATCTGTTCGCGGAGGAGTCGCCGAACCCGGCGAAAGTCGATCAGGTGATCGAACAGCTGGTGGCGGCGCGGGCGGATCTGACGCGCACGATGTCGCGCATGACGCTGCGGTTGCGCGCCGTGCTGACGCCGCAGCAGTTCGAGGAGCTGCAGAAGCGCCGCCCGCGCATGATGCAGGGGCCCGGGCCCGGTCCCGGCGGGGGGCCCATGAACCGCCCGCGCCTCCGCGACTACCGGCAGCAGCAGAAGGCGCCGCCCAAGGGCGCTGAGGCGCCGGTCTAACCCGCGCACGATCCGCAGGAGCGCGAATGCCGCTCCGCTTTATGGGTTTGCGCTGATCCAGATGGGCGCCGGGTGGCTGCAGATGCTGTCCACCGCCGGCCCGGAAACGCACACCCGCACGGCTGTCATCATCGCAGGCCAATCGGCGGGAATCGTGATCCGCAGCGCGTGCAGTCCTGGCCCGGCGCCGCCGCTCTTCACCACAGGCTGCCAGTGGTCGTGCACATTCACCCACACGGGTTCGTCGGCCAGTGCGATGCCTGTTACCTGAAGGACAGCCTCGCTGCCCGCCGCCACGGGCGCCGTCTCGCTGTTGCGCGTTCCATCCGCGCGGGTCACCGCCGCAATCGAGGGCGCCACAGGAAGCACGGGCACATGCAGCGGAGCGCTCTGCCGCGCGCCATTGGCCGCCACCACGGGCAGCATGCCGCGTTCCACTCCATTCGGGATCAGCACCAGGAGTTCGGACGGCTGCACCGAAATCACCTGCGCCGGCAGCCCGCCCACGGTGACTGAAGTCTCTTCGGCAAAGAACTGGCCGAGGAGGCGCATCAGACCGCCGTTGGCAAACGGCCCGTCGAACCCGAACGGCACCGTCAGCGCCGCCCACACTGCAGGCGCGGGTCCGGCGGGCGGCTCGGGCGGCTGCGGGGGCTGGGGCGGAGGCCCTTCCGTCACTTTCAGTGTCACGGGAATGACGAACTCCCGGTTCACTCCGGTCGGCGAGTTTTTCTGCCGGATCACGATCTCGGCCCTGTATTCGCCCGGCGGCAGGCCGCGGGGATTCAGCTGATAGTGGAAGCTGCCCTCCGAGTAGCCGCCCGTGCCACGCAGCAGAAGCCAGCCATCGCCCGAGATGTACCGCAGCCCGGAATCCCACTCGACGAACCATCCGCCCTCGTTGCGGATGAACAGGTAGGCGTCCTTCAGACCGCCGCCGGACTGCAGCGCGAACTCCGTGGTCTGGCTCGGCACGACCGACAGCTGCGGGAAATACGGCGCTTCGCAATCACCCTGATAGCCGCAATCCGGAGCTGCGCTGGTCTGACGGTACCGGGGCAGAGGCGCTCCCGGGACGAGACCAGGCCTGTCCGACAGCGGCGCCAGCAAAACCTCGGTGCGGACGATCACCGTTTCGTTGGGGCGGGAGACCGGCGTGAACACCCACACGGGGATCTCGGCGCTTTCGATGCGCTGTCCGTCGGCGTCCATCACCTGATACACGACCCACGCCTCGTCGCCTTCGACCCACGCTTCGCCAACGCTGCCCAGAATCAGCGGCGAGCTGGGCCAGATCAGCGGCACGCCTCCGGATCCATCTCTGCCCGCCAGCGGCACGCGGCTCAGCAGGAGCGAGGGACCCGTGCCGGGATTGTAGAGGCCCGGATGGGCGCTGGCGGCAAAGGCCCCGGTTGCCGTCGGCTGCTGCGCGTTGTCGCCCGTCACGGCATCCGGCGCCAGCACGCGGCTGCCCGGGGGCAGCCCTTTCAGCCGGATCAACAGCCGTGTGGCGTGATCCGGCGGCGAAGGCAGCGTCAGCGGGAAAAAGGCTCCAGTGTGGCCTTCCGTCACCCGCACGGCGGACATCGGCGGGCGCCGGTCCCAGACGCCGCTCCAGTCCATCGTCGCCGGCAGGGGCGGACCGGCGCAGCAGGCGGCCGCCGGCAGGACGGTGGCGAACAGCCCGGGCTCGCCCCTGGCCACGACAACCTGATTCGAAGGCAGCAGCATGGGCGCGTCGGCGATGATCTGCACGCTGGCCAGCACCGCGGGCGCGGCCTCCACCCGCAGCCCCGAAACCCGCAGAGCGAGCGCGCCAACGGCGTTGGAGGCGACCGTGAGATTCTCGAAAAAGACGAGATTGCCCTGCAGCCTGGGAACCACAGGCAGCAACACGGGCGCTCCCGCCGAATCGAGCCACAGCCTGACGCCGCCCGGATCGCCCGCGGCGAAGTCGATCGGATTCGCCACCTGCCGGCTCAACGCAACCGAAAGGGTCAGCTTGACCGGCTGGCTGGATGGCCCGGCGCATTGCAGAGCGATGTCTCCCACCGGCTCCGCCAGCCCGCCCAACGAGACCACCACGGGCGTGCCGCTCAGCGTGCAGAAAAAGTTCGCCGCCGCAGGCGAACTGCACAGCAGCGCGGCCCCGAGAACCACGGCAACCCGGTTCATCACCCACCTCCTCATCTCCAGACTAACTCCGCATACAATAAACGCATTCGGTGAGATTCCCCATATGACGAGAAAACTGCTTCTGACCCTCGTTCTCGCCGCGGGCGCTGCGGCCCAGGATCCGGCGCCTGCCTGGAAACAGCTGAAGTACCGTTCGATCGGCCCCTACCGCGGCGGGCGGGTCACCGCCGTCACCGGCGTCCCCGGGCAGCCGAACGTCTTCTACTACGGCGCCACGGGCGGGGGCGTATGGAAATCGACCGATGCAGGCCGCACATGGGTTCCCGTCTCCGACGGCTTTTTCCGGACGGGTTCCGTTGGCGCCATTGCCGTGGCTCCTTCCGATCCGAATACGGTGTACGTGGGCATGGGCGAAGGCTGCATCCGCGGCAACGTCAGCCACGGCGACGGAGTGTACAAATCCACCGACGCCGGCCGCACCTGGAAACACGCGGGGCTTCCCCTGTCGCGCCACATTCCCCGCATGCGCGTGCATCCCCGCAACCCGGACATCGCCTGGGCCGCGGTTCTCGGCGCCATTTTCAACCCTTCCCAGGAACGCGGCGTCTACAAGACCACCGACGGCGGCCGGTCCTGGCGCAAAGTTCTGTACCGGAACGATCGCGCCGGCGCCGTGGATCTCGCCCTCGATCCCTCGAATCCCGACATCCTGTACGCCGCGCTCTGGGACGTGAAGCGCACGCCGTGGTCGCTGGAATCCGGCGGTCCGGGCTCCGGACTGTTCAAGTCGACCGACGGCGGCGAGACCTGGACCGAGATCACTCGCAACCCGGGTCTGCCCAGGGGCATGATCGGCCGCATCGGCGTGACGGTCTCCGGCGCCAACCCCGACCGCGTGTGGGCGCAGATCGAAGCCGAGGACGGCGGACTGTTCCGCTCCGACGACGCCGGCAGGACGTGGCGGCGCGTGAACGACAACCGCAACCTCCGCCAGCGCGCGTGGTACTACACGCACATTCACGCCGATCCGCAGAACCCGGACCGCGTCTACGCGCAGAACGTCCAGTTCTGGCGCTCCGACGATGGCGGCGCGACGTTCCGCCCCATCCCCACGCCTCACGCCGACAATCACGACCTGTGGATCGATCCTCGCGACAACAACCGCCTGATCAACGGCGACGACGGCGGCGCCAGCGTCTCCACCGACGGCGGGCGCACGTGGACCAGCCAGGACCAGCCGACCGCCCAGTTCTACCGCGTTTCGCTCGACCGCGATTTTCCGTACAACATTTACGGCGCGCAGCAGGACAACACCACGGTGCGCATTCCGTCGCGCTCGCCGGACGCCTTCATCACCCGCGAACACTGGTGGCCGGTCGGCGGCGGCGAATCCGGCTGGATCGCTCCCTCGCCGAAGGACCCGAACATCGTCTTCGCCGGCTCGTACGGCGGCTATCTCACCCGCTATGACCACCGCACCCGCCAGACCCGCGCCGTCAATGTGTGGCCCGACAATCCCATGGGCTACGGCGCCGAGGGAATGAAATACCGCTTCCAGTGGAATTTCCCGATTCTTTTTTCGCTGCACGATCCGAATGTCCTCTATACGGCCGGAAATATCCTGTTCCGGTCCGCGAATGAAGGGCAAAGCTGGGAGGCGATTTCCCCCGATTTGACCCGGAATGATCCATCGAAACTGGGCCCGTCCGGCGGCCCCATCACGAAAGACAATACGGGCGTCGAGTATTACTGCACCATTTTCACCGTGGCCGAGAGCCCGCTGGCGAAAGGCCTGATCTGGGCGGGGACCGACGACGGCCTCGTGTGGGTGACCGAAGACGGCGGCCGCAACTGGCGGAACGTCACGCCTCCCGTGGCGCTGATGCCCGAGTGGATCCAGATCAACTCCATCGAAGCCTCTCCGCACGATCCGAAGAAGGCGTACTTCGCCGCAACCATGTACAAGCACGGCGACTTCCGGCCCTATCTCTACCGCACGGCGGACGGCGGGCGGACCTGGACCCGCATCACGACGGGCATCCCGGATGACGCCTTCACGCGGGTTGTCCGGGAGGATCCGAATGTCGCCGGACTGCTCTACGCAGGCACGGAAACGGGGATGTTCGTCTCCTTTGACGACGGCGCCAACTGGGAGTCGCTGCAGCTGAACCTCCCCGTGGTTCCGATCACCGATCTGGCGCTGCACAAGGAAATGAAGGACCTTGTGGTGGCCACGCAGGGCCGTTCTTTCTGGATCCTCGATGATCTGCCGGTGCTGCATGAATGGAAGCGCCGCGGCAACGGCTTCTTCCCCGTCGAACCCGCGTGGCGCATGACCTCGGCCCATGCCCCGGTCCGACCCGGCATGACCGTTGGGGAGAATCCGCCCGCCGGCGCGGTGTTCCACTTCTGGCTGGACGAGGCGCCGGAGGGCGAAGCGGTGCTCGAGATCCTCGATTCGCGGGGCAGGACGGTGCGCCGCTTCTCTTCCCGGCAGACCTCCGAGAGCGCCACGGAAAGCGGCGAGGAGGGACCGCGAGGCGGCCCCGCTCCGGCGCGCTTCCAGCCCGTCAAGGGCTTCAACCGCTTCGTCTGGGACCTCCGCCATGAAGACGCCAAGTCCATACCGAACCTCATTCTCTGGGCCGGCTCCGTCCGCGGTCCGAAGGCCGCGCCCGGCCGGTACAGGGCGCGATTTTCTGCCGGAAAAGTCTCGTTTGAGACGGAATTCGAGATCCGCAAAGATCCGCGCCTGACAGATGTCACCCAGCAGGACCTGGAAAATCAGGAACAGTTCCTGCTGCAGATCCGCGACAAACTTACGGAAATTCATGAATCCATCCTGAAAATCCGCACGGTCCGCGCCCAGGTGGAGGCTTGGGGCAAGAGGGATCCGTCGCTCGAAAAGCCCGCGCGCGAACTGGCTGCGAAGCTCACGGCGGTCGAAGAAGAGCTCTATCAGACGAAGAACCGCTCCTCGCAGGACCCGCTGAACTACCCCATCAAACTGAACAACAAGCTGGCCGCGCTGGCTTCCGTCGCCAGTTCGGCGGAAGCCCGGCCCACGGCGCAGAGCCAGCAGGTGTACGAGGATCTCGCCACGCGGGCCAATGCGCAGTTGCGGACGCTGGGCGATCTGCTCAGGAAGGATCTGGAGGCGTTCAACCGCCTGGTCCACGAGAAGAACCTGCCGGCGGTCGCCGCGCCCTGAGCGGGCGGCGGCGGCGCCGGTTGACCGCCCGCTCCTGCGCACCTGCGGCGGGCTCTGCCCGCGGCTCTGACTGGGTTTGCGGCGCTGGTCCGCCGCCGTCTGCGCCGCGCTTCAGCGCGCCGCTTCCACGATCATCCGCTCGATCTCTTCCCAGACCTCGGGCAGGTATTCCACGCGCGCGTGCTCGTCGAGGAAGAACCGCTGCAGCCAGCTGTGCTCGTCCGCCTCGATTTCATCGCGCTTCTTGAACGTCAGCTTGCGGTTGAACAGGATCTGCGTTTTCGCCGGGTCGGCAGCCCGCAGCTCTTCCGCACCCTTGATGTAGAGGTGCTCGCGCTGGTAATAGTTCGCCGCCCGCCGCACGTTCGGGGGCACCTCGTAAGAGTCGCGCCCGAAACTGTCGATGGTGATCAGGAGCGGCACAGGCACGCCCCACTCGTTCAGTTTCCGCGCCAGCCGCAGCGCCGCGCGTCCGCCGAGGCTCTGTCCGTAGATGATGACCGAGCCCTGCGCCGCCTCCTCCGGCTCCAGCCTGCCGTTCCGGTTGAAGTCGAACGCCTTTTCCACCAGCCGCTCTGCCAGCTCCAGGCTGTGGTTCTCCACCGTCTCGACATGCACGCCCGGCAGGCGCTTCCGCTTGATCGAGATGGCGGTGCGGCGGATGGCGCGCGTGGGATTGTCCCACCGTTCCCAGCCGCCCACGATGCCGATGACGAGCCGGTCGCCGCGCTCCACGGGCAGAGGCGTGGTGAAGTCGGAGAATTCCTGCCTGCGGCTGTCGGCGCGCGCCGCTGCAACGGTCAGCGCCGCGGCGGCGAGGATGAGCGTGAGACCCCGCATCGGCTTAGTCCCGTTGTAGCAGAAATCGCGGCCGGCTTCCGCAATTTCGGACAATAGCAGGCATGGCACTGGATCCGAACCGCGTGACGCCTTTCGAAGCGGGCTTCTCGATGCCCGCCGAGTGGGACGCGCACGCGGCCACATGGCTCGCCTGGCCCCAGAACGAAAGCGACTTTCCCGGCAAGCTCGACGCCGTGCGCTGGGCCATGGCGGATTTCATCGCGAAGCTGAGCCGCGGCGAGCGCGTGCGGCTCCTCGCCGGCAGCGGGCGCGCCGAACAGCAGGCGCGGTCGTATCTGAGCCGCGCGGGCGCCTCGATGGCGCGCATCGAATTCATCCGCTTCGCGACAGACCGAGGCTGGATGCGCGACTGCGGCCCCGTCTTCGTGACGCGCGCCGGGCGGAGCCCCCGCCGCGCCATCGTCGATCTCCACTTCAACGGCTGGGCCAAGTACGCCAACTGGCGCAGGGACGCGCGCGTACCGTCCATGGCCGCTGAACGCCTGCGCCTTCCCCGCTTCGACGCCCGCTGGAACGGCCGGCCGTTCGTCATCGAGGGCGGCGGCATCGAGGTCAACGGCGCCGGCACGCTGCTGTCAACTGAAGAGTGCTATCTGGATCCCGAAACGCAGGTGCGCAATCCTGGTTTCACCCGGCGCGATTACGAAGCCGCCTGGCGCGCCTGGCTCGGCGCGACCCATGTCTTCTGGCTGGGGCGCGGCATCGCGGGCGATGACACGCACGGCCACATCGATGATCTCTGCCGCTTCACGGGACCGCGCACGCTCGTGCTGGCGCGCGAAGAGAACCCGCGCGACGCCAACTACCGTCCGCTCGCGGAAAACTGGGAGCGCATCGCCGACCTGCGCCTGGAAGACGGCTCGAAGCCCGATGTCATCGCGCTGCCGATGCCCGCTCCCGTGGTCTTCGACGGCCAGCGCCTGCCCGCCAGCTACGCGAACTTCTACATTGCCAATCACGCCGTCTTCGTGCCCACGTTCAACGACCCGAACGACCGCGTGGCGCTCGGCATCCTGGGCGAGCTGTTCCGGGACCGCCCTGTCGCGGGCATTCATGCAGTGGATCTCGTCTGGGGGCTCGGCACCCTGCACTGCCTCTCGCAGCAGGAGCCGAAAGCGTAGCCGTCTGCCCCGCGCCCCCAGGACATAGAATGGGGAGCCGGAGGCAGGCATGGATCCGCAAACGATTCTCGCGAAACTCGGCATCGGCGAAACCAGCTCCGGCGCGTGCGGCACGGCATGGATCGACCATCCCGGGGGCGGCGAACTGGTCAGCATCAACCCTTCGACGGGGCAGCCGCTGGCGCGCGTGGCGATGGCATCGGCGGCGGACTACGAACAGGTGGCCGCGGCGGCGCACGAGACGTTCCTGCGCTGGCGCATGCATCCGGCGCCCAAGCGCGGAGAGGTGATCCGTCAGATGGGGCTCGCGCTGCGCGAGCACAAGGAGCTGCTCGGCGCGCTGGTGTCTCTGGAGATGGGCAAGATCCTCGCCGAAGGGCTGGGCGAGGTGCAGGAGATGATCGACATGGCGGACTTCGCCGTCGGGCTCTCGCGCCAGCTCTACGGGCTCACCATGCAGAGCGAGCGGCCCCAGCACCGGATGTACGAGCAGTGGCACCCGCTCGGACCTGTCGGCGTCATTTCGGCATTCAACTTTCCCGTAGCCGTGTGGAGCTGGAACGCCTTCATCGCCGCCGTCTGCGGCGACACGGTCATCTGGAAGCCCAGCTCGGAAACGCCGCTGTGCGCCATCGCCGTGCAGCGCATCTGCCAGAAGGTTCTGGAAGACAACGGCTGGCCGGGCGTGTTCACGCTCGTGATCGGCCGCGGCTCGACGGTGGGGGAGCGGCTGCTGGCCGACCGCCGCGTGCCTCTCATCAGCGCCACAGGCAGCTACCAGATGGGCTGCCGCGTGGCCGAGGTCGTCGGCAGGCGGCTCGGCCGCACGATCCTGGAGCTTGGGGGCAACAACGGCGTCATCATCGAGCCGGACGCCGATCTCGACCTGGCCCTGCGGGCGGTGCTGTTCGGCGCCGTCGGCACGGCCGGCCAGCGCTGCACCACCATCCGGCGCATCTTCCTCCACCGCGACATCGCGTCCACCTTCATCGACCGGCTGAAGAACGCCTATTCCCAGATCCGCATCGGCGATCCGCTCGACCCGCATATGGTGATGGGGCCGCTGGTCAACCAGGCGGCGGTGGACGAGATGATGGACGGCCTGCGGCGCGCGCAGGAGCAGGGCGGCGAACTGCTCTGCGGAGGACGGCGGCTGGACCGGCCGGGGTTTTTCGTCGAGCCGGCGCTCGTGCGGGCGCGGGCCGGCATGCCGATCGTGAAAGAAGAGATCTTCGCCCCGATTCTCTATCTGATCGAGTACCCGGATCTCGAAGAGGCCATCGCCTGGCACAACGACGTGCCGCAGGGTCTGTCGTCGGCCATCTTCACGCGCAATCTCATTGCGGCGGAGACGTTCCTTTCGGCGCGCGGTTCGGACTGCGGCATTGCCAATGTCAACATCGGCACCTCGGGCGCGGAGATCGGCGGCGCTTTCGGCGGCGAGAAAGAGACCGGCGGCGGGCGCGAAGCCGGCTCGGACGCCTGGAAAGCCTACATGCGGCGGCAGACCGTTACGATCAACTGGTCGCGCGACCTGCCCCTGGCGCAGGGAATCAAGTTCGAATTGTGAGAAAAAGTGCGGCCTGCGGGCACTAAGTCCGTGTGAAGGTGCCTCGCAGGGAGTGGCTCGTCTCGCTGCTGGCCGGGTGCCTGACAGGCAAGGCCGCGGCCGATCCGCCCGCCGCGTCCCCGTGCGCGGGCGAGGCGGACCGGATCACCGCCCTCATCGAAGAACTCGCGCAGGTGAAGGCTCAGCTGGCCGATGCCGAAGCCCGGCTGGAGCGGATGATGCGCGCGCTCAGCGAACAGCGCGGCGCGCTGCAGAACCGTCCGTCCTTCGATGCGCTCAGGCAGACCGCCGAGCCGCCCGCCGATGCGCCGGACCGCAAGCCTCCCACGGTCCGCTGCGCCGCCATCACCAACAGCGGCAAGCGCTGCACCCGCCCCGCCGTGCCCGGCTCGCGCTACTGCCGACAGCACCAGCTCGCCAACCAGAAGTGACATTTCCTCCACCCGGTCCGGAACTGTCCGATAAGAGAGCGGAGACTCCTGAATCATGGCTCTCATTGAATGGACACCCGCCCTGGAAGTGGGACTGGAAGAGATGGACCGGCAGCACAGGCAGCTGGTGAAGATCCTGAACGAACTCCATCAGGCGATGCAGGCTGGCGGCAGGCAGCGCGACCTGATGCGCGTGATGGATGAGCTGCTCCAGTATACGAAGTATCACTTCAGCACCGAAGAGCGTCTCATGGCCGAGGCCGCTTACCCGGGGCTGCCCCGCCATAAACAGAAACATCAGGCGTTGACCGCGAAGGTGGAAGAATACGCGGCGGCAGTGCTGAAAGGCCGCGCCACCATTTCGCTCAGCATTCTCCAGTTCCTGAAAGAGTGGCTCAACAGGCACATCCTCGGCACGGACAGGGAATTCGCCGAGTTTGTCCGCTCCCGCAAGGTGGCCTGAGCCGCCCCCCGGCGGCTGTTCTTCCGCGCGCCCGGCGAATCTTGACTGCGTATAATTGAATCAAACAGCCAGCCCCATGCGGGCCTGCTGCGGCGGTGAAGCCGCGCGGGCCCGGAGGATTTGGAAGGGCTGAGAACTGGGAGGTTCGATGATGACTGCGTGGTTGAAACTGGGCGTGTTTTTCGCCGGCGCCGCTTCGATGATCTGGGCTGCGTCGCCGTCGATTCAGGCAACCGGAATGTATGTCGAAGCCCGGTCGGCCGACGTCAACGCCGGGTCGTGCTTCATCAACAGCGAAGTCCAGCTGGTGGGCAACCTGGCCGTGTTCGGCTGGCAGATTGAACGGGGCGAGGTCAACGGCGTGCGGATCGACGGGCTGAAAGTGGCCGCCGCCGTGAAGGCCGCCTCCACGCTGGGGGACCTGACCGGCGAGCCCTACCCCGTCTACTCCGTGCTCATCTACGACGAGCGCGCGTCTCTCGAACAGCGCCGGGCGCTGAAGCTCTTCGCGCAGCGCATGACGGGCGACCTGCTGGAGCGCGTCGTGCGCGAGTTCGTCATGCCAATGGAGTTCCGCGTGGAAGGCGAGTCGATCCACGAGCAGCGCGTTTCCTTCACCGCCGGGACGCTGGCCGCCATCCGCACCCGCGCCATCGAGGAGGGCGACAAGGTCTGCGGCCACGAGGAAACCTTCTATCCTCCGCTGGCGAAGACCGATCACGCCATGGCCGCCTACACGCTGGAGAACCGCTATGCGGCCGACTCCCGCGACGGACTGAAGGCGAGCTGGTCGCTGCCGTACAAGCGCAACGCCTTCGTGGCCACGTTCCACGTCAACGAATAGCGGTCTTCCTCTTGCCGGACATCCGCAGCGGCCAGGGAGCGCGAAGCCCCGGGCCGCTGTCGTTTTTTCTCCCGGCGGGCAAGAATGGGAGCATGCGGACTCGCGGTTTCCTGCTCATCGGTCTCGCGCTCGCGGCGGCGGCGCATGCCCAGGTGCTGATCCTGCACAAGGGCGACGATTCGCTGGGCGTTTACGAGGAAGCCGGCGGGAAGCTGATCAAAAAGATTCCCACGGGCGCAAAACCCCATGAATTTGCGGTGAGCCGCGACCAGCGTTTCGCGTTTGTCAGCAACTACGGCGTCAATTCCTGGACGGAAGAGAAGCAGGGCGGCAACACGCTCACGGTCATCGATCTTGCGGCGCGCAAGCCGGCCGGAGAGATTTCTCTGGGCCAGTATCACCGCCCGCACGGCATTCACCTCGGCCGCAGCGGGCGTCTGTACGTCACCTGCGATTTTCCCGCGGCGCTGGCCGTCATTGACAGCCGCAGCCGGAAGCTGCTCCACGGCATTCCCGTGACGGGCAAGCTGCCGCACATGGTGGCGGTGACGGCCGATGAGCGGCAGGCTTGGACGGCCGACTCGGGCTCGGGCACGGTGAGCGTCGTCGACCTGCGCGCGCGCCGCCAGCGCGGCTCGGTCGACGTGGGCGGCGTTCCCATGGGCATCGCTCTGACGCCGGACGAAAAGACCCTGCTCGTGGGCACGCGGACGGCGAACCAGGTGGTGGTCGTCGACGCGGTGACGAACACCGTCCGGCGCCGCATTGGCGTGCCCGGGCAGCCTTCGCGGATCGTGATCTCGCCCGATGGCCGCTTTGCGTACACGACGTTGATGGAGTCCGGCGAAGTTGCGGTCATCGACCTCTCGACCATGGAGGAAGTGCGCCGCGCCCGCGCCGGCAGCCACGCCGAAGGCATTCATCTCGACGCAGCCGGCGGGACGCTGTTCGTCTCCGCGCAGGGCGACAACCGGACGGTGCGCTTCCGGCTGCCGGAGCTCGAAGTGATGACGGTGTTTGAAACCGCCGCCAGGCCGGACCCCGTTTTCCTTCTGCGTCAGCGCCCCGAGGCGAAGAAGTAGCCTGCGGCGAGCGAAGCCGCCGACAGCGCGGCGACGGCCGTCCAGAACAGAAGGACGTGTTTCCGTTTCCACAGCCATTGCCGTTCCGGCGCGGTTTCCGGCGGCGTGCGCCAGGGCTTGCGCGGCTCGAGACCCGCCAGCGTTTCCTCGAGCGACAGCGCGCACGCGTCAAACGCGCGGGTGCAGTTTTCCAGACGGCGCATGCCTTCCGCGGGCGCTTGCCGCCATGCCCGGATCTGCGCGTCCACCGCTTCGACGGGTCTGGTCACTCCGTTGGAATAGTCGCCGCCCGGCCGCATTCCTATCACGGAATCTTGCGGATGAAACCGTCTTCAGACGCGCGGCTCGCAGCGGACGGTAGAATACGGGTACGATGACGATTCTGCGTTTCTTACCGATGGCCGCCGTGCTGGGCTTCGCGGCAGCCTCCGCGCAGCAGCCCAAGCTGCCTCCGCCTTTCCACACTCCTTCGGCCTCCAACCCGCCGCGGGTGATCGAGCGGCCCGACGGCGCGCGTCTGCAGGCGCCCGCGGGCTTCGACGTGCAGGAGTTCGCCTCCGGATTCGAACGGCCCAGATACATGATCCTCGGGCCCTCCGGCGAGATTCTGATGTCGGACTCCACGCGGCCGGGCCGCGTCTATGCGCTCGTCGACCGCAACCGCGACAACCGGATCAGCGAGGACGAAAAGAAGGAGATCCTGAACGGGCTGGACCGCCCCTTCGGCCTGGCGCTGTGGAAAGACTACCTGTACGTGGCCGAAACCACGTCGGTGAAGCGGTACAGGTACGATTCGAAGAAGCTCGAGGCCTCGCAGCCCGAAGAGATCGTTCCGCTGAAGGAAGCCGCCACGGGCCACTGGACGCGCACGATCCTGTTCGACCGCAAGGGCGAGAAGTTCTACCTCGCCGTCGGTTCGCAGTCCAACGTCAGCCCCGGCGAGCCGGAGATCCGCGCCGCCATCCTGCGTTTCAACCCCGACGGCACGGGGCGCGAGTTCATCGCCACGGGCACGCGCAACCCCATCGGGCTGGACTTCTATCCCGGCACGGACACGCTGTGGGCGGCTGTGCAGGAGCGCGATGGTCTGGGCGACGACCTGGTTCCGGACTACTTCACTTCAATCCGTCCCGGCGGCTTCTACGGCTGGCCCTACGCCTACATCGGACCGAACGAGGATCCGCGCAACAAGGGCCAGCGGCCGGATCTCGTGGCCAAAACGATCGTGCCGGACGTCATTCTGCCGGCGCACGTGGCGGTGCTCGACGCCCGCTTCTATACGGGCAAACAATTTCCTGAAAAGTACCGCGGAGGCGCGTTTCTGGCGTTCCACGGCTCGTGGAACCGCGCGCAGAGGGTCGGCTATTCGGTGGCTTTCATTCCCTTCAGGAATGGAAAACCGGCCGGTCCCCTGGAGGATTTCCTGACCGGATTTCTGCTCGATCCATCGAAGAAAGAGGTCTGGGGCCGCCCCGTCGGCCTGCTGGAACTCCGGGACGGCAGCCTCCTGGTATCGGATGACGGAGGCAACCGTCTATGGCGAATCACCTACTCAAAGCCCTGATCCCTCTCCTCATTCTGGCGGGCGCGGCGGCAGCGCTGTCCGCGCCCCGCAAGCCTTTCTCCCACAAATACCACCTGAAGCAGGTCACCTCCTGCGAGAACTGCCACAAGGAAGCGGCGGCTTCGACCAGGGCGGAGGACAACCTCCTGCCGGATAACATGGCCTGCGTCACCTGCCATGACGAAGTGGAAATCGGCGAGCCCAACAAGTCCGGCGTAGACAAATTCAACCACTCGATCCACGTCGAAATGGGCAATATCGCCGCCCTGATCGCCGCCGCGGTGAAATCGAAATCCTACCTGGGCGACCATCCTCCCGCCCCGGAAGCCCTGGCGAAAATCCAGGATCCCTGCACCGCATGCCACCGCGGCATTCCGGAAAGCGACGACGTGCCCCACGGCAAGAAAACCGCCGCCCATTTCCCGCACATGGCCGACTGCCTGGTCTGCCACGGCGAGATCAAGCCGCCCGACTCCTGCCAGAAGTGCCACGTCGAGACCACGAAGAACTTCCGCCCCGCGGACCACACCGCCGAATTCGTGGACAAGCACGGCGGCAAGGACTTTCCGCGCCAGGGCTGCGCCGTCTGCCACGGCCGCAAGTTCACCTGCAAGGGCTGCCACTGAGCGCTCCCCCGCTTCCGCGGGAGCGCCGCGGGGGCTGGTATCATCGGACGCATGAAACGGGCGCTGTCCGCTGCGATCCTCCCTGTTTTTCCGGCTGCCCTGCTGTTTCTGTCCTGCCAGCCGGCGCGCGATCACCGCATGAACGGCTCCTGGCGCGGCGAGATGCGCAACGGCTGGATTCCCGTGCGGCTGGCTGGCTCGCCCGAGCAGATCGGCTATCAGCACGGCTTCCTGCTTGCGAAAGAAATCGAGGACGCCCTGGCCGTCACGAAGCTGACTCTCGAGCACGACACGAAACGCGGCTGGCAGTTCTTCCGCAAGACGGCTCAGGAGATTCTCTGGCCCAAAGTCCCGGACGAATACCAGCGCGAAATCCGCGCCATGAGCGAAGGACTGAAGCGCGCTGGCGTGAACGCGGACTACCTGGATCTGACGGTGCTCAACGCCAACATCGAGCTGGGCTATTACGTCACATGGCTCGACGGCAGGGGCAAGTCCGCGGCGCCGGACAAGTGCAGCGCCTTCGTCGCCACGGGCAGCTGGACGCGCGACGGACAGCCCGTGATCGCCCACAACAACTGGTCCGGCTATCTGGAAGGCTCGCGCTGGAACATCATCTTCGACATCCGCCCGGAGCGCGGCCACCGCATCCTGATGGACGGCTTTCCTGGCTTCATCCACTCCGGCGACGACTTCGGGATCAACTCCGCCGGGCTCGCCATCACGGAAACCACCATCACGGGCTTCCGCGGCTTCGATCCGGAAGGCGTGCCCGAGTTCGCCCGCGCCCGGCAGGCGATGCAGTACGCGTCCTCGATCGACGAGTTCGCCGCCTTCATGATCCGCGGCAACAACGGCGGCTACGCCAACGCGTGGCTGGTTGCCGACACGCGCCGCAACGAGATCGGCAGGCTCGAACTCGGCCTGAAGAATGTCATCCTCGAGCGCACCAATGACGGCTACTTCGCTGGCGCCAATTTCCCGGTGAACCCGAAGCTCGCCGCCGAAGAAACCGTCTTCCCCATGAACGATCCTGCGGTCAGCGCCAACGCCCGCCGCGCCCGCTGGGAGCAGCTGATGCCCGAGTTCCGGGGCAGGATCGGCCTCGAAGAGGCCAAACGTTTCATGGCCGACCACGATGATGCCTACGAGAAGAAGCCCGATTCCCCCAGCGAACGCACTCTCTGTGGCCACGTCGATCTTAGCCCGCGCGGCATGAAGCCCTGGCAGGATGAATACGGCCCTGCGGGCGCCGTACAGTCGAAAGCCGCGGATGCGCGGATGATCCGCGCGATGGAAATGGAAGCCGCCATGGGCCACGCCTGCGGCCTGCACTTCCGCGCCGAGGAGCACCTGAAGAAATACCCGCAGTACGGGTGGATGAAGCCGCTGCTGCGGGATCTTCCCGCGCAGCCCTGGACGCGCTTCCGCGCCGACTGACCGCTGCGGGCGGGACCGCCCCGCACTGGTGCAAACTGGAATCCTGGCATGGATTGGGCCCGCGCGATCTTCCTCGTCTCCGCCGCGCTGTTCCTGTATCCCATCGCCGTCTATCCGCTGATCGGCATCCTTTTCGGGCGCCGCCGCCGCGCCTCGATTCCCGAGGACGGCTGTCTGCCTTCCCTGGCCATGGTCGTCTGCGCGCTCAACGAGCGCAGCATCATCGGCCGGAAGGCGGAAAATACGCTTGCTCTCGACTATCCCCGGGACCGCCTGCGGCTGATTTTCGCAAGCGACGGTTCGACCGACGGAACGACGGAAATTCTGCAGGAATTCGTTCCCCGCGGCATCGAGCTGATCGTCCGCCCGCAGCGCATCGGCAAGATCGCCAACCTCAACGACATCGTTCCCCGGATTCGCGAGGAAATCACGGTCCTCAGCGACGCCAACGTCCTGTACGACCGGAAGGCGCTGAAGGCGCTGGCTGCGCCCTTTTCCGATCCGCAGGTCGGAGCCGTTTCCGGCAAAGTGGTTCTCCAGGAAACCACCGGCGAGCTGGAAGGCGGCGAACAGCAGTACTACAGCGTTGAATGGCGCCTGCAGGAACTGGCCAGCCGGATCTGGTCCATGGCCGGCGCCGACGGCGCGATGTATGCCTTCCGGACCGCGCTGTTCGAGCCGTGCCCGCCGGACACCCTGATCGAGGATTTTGTCATCCCCATCCGTTTCGTCCGCAAGGGTCTGCGGGTTGTGCACCAGCCGGCGGCGGTCGGCTGGGAGCGCGGTCCGGAGAGCCTGCGGGAGGAATACCGCCGCCGGGTCCGCATCGCCGCAGGCGCCGCCCAGGCGCTGCTGCGGGGCAACGGGTGGCCCGTGGGCGCGCCGCTGCGGTTCTGGTTTGTCTTCGTTTCGCACAAGCTGCTGCGCTGGCTGACGCCACTCACCGGGCTGGCCGCCGTGGCTTCGGCCGCCGCCGCGTGGCCTTGGCCGCCCGCGCAGCTGGCGCTGGCGCTGTCCGGCGCGGCTCTGCTGCTGGCGCTGTTGCGCGCCGCCACCGGATGGCGCAACCGCCTGCTCGATGTTCCCTTCTACTTCCTCTTCGGACAGGCCGCCCATCTGATCGGCCTTCTGAAAGGCGTCGCCGGGCGGCAGAGCGTGCTGTGGGAGAAAGCGAGCCGCTGAACGGGCGGCCGGCGCTTACATCAGCCTGCCGCCGATCGGCTCGAACCGCGCCTGGAAGAAGCGCAGGAACTTCGGCTCGAACGTCATCCGCAGGCCGCGGATCTTCTCGCGCTCCTCGTAGACGCAATACACGCTTTCCGCCGTCACGTCCATGTGCGCCTGCGTGTAGACGCGGCGCGGAATCGTCAGCCGCACCAGTTCCAGCTTCGGCTTGCGCTCCTGGCCCGTCTCCGGATCGCGCCCCGCGCTGACGATGCCGCGCTCCATGGCGCGCACGCCGCTGTCCAGATACAGCGCCGCCGCCAGCGCCTGCGCCGGGTAGTGCTCCTGCGGAACGTGCGGCAGGAATTTCTTCGCGTCGAGAAAGACGCCGTGCCCGCCTACAGGGACCACGATCGGAATGCCCCAGCGCCGCAGCTTCTCTCCGAGATACAGCACCTGCCCCACGCGCGCACGGATGTGGTCGTCCTGCACGGACTCCTCAATCCCGATGGCCACGGCTTCCATGTCGCGCCCCGCCATGCCGCCGTAGGTGTGCAACCCTTCGTACACGACCACCAGATTGCGCGCCTGCTCGGCGATTTCGGCGTCGTTCACGGCCAGAAAACCGCCGATGTTGGCCAGCGGATCCTTCTTCGCGCTCATCGTGCAGCCGTCGGTGAGCGAGCACAGCTCGTACACGATCTCCGCCACGCTCCTGCCCTGCTGCCCCGGTTCGCGCTGCTGGAGGAACCAGGCGTTTTCAGCCACGCGCGTGGCGTCCAGAATCACGCGCGTCCCGTAGCGGTCCGCCAGCGCCCGCACCTGCTTCAGGTTGGCCAGCGAGATCGGCTGCCCCCCTGCCATGTTCACCGTGGCGGCGACGCTGACGTACGGCACGCGCCCGGGATTCTCCTTCAGCACGCGCTCCAGCTTTTCCAGGTCGACGTCGCCCTTGAACGGGTGTTCGTTCGCCGGGTCGTGCGCCTCGTCGATGATCACGTCCACGAACGTGCCGCCGCTCAGCTCCTGATGCAGCCGCGTGGTCGTGAAATACATGTTGCCCGGAATCACGTCGCCGGGGCGGATGAGGATGCGCGACAGGATGTGCTCTGCGCCGCGCCCCTGATGCGTAGGAATCACGTGCCGGTAGCCGTAGTAGCGCTGCACGGCGCTTTCAAGATGGTAGAAATTCTCGCTGCCCGCGTACGCTTCATCGCCCAGCATCAGCCCCGCCCACTGCCGGTCGCTCATCGCCGACGTGCCGGAGTCGGTCAGCAGGTCGATGTACACGTCGCGGGACTTCAGCAGAAACGTGTTGTAGCCGGCCTCCGCGAGAGCCTGCTCGCGCTGTTCGCGCGTCGTCATGCGGAGCGGCTCCACCATCTTGATCTTGAACGGTTCGGCCCAACTGCGTCTTTCGAGCGGCATGCCCGCATCTTAGCTCCGGCCGGACCGGACGGGAAGAACTGGCTGGAGGCGCAGCAGGGGTTTCTCTTACAGAATGAAAGATGCGATGCCGGTTTCTCCTTCCAAACGTTTAGATCCTGTTTCCCGCCGGATTCTCGCTGAACTCCAGCGCGACGCGCGGCTCTCGCTCAGGGAACTCGGCCGCCGCGTCGGCCTCTCCACGCCCGCCGTCTCCGAGCGGGTCCGGCGGCTGGAAACCGCTGGCGTGATCCGCGGTTACCTGACGCGCATCGACCCGCGGGCCGCGGGCCTGGGCGTGCTCGCCTTCATCCGCATCCGCCTTTCCGGCACGGAAACCGCCGCCCGCCGCCTCGTCAAACTCTGCGCGGCTCTGCCGGAAGTGCAGGAGTGCCACCGCTGCACGGGCGATGAATCGTTCATCCTCAAGGTGCGCGTCGCCTCGGTGGCGCATCTCGAGAAGCTGATCGACCGCCTCACGCAGTTCGGCATGACGTCTACCTCTCTCGTACTCTCCTCGCCGGTAGAACGCATGGAAGTGCCGCTCGATCTGATCCCTCCGCTGGAAGCGTGACGCCGCCGTTGCAGCCCGCCAGCGCACAGGGTAGATTCGCCTTGATGCGCAGAATCCCCGGCCTGTCGGTCCTGCTCCTTCTCCTCGCGGCCGCCGCAGCTCATGGCCAGCCCGCTGTGGTCCACATCGTACCCAACACGCACGGCACCATCGGCGGCTGGCTGGTCGACTTCGATACGGAGCGCAACTACGTCCTCAACAATTACCTCGAACACCTCGAGCTGGCCGCCCGTGCGCCGTCCTACCGTTTCGTCTGGTCCGAGGCCCCGAATCTCATCAGCCTGTTCGAGCTCGAACCGCAGCGCGAGGCCCTGCTCCGGAGGATGCTGCAAAGCGGTAACGCGGAGCTTGTCAATGCGTTCTGGCTCGAATCCGACGTCACGCTCGGCGGCGGCGAAACCCTGGCCCTGCTGGGCATCGAAGGCATCCGCTGGTACGAACAGGTCTTCGGCCGGCGCCCGCGCTTCGGCTGGGCCATCGACATCACGGGGGCGCACCGGCAACTCCCGCAGGTGGTGCGGAAGCTCGGCCTGGATGCCGTTGTCTTCACGCGCAACAACCCGGCCGGCCGCACCGCCTTCTGGTGGCGCGCTCCCGACGGCACCCGCGCGCTCGCCATCACCGCGCCTCATTACATGGAATTGCGCGAGCTGTTTCAGTCGAAAGACCCGCGTGACGAAAAGATGATGGACGCGGTCCGCCGCGCCGTCGAAGAGCGCCTGCTCTACAGCCCCTCGCCGCGCCTGGCGCTCTTCATCGCAGGCGCCAGCGACTACAGCCTCCCGCCCTCGATGGGAGAGCAGGTGGAAGAGTTTCTGCGCGCGTGGCGCGAAAAACATCCCGGAATCGAGATCCGGTTCAGCACGATGCAGCAGTATCTGGAGGCGCTCCGCGGGGAAATGCAACGCGGCGCGCAGCTGCCCGAATACACGGGCGACACGGCCTTCTGCTTCAACGGATTCTGGAGCGCCTTGCCGGAGGTGAAGCGCGCCTTCCGCCGCACGGAAAGCCTGCTGGCCGCGGCCGAGATGAGCGCCGCCGCGGCCAGCCTGCGCCGCGCCCTCCCCTACCCTGCCCGCGAGCTCTACGAAGCCCGCCTGCTTCTGCTGACCAACATGGACCGCAACACCATCTGGGGAGCGGGCGCGGGCGCAGTCTTCCGCTCGAAGGATCATTGGGACGCCTGGGACCGCTTCGAGGGTGCGCAACAGCGGCTGCACAGCGTGCTGGGCAAGGCCGTCCACAGGGGCGGCGCGGACCCTGTGATCCTGTCTTCACTGAACTGGGAGAGGAGCGACCCCTTCGAAATCCGCCTTCCAGAGGGAAGGACGCTGGCCGGCGCCGACTGCATGGCCGATCCGTCCAGTCCCGGCGCTGCGCGCTGCCGCCTCACGCTGCCGCCAGCGCAAGCCGCCTCTGTCAGACTCGTGAGCGGAACGCCTGTCCGTCGTGATCCGGCGGCCGATCCCGCGGAAATCCGGACCCCGCATTACACCGCAAAACTCGATCCCCAAAAGGGCGAAATCGCCGCGCTCCTGTCCCCATCGGGCAGGCCTGTTTTGACGGCCGGAAGCGCCCGCCTGAATCTGGAAGAACCGCCGGAAAAAATCGCGAAAGTGGCCGCTGATTTCATGGCGCCCCGTAAACAGCGCAGGGTTCTGCCCGCCTGCACGGCGCCGGTCCAGGCCCGCGTCTCCGAGGCAGCTCTCGGCCGGCTGGTGGAATTCACTCAGGACTGCCCTGATTTCCGGATTGACAAAAGGTTCTGGTTCTACCGCGGCAATCCGCGGATCGACGTGGACATCTCTCTGGATCTGCGCCGCAGCGATGTCCTCGTCAGCATGGATTTTCCATTCGCCGGCCGCGTGGACCGGCGCACCCGCGGCATCCCTTTCGGCTTCAGCGAGGGGCCGCCCGGGGAAAACTGGCTGGAACCGCAGCCCTACTTTCTGCCGCGCGGCGGCGAACATACTCTGTTCGGCTACAGCGCCGCCGTCATGCCGGCGCTCGGCTGGTCCGATTACCGCATCGCCGCGGGCGGGGGACTGACGCTCGTCGAAGACGGCCTGCCGATGCACGAGTTCGCCCCGGACCGGCTGACGCTGGGCCTTGTGAACGCCGTCAGCGCGTATCGCGGGCTGCCCAACGAGGAGCTGAAGGCGATTGGCCGGCACCGCTTCCGCTTCGCGCTGATCCCGCACGAGGGCGACTGGCGGGCGATCGAAGCTCCGAAGCGCGCCCGCGAGTTCAGCGCGCCGCCGCTCTTCTTCGACAGGGGCCAACCGCTGCCGCCGCTGATCCGCACCTCGGACAACCTGATTCTGGAGGCGCTGCGCCGCGATGGCGGCGACCTCGAAGTCCGTCTCGTGGAATGGCGCGGCGAACCGGGTGCGGCGTGGGTCGAGTGTCTCGTGCCGCATCAGTCCGCCCGCCTCGCCAACCTGCTGGGAGAGGAGCCCCGTCCGCTCCCGCGCGCGCAGCGCTACCGGCTCGCCGTCATGCCGCAGGAGATCGTCACGCTGCGATTCACGCTCGACAGCCGCGTCGAAGCGCCGCCCCCGCTGCGCGCATGGGCGTCCCTGGTTCCTGAGGCGAAACGCGAAGGACTGAAGCTCCGCATCCGCGAGAAAGGCCACCCGCCGCGGCCGTTCTGACCCGCGCCCTCACGCCGCCTGCCGCCATCGCCGGCCCAGGTTCAGCTCCTTCTTCGCGTACTCGAGCCCGCGCTCCACGTGGTCCCGCTGCTGGTGCTGGATGGCCGCGCGGAACGCCTCGGGGACGGGTCTTCCGGGAATGTCCTCGATCACCATCCGGCCCTCGTAGGGCCGCCCGGTGCGCGCCAGGTCGAGAAACCGGGCCAGCTCTCCGGCGCGCGCCTTCGGAAACATTTTCCAGAAGTCCTGTTCGAGATACGGAATCACCGCCGGCGGCCGTCCCGTGATCGGCTTGTTGTAGACGTGCACCCGCGGGCACAGCTCAGCCAGCCGTTTCACAAAAGCGCGGAAGTCGACGACGCCTTCTCCCAGAGGCACCCACTGCACGGCCACGCCCCGCGGATGCTCGTAGACGACCGAATCGCGCAGGTGCGCCGACTCGACATACGGCGCCAGCGTCTCGAGCGTCGTCATCGGATGCTCGAGCACGAACACCGGATTGCCCGTGTCCAGGTACACGCCGACGAGGTCCTTCCCCGCAGCCTCCACCACCTCGCGCAGCTCCCACGCCTGCAGATCCTTGTGAACCTCGATGATCGCCTTCACCCCGCGCCCGGCCAGCTCCGGCCTTACCGCGCGAAGGATCTTCACCGCCCATTCCATCGACTGCTCCACCGGCGCGGGAAACGCCGCGCGCTCGGATGCCAGCACGCACCGCACGTACGGCGAGCCCATCGCCGCGGCGCGTTCGATATGGCGGCGCAGCGTGGCGATGCTCTGCTCCATGTCCTCCGCGCGCTTCGGCAGAATGCCGCCGCCACCCGTTTCCAGGTGCAGACCCAGCCGCTGCGCCATTTCGCGGACTTCTTTCCAGTGCGCAGGCTCCATGGCGCGCGGGTCCTGGGAATCCTGGAGGAAAATCGCGTCCAGCCGGTGTTGGGCGGCGAATTCCAGCAGCTGCGCGTCATTCCAGCGCAGCGCGCGCAGGCAGTAGGTGTTGTATCCCAGCGGAAGCGGCTCGTCGGGCATCACCGCCATCATAGCCGACGTTCCGGCAGCGGCTGGTATATGTTGGAGCCGTGATGCAGAGGCGCGAATTTCTTCTGTCGATGATCGCCGCGCAGGCGGCGGACCCGGTCCACGCGCTGCCCGGCTCCGTGCTCGTGCACGAGCACATTCTCGTCGACTTTGGAGGCGTGAAGAACCCGTCGAAATACGACCGCGGCGCCGTGCTCCGCATGGCCAGGCCGCACCTGGAAGAGCTCCGGAAATACGGCTGCGTGCGGCTGCTCGAGTGCACGCCGCAGGGGCTGGGGCGCGACCCGCTGCTCATGAAGATGGCCGCGGACCTCACCGGGCTTGAGATCTGGACCAACACGGGCGTCTATGGCGCCGCCAACCGCAGCGGCGTTCCCGAATGGGCGTGGCAGGCGAACTCCCGGCAACTGGCGCAGCGGTGGATTGCGGAGTGGAAGAAGGGAGTCGACGGCGTGCGCCCGCGCTTCATCAAGACCGCTGTCAACGGCTATCCTCTTGAAGAACTGGACAGGCGGCTGATCGAGGCGGCGGCGCTGACGTCGCTGGAAACCGATCTGACCATCGCGTCCCACACCAACGGCGGCGGCAAGGCGGCCGAGGCGCAGCTCGACATTCTCGACAGGCTCCGCTGTCCGCTGAACAAATTCGTGTGGGTGCACGCGCAGAGCGAGAAGGATCACGCGTATCACGAGCGCGTGGCCCGCGCGGGCGCGTGGGTCGAATTCGACGGCATCGGACCGAAGAGCCGCGACTGGCACCTGGCCTGCGTTCAGTTCATGGAGAAACAGGGGCTGCTGGAGCGCACGCTCGTGTCGCAGGACGCGGGCTGGTATCACGCAGAAATCCCCGGCGGCGGCGAGTACCGCGGCTACACGTACATCTACACGGACTTCCTGCCCGCGCTCCCGGCGGAGACGCGCCGGCGGCTGATGGTGGAGAACCCGCGCAAGGCGTTCGGCGGCTGATCTCTCACTGCCGCTACGGTTTTTCCCTGAGAAGATTCGCCGCAGCCTGCCACTGTCTCTACTGACAGGACTGCTGCGACGATGAAGCGACTGCTGATCCTTTCCGCGGCTTGTCTTTGCCTTTCTGTCGCCCTGTCAGCGGCGACTCTGACATTCGGTTCCGACCTTGTCAACGAGTACAACAGCGTCACGGGGGCCAACGTCGCCGTCCAGCCCCATGCAGCGTGGGCTGCGATGGCCCCCTGGCAATGGATTTCCTACGCGAACACGGGCGTGGAAGAAGGCCGCATTTCGCCGCCAAATACGAGCGCCAAAAAGGGGCCTACAGCCAGCTTCTTCGAAAAACTGCCGAAGACAGCGTACTTCGTGCGAATGACGGTTTTCGCTGATGACACGGCGGCGGTGTATCTGATCGATCAGAGCCATCCCTCGGGGCTGCAGCTCGCGCCCGCGAACTGGCGTCAGGACGGCGTCTGCGCGGCCGGGCCCATCGGATGCCAGCCCGGCGAAGGGCTGCTGCTGGAATTTGCGGTCAACCGCTTCGGCCCGGCTTTGCTGCGGTTCGACGTCTTCCAGCGCGGCAACGGGTCTTTCGGCATCCTGTATGGCGGGCGAGTGGATGTGGTTCATACGCCGGAAGAAGCGACGATCCTGCTGGTGGCGGGCGGGTTGGCCTGGCTCCTGTGGCGGAGGCGGCGCCAGCGCCAGGCGCGGCAGCACGGGCCGGTGGCGCCGGCTGTGCCGTGAACCGATTTGTGAGCGATGGATCAGGGTTTCCGGGAGGCTCCGTACCCTCCGCCGCCAGGCGTCTCGATCCGGAGCCGGTCTCCGGGCTGCGTGTCAAACCGCACCTTGCTTGGCAGCCGCCGCGCGCGGCCTTGGCGGATGAGCGTGTTCCTGCCCGGCTTGCCTGGTTCGCCGCCTGCCAGCCCGTAGGGCGCGCGCACGCGCCTGTCGGAAAGAACCGTCACCTCCGCCGGCGCGCGGAACTCGAACTCCCGCACGAGGCCGTCGCCGCCGCGGTGAAGACCGCGTCCGCCTGAGCCGCGCCGAATGTGGTACTCCCGCACAAGCACCGGAAATGCCTGTTCGAACGCCTCCACGGGCGTGTTCCACGAGTTCGTCATGTGCGTGTGCACGCCGCTCTGCCCATCCCCCTGAGCAGAGGCGCCCATGCCGCCCGCGATCGTCTCATACCAGGCGAACCCCGTTCCGCCGAAACTGAGATTGTTCATCGTGCCCTGCGACGCTGCCGGAATGCGCTCCGGAACAGCCTGCGCCAGCGCGCCCAGCAGGACGTCCGTGATGCGCTGCGACGTTTCCACGTTGCCCGCGGCCATCGCCGCGGGCGGCAGGGCATTCACCAGCGTCCCCTCCGGCGCGATCACACGGATGGGCGCCATCAGTCCCGCATTGGCAGGAACATCCTCTCCCAGCAGACAGCGGAAGACGTAAAACACGGCCGCCACGGTAATGGCGTAATTCGCGTTCACTGGCGCCGCCGCCTGCGGCGAAGTGCCCGTGAAATCAACCAAAGCCTGCCGCCTGTCCAGTGTCACAGAGACCCGGATCCGCTGGCCCTCGTCCAGAAAATCCTCGAACTCGAAGCGCCCCGCGGGCAGAGCCGCCAGGCACGCGCGCATCATCCGGGCCGCATAGCCCCGCAGCGCCGCGATGTTCGACTCCAGCCTCTCCATGCCGAACGCGGCCACCGCCTCTTCCAGCCGCTGGATGCCGCGTCGCATCGCCATCCACTGCGCCAGCAGGTCGCCCTCGCGCTCCTCCGGCGTGCGCACGTTGGCCAGGATCATCTGCAGGACGCCGTCGTCGATCCGTCCCTCGCGCACCAGCAGCACCGGGGGGATGCGCAGTCCTTCCTGGTAAATCTCGCGCGCCAGGGGCATCGACCCCGGACTCATGCCCCCAACGTCGGCGTGATGCGCGCGCGAGGCCACAAAGAACGCCGGCGCGCCGCCTTCGATCCACACGCCCGAGACTGCCGTGATGTCGGGCAGGTGCGTGCCGCCTCGGAACGGATCATTGACAATGGCCACGTCGCCCGGCTTCAGTTCGATCGTGTCGAGCACGGCGCGCACGCTCAGCGGCATCGCCCCCAGATGCACGGGCATATGGTCGCCCATGGCGATGGTTTCGCCGCGCGCATCGTAAAGGGCGCAGGAATAGTCGCGCCGCTCCTTGATGTTGGCGGAAAAGGCGGTGCGGCGGAGCACCGCGCCCATCTCCTCGGGAATCGACACAAGAAGCTGGCGGAAAAACTCCAGCTCCACAGCGTCCGTGCGGGTCTGCTTCATGGCGGCGGCGCCTCCGGCGACGGCGGGGGCTCCGCCGGTTCAGGGTCTGGCCTGCACTCGCCGAACCGCACCGGAAAGCGCGCCACCGCCGCATATCCTTTGCCCGTGTCGCGCTCGATCAGATATTGCCGCGCCCGCACGTCCGTGCGGATGCGCCAGCCGGTCGAGCGCGGTTTCAGCGGAGGAAACGGTTTCGGTCCGGCTTCGCGCAGCATCCAGGTGTCGCCTCCCGTTATGGTTTCCCACCTCTGGTAGCGCTGCCGCGGCTCGCCGCGGCGTTGCAGGAACAGCACGCCCTGCGTCCGCGACTCGAACCGGAAGGCGTCGATCGCTCCGTAGGAGGACTCCTCCAGAACAGGAATGCGCCGCCATGTTTTTCCGCCGTCCGCCGTTTTCAGCAGGAACGGATCGCGCGGCAGCGCCCCGACCACATGGCCGGAAACCCAGCCGGTTTCCGCATCGACAAACTGGATGTCGTCCAGCGCCATGCCGCGCAACCGCGGATGCGGCTCGGTCCACGTGCGCCCCTCGTCTTCGCTCATCAGCAGCAGGGACCACAGCGTCGCCGCGCCGGTGTGAAAGTTGCCGGAGAGAAAGATGCGCCCGCCCGCCTCTTCGACGCCCGCCAGCTCGAGGAAGATGTTGCAGGCGTCCCGGATGTTGCACTCCAGGCCGAACTCGGCGATCTCGGCGTCGCCGCACGCGGGCGGCTGGATCTGCGCCGGCGCGGGTGGCTGCGCGGCCTGAAGCATCAGCAGTGCGGCCCAGCCGATCATGGCCTCACGCCGATTGTAGCCCGCTCCGCGGCCGCGCCGCGCTGCCACGACTCCAGCCACCCGGCGAGCTGCGCGTGCAATGTCCGCGTGTCCACGCCGCCGTGTTGCGGCAGGTATCCCGCCAGTTTGCGGAGCGCGCGCCGCGCCTGCAGAGCGGCGCCCGTGAAATTTCCATTGGCGGCGTGGTGCCAGGCCACGGCGCAGTGCACCAGCGACTGGAGGAAGAACCGCTCCGCCCGCGGCGCCCGGTTCCACGCCTCTTCCAGCGCTTCGTGGGACTCGTAGAACCGTCCGGCGTTGAACAGAGCGATGCCGTGCTGCATCAGCTGCTTCTGTTCCGCCATGATTGGATTGATGCGTGCTGTGCTGTTCGGGTTGTTGGTTTCCGCGCTCGCCCCGGCCGGCGAGCCGGTCCGTCCGGCGAAGAAGATCGTCCTGTTCAACGGCCGCGACCTGTCCAACTTTTACGTGTTCCTGAAGGACACAGGCCGCGAGGATCCCCTGCGCGTCTTTACCGTGCAGAACGGCCTGCTCCGCATCTCCGGCGAAGCCTGGGGCGGCCTGACGACGGAGAAGGAATACGCCGATTACCGTCTGGTGGTCGAGTGGAAATGGGGCGCGAAGACCTGGCCGCCGCGCGAGCAGAACGCCCGCGACAGCGGCATCCTGCTGCATGGCACGGGCGAGGACGGCGCGGCGGGCAACGGCTGGCTCGAGTCGATCGAATACCAGATCATCGAAGGCGGCACGGGCGACCTGATTCTGGTGCGCGGCGCCGCCCGTCCCCGCGTCACGGTTGAGGCCGAAAAGCGCGCCGACGGGCAGCTTTACTGGAAGCCCGGCGCGGAGCGCATCACGCGCGACCAGGGCCGCATCAACTGGTTCGGACGCGATCCGCAGTGGGAGGACAGGCTCGGCTTCCGAGGCCCCGCCGATGTCGAGAAGCCCGCCGGGCAATGGAACCGCAGTGAGATTCTCGCCCGCAGCGGCGACTTGACCTTTTATCTCAACGGAAGAATCGTGAACCAGGCGTTCGATTCCAGCCACCGACAGGGCAGGATCCAGATCCAGAGCGAAGGCGCAGAAATCTTCATCCGCAAGATCGAACTTCACCCGCTCCCGCGGAGCCCGCAGCGATGAAGTGGTGGCGCCGGCTCTTCACCCGCACGCCAGAGAAGGCGCCTCTGCGCGGAACGCCCGCCGTGCGGCGGCAGAAGAACTACTCCGCCGCCAGCGGATATGCGTACGAGTATTTCTTCGAGGGCTTCCGCGACGAGGGCGGCTGCCGCTGCTACGTCTTCACCGTCAGCGCGGACCGGAAGGCGTGGTTCGAACTCACCGTTCTTGTCGAAGACCGGGCCATGGAATCCTGGGCCGCCCATCACGGCCGTCCTCTGGCGGACAATGAACGCTACGCCGTCGCGAAAATGGCTCTCTTTGAGGCCTTCGACGAACGCCCCGATCCGGGTTCGATGCAGAGACCTGTTCGAGTCGGCCCGGAAGAGGTCGAGCAGCTTCTGTCACGGCTCGGCCTCGACTGAGTCCGAATCACCCGCAGACCGGGCTGGTGCAGGGTGTGCGGCCGTTTACCTCGCCGCCGCCGGCTCCGGTTCAGGCTGCTGCGCATCCAGACCCTGCGCTTCGACGACGGCCAGCGCCGCCATGTGGACGATATCGTTCACCTCGCAGCCGCGCTGCAGCACATGCACGGGCCGCGCGAAGCCCATCAGGATCGGCCCGATCACCTCGCAGCCTCCGATACGCCACAGGAGCTTGTAGGCGATGTTGCCGGCCTCAAGGCTCGGCGCGATCAGGACATTGGCCGGCCCGGTGAGGCGGCAGAATGGATAGTCGCCCAGCATCTCGGGCGTCACCGCCGCATCGGCCATCATCTCGCCCTCGACCACCAGATCCGGCCGCCGCTGCCGCACCAGTTCGGTCGCCTGCGCCACCTTCGCCGCCAGCGGATGGCGCGAGCTGCCGAACGTCGAGAAAGAGAGCATGGCAATGCGCGGCTCGACATCGAAGCTCCGCACGACGTCGGCGCTCATGACGGCGATCTCGGCCAGATCTTCGGCCGTGGGCTCGATGTTCACCGTCGTATCGGCGATGAAGTACAGCTGCCCGCGGGTCGTGATCAGCATGTACATCCCGGCGACCTTCTGGATGCCCTCCTTCTTCGGAATCACTTCCAGTGCGGGACGGATCGTGTCGGCGTAGTGCTGCGTCAGCCCGGCGATCAGGCAATCGGCATCGCCCGAGTGCACCATCATCGCCGCAAAGCGGGTCGGGTTGCGCATCAGAATCGGCGCTTCCGTATGCGTGACCCCCTTGCGCTGGCGCAGCCGGAGATACTCGAGCGTGTAGCTGTCGAAACGCGGATCCGTTTCCGGATCGATCACTTCCACGTGGTTCTCCAGATGCAGGTGAAGCTGGCGCGCGCGAGTCAAAATACGCTCGCGGTTGCCGATCAGAATCGGCCGCGCGATCGCCTCGTCGATCAGGATCTGCGCCGCGCGCAGGATTTTGTCCTGCGTGCCCTCGGGGAACACGACGCGCCTCGGGCTGCGCTGCGCCTTGTGGATGATCATCCGCATGATCTCCTGGCTCTTGCCCAGGCGCTTCTCCAGCTCGTCGCGGTAGGCGTCCAGATCGATCTGGCGCTGCGCCACGCCCGTCTCCATGGCTGCGCGCGCCACCGCCGGCGCCACATGGGTCAGGACGCGCGGGTCGAACGGCTTCGGGATGATGTACTCGGGGCCGAATTCCATCGTTTCCACCCCGTAAGCCCGGCGCACGCTGTCGGGCACGTCCATCCGCGCCAGCTCCGCCAGCGCGTGCGTCGCCGCCAGCTTCATTTCGTCGTTGATCGCCGTGGCGCGCACGTCCAGAGCCCCGCGGAAAATGAACGGGAAGCCCAGGACATTGTTCACCTGATTCGGATAGTCGCTGCGCCCCGTCGCCATGATGATGTCATCGCGCGTCGCCTTCGCCACGTCGTAGGGAATCTCGGGGTTCGGGTTGGCCAGCGCGAACACGATCGGCCGGTCCGCCATCGACAGCAGCATCTCCGGCGTCACGCAGTTGGCCACGGAAAGCCCCACAAACACATCAGCGCCCTTCATCGCATCGGCCAGCGTGCGGGCATCGGTCTTCCGCGCGAACTTGGCCTTGTATTTGTTCATCCCCTCCGTGCGTCCTTCGTACAGCACCCCCTTGGTGTCGCACATAAGGATGTTTTCCAGCTTCGCGCCCAGCCGGATGTAGTGGTTGGCGCAGGAAATCGCGCTCGCTCCCGCGCCGGAAAAGACGATCTTCACGTCTTCGATCTTCTTGCCAACCAGATACAAAGCATTCACCAGCGCCGCGCCCGAGTTGATCGCCGTGCCGTGCTGATCGTCGTGGAAGACGGGGATTTTCATGGTCCGCTTCAGCTCTTCCTCGATCTCGAAGCACTCTGGCGCCTTGATATCCTCCAGATTGATTCCGCCGAACGTGGGCTCGAGAATCTGGCACACCCGGATCACTTCTTTCGGGTCTTCCGTGTTGAGCTCGATATCGAAAACGTCGATATCGGCGAACCGCTTGAACAGGACTCCTTTGCCCTCCATCACGGGCTTGCCGGCCAGCGCGCCGATGTTGCCCAGCCCAAGCACCGCCGTGCCGTTGCTGACCACGGCAACCAGATTGCCTTTCGCCGTGTATGTGTAGGCGAGGGAGGGATCCCTCTGGATCTCCAGGCAAGGAACGGCGACGCCCGGCGTGTAGGCCAGACTGAGATCTCTTTGAGTGCGGCAGGGTTTGGTGGGAACGACGCTGACTTTGCCAGCAGGTGGAGTGGAATGATATTCCAGTGCTTCCTGGTCCCGGATCGACATGGCCGGTCTCCTTTCCCCTCCATTCTGACACCAAAGCGCAAGAATGTCTCAGGAGTTTGGGAGGCGGTGATGCGATTTTCCGGGCAGAGTATGCTGGGGAGGGAACCATGAGCACGCCCCCGGCGCCGCCTCAGGCAGAGCTGTTCGACCGCCCGTTCTCTTTTTATCCGCCCATCCACGGCATCGAGCACAACGAATGGCGCCTGAAAGAAGCCACCTGGAGCGAGATGCTCGTGCGCAACACGGCCGCCGACATCGAGGTCGCCATTCCGCGGCGCTATTTCGGCGCCGTGTCCGAGACCGACAAGCCCGTCATGATCGTCGGCCTGAAGCAGGAGCTCGAATACCGCATGGGCACGGTGTGGCCCGTGCGCAAACCCGTGCTTGCTATGCCGGCGCCGGTCATGGCGCCGCCGCCCGTTGGAAGGAGCGAAGCCTCCCCGGGCGAGCCCCGCGGGCTGGCCGCCGTGCTCGGCATCAGCCAGGAACGCACCGACACGCGCATCACGCGCATGATCGTCTGGACGTTCCTCGGGCTGGCTTCGCTGCTGATCGTGGTCTGGGCGGTCATCCGTTTCACGCCCGCCACAAAGCCGTCCTTCGTCGCCAGGGACCAGAGCTACCTCGAGCTCACCCGCGACGACGACTATTACGCCGTCATCCGCAAGCTCGGCCCTCCCGCCGAAGACCGCTGGCGCCCGAATTCGGGTGAACTCCAGTACCGCGCGCTGTTCTATCCCGACCGCGGCTACGCCATCATCCTGATGGGCGCCAAGCAGGAAGAAGCGCGCTACATCGGCGCCATGGGGCTGGGCGCGGACGGCAAAGGCTGGAGCCCGCTGCACTCGATCGAATACGCCCGGGGCGCCAACACGATGGGGATCCTCCGTTCCCTGCCCCGCTTCTGAGGCCCGCCCGCGCGGACGTCTTTTCTGTCATATTGTCTCGGAGAGGTGCATATGTCTCAGATCAAAGGACCCGCCATTTTCCTGGCCCAGTTCATGGGCGACGAACCGCCGTTCAATTCGCTCGAGAACATCACCGCCTGGGCGAAGAACCTGGGCTACAAGGGCGTGCAGCTGCCGTCGTGGGACAGCCGCGTGATGGATCTCCGGCAGGCGGCCGAATCCAGGGCCTACTGCGATGATCTCCGGGCCAGAACCAACGGGCTTGAGATCACCGAGCTGGCGTCCCACCTGCAGGGCCAGCTCGTCGCCGTCCATCCGGCTTACGACGAGCTGTTCGACGCCTTCGCCGCCCCCGAGGTGCGCGGCAATCCGCAGGCTCGCACCGAGTGGGCCGTCGAGCAGATGAAGCTGGTCATCCGCGCCTCGAACAATCTCGGGCTGACCGTCACTCCGTCTTTCTCCGGCGCGCTGCTGTGGCCGTTCGTCTATCCCTGGCCGCAGCGTCCGGCGGGGCTGGTGGAAGAGGGATTCAAAGAGCTCGCAAAGCGGTGGAAGCCCATCTTCGACCTGGCGGAGGAGCTCGGCGTCGACATCGCCTACGAACTGCACCCGGGCGAGGACCTGCACGACGGCTACACGTTCGACCTGTTCCTCGAAGCCATGAACGGCCATCCGCGCGTCGCCATCAACTACGATCCTTCGCACTTCATCCTCCAGTGCCTCGACTATGTCGGCTTCATCGATGAGTACGGCGCGCGCATCAAGGCCTTCCACGTGAAAGACGCCGAATACCGCCCGTCGGCCAAAGCCGGCGTCTACGGCGGCTACGCCCCCTGGCAGAAGCGCCCCGGCCGCTTCCGCTCGCTCGGCGACGGGCAGGTGGACTTCAAGCAGGTGTTCACGCGGCTCACGGCCGTGGGCTACAAGGGCTGGGCCGTGCTCGAATGGGAGTGCTGCTACAAGGACGCCGCGCAGGGCGCCGCCGAAGGTGCGCCCTTCATCGCCAGCATGCTGATCGACGTGCCGAAGAAGGCGTTCGACGACTTCGCCGGCGCGGCGACGGACACCGAACGCAACCGCCGCATCCTCGGCATCCGCTGAGGCGGCGGTCGAACCGGGGACCGGCGCAACACGCCGGTCCCTTTCCGTTTGAAACAGATGTCACGCCTCCTGATTTTCCTGCTCTTCGGCGTCGTGCCGCCCCCGGCGGGGCCGCAGGTGCTCTCCGTCTATCCCGGCCCCGCGCCCGGCAGCGAATCGTGGGACTGGAAGGAAACCGCCTCCATGGGCCCGCAGGACGGCATCCTGCGCCTGGCCAATGTCGCCCGGCCCACGGTCAGCGTCTTCCTCCCGGAGAAGAACCGCGCCACCGGCGCCGCCGTCCTCGTCGTGCCCGGCGGTGGATTCCGCATTCTGGCGTTCAACCACGAAGGCACGGAAGTGGCCGAGTGGCTGAATTCACTCGGCGTGGCCGCGTTCCTGCTCAAGTACCGCGTCATGCGCACCGACGATCTGGCTGGAAAGCCGCAGGAGGTCCAGGCTGCGCGCCGCAAGGAGGCGATGGAAATGGGAGTAGCCGATGCGCTGGAAGCCATGCGGCTGGTGAAGCGCCGCGCTCCCGAATGGGGCGTTGATCCCGGCCGCATCGGGATCCTGGGTTTTTCCGCCGGCGGGTACATCACGGCCAGCGTGGCTCTCACGGAAGACGCGAGCGCTCGGCCCGCCTTCGCCGCGCCCGTCTATGCGTTCTTCCCCGAAGACCGTCCCGTGCCTGCCGCCGCGCCGCCCCTGTTTCTCGTGCACGCCGCCGACGACCGCACCGTTCCCGCCGCTCACAGCGTGCGGCTTTTCCAGATGTGGCGCGGCGCCGGACGCCCCGCCGAACTGCACGTCTACGAAGCCGGCGGACACGGATTCGGCATGCGGCGCCAGGGCAAGCCCGTCGACGGCTGGACGGACAGCCTGCGCAGCTGGCTGGCGGCTCAGGGAATGCTCACCACCGCGCGGCGGTAGCTGGTGAGTTCGGGCGAGCCGTTGTCGGTGATCTCGAGAATCACATGCACCGTGCCGGGCTTCGCCCCGGGCTGCCAGGAGAGCCCGGTCTCCGGCCCTTCCGTGTGCGACAGGCGCGCCTCGCCCTGGAAAGTGCCCGCCTCCCGGTAGATCCACCAGCGGATGCGCAGCGCGTGGCCGTCCGGGTCGGACGACCCCGCGGCCGAAAGGCGCACGGGACGGCCCGCCTGCGCCTGAACATAGAGCACGTCTTTTGTTTTATCCCCGTTCAGAACGGCCGCCGGATTGTGGTTGGCTTTCTCGAACGGCTGCACGCACCAGTCCATCCGCGCCGCGAAATCGTGCTGGAAGGCGCGGCGCCAGCGCCAGATCGTGGCCGTGTTCGACGTGTGCTCGCGGCCGTCGCGCGTCCGCACCGTGTCGCGCGAGTTCGTCCAGATGGGACGCGTCTCGGCATAGGACTGCCGCAGTTCGTAGCGCCCGCCCCAGCCCCCGTAAGACGGCTCGATGTCGCCGCCCAGCCCGTTCTGTATCAGGTTCAGAAACGACGGAGTGTCGCCCTCCATGATGTAGGCGGCCTTCGGATAGCGGGCGCCCAGAGGCCCGTGATTGCGGATGACGTTTTCCTCGAGCCACGGATTGTCCACCAGCTCGAAATCCTCCATTGGCCCGTTCCGGTAATACCGGTCGCCGGAGATGCCGGTCCACGTCGCAAGGTAGTACTCGTGGTGGCTCACGCTCGACGGGCTGACGATGTAGGACAGGTCCGGAAACGTGATCCGCAGCCACCGCCCGGCGTCGTCCTGGTCCGAGATCGCGTAGACGCGCAGCTTCGCCACGAAGCGCTGCAGCTCCTCCGGCGTGCGCGTGTATTTGACGTCCCACAGCGCCTGCGCCAGGGTGTTCGCCCCGCCCCACACGGCGATCCACAGCGGGCGCGGATCGGGCCGGTCCACGGCTTCGATGATCCAGTTTGAGCCTTCGGTGGATTTGTCGAATCCCACGCCCTTCATGCCGAACTCGGCGCTGCCGGATTTCACGAGGCGGAGCAGGTGCTCCGCTGCGGGGAAACCCGGGGCGTGCCTGAGAAGGTTGGGCTGGACCTGACCGTAGGCCTGCACGGTCTCCCGGATGATGTCCGGCCGGATCCTGTCGCGCAGCCACACGGACGTCGTCGCAATGATGCCTTCCACGTCGTATTCGTTCGAGTAGACGAGGAACCGCACCAGCGACTGCTCGTCGTCGGGCTCGTTGGAGATGTCGGTCAGGACGATGACGCGCGGCCTCGCCGCCGACAGTGACAGAGTAAACAGGAAACAGAGGACCGCGATGCGGGCAGGCATGACGGCTAACAGACTATCGCAGGATCCGCTCTGCTGCGCGCCTCACGCGGTCATTTTCCCCCGCCCTGCCGCTCCTCTTCCATCCGCCTGAGCGCCTCGCGCAGCGTATCGATCGCCTCCAGCATCCGCTCGGCGCGTTCCACGCAGTCCCGGCAGGACAGCAGGTGCTCCTCAATCGGCGCAAGCTGCTCGTTGGTCGCACGCCCGAGGCAGTACAGCTCCAGTTCCTCGTCGGAGATGTGACTCATGACAACCCGCATTCGACATCCCTCATATCGGCGCAGCCGCGCGCCTTTGTTGGCGAATCTGCGCCGCGGCGGCTATACTGTGAGGCATTCGACTCCGTACGGGGAGGTCCGGAAGGGTGATCCGGCAGGAGACAGGCGGCCGTGCGCCCGCATGGAAGCACTGGCAGGTTCTCTTCGGCGTAGCTGCCGCCGCCATTGTCGTTTACAGTTTTTTTATCCCATTGCCGCCCCTCGTCGACGACTACGGCCACACGAGGCTTGCCGAACGCTACGGCCCGCTGCAGGGCTGGGGCGAATTGTTCCGCGACCCGCTCTACCGGTGCCGCTCCACGGCTCTCTGGCTGACTGCCGCCCTGCACTCTCTGGCGGGATTCTCCCCGCCAGCGTTCCACCTCGCCAGCATCCTGCTGCACGTGCTGAACGCGTGGCTTGTGTACGCGCTCGGCGCCTGCCGCTGGATCGGCTGGCCTGCGGCGGCGGCAGCAGCGTTCGTCTTCGCCGTCAACGAGCGGCCGCACGAGGCCGTCATCTGGTTCGCATCGATCCACGAGCCGCTGGTGATGGCCTCGGTGCTCGCGGCGCTGCTGGCGTGGATCCGCTGGCTGGAAGACGGCTCACGAAGCTGGCTCGTTGCCGTGGCAGCCGCCTGGCTGCTGGCGCTGCTCTCCAAAGAATCAGGCGTTGTTCTCACCGTGCTGCTGCCCGCTGCGGCTCTGCTCTATCCGGGCCGCTGGCGCGCCGCGGCGTGGGCGCTGGCCGCGGGCGTCGTCTCGACGGCGGTCTACTTCTGGCTTGCCTGGTCGGGTCAGTCCGATCACCAGCACTTCCATGACGGCACGTTCGCGTTCGGATGGCACTTCCTGCCAACTCTGGTGCGCAGCGTGCCGCGCGGGCTCGGTCTCTGGGGCGGTTTTGGCTTGGTTCTGCTGCTTTTGCGGCGCAAAGACGCACCGTGGCGCGCAGCCCTGTTCGCCGGCGTCTGGTACCTTGCCGCGCTCATGCCCTATGCGTTTCTCACCTACATGCCGCGCATTCCGAGCCGGCATCACTATCTCGCATCCGGCGGCATGGCGCTGCTCACCGGGCTGGCAGCCTTGCTGCTGCTTGCAAAGGTGAAGCGCCCCCGGGTTGTGGCAATTGCGCTGGCTGCCGCGTTCTTCCTGCACAATGCGCTCTATCTGTGGTTCTACAAGCGGCCGCAGTTTGTTCAGCGCGCCGAGGTGACCGAGGGCCTGCTGCGCATGGTGGCGGCCAACCCGCGGGAGAAAGTGCTGCTGCGCTGTCCGCTGCTGCCGTTGTATGAAGCGCGCATGGCCGTGCATTACCGGCTTGGCCTGGATCCGATGCGGCTGCTGACGGAGGACGAAGGCGAGGGCGCCGCGCGGGTCTACACCTGCGGGCTTCCGCCGGCGAAGTACAAAGGTCCTGGTACAGACTGAGCAGGTTTTAGAACTACTGGTATCTGGCGTGCGCTGCCGCCCCGGCATTGAATATAGAGGCATGAAGAACCGCGGAGATCGGCGAGAAGAAAGCCGGCTGGCCGTGGACGCCCCGGCGGTCATTTTTTGGGAAGAAGGCGACGGCGGATATCACCTGAAGGGCAAAGCGGTGAACCTGAGCGGATCGGGGCTGGCCGTGCAGGCGCGCGGACCTCTCAAGCCGGAAACGATCGTGTGGTGCGCGGTGCCTTCCTACGGGATTTATTCGCGGGCGCAGGTGATGCACGCGCGCGGGCTGTTGACCAGAACGGCCGGGCTGCGCCTGCTGGCCAATCCGATTCTGCCGGCCGACGACTAGCCCTCAGACTTTGGGCAGCTCGTAGCCCTTGCGGCGCGGGCGCGCGAGCATGGCGTTGGCCTGGGCATCGTTCTTCACACGCTCGGCCTTCGGGTCCCATTCGAGCTTCTTTCCCCGCTCGCGGCAGATCGTGATCAGGTGGCAGATCGTGGTGGACCGGTGGGCCGCTTCCAGGTGCGCATTCGGCTGCCGGCGCGTGCGCACGCATTCGAGGAAGTTCTCGATGTGCCAGCGGTTCTCGCCGGGGCCTTCCGGCGTATCTTCGGGCTTGTTCTGGATCAGGTCCGGCGGATCCCAGACAAGCGTGCCGCGCTTGATTTCGAGCGTCCCTTTCTCGCCGACAAAAATGGCCCCGAGATCGGAGTGATCCGGCCGCTTCTGTCCGGTGCACTTGAGCAGCGTGCCGTTGGCGTAGCGCATGATGACGGGCGCCTGCTCGCCCTCGCCTTCCGGCGAGAACTCGACCGGACCGGTGTCGTCCGTGCCGAGCGCGCACTGCACCTGGTCCAGCGCGTGCGTGCCCCAGCCCGACACGCCCCAGCTCTGGCCGCCGTTGTCGTAGTCCCACCACCACGCCCACCGCCGCTGCAACTGCTCGTGGTACGGGCGCAGCTCGGTCTGGTTGCACCACTGGTCCCAGTCGAGCCCTTCCGGCATGGGCATTTCCGGTTTCGGCGTCCAGCGTTTGGGCGGCTCGAAGTTGCAGGCGATCACTTCCTTCACGCGGCCGATGCCGCCTTCGCGGACGAGTTTGCTGGCCCAGGCATTGATGGGAATCGAGCGCTGCTGCGTGCCGCACTGCACGATGCGCTTGTAGCGCGCGGCGGCGCGCCGCATGACGCGGCCCTCCTCCACCGTGAGCGTCATCGGCTTTTCGGCGTAGACGTCGAGACCCGCCTCCATGCAGTGGATGGCGATCAGCACCCGCGCGTGCGTTGTCGTTTCCACGAAGACGGCGTCCAGCTTCTCGCTGTCGAGCATGCGCCGGTAATCCTGATAATGCCTGGCCTGCGCATAGGAGGGGCGGATCTGGGCCGCCTTCTCGCACTGCGGCAGCCAGCAATCGGAGAACGCGGCGAACGAGGCGCCGGGGAACTCTTCGTTCTGAAGCAGCCAGCGGCCGCGCCCGCCGAGGCCGATCATGGCGAGCTGGATGCGGTCGTTGGCCCCCAGAACACGCAGTGAAGCCGCGGCCGTGGCCGCGCCGAGGAAGAAATGGCGGCGGAGCATGTCGCCCTTTACGCTACATCGGCACCAAAGCCCCGTCAAGCAGCGGGGCTGCTCATCTGTGTTCCGCAGCGGTGGGGGTTTGTGCTACCGGGCGCTGGCGCGCTTACGGCGGATCAGGGCCACCGCGCTCAGCCCGGCAGCGACCAGAAAATATGAAGCAGGCTCCGGGATTTCGCCACCCTCGCGGACCAGAAAAGTTTCACTGTAAGTGTTGGAGCGGTATGATTCGTTGGGGGCGAACGGCGAGCCGTACACATATCCCGACTCAAAGTCGGCGAAATCGCAGTGGTCCCATTGGTCAGAGAAGTAGGGAGCAGCACACTTCTCGCTTGGTGTTGTGAACAGCGCGTACATCTGGCTCAGGTCTGAAAACGAGGATGTCCACTCAAGTTGTGTCGGGAACCGGAAACCATGATGGAGAGTGATGGTCCCACACCCGTTCGTCGGCGCGCACGGGGCGGCGTAGACCCATTCCAGCCCGCCTGCGTAAACGATCACGCTCGATGGCGGGTCGATGCCGATCATGCTGGCGGCTGAAGCGGTGAAAGCGGCCACGCAAATGAGTAGCGCTGCGGCCAGTAGACGAAGCTTCATACGATCTCCTCCAAATGCGCTCCCCGGCGCTTGACTTGACGGCCCGTGGCTAAGTTCCGGTGCTGCCGGAGTTTTCTATAGTCTAAGGTACTGGTTTGAGAGAGTCAACCAGTTTCTTTCAGATTCTGCCATCATTGCTGGAACGGCGGTCGGAACTCCTGGATGAGGGAGCTGACAGAGGCGCACCGGCCAGGCCCCCAGCACCGGTGGAATAATGGCAACATGCGATTCCGGCTCTTCTTTGCATGCATGCTTGTGTACTCTCTCGCGGCGGCGCAGGACCCGCCGTTCCTCACTGAGCCAGGTTGGCAGCCGCTGCTCAACGGCAAAGATCTCACCGGGTGGCGGGCGCAGGACCCTTCGAAACCGCATGAGTGGATGGCGGTGCGCGGCATCCGCTTCGACCGCTGGTATGGACCCAAACAGCTGAGCGGCGCGGGCGAGGGCGGCGACCGCATTCTGAACGGCAGGAACGGGCGCACGCAGAATCTGGTGACCGAGAAGAAATTCGGCGATATCGAGCTGTATCTCGAGTTCATGATCCCGCGCGGGTCGAACTCGGGCGTCTATCTGCACGGGCTGTACGAGGTGCAGATCCTCGACAGCTTCGGCTACGCGGATTTGACGACGGGCGATTGCGGGGCGATCTATCACCGCTGGATCAACAACGGCCCCGTGGGCGGCTCGCCGCCGCGCGTGAATGCGATGAAGAACGCGGGCGAGTGGCAGAGCTATCACATCTGGTTCCGCGCGCCGCGCTTCGACGCCTCGGGCAAAAAGATCGAGAACGCGCGCATTCTGCGGGTGATGTTCAACGGCGTGATGGTGCAGGACAACGTCGAGATCGACGGCGGAACGCGCGCGCACATGGACATTCCCGAGGCGCCGGAGAACCCGATCATGCTGCAGGGCGATCACGGCCCGGTGGCGTTCCGCAACATTTACTGGCGTCCGCTGGGTCCGCTGCCATGGCGCTGAACGGAGGCTGGATCGACATCAGCGTGCCGCTGCGCACAGGCATGACCGTGTGGCCGGGCGACGGCGGGGCGCGCATCGAACGCGCGGCGTCTTTCGAACAGGGCGCGGCGTACAATCTGACGCGGCTCGACATGAGCGCTCATACGGGCACGCACATGGACGCGCCGCTGCATTTTCTCCGGGACGGACGGGCGATCGACACGCTTCCGCCAGAAGTGATGATCGGCCCGGCGCGCGTGGTGCACGCCGCCGGCGATGCCATCCACGCCTCCGATGTCCCGGATGATCTCGCTCCCGGCGCGCGGGTGCTGTTCCGCACGCGCAACAGCGACCGGGAGATGTTCGCTGGAACATTTTTTGAGGATTTTGTGTCCCTGGCGCGGGACGCGGCGGAGAAGCTCGCCGAGGCGCGCGCGGCGCTCGTGGGCATCGACGCGCTGTCCGTGAGCGGTTACCACGAAGACCCGTCGCTGACGCACCGGCTGCTGCTCGCCTCGGGCGTCTGGATTCTTGAGGGCGTCTGCCTGCGCGGCATCGAGCCGGGCGAGTACGAGCTCGTGTGCCTGCCGCTGCGGATCGAGGGCGCAGACGGAGCGCCGGCGCGGGCGCTGATCAGGCCGGCTCGCCGTCCCGGTGCGGTCTGAGGCAGGCGCCCTGCGGCGGGCGCTTGTAGCGCTCGACGCCTGCTCCGGTCTTGCCCTTCGCCGTGCGCTCGAGCACGGCGCTGATCTCCTGCGGCGTCATCTTCTGAAACGAGCGCAGAGCGGCGACGTTCTGCTCGAGCTGCGCGACAGTCTCGACGCCGGAGACAAGCGTGTCGATGTCCTGGCTCCATGCGAAGCGGAGGCAGTCGGCGATGGCGGCGACGTTCTGCGCCGCGATCTGCCCCATGGCGTTGGACTTCATGGCGATGACGCCGAGACCGCGGCGGCGCGCTTCCGGCAGCACCTGGCGGATGAAGCTCAGGTAGTGGGGATCGATCAGATTGATGGGCATCTGAATGGTCTCCCACGCATCGGTGGCCTGCAGCAGGCGCAGGTGGATGGCGGGATCGCGGTGGCCGGTGAAGCCGATGTGGCGGACTTTGCCCTGCTTTTTCGCCAGCACGAAGGCCTCGAGCGACCCGTTGGGGCCAAGAATCTGGTCGACTTCCTTGTGCTCGCTCACCTGATGGCACTGCCAGAGGTCGATATAGTCCGTTTTCATGCGGCGGAGCTGCTCTTCGAGCACGCGCATGGCGCCGTCGCGGGAGTAGATCTCGCACTTTGTCATGAGCAGGACCTTCTGCCGGTCGGCGCCGGAGAAGGCTTTGCCGAGCAGCTCGTCGCTCCGGCCGCCGTGATAGGCGTTGGCGCTGTCATAGAAATTGATGCCGAGATCGAAGGCGCGGCGGAGGATGCGCAGGGCCTCCTCCTCGCCTTTCACGTTCATGTGGTACCCGCCAACGGCGATGCGGGTGACCCTGAGGCCGCTCTTTCCGAGCGCGGACACGGGCAGGGGCTGCGAGGTCTGCGCAGCTGCCGGCAGAACGGCGCCGGCGGCGGCTGAGGCGACAAATGTGCGGCGTTGCATGGCGGCGGACACCTCCGCGGGAGAGATTCGACTGCCTGAGGCTAGAATAAGGCAGATCGGGGGTTGTTGCATGCCTCGTTTCGGCAGATGGATATTCGGGGTGCTGGCGTGCGTCGCTGCCGCAGCCCAGACGCCCCCCGCGCGTTTAAGCGAACTCAGTGCGGGCTTTCAGGAGCTGAGCCGCCGGGTGCACGCTTCCGTGGTGCGGGTGAGCACGGTCGGCTACAGGCAGCTCGAGCCGGAAGAAAGCGACGAGCCTGGCGTGGCGGCGCGGCAGCAGAGCTCGGGCTCGGGAGTCATTATCGACGCGGACGGGCTGATCGTAACGAACGCGCACGTGGTGGTGGGCGCGCAGCGGGTGCAGGTGACGCTGCCGCCTTCGCTGGCGGACAGGCAGGCGGGCGGAGGCAGAGCGCGGCCGCGCACCGTGCGCGCGGAAGTCGTGGGGCTCGATCTGGAGACCGATGTGGCGCTGCTGCGGGTTTCCGAGAAGGGACTGCCGGCTCTCGAAATGGCCGATTCGGACGCCGTCGAACAGGGCCAACTCGTCTTCGCCTTCGGAAGTCCACTCGGGCTCGACAACAGCGTGACCATGGGCGTGGTGAGCGCGCCGGCGCGCCAGCTGCGCGCCGACGATCCGATGATCTACATCCAGACCGACGCGCCGATCAATCCCGGCAATTCGGGCGGGCCACTGGTGGATACGGAAGGAAGAATTATCGGCATTAACGCGATGATTCTGTCGCAATCTGGAGGAAATGAAGGGATCGGATTCGCGGTGCCGTCGAATATCGTGGCCAACGTGGTCGAGCAGTTGCGGCGCACGGGGCGCGTGATCCGCGGCGAAATCGGCGTGACGGTGCAGACGATTTCCCCGGCGCTGGCCGAGGGCTGGAAGCTGCCGCAGGCGTGGGGCGTGGTGGTGGCTGACGTCGAGCCCGAGGGTCAGGGCGACACGGCGGGGCTGCAGGTGGGCGACGTCATCGCGTCGCTGAACGGGCGCGTGATGGAAGATGCGCGGCAGTTCAACGTGAGCCTGTACCGTCCGGCGGTGGGCGAGACGATCACGCTCGAGGTGCTGCGCGGTTCGAAGAAGCTGAAGCTGGCGGTGCAGGTGGCCGAGCGGCACGACGAGGCGTCGACCTACGCGGAGCTGGCGAGCCGCGAGGAAAATCTGATTCCCGAACTGGGGATTTTCGCCGTGGATCTGACTCCTGCGTTGCGGGATCAGCTCGTGCCGACGCGAAGCGAATCCGGCGGCGTGCTGGTGGCCGCGCGCCACGCCGACAGCGCAGTCTTCGAGGAAGGGTTCCGCGCGGGTGATCTGATTTACGCAGTGAACCGCGTGCCGGTGCGCAACGTCGCCGACCTGCGAGCGTTTGTCAGAAAGCAGAAATCCGGCACGGCACTGGCATTCCAGGTGGAGCGGAGCGGGCGGCTGCGGTTCGTGAGCCTCGAGGTGCCGTAGAAACTGCGGTTGAGACCGATTTCTGGCGCTCGCGGCTCGAACGCCGGTTGTCCGAGGGACTCAGTCGGTCGCTTCCACGGAGAAGTAGGCGCAATCGGGGTGATGGAAGACGAGCGCGCTGACGCTGGCTTCGGGTTCCATCATCATGCCCTCGGTGAGCCGCACGCCGATTTCTTCCGGGCGCAGCAGCTTCCAGATGCCCTGCTGATCGTCGAGGTTCGGGCAGGCAGGATAGCCGAAGCTGTAGCGCTTGCCGCGATAGCGCGACGTGAACCGCTGCTGCATGGTCATGCCGGGCGGATCCGGGAAGCCCCACTCTTCGCGCAGGCGGCGGTGGAGCCATTCGGCTGCCGCTTCAGCCGTCTCGATGGCGAGCGCCTGCAGGCAGTGCGCTTCAAAGAAGCGTCCCGCCTGCTTCGCCTCTTCCGAAGCTTCGCGCACGCCCTCGCCCGCCGTGACCACGAACAGGGCGATGTGATCGCGCCGCCCGGAAGCGTCGGGATCGAGCACATAGTCGCTGAGGCACAGCCCGTCTTTCTTCCGCTGCCGCTCGAACGTGAAGATATGCAGCGGCGCCTGCGCGCCCGGCTCGAACAGGGCGATGGAATTGCCGTGCCGCTCCGCTTCGAAGAACTGCCACACGCCGCGCACCCGCATGAAGCGGGCTGCCTTCTGCTTCACTTCTTCCACGTCGTGATGCAGCGCGACGGCTTTCTCGTCCCGCTCCTTCAGCGCCTGCTCGAAGTTGCCCTTGAACCCCAGATGCCGGCCGTAGAGCATGTGCGGGTTGATGTAGCTCCAGATCTCGGCGAGGTTGGCGAGCGTGCGCACGCGGCGGTCCAGATATGGCGCGGGAGGAATGGGGATGTCCGTGCGCACCTTCGGCGACCTCTCCGTGCCGGCGTCAACCACGACCTTTTCGCGCTCTTCCTGCGCGGGCGCATCTCCGCCGACGGTCTGCACGGCGCGGGCTGTGAGCGTCTCCCGCGCAGCCGGATCCATGAGCGCGTTCATGATCTGCAGGCCGGTCATGGCGTCTTTGGCATAGAACGTCGGCGCCTGATAGGCGGGGGCGATCTTCGTCACCGTGAACTTTTCGCTCAGCGCTGCTCCGCCCACGAGCAGCGGCACGCGGATGCCGGCTTCGCGCAGATCTTCGCCCGTCACCACCATCTGCTGCGCGGATTTCACGAGCAGCCCGCTGAGGCCGATGGCGTCCGGCTTGTGCTCGTGGAAGGCGCGGATCAGCTCCTCGGGCGGCACCTTGATGCCCAGGTTGATCACCTCGTAGCCGTTGTTGGAGAAGATGATCTCCACGAGGTTCTTGCCAATGTCGTGCACGTCGCCCTTGACGGTGGCCAGCAGGAAGCGCCCGCGCGCCTGCACGCTGCTCTTCTCCATGAACTGCTGCAGGTGGGCCACGGCGGCTTTCATGGCTTCGGCCGACTGCAGCACTTCGGCGACGATGAGCTCGTTGTTGTTGAAGAGGCGGCCCACTTCATCCATGCCGCGCATCAGCGGCCCGTTGATGATGTCGAGCGGCGCGGCGCCCTCGGCCAGCTTGCGGTTCAGATCATCGATCAGGCCGTCCTTGGTGCCCTCGATGATGTAGCGGGCCAGGCGCTCATCGAGCGGAAGCTCCGCGGCGGACTTCTTTTCCTTCGCGCCCGCCCTGCGGAAGAACTCGGTGATGGCCGCGATGTTGTGCTGGCTCACGGCGACGCGCTCCTCGCGCGACTGCTCGCGCCAGTCTTCGCTGACGCCCGGGAACTTCTCCGGGTCCGGCCAGTTGAACAGCAGGCGCTCGGCCAGCAGGCGTTCTTCCTCGGGGATGGAGGCGAACCGCTCGAGCTTTTCCGTGTTGACGATGGCGAGATCGAGCCCTGCCTTGGTGGCGTGATAGAGGAACACGCTGTTGACGACTTCGCGCGCCGCGGGCGGAAGCCCGAAGCTCACGTTCGAGATGCCGAGGATCGTGCGCACATGCGGGATGCGCTCCTTGACGAGCCGCACGCCTTCGATCGTCTCGACCGCGCCGCCGATGTAGTTCTCGTCGCCCGTGGCCACGGGAAACACCAGAGGATCGATGATCAGATCCTCGGGCCGCATGCCGTACTTGTTGACGAGCAGGCCGACGCTGCGCTCGGCGACGGCCAGCTTGCGCTCGCGCGTGAACGCCTGGGCCTGCACAGGGTCTTCGTCGATGGCGCCCACGACGAGCGCCGCGCCGTAGGCGCGCGCCAGCGGGGCGATGCGCTCGAACTTCTCCTCGCCGTCTTCCAGGTTGACGGAGTTGATGATGCTGCGTCCCTGGCAGTAGGTGAGCGCGAGCTCGACGGCGCGCGGGTCCGTCGTGTCGATCATGAGCGGGGCCTTGATCTTGCGGATCAGCAGCTCATAGAAGGGCGGGATGTCGGCCAGCTCGTCGCGGTCGGACGACTGCAGGCAGACGTCGATGATGTGCGCGCCGGCGCGCACCTGGCGGCGCGCGATATCCGTGGCCTCTTCCCACTTTTCTTCGGCGATCAGCTGCTTGAACAGGCGCGAGCCGATGACATTGGTCCGCTCGCCCACAAGCAGCGGCCGCGTGGAATCGTCCGCTTCGACCGTTTCGATGCCCGAGAAGAAGACGCGGTGCGCAGGCGGCCGCATGACGCGCGGACGCTTGCCTTCCACCATCCGGGCGATGGCGCGGATGTGCGCGGGCGTGGTGCCGCAGCAGCCGCCGACGATGTTCAGCCAGCCGTGATCGGCGAACTTTTCCAGCTGCGCCGCCAGCGAGTCCGGAGTCTCCAGATAGCGGCCCTCCTCGTCGGGCAGGCCCGCGTTGGGATAACAGGAGACGCGCGCCGGCGCGAGCTCATGAATCGTGCGGATGTGGTCCGTCATGAACTCGGGCCCCGTGGCGCAGTTGAGACCGACGGCCAGCAGGTCGGCGTGCTGGAGCGAGACGACGAAGGCGTCGGCCGTCTGCCCGGCGAGCATGGTGCCCATCGGCTCGATGGTTCCCGAAACGATGACCGGGATGCGGCGGCCGAGTTCATCGGACAGCCGGCGGATGGCCAACAGCGCGGCCTTGACGTTGCGCGTGTCCTGGCAGGTCTCCACCAGCAGCAGGTCCGCGCCGCCGTCGACGAGGCCGCGCGCCTGCTCGTAATAGCCCTCGCGGAGCTGCGCGAACGTCACGCCTCCGGTGACGGTGATCGCTTTCGTGGTGGGCCCGATGGAACCGGCGACGAAGCGCGGCCGGCCAGGGCGCTCGAACGCGGCGGCCGCCTCGCGGGCCAGTTCCGCCGCCTTGCGGTTGATCTCGTAGCAGCGCGCTTCCAGGCCGAATTCAGCCAGCGTCACGGTCGAGCCGCCGAAGGAATTGGTTTCGACGATGTCGGCGCCGGCCTCGAAATAGGCGCGGTGAATGTCGCGGATCCAGTCCGGGCGCGTGAACAGGAGGTGCTCGGTGCAGTTCTCGAATTGCGGCCCGCCCCAGTCTTCGATCGTGGGGTTGCGCTGCTGGAGCATCGTGCCCATGGCGCCGTCGAGCACGAGGATGCGTTCTTCGAGCGCGGCAAGCAGCTCCTGTTGACGGGATTCCCAGTTCATGTTGGTGCGAGACGGGCTTTCTTCCATCGTAGCGAAGCCGCTTCAGCGATAGAGGCCGTGCTCGCGGATGTAGGCGAGCACGGCCGGGTGCAGCCCGTCGGCGGCGCCCGTGGTTTCCAGCTGCCGGCGGATCTCGGAAGACGACAGGGGCAGCGCCAGCGTCTCCAGCCGGTGCACGCGCGCACCCTCGGGGATCTTCAGCTCATAGCCTGGGCGCGAGACCACGATGAAATCCACCGCGCGGATGACATCCTCGCTGCGGTACCAGGATCCGATCTCGGCGAAAGCGTCGGCGCCGATGAGGAAGAAGATCTCGTCCTGCGGTCCGAGAGTCTGCCGCAGCTTTTCGATGGTGTGGATCGTGTAGCTGCGCCCTTCGCCCTCTTCCAGCCGCGAGGGCTCGAAGCGCGCGTCCTCGCGGCAGGCGATCTCGACCATGCGGTAGCGGTGTTCGAAGGGGGTGGTCTGACCGTCGGGCTTGTGCGGCGGATGAGCGGCGGGGATGAACAGCACTTTGTCCAGGCTGAAGCGGTCGGCGGCCTCCCGGGCGACACGGGTGTGCGCCGCGTGGACAGGGTCGAAAGTGCCGCCAAAGATCCCGAGCCGCAAAACGCTATCGTAGCGGAGCGTTCATGCGCGTGTCATCCGCGCGCGCTGCGCTGCTGCTCGGCGGCGGCGCGGGCGAGTTCGTCGCAGCGGTTGTTGTCGTCGTGCGTGGCATGGCCTTTGGTCCACGCCCACCGCACGCGGTGCCGTCTGAGTTCCTCGTCGAGCGCCTGCCAGAGATCCTGGTTGAGGACAGGCTTTTTCTCCGCGGTCTTCCAGCCGTTGCGCTTCCAGCGCGGCATCCAGCTTTCGACGCCGTTCTTGAGGTACTGCGAATCGGTGACGAACTCGACCTCGCACGGCTCCTTCAGCGCCTGCAGCGCGCGCAGAGCGGCGGTCAGCTCCATGCGGTTGTTGGTGGTGTGCGGCTCGCCGCCGGACTGTTCCCTCGAGCGCTCCCCGTAGCGCAGGATGTAGGCCCAGCCGCCGGGTCCGGGATTGCCGAGGCAGCTGCCATCGCTGACGGCCAGAACCTTCTTCATCGGCTTTTCAGGCGGCTGGCGCCTCGGCGTCGCCGTGCCCGCCGCTCCGGCTGAGTTCGCCTTCGAAGAAGCGGTCGACGAGCGAGAGGATTTCACGCGCTTCCCTGGCATGGTAGATGGCTGTGCGGAGTTTCGAACCGTTGCGCACGCCGTGCGTGAAGTAGGTGGCGAACTGCTTCATCTTGCCCACAGTGTCCAGCGACTCGTGCTCGATCAGCATCGAGTAGTAGGTGTGCATGATGCGCCACCGGTCTTCTTCCGCGGGCTGGAAATACGCGCCCGTGGCGAGATACTCCGAAATCTGGCGGAAGATCCACGGGTTGGACGCGGCGGCGCGGCCAATCATGACGGCGTCGCAGCCGGTCTCGCGGACCATGCGCACGGCGTCCTGCGGGGTCACGATGTCGCCGTTGCCGATCACCGGGATCTTCACGGCGGCTTTCACCTCGGCGATGCGGGTCCAGTCTGCTTTGCCGCTGTAGCCCTGTTCGCGCGTGCGCGGGTGCAGCGCGATGGCCTGGACGCCGCAGTCTTCGGCGAGGCGCGCCACCTGCACGTGGACCAGCTCGCAATCGTTCCAGCCGGCGCGCGTCTTGAGGGTGAGCGGAATGCGGATGGCCGCGCGAACGGTTTTCAGGATGGTCTCGATCAGCGGCAGGTTGCGCAGCAGCCCGCTGCCGCCGTTGCATGAGACGACCTTCTTGACCGGGCAGCCGAAATTGATGTCGACGGCGTCAAAGCCCGAATCCTCGCAGATGCGCGCCGCCTCAGCCAACACCTGCGGATCGGCGCCGAACAGCTGCGCCGTGATGGGGTGCTCGTCGGGCTCGAAGTAAAGGTAGTGGAAACTTTGAAGCCGCTTGCGGTTCGGATGGCGCCGCGTGGCCACCACGCCATGCGAGCTGGTGAATTCCGTCATCAGCAGACCGCAGCCGCCCTGAGCGCGGATCAGGCGGCGGAAGACGGTGTCGGTGACACCCGCCATGGGCGCCAGAACCGTGGCCGGCTGAATCCGCACGGGGCCGATGCGGAGTTCTGCGGGAAACTCAACCATTCATTTCCATTTTACCGGCCGCGGCCGCTTTCGCCGAAACACGGGAGTTTGCGGGTGCGTCCAAAAGGGGTGAGGATCAGGGAGATGTGGCAAAAACTCGGTCTGGCGTTCTTCGCCGGCGGCATCGCCGTGGGAACCGTGGTTTACCTCGGCATGAAGGACCGCCTTGCCCCCGCGCCGGAGCCGGCGCCGCTGGTACGGGCTGTCACGCCCGCACAGGCTCTGCCTCCGGCGTCTGAAGCGCAGGAAGTGAACGGGGCAGCCGAGGAGCCGAAGGCTCCTGCGCCGGTTCCGAAGCGAACAGCTCAACCCGCGCGCGCGGCGGCGCCCCGGAGCGCTCCCGCCCGGCAGGCCACGCAGGCCATAGCCGCGCGTCAGGAGGCCCGGCCAGCGGAAATGGCGCAGGCGTCCCCTCCGGTTCAGCCCGCTGCCGCACAACCGCCCGTGGCGCAGGAGGTGCGCGTGTTTCCGCCCCAGGCGTCCGAGCCGCAACCGGCGGCCGAGACCGCAAAACCGGCCGCGATCGAAAAGCCCGCTCCTCCCAAACGCGAGCCGCGAACGGTGACCGTGCCCGCGGGCACGCTGATCCCTGTGCGCCTGCGCGATGCAGTGAGCACGGAGCGCCACTCCGCGCATGATGCGTTTTTCGCGACGCTCGATGCGCCCCTGATCGTCGAGGGCCTGGTGATCGCCGAACGGGGCGCTCTGGTCCGCGGCCGCGTCGTGGAGGCGGCGGGCTCCGGCCGCGTGAAAGGCCGCGCCGCCCTGACGCTGCAACTCGACGAGCTCAGCACGTCCGACGGCCAGAAGGTGGAGATCCGCACGGACCCGTTCCGCCATGAAGCCGAGAGCGGCGTCAAGGCGGATGTCGCGAAGGCAGGAGTCGCCGCGGGCATCGGCGCCGCCATTGGCGCCATCGCTGGCGGAGGCCGGGGTGCGGCCATCGGCGCGGCCATTGGCGGCGCAGCCGGAGCGGGCGGAGCCATGGCAACGCGCGGCAAGCCGGCCGAGCTGCCCAGCGAAACCCGCCTGACGTTCCGCCTGAGCGAACCCGTCACACTGACGGAGAAGCTTCCCTGATCCGGAGGTCAGGCGCCGAGCCTTACACAGCCGCTCCAGCCGCGGCGGCGCTCAAGCAGGGAAGGAGATTCTCCGGGAGAGGATCACGCGGCGACCGGGCTAATACCTCCAGCTCCTGAGGTCCGCTCCTGGCGGGTGGTTCTTCTCGATCCGCTCCAGAATGCGCGGCAGGTACATCGTGTTGTACCGGAGACGGCTGATGGCGTTGGGCAGGTTCGGGTCTCCGTTCCAGCAGTGCTCGAAGCGGTCCCCGTAGGCGACCGTGGCGTCGGCGGGCGGGTCTTTCAGCTTCTTCAGCGTCTCTTCCATCAGGTACACGGCGTTGTTCAGGTAATAGTTGTCCATGTCGCCCACATAAATGTGGATTTTGCCGCGCAGTTTGTGGCCCAGCCTGGCCCAGTCGCGTTCGAGAATGTGGCGCAAATCGTAGTTTTCGCGCCAGTATTCGGCCACTTTTCTGTCGATGACGCCCGTGATTTTGTCGAAGATCCGGGCCGGGTAGCCGTCAGGGCCAACGGGAGAATAGACGGCTTCCCAGATGTCGAACTGCTGGCCGCTGCGCGATTTCGTGCCGAGCGCCAGCTCCATCCGGTTCATCTGCTCCAACGTGATGGACACTTCGCCAAGCCAGTTTCTCTTGCCGGGACGCGGCACGCGCAAGTGGGGTCCTTCGACGTAATACGCGTTCCGGTCTTCGTAGATGTTGACGAGGGTGTAAGCCCGGAAATCGATCGGATCCGGGCAGGCGGCGAAGGTCCCGTTGAAATCGTCCGGGTAGAAGATCTGAGCCGCCAGCGCTTCCCAGCCTCCCGTCGAGCCGCCGTACGTGAAGCGCGCCCATCCTTCGCCGATGCCGCGGAACCGCCGTTCGATCTCCGGCACGAGTTCCCGCATGATGGCGTCTCCGTAGGGGCCCAGGTTGGCCGAATTCACGGCATACGAGTCGTCATAATACGGGTTCGCGTGCTGGATTTCGACGATGAGGAACCGCGGAAAACCACGAGAAATCCATTTCCTGTAAAAATCGTATGCTTCCTGCTGCTGGATGCGGTTGTAGCCGTGCAGCCGGAACCGCTCGCTGTAATCGGGCTTCAGGTCCGGGTCCGGCGGCTCCGTGCGGAAGCCGTCGAAATCGTGCGGGAAGTGCCCGTGGAAGATCATCAGCGGATAACGCGCCTCCGGGTGCTCGTCGAAGCCATGCGGCAGCAGCACGTGGGCGCCGAGATAGACGGGACGGCCCCAGAATTCGCTGAGCAGGCGGCTCTGGATGCGGATGTGGCGGATGTACTTCGTGTCCTTGGGCGGCTCGATCGGCGGCATCGCCTCATCGAGCGTCACGGCCACTTTCGCCGAGCGGGACAAGGCGACCTGGCGCGGTTTTGAGTACAGGTTGCCCGGCGCACGGTTCCACTGCCGCCCCTCGCCGCGATCCACCGGCAGCTTGAGCACGCGGCCGTCTTTCAGCCGGTATGTGTCGTAAATGTCGAGCACCGCCTGGACATGGTAATTGCCGGGCTTGAGATCGCCAAGGCGCTCGTACGGATAGCCCGGCGTGTCCGGGCGGAAAGTCAGCGTGGCGCCGGGGCGCCAGCCTTCGACGTCCATCCCGAACACGATCTGGGTCTTCGGTCCGTCGGTGATCTGGAAGCGAGGCTCGGCCGACGGATCAGTCGAAAGCAGCAGCAGCAGACGGCCGTCGAGCGGCCTTTCGGCCCGCGCGGCGGGCAGGGTGACCGTGAAGGTCTGCCCCGCCGCCGCGAGGCAAAGCATGGCGAGAATCACCAGAGCCTGCATTGTTTCTCCGGAGGACGAACCATGGGATCGCCGGGTTTGCACCCGAATGCCTTGTGGAATTCGGGCATGTTCTGCAGCGTGCCGATCGCCCGGAAACGCGGCAGCGGATGCGGATCCGTGTTCAGCCGCAGGCGCACCGCTTCAGGGCGATCGACCATCGCCCAGGTCCGGGCGAACGCGAGGAAGAAGCGCTGATCGGCGGTGAAGCCATCCAGAACCGGTCCCTCTTTGCCTCTCAACGAACGCTTGTAGGCCCGGTAGGCCAGCGTGAGCCCGCCCAGATCGCCGAGCGCCTCGCCCACCACCAGCCTGCCGTTGTGCCGCAGTCCTTCGCCGACGTCTAGGTTGTCGAACTGTTCGATGACGCACGCCGTGCGCTCCTCGAACTTCTTGCGGTCCTCAGGAGTCCACCACTCGCGCAGGTTACCGTCGGCATCATACTTCGAGCCCTGATCGTCGAACCCGTGGCCCATCTCGTGCCCGATGACGGCGCCGATGGACCCGTAGTTCACCGCATCATCGGCCTCCAGGTCGAACAGCGGGGGCTGCAGGATGCCTGCCGGGAACGCGATCTCGTTCATCGTCGGGTTGTAGTACGCATTCACGGTGGGCGGGGTCATGCCCCAGTCGTTGCGGTCGATGGGCTTGCCGATCTTGGAGATCTGGTATTTCCGGTTGAATTCCATGGCCGAGCGCACGCTTTCGAAGAAGCGGTCCCGGCGGATGGAGACCTGCGAATAGTCCCGCCAGCGGTCCGGGTAGCCGATTTTGGCATAAAACGCGTTGAGTTTCGCCACCGCGTTTTTCTTCGTTTCCGGAGTCAGCCAGTCGGCTTTTTCCAGCTCTTCCCTGAGGGTGGCCCGGAGATTTTCCACGAGTTCCGTCATGCGCTTCCTGGCTTCGGGCGGAAAATACCGCGCCACGAATTCGCGGCCCAGCGCGTCGCCCAGCGTGCGGTCCACCGTGTTGGCGCACTCCTGCCACCGCGGCAGCGGCTCCCGGACGCCCGTGAGAACGGTGCTCGAGAACCGGAAATCCTCGTCGCGGAAGGGCTTCGAGAGCATGCCGGCGGCCGTCTTCACCGCGCGCCAGCGGAGCCATGTTTTCCAGTCTTCCAGAGGCACGGAGGTCAGCTGCGCGTTCAGCTTCCTGAGGAACTCGGGCTCGCTTACGTTGACAGGCGTCGATTCGGGCAGGCCGAACAGGCGGTACACCGCTTTCCAGTCAAAGTCCGGGGTCAGCGCGTTGACGCCCGCCAGGTCCATCTTGTGATAGCGCGCGTAGGGGTCGCGGCGCTGCACGTTGGTCAGCATGGCGCCGGCGAGTTCTTTCTCAAACGCCATGACCTTTTGCGCCGCCGCAGCAGCCTTGTCCTGGGGTTCGCCGAGCAGGACGAACATCTGCTCGACGTGTTTCACGAATTCTTCCCGGATCTTCTGCGAGCGGGGATCCTCGCGGAAATAGTAGTCGCGATCCGGAAGGGAAATGCCGCCGGTGCCGATATTGGCGATCATTTCTTTGCTGTTTTTCAGGTCCGGAAGCGCGACGAGCATCCCCGGCGCAACGCCATTCATCTGGAATTCCACCAGCAGCGCGCGCAGTCCGCTCAGGTCCGAAACCGCGCTGATCCTGTCCAGCACGGGGCGGACGGGCTCCAGGCCGCGCGCGTCGAGCGCCGCGGTGTCCATGCAGGCGGCATAGAGATCCCCGATCTGCTTCACGTGGGCGGGCGCGCCCGGTCCGGCGGCCGCGGCCTCTTCCAGGATGGTCTTGAGGCGCTCGCGGTTGCGCTCGGTCATCACCGCCATCGTGCCCCACCGGGCCTGCCGCGCCGGGATCGGGTTGCGGTCCAGCCAGCCCCCGGCCGCATAGCGCCAGAAGTCCTCGCAGGGCTTGCAATTCGGGTCGAGATCTTCCTTGTGAATTCCGCTCTTCTGCGCCGGCAGGGTCGCAGCCAGCGCCATGGAGAGCCAGACAATGCTGGTCGGCTTTCGCATGCCTTCAGTTTACTGGGAGGCGATGCCGAAGATTTTTTCGGCATATTCGCGGCTGCGGCGCAGGCTCTCTTCCAGCGGCCGGGTGATCTGCGTTTCCTTGTCATAGGCCAGCTCCACCGAAAGATACCCGGTGAAGCCCGTGGAGCGCAGATGCTGCGCCACCGCCCGGTAATCGATGTCGCCGTCGCCGAACTCTTCCGTCCACACGCCGCCTTTGGAGTTGCGCACATGCACGCCGTAGAGCCTCGTTCCGCACTCTTTCAGGATTGTCATGACGTCGAGCCCCGCCCGGTAGACCCAGTGCGTGTCCAGGCACACTCTCATGTAACGGCGGTCGGTGTTGGCCAGCATGAAACGCCACTCGCGCCCGTTGTCAGCCAGCTCCGGCGCGTGCTGGTGCAGCATGAGCCTCACGCCTGAATTCATCAACGCCCAGCCCAGCGTCTCGAGGGCCTCAGCCTGCACTTTCAGCTCTTCGTCCGTCTTGGAGCGGCCGACGGGATTCGGATTGAAGACGACTGCATCGAGCGGCCTGTGGCGGAGGATTCTCTGCGCCAGCTCGACCGTCGCCGCAATCGTCTGACGCGCCGAGTCGCGCGTGTGCATGGGGCCGCCGTTGTAGACAGTGGAGCATTTCAGGCCCGCAGATTCGAGGGCGCGGAACGTGATCTGGTCCAATCCTGGCTCGAAAAACAGGCTCATCAGCTCCACGTCGCGGTAGCCGGCGCGCGCGAATGCCGCGCAGATGTCCGGGATATGATCCTGCGCGCGCCTGCCCTGCCGCGAGTAGTGCTGCGTCCAGACGAAGACGCCCGCCTGCATGACGGGGTCGTATTCAGGGGCAGCCGTGGCTGCAAGGGAAGCGCTGCCAGCGGCCAGAAACGTGCGGCGGTTCATCCGGAATCCCTCCGCCGCACACTATATCGGATCTGCGCGCCGCGCGAGGCTACAGTCCGACGAAGGACGCGGAACGAAGCGGAGGGCGGCCGAATTCATGCAGTAGCGGAGCCCGGTGGGCGGCGGTCCGTCGGGGAAGACGTGTCCGAGGTGGGCGTCGCAACGGGCGCAGAGCACTTCCACGCGGACCATGCCGTAAGAGAAATCTTTCTCCGTGCGGAGGTTGACGGCATCCAGCGGCTGGAAGAAACTCGGCCAGCCGGTGCCCGAGTCAAACTTCGCCGTCGAGTCGAACAGGGCCGTGCCGCAGCAGGCGCAACGGTAAATGCCGTCCGCATGGTTGTCCCAATACGCTCCCGTGAAAGGAGGCTCGGTGCCCTTGTTGCGCGTCACGAAGCAGACGCCGGGGTCCAATTCTTTCCGCCAGTCCTCGTCCTTCTTCCGCACGGGCTCGACCTCGGCGTAACCGAGGAAACGGCCGGCGTCATCGAATTCCGCGATTTTCATGCGCTTCTTCCCGAAGGGCCCGATCATGATTTCTTCCCGCCGCGCACCAGCCGGGGACAGGCTTTTTTCAGTTTTTCCACTTTGGGAACGGCGTTGAAGTAGATATACGGGTTGCCGGGATTATTCGCGGCGTAGTCCTGATGGTAATCTTCGGCGGGATAAAACGCCTTGAAGGGCGCCAGCTCGGTGACGATTTTCGAGCGGAACACTTTGGCCTCGTTCAACGTCCGGATGTAGGCCTCTGCGATCCGCTCCTGCTCGTCGTTCATGTAGAAAATCGCGGACCGGTACTGCGGCCCGACATCGGGGCCCTGCCGGTTGAGCTGCGTCGGGTCGTGGGCCACTTCAAAAAACACGCGCAGGAGCTGGCCGAAGGTCACCACGGAAGAGTCGTACGTGATCTCGATGGCTTCAGCGTGGCCCGTGTCGCCCATGGAGACACGGCGGTAATTGGCGGTCTCCTTGGAGCCGCCGGAGTATCCGGAGACGACGTCCCTGACGCCTTCAATCAGCTCGAACACGGCCTCGGTGCACCAGAAGCAGCCTCCAGCCAGCACGGCCTTCTTCAGCCCGGGCGCGGGCTTCTCATCAATGGGAGGCTCGGGAAATTGCGCTGCGCTTGCGTTCAGGTTCATGGCGAGAAACAGGCTGCCCAGAGCAGACCACTTCATGATTGGTTGGATGAGCCCGCGGCGCGGCCGGGTGCAGGAACGCAACTTCTTTCAGCAGAAGCGCGGCGGCCGGCGGCGGAGCTGCGTGCGGTCTTCGAGCGCCGCCCCGATGCGCAGCAGCAGCGGTTCGTCCCAGGGCCGTCCCACCAGCTGCATCCCGATCGGCAACCCATCTGAAGAGTAGCCGGCCGGCATCGACAGGACGGGCAGCCCCAGCAGATTGAAACCGCGGAGCAGCCGCGTGGCGGCGATGCGCGTGTCTTCCATCTCGCCGCGAATCTCCACCTGCTTCTGTCCGATCCGCGGCGCCGTCATTGGCGTGGCGGGCACCAGCAGAGCGTCCACGCGCCTGAGGATGTCGAGATAGACGCCGAGGATGCGCTTCCGCAGGCGCTGCGCCTGCAGGTAATCCACAGCCGGAATCACGCGGCCCATGTCGAGCAGAGTGCGCACGTCGTCGCCATACGTCCTGCGGCGCTTGCGCAGATACGGCTCGTGGACGGCTGCCGCCTCGGACAGCAGCGTGATGTGCGCCAGCGTGTTCAGCTGATCGCCGTCGGGGACCTGCACGCGCTGCAGCTCCGCGCCCAGATCCTCCGCGGTGTAGGCCATGAAGTAGACGGCGCCGTCGACTTCTTTGGCGATGCGGTCGAAGAAGAAATTGCGCGGCAGACCGATCCGGATGCCGCGCAGGGACAGCTCGCCCTCGGCGGGCAGACAACGGGGCACCGGACGGTCGACGGAACTGGGGTCCTTCGGGTCGAACCCCGCCATGGCCTCGAACAACAGCGCCGTGTCACGGACCGTCTGCGCCATCGGCCCCGGATGATCGAGCGTGTAGCCCAGCGGCAGGACGCCGTGTTTCGAGACGCGCCCGAAAGTCGGCTTGAGCCCCGTGATGCCGCACCATGACGCCGGGACCCGGATGCTGCCTCCAGTGTCCGTGCCCGTGGCGGCGAGGGCCATCCCCGTGGCCACCGCCACGCCGCTGCCCCCGGACGAGCCGCCCGGGCTGCGCTCCGGGTCCCAGGGATTGCGCACCGCGCCGTAGTGGGGATTCTCCGACGTGATTCCGTAAGCGTGCTCGTGGAGATTCGTCTTTCCGAGCATCACCGCGCCCGCATTGGCGAGCCGCTCCACGACCGTGGCGTCGAACTCGGGCACGAACCCGGCGAACGTTTTCGAGCCGCCTGTCGTGCGGACGCCGCGCGTGCAGAACAGGTCCTTGTGCGCAATGGGAATTCCATGCAGCGGGCCGCGGTCGAGGCCCGAGGCGCGCTCGGCGTCCGCTTTGCGGGCCTGCTCGAGCGCCACGTCGGCGGTGACCGTCAGGAACGCGTTCAGTTCCGGGTTCCATTTCTCGATCCGCGCCAGGCACTCCAGCGTCAGTTCGACGGAACTCACCTGCCGGTGCCGCAGCGCAGCGGCGGCTTCCATCAGCGTCATGGCCGCGGCTCCGGTTGCGGCAGATCCACGCGGAACACCTCCGCCGGCTCTTCGCCCCAGTCGAGCATCCCGCGCAATCCGAGCATGGTGCGCGACAGCGCCTCGAGCCGCCGCAGGGACGGTTCCGGCAGCTCTACATTCTGGGCTTCCGCGATCGACTTCCAGTCGGGGAGGAACGATGACGGCATGGTTTAATGATGGCATGCCGAATCGCGAGCCGACCATCAGCGGCGCGCACACGCCCCTGCTCGTTTCCAGCGAAGAGGACGCCCTGTTCCGCTCTTCCGTCGCCGAGTTCGCGCGCAAAGAGATCGCCCCGCGCGCGCAGGCCATGGATGCAGCCGGCAAGCTCGAAGCCGGGCTGTTGCGCCAGCTGTTCGAGATGGGCCTGATGGGCATTGAAATCCCGGAAGAGTATGGCGGGCAGGGGGGCACCTTCACGCAGGCGCTGCTCGCCATCGAAGAGATCGCCAAGGCCGACCCTGCGGCGGCGGTCGTCGTGGACGTCCAGAACACGCTGGTGAACTTCGCCCTCATGCAGTGGGGCACGGAGGAACAGAAGCGCAGCTGGCTGCCCCGGCTGGCCGTGGACACGCTGGGCGCGTTCGCGCTGAGCGAAGCCGGCGCCGGCTCGGACGCGTTCGCCCTCGCCGCCCGCGCCGTTGCCGACGGAGACGGCTTCCGGGTGACGGGACGGAAACTGTGGATCACAAACGCGGCGGAAGCGGGGCTGTTTCTCGTATTCGCCAACTCCAACCCCGACGCGGGCTACCGCGGCATCACGTGCTTCCTCATCGGGCGCGAGGCGGCAGGGCTGCAGATCGGCCGCAAGGAAGACAAGCTTGGCATCCGCGCTTCGTCCACCTGCGAGCTGATTCTTGATGACGTGCGGGTGCCCGCCAGTGCGGTTCTCGGGCAGCCCGGGCAGGGCTACAGGATCGCCATCGAGACTCTCAACGTGGGCCGCATCGGCATTGCCGCGCAGATGACCGGGCTGGCGGCGGCGGCGCTCGAGCACGCCATCGAATACGCGAAGCAGCGGAAGCAGTTCGGCCGCCCGATTGCGGAGTTTCAGGCGGTGCGGATGGATCTGGCGCGGATGGCCACGGATCTGGAAACGGCGCGGCTGCTGGTCTACAACGCCGCCCGCCGCCGCGAGGCGGGGCTCGATTTCGTCAAGGAAGCCGCCATGGCCAAGTATTGGGCCTCGGAGATCGCCGAAACGGCGGCTTCGCGCGCCATCGAGATCTTCGGCGGCGCCGGCTTCACGCGCGATTACCCGGTCGAGAAGCTGTTCCGCGACTCCAAGATCGGCCGGATCTACGAAGGGACGACCAACATGCAGCTGCTGACGATTGCGAAGCAGCTGCTCGGCTGAGGCGCGCAACGCGCCCGCCGCCGGACGCATCTACGAGCAGTGAGGGCCCGGACATGAAACTTCTGTTGGCTGCCGCGCTCGCCGCTGTGGTTCCAGCGATGCCGCAAACGGCGCCGGATCCCAGCCCGGACGAGATCGAGCGCATCATCCAGAAGATGGCTGAGAAGGAAACGGAGTTCGCGCGCGCGCGGGAAAACTACACGTGGCGCCAGCGCTACCGGTTCGACGAGCTCAGCCCGGACCGCCGGCCTGTGGGCAAGCTGGAAATGGAGGCCGACGTCCTGTTCGACAAGAGCGGCAAGCGGATCGAGCGCGTGACGTACGCGCCCATGAACACGCTGCGCAACATCATCTTCACGCCCGAGGACGAGCAGGACATGCGGAACGTGCAGCCGTTCGTCTTCACGCTGAAAGATCTGCCGAATTACCGCGTGCGGTATCTGGGCCGCGAGACGATCGACGAGATCGGCTGCTATGTCTTCGCCGTGAAGCCGAAAACGATGGTGGAGGGGCAGCGGTACTTCGCGGGGATTGTCTGGGTGGACGACCGCGATCTGCAGATCGTCAAGACGTACGGGCGCGGCGTGGGCACGGGCAAGCGCGTCGCCGGGCAGCGGTTCCCCAAGTTCGAGACCTGGCGCGAACAGATCGACGGGAAATACTGGTTCCCCACGTACACGGTGTCCAACGACGTGCTCAACTTCGAGTCGGGCGCCATTCCGATCAAGCTGGTCATCACCTACCGCGACTACAAGCAGTTCAAGGCGGAGACCATCATCACCTACGAAGGGGTCGACGAACCTGCGCCCGAGCCGCCCAAGCCTCCGGCGAAGAAACAGTGACGATCCATTCAACGCCTTTTTTCCGCCGTTCGGGGCCGCCCGTTCCCCGTTGAACCCTGAATCTTCCGCCTGGATGCGGGCGTCGGAGATAATAGCAGGTAGTTCATGCCGGATCACGGTTTCCGCGCCCGCCGAGACTGGGCAGCGCTCAAGCGTAGACTGCGCGAACTGAAGATGATCGCCTGGGGTGCGATCCATGTCGAGCACCCCGTCATGGCGCACATCGTCCCGATTCGCCGCTGCAACCTGTCGTGCGCCTACTGCAACGAGTACGACGACGTCTCCCGTCCGGTCGATACGGAGGTGATGTTCGAGCGCATCGACATGCTCGGGCGCCTCGGCACCTCCATCATCACGATCAGCGGCGGCGAGCCGCTGCTGCACCCGGATCTCGACCAGATCATCACCCGCATCCGCCGCAACGGCGCGATCTCCGGGCTGATCACGAACGGCTATCTGCTCACCAGCGAGCGCATCGAGCGCCTGAACCGCGCCGGGCTCGATCATATGCAGATCTCCATCGACAACGTCATGCCCGATGACGTGTCGAAGAAGAGCCTGAAGGTTCTGGACAAGAAGCTGCAGCTGCTGGCGAAGCACGCGCTGTTCCACGTCAACATCAATTCCGTGGTTGGCGGCGGCGTGCGTCACCCCGAAGACGCGTTGGTGATTGCGAAGCGGGCCATCGAGCTCGGCTTCAGCTCGACGATCGGCATCATTCACGACCATACGGGGCAGCTGAAACCCCTCAGCGACCGCGAGCGTGAAATCTACATCCAGGTGAAGGCGCTGGAGAAGCGCAACTACTCGCAGCTGAGCTTCTTCCAGGAGAATATTGCCAAAGGCCTTCCGAACCGGTGGCGCTGCCGCGCGGGCGCGCGTTATCTGTACATCTGCGAGGACGGGCTGGTGCACTACTGCTCGCAGCAGCGCGGCTACCCGGCCAAGCCGCTGTCGGAGTACACGCTGGACGATTTCCGGCGGGAGTACATCACGGAAAAGGACTGCGCCCCCCACTGCACGATCAGTTGCGTGCACTACACGTCGTACTTCGATTTCTGGCGCGGCCCGCAGACATTGCCCGATCCGCGCCGCTCTCTGGAAGCCCAGACCCGTCCGCCTCTGGTGCAGATCACGGGCGCAGGCCGCTGAGCCTCAGGCTGCGCGAGACCGTTCCTCAGCCTTGGCCCTGCGTAGGCGCCATCAGCTGTTTTGCAGAAAATGCTCCCCGATGGCTGCGACGCAACGCGCAGCCGCCTGACCGTCCCACAGATCGGGCGTGCGCGCCCCCGGACGGCGAAGCCCATGCCGCGTCCAGGCGGAAATGATCGATTCCCTGGTCGTGCCCGCAAGCACGTTGGTGCCCTGGGTAAGAGTGATGGGCCGCTCCGTGTTGTCGCGCAGCGTGAAACAGGGAATCCCGAGAACCGTGGTCTCCTCCTGGATGCCGCCGGAATCCGTGAACACGGCGGCGGCATCCGCCATCAGACTGAGGAACTCGAGATACGAAAGGGGCTGCATCAACCGGATCCTGCCGCCGTCCGCGCAGCCGGCGCTTGCCAGCCTGGCTCGCGTCCTCGGATGGACCGGGAACACGAGCGGCAGCTCGGAGGCGATCTCCTCCAGCGCGCCGAGAATCCCCTCTAGCGCAGCGGGATCGTCCACGTTGGCCGGCCGGTGCAGCGTCACGACCCCGTACGAGCCTGGCGCGAGCCCCAACCGCTCCGCCACCCGCTGCTCGCGCGCCTGGGCCAAGTGGCGCCGCAGGGAATCGATCATGAGGTTGCCCACCAGACGCACCCTGGAGGCGTCCACACCCTCGCGCGCCAGATTCTCGAGCCCGCTCGGTTCGCTGACCAGCAGGAGATCCGAAATGGCATCCGTCAGGACCCTGTTGATCTCCTCCGGCATTGTGCGGTCGAAGCTGCGGAGGCCGGCTTCAACGTGGATCACCGGAACGCAGAGCTTGGCGGCCACCAGCGAACAGCCGAGCGTCGAGTTCACGTCGCCGACCACCACCACGGCGTCGGGCCTGGACTCGAGAACCACCGGTTCGAAGCTCCGCAGGATCTCCGCCGTCTGCTGCGCATGCGAGCCGGATCCGACCCCCAGATAGTAGTCCGGATCGGGAAGCTCCAGATCCCGGAAGAAGGCGCCTGACATCTGCTGGTCGTAGTGCTGCCCGGTATGCACGAGGAACGGGTGGAACCGGCTGTCCGCGCGCAGTGCGCGCCACAGTGGCGCCAGTTTCATGAAGTTCGGCCGGGCGCCTCCGACGCACAGCAGCCTGAGTGAGCGTGTCGACTGGCTCATCGGGTGTCCTTCCAGTGTGCCATGAGCCGCAGGCCCGCTCTCTGCGGGCCGCCCTTCAGACCGGGCCGAAAGACGCGCACCTGACCAGGAGGGGGCAGCGGGCCAAACAGAAGGCCCGCCCGGGCTCTTGGCCGCGGGCGGGCCTGTCTGTTCTTGATCAGTGCTGCACTGCTACTTCTTGAGAGTGCGGATGAAGGCGATGAGGTTGTCGAGATCGCCGGGCTGGAGCGTCTTGAGCAAAGCCTTATGGTTGGCTGCTTCGTTGAATTTCTTCGTGATCTCGGCGTCTTTCATCGCCTGCACTTCCTTGCCGCCGAGCGGGAGGAGCTTCTCGCCGAACTTTTTCTGCATGGCGGGCGTGCCGGCGCCGTCCTCGGCGTGGCAGCTCTTGCAGCGCTTCATGTACAGATCCTTGCCTTTTTCGGCGTCTCCGGCGCCCAGGGCGGGCAGAACCACCATTCCGGCAAACACAACGGGGATGAACAACCGCAGCAGCTTGAGCATGAATCAGACCTCCTTGTCCATTATACGCATCCGGCGGCCCGCGAGTTGCCGCTTGCAGGGTCGAGTCGCACACATTTCACCGTCTGGCAACCTGATCCGATGGAGAACTTCGCGGGCGGGAGCTCCGAGCCCGTGTCCTGTTTTCAAAGCTGGAACGCAAGCCGCCACGGCGATGTGTCGGGTTTCCCCGGCTTGATTCAGCGAGAATCGCGCCCCGGGCGAGGGGCAGGAGGGACCGCTGACTCCGGGCGCTGCCGCAGCCTTCGTGCTCGCCCCAGAACGCATGACGAATCTCATCGATGCCGATTTCCCGCAGGGTCATGGACGCGAACGTTCGTGCCCTGAGGGTTTCCCTTGCCTGCTGTCGCGCTTGAGCTCGAGACTCTTCAGAGCAGGGCGGCATCCTCAGCCGCGGTCCGCCCGAAGCCTTGAAAGGCAGGTTCGCAACAGCAGAGTCTCCCATTCCGGACAGAGCTCAGGAAGGTTGTCTTCTGATACCCGATCCACCCGGGCTGGCCCGCAATACGGTACGCCCGCCCTCTGTGTGCTGCAGGCCAGGCAATGATCCGATTACTGTCCTGACCGCCGCCCTGGCAGCGTGTACTGGATTTCTTTCGGCCCGTCCTCCGCCCCGACAATCCGGATCGTCCGCACCTTTGGCTCCGGCGCCGCCGCCGGCAGGGTCACCACGCCTCCCGCATTGCCCTCGATGCCCGTGCCACGCGCTACCGGTCTGATGCCCGCCGGAGCGGCGCCCGGTTCAGCGCCCAGCCAGGCATCCAGAGCCTGCCTGCCAGCCTGCATCATCATGTCTTTTCCAACCGAGATTCCCGCTTCGAGTTCTTTGGCGGGAATGTCCAGGGTGAGCGCGAGCTCTTCGCCTTTGAGGTCGACACGCAGCTGCCGCAACCAGCCTGCCACCGCTTCGTCTCCGCCGAACGCTGCAGCGAACTGCATCAGCCCCGCCATGTTCTGCGCGGATTGGGCGCTATCGGCCACCAGAACTGCTGTGAGACGAAGGCCCTCCTGCAAACTCAGACCGAGCTCAGCCTGTTTCAGACCCGAGAGCGGATCCGGCTTTTTCCCGTCGGACGCAGCTGCCGGCGTCGCCGCGACCAGCCAGATGTCCGCGCTGGCAGCCATGCGCATCGCCCGCCCTAACAGATTCGCGTCCCGCGCCCCGCCCTTGCCGGACAGGATGATTTTCAGTGCGGCGCGGTCGCCCATCAGCATCAACCGGTCTCCGACGACCGCAATGAGAGGTTCGGTCGGCTTTGCCCGGGGCGGCACATACAGGTCGGCCCCCAGGAATTTCTCGACCGCCGTGCCGGGTGGAAGCTCTTTCTTCAGCAGCGCGCGGTCCAGCTTTCCCTCGATAGCCATCACCAGGCCTTCGGGGTCCGCGCCTCCGGCTGTTTCCGTGGAGATTCCGGAGGCGAGGATGCGATCCAGCGCGACGACAGCGCTGAACCCGAACCCCGACGTCCTGACCTGGCTCTCCGCCCCGGCGAACTGCCGCTTCAGCACCTGCGCAGCCGCCGAGTCCCGCGCCCGCGCCCAGTCCACGCCCAGAATCCACTTCGCCTCGGGATGCACGAAGCGCCAGGGGTCGCTGTCCATTCTCGGCGGCTGTCCCGGGAGTGCTGCCGCTGCGGCGGGCGCCAAAAGCAGCATCACCAGTGCAAGAGTCAAGGGCATGATTCTCCTCCTTCACTCTATCGGCGGAAGGATCAAACGGCTTTACGCCCCGGGACTGAACCATGCCAATCGGCAACATTCCTTTTATTGGAGAATGAGGAATGACTCCCTGACTCCCCTGAAAGAGGCGTTGCAATCCTTGGCTGAACGCGCACATCCCAACGATCCAGGCTTCCAGGGCACCGTCTATGAACGCCGCATGCATGAACGCTACCGGTTCGCTTCGCGTTTCGTGCAGGACAAGGATGTTCTCGACGTTGCGTGCGGCACCGGTTGGGGATGGGCCGATCTCGGGCGGCCGAAATCGGTGACCGGCATCGACGCCGCCGTCGAAGCCCTTGCCGACGGCCGGCGTCTCGGCTTCATCGGCCGCGCCGCCGCCGCTGTGATGGAAGCCCTGCCTTTCCCGGACGCAGCTTTCGACGTTGTCACCTGTCTCGAGGCGATCGAGCATATCCCGGCGCGCGCAGCCACCGCGTTTCTCCGGGAGTGCCGCCGGGTGCTGCGCCCTGGCGGCGTTCTGGTGCTGTCCACCCCTCTGCGGAAGGATTCGCTCCACTCAGGGAACCCCTGGCACTGCATCGAATATTCAGAGCGTGAGATCACCAGCCTTCTCCGCTCCTGCTTCGAGCAACTGGAGGCCCGGATCGACTGCGATGCCGATCCGCCGGTGTTCCTCTTCGCCGGCAGCCTGGTTCCTGATCCTGCCGCCGGGCCGGTTATCGAGTGGTCCGAGCCGGTCATGCCGTCTCGAGTCGAGTCCTGGTTTGAGTCCGTTTCCACTCTCTCGGGGTTTCTTTTCGCTCCGGACGGCCAGGAGACGGTCACCTCGAGCTCGATGGGCGTGCTGCTCGCGGAAGGACTCAGCATCGAGCTGTCCGCCAGGGACGCGATTCTTCGATCCATCCTCGCGGCCCAGGATCCAGAGACCGGACTTTTCATCGAACCACTGGCGGCTTCGGTTCCGCAGACAGGAAGCCAGCATGACGAGCAATACCTGCACGGCATGACGACGTATTTCGCTCTTCATGCCCTGGACGCCCTTGGAGAAAAACCGAAATACCGGCTGCATTTTCTTGAAGCTTTCTCGACGAAATCCGCCGTTCGCGAATGGCTGGAGAGGCTGGACTGGAGCAATCCCTGGCGCGAAAGCAACCGCATCATGCACCTGCTTTCCGCCTTTCTCTTCTCGCTCATTTGGGATGGCGGGACGTCAGCGGCGGACCGCTACCACGACGTCCTGGACTGGCTGGAGGAACATCAGGACCCCCGGACCGGGCTCTGGGGCACGCAGCAGGGCGCGTCCCTGCTGAACGCCGCGGCCGGCGCGTATCATTTCGTGCCGTATTTCCGCTATGCGCGGCGTCCGGTCCGATGCTGGTCGAAGATCATCGGCGCCTGCCTCGAACTCCAGAACGAGGACGGCCTTTTCGCACCGTTTCCGGGAGGAGGCGCATGCGAGGACATGGATGTCATCGATCTGCTCTGCAACGCCGTGCGCGCCACCGGCGATCTGCGCCAGGAAGTCCGGCAGGCCCTGACCCGCGCCTTCTGGGCCATCTGGAACATGCAGCTCCCCGACGGCAGTTTCCCTTACGCCCGCCGGGAGGATGATTCCGTTTACCGCTTTTCAAGCTGGCCTGCGATGGAGGCGAGAACGGGGGGCGGAGACCTCTGGGCCACATGGTTCCGCCTCTCTGCCCTGCACACGATCCGCGCCCTGCTCGGCGACGACCTGCCGCCCATCGGCCGCTGGACTTTCCGCCGCTTCCCCGCCCTCGGTTTTCACTTGCAGGACACCGCCATCCCTGCCGATGGTCCCCTTGAGCACCGTCCCATCTGGTTCCGGCCGCTGCCAGCCCGGCCTGAGCCCGCCGAGCCCCGCGCAGGCGTGGTTGTCACCTGCTATAACCTGGGCCAGTACCTCTACGAGTCCCTGTCCAGCGTCTGCAACCAGACTCTGCGGGACATCGAGACCGTCATCGTCGACGACGGCTCCACCGATCCCTACACGACCGCCCGCCTCGATGATCTGGCCGAAGCCGGCTGGCGCGTGCTGAGGACGGAAAACCGCGGATTGCCCGCGGCCCGCAATCTCGGCATTCAGAACACCCGCGCACCCTTCATCTGCTGCCTCGACGCCGACGACCGGCTGCGGCCCGCCTACCTCGAGAAAGCCGCCGCCCTCCTGGAAGCGAGCCCGGACATCGGCTTCGTCAGCTGCTTCTATGAACTGTTCGACGAGGCCTCCGGGGCTTGCCGCTACCCCAGGCCCCAGCTGCCCCGCATGCTCGCCCGCAACGAAGCGGTCGTTTCCAGCGTCTTCCGCCGCGAGGCGTGGGCCGAGGCGGGCGGTTACTGCGAATCCCTCCCTGCCATGCAGGACTGGGATTTCTGGATTTCGATTCTTGAGAAAGGGTGGGAGGCCGAACTGCTGCCCGAGCCGCTTTTCGATTATCGAATCCGCCCGGGGTCGATGTATTCGGAGACAAGAAAACCTCATCGCTATTCCAGGATTCTGTCGCTCATTCACGCCCGGCATTTCGATCTGTATCAGAAGCATCTGGCGGAAGTGCTCCGCCTCCAGGCCCGCTTTTTTGCAGAAAACGTCGAATTCGCCAGCCGCCAGGAAGCCTCCTGGTCCCGGGCCCTGCGCCAGCTGCGCCAGGAGGTGAACCGCCGGAACATGGAGGCTGCCGCAGCTGCTGCAGCCGCCGCATCGGCCTCTGCCGAACCCGGGCGACCAGCCGGAGCCCCAGTCCCTTCGGCAGCAGAACAACCGTCTCCTGGCGTATCCGGCGAGCCTGCTCCGCTCGCCGCGGCTGGAGCCGCCGGCGGCGCCCCCGTCCATCCTCCCTCCTGGATCCGGACGATTCTCTGGGCTCTGCCGCAAGTTCTCCACCCCCGCGCCGGCTGGCGCGGCGCGCGGAATCTCCTTTTCTATCTCCGTCTGCTCCGCTCCCGCCGCGCCCGCGCCCTTTGGGACTCGCTGTTCGATCCTTCGTCCTACGCCGCGGCAAGGCCCGACGTCGCTCAAGCCCGGATCCATCCAGACATTCATTACGCTCTGGCCGGAGCGTGGGAGGACACGGATCCTTCGCCCGCATTCAGTACGGCCTTTTACCTGAAGCGTCATGCCGACGTGGCCGCGCGCGGCCTCAACCCGCTCCTGCATTACGCGCTGTTCGGAGTGGCGGAGGGGCGGATCTTTGCCTCCCGATCCGCCAGTTTCGCGGAAGCGCCAGCGTTTTCTGGTGAAATCCGGCAGCCTGGCGGTCCGCCCTGCGAACCCCTTGTATCGGTCGTCATCCCCTGTTTCAATTACGGCCGGTATCTGGAAGAAGCCCTGCATTCCGTCCTCAGACAGACTTTCTCGAACCTGGAGATTCTGGTCATCGAGGGCGGTTCCACCGATCCAGCCACCCCAGCCCTCGTTCGGCGTCTGGAGCGGGCGAACCTGCCGCGCGTCCGCTTCTTCTACAGGGACTCGCCATGTCTTGCGGGCGACAATCGCAACTACGGGATCGCCCGGGCGCGGGGCCGTTACGTGTGCTGCCTGGACGCCGATGACCAGCTCGATCCCGTTTACCTGGAGGCTGCCGTCTTTTTCGCGGAGCTGGGCGATTACGACTTCGTGTATCCCTCGCTGCAGTCGTTCGGGGAGGACGCTGTCGAATGGCTGGTGGACGACCCGCGCTGGCCCGCCATACTCAAGGAAAATCAGGTCACGACCGTAGCGCTCTTCCGGCGCGCCATCTGGGAAACGGTGGGCGGATACCGCGACTGGGGCAAGGGCGCGACCCACTTGCCCGAAGACTGGGATTTCTGGATCCGCGCTGTGGGCGCGGGCTTCCGGGGTGCTGCGATGCGGGCGCGCATGATGCGCTACCGCGTCCAGTCATCCAGCCTCTCCCGTCACCGCACCGCCTCGTACAGCGACTGGGCTCGCAGGCTCGCTCAGGAAAACCGCTCTCTGGCTGCCCTGGAACGTCCTCCTGCCCGCCCCCTGCCTGAGGTCCAGCGCGTTTCCTGGACCAGCCTCGAGGATCCCTCGACTCAGCCCGCCGTCCTCTTGGCCCTCCCTTTCTTCACCGAAGGAGGCGCCGAAAAAATCTTCCTCGCCCTCGCCCGGCGCTGGCGCGCGCAGGGGACCAAAGTCGTGGTGGTCACGACGCTCGAACTGGGTTCAGCATCTCCCGACCGCCTGGACGTCCTCCGGCGCGTCACCCCCTTCGTGTTTGACCTTCCCCGGATTCTGTGGAACCGCGAAGAATTGCGCGCGGACTTCATTTATTACCTCCTGCGAAGGCATCATGTTTCCCTGATTTATTTCGCCGGATGCGACCTGATGTATCAATTGCTTCCGCAAGTCCGGCAGGAATTCCCGCAGATCGCCGTCGTGGACCAGCTTTTCAACGACGAGGTTCATTTCCACACGAACCGCGCCACGGCCCGCTGGATCGACTGCACCATCGTTCCCGGAGAGCGCATCGGACGCCGCCTGCGCGAAGAATTCGGCGAGCCGGAAGAGCGCGTGGCGGTCATCCCGCACGGCGTCCGCCTGCCGGAGGGCGGGTGTCCGGCCAGTCCCGCTCTCCCACCGGGTTTCGAGAACAGGCCTCTTGTCGGGTTTTTCGGCAGGCTCTCTCCGGAGAAAGCTCCGCTCGATTTCATCCGCATCGCCGCGGCCGTTCACGAAAAAGCCCCCGAGACTCGTTTCATCATGACGGGCGAGGGGCCGGAGCAGGAAGCCGTCGAGAAAGAGATCCGCCGGCGCAGGCTGACCCGCGTCGTTTTCACTCCCGGCTTCGTCCCGGATGTGCGCCCGTGGATCGCTGCCTGCGATGTCGCCGTTGTCCCCTCCCGCCTGGACGGAATGCCGCTGATCGTCTTTGAAGCCCAGAGCTTCGGCCGGTGCGTCGTAGCCTCGCGCGTCGGAAGCATCCCCGAGGTCATCTGCGACGGCGAAACCGGCCTGCTGTGCGAGCCGGGCGATATCGAGAGCTTCGCCTCGGCGATTCTGAGTCTGATCGCATCGCCCGAGACCCGCCGCCGCATCGGCGAAGCGGCGCGCCGGCGCGTTTTCGAAGAGTACTCCCAGCAGGTCATGCTGGACCGCTATTTCCGCCTGTTTGACTCGCTTCTGGCCCGCCGGCGGCAGGACCGCGCATCCTGAGCGCCATCCCGGCCGGGCGCCTGCGCAGCAAGCCCCGCGGCCCGGTGTGAGAGAATGTGCATTGCCCAGGAGGCCTGATGAACGCTATGTTTCCTCTCCTCGCCGTCACTTGCCTTGCTCTTGCGGCGCCCGTCGCCGCCCAGGAAACCATTTCTCCTGACGAACTCATCGAGAAACACATCGCCGCCGTCGGCGGCCGCGAGGCCCTCGAAAAAGTGAAATCCATGGTCATGACGGGCTCCTTCGAGCTGCCAGCCATGGGCGCTTCCGGAACCATCAACGTTTACGCCAAGGCCCCCAACAAACGGATGGCGGTCATCAATATCGATGGCTTCGGAGAGATCTTCCAGGGCTTCGACGGCGAGCGCGGCTTCAGCGTCAGCCCCATGGGCTCGGTCGACGCCAGCGGACAGATGCTGGAAGACATGAAGCGAGACTCGATCCTCCATCAGGCGCTCCACCTGAAGGAGATCTACCCGAAGATCGAAGTCAGGGGCAAGGAGAAGGCCGGCGAGCGCGAGGCATGGGCGGTCGTGATGACGCCCGAGAAGGGAAGCCCGGTCAAGGCCTGGTTCGACGCCGACACGTTCCTGCTGCTGAAGACTTCGGGCGTGCGCGTCACCGATCAGGGCGAGGCCGAAATCACCACCGAGTTCAGCGATTACCGCGAAGTGCCCGGAACGGGCATGAAAGCCGCCTATACGATGAAGCAGATCATGCCGTTCGGCGAGATTTTCATGCGCTTTTCAGAAATCAAGGCCAACGGCGAAATCGACGACGCCAGGTTCAACAAGCCCTGAAGCGCCCGGCGGATCCAGGGTTTGAGTCCGCGCCGGCACGACCGGTCTGATTGAAAAGTGAAAAGCTTCGCGCACCTGCTGGGCCGGAACCGGAATTACCGGAACCTCTGGCTCGGGCAGCTAGTGAGCGAGATCGGCGATCACTTCAACTCAATCGCCGTTCTCTCCATGGCCCTGCACATGACCGGCAGCGGCGCCACTGTCGGCGGCGCCATGCTGGCGCGCGTGGGACCCGCGCTGCTGGCCGCCCCGCTGGCCGGCGTCATCCTCGACCGTCTCGACCGCCGCCGCGTCATGATCGCGTCCGACCTTTTCCGCGCCGCGATCGCCATCGCGCATCTGCTGCTGCTCGTCTATCCGAAAACCTGGCTGCTTTATCTTCTCAGCGCTTTGCTCACGTTCGCCGCGCCATTCTTCAACAGCGGCCGCGCGGCCATCCTGCCCCGGCTGGTGAGCCGGGACGACCTCCACTCCGCCAACGCCCTGACGCAGACGACGGGCTGGCTCACCGTCGCCGCAGGCACGATGCTCGGCGGATTCAGCACGAGCTGGCTCGGCTACAGGGGCGCCTTTCTCATCAATGCCGCCAGCTTTCTCTGGAGCGCATGGGCCATCTACTCGCTGGAAGTTCAGGGTGGATTCATCGCCAGATCGGCGGCGCCCAGGGACCGGGGACAGAGGTCCGGATGGGAAGAATTCCGCGAAGGCGTGCGTTATATTCGCGCCCATCCGCTGATCCTGGGCATCCTGCTGCTCGGCGCGGGATGGGCGACCGGAGGCGGCGCGGCTCAGATCCTGTTCACCCTCTTCGGCGAATCCGTTTTCGGCCGCGGCCCTTCCGGCACAGGCATCCTGTGGGGCTTCGCAGGCCTGGGCCTCGTGGCCGGCGGTCTGGCGGCCCGCCGGTGGGAGGGCCACGTCAACTTCGGACTGTACAAGCACACCGTCACCGTCACGTTCCTCTTTCATGGCCTGTTCTACATGCTGTTCAGCATCGCCCCGTCCCTCTGGCAGGCGGCGGCGTGGATCTTCCTGTCGCGCCTCTGCGTCGCGATGAATTCGGTGATGAACCGCACGATGCTGCTGCTTCATGTGCCGGACCGCCTGCGGGGCCGCGTTTTCACAGCGTCGGAGGGCATCGTCAACGGCGTCATGATGATCTCGATGGCCGCAGCCGCCATGGCCGCCGCCAATTACAGCCCCCGCCAGATCGGCTTTGTCGCCGGTGCTCTCAGCGCTTCCACGGCTGTCTTCTGGGCGTGGGCCAACGCCGCCGGCAAACTCCCCGAACCCGCCCGGGACTGGCAGGAACCCGAGGGCGAATTCCGGGATCCTGTTACCACCGCCTGACCGCAGGCATGATGCATCGCTGCAGTTTTCGACGCTGACATGCAACCCTTGCGCTGCAGATAAAAAGACCGTATTGTATGAATAGCTGCGGCCATGCTGACGCCGCAGTCCACGGAGTACTGCCCATGACGTCATACGGTTGGCTGTTCGACCCGAAGCGGTGTATCGAATGCAGCGCCTGCGAAGCGGCCTGCAAACAGTGGAACCAGGTGGAAACGGGAGTCAATGTCCGCTGGCGGCGCGTGCTGCGCCAGGAATCCGGCTCATTTCCCAATGTGCGCGTGACGGCCATCTCGATGGCCTGCAACCACTGCGAGAACGCCTTCTGCCAGAAGGTATGTCCGGCCCGCGCCATCTGGCGGCGCGGCAGCATGGTGCTGATCGACTCGGAAAAATGCGTCGGTTGCGGCCAGTGCTACATGTTCTGCCCGTACGGCGCTCCGCAATTCAATCCCGTCACCCGCAAGACCAGCAAGTGCACGATGTGCTTCGACCGTGTCGAACAAGGCCTTCAACCGGCCTGCGCCACGGCCTGTCCTACGGGGGCCTTGCAGTGGGGCGAGTGGAAGGACATTGAAAACAAGGGCACGGACCGCATGCCGGGCATGGCGTTTCCCCGGCAGATGCAGCCGCGCATCCGTTTCATTACCGACCCGTGGCGCGCGTAAGGAGGCAATGCAATGATCACCCGGAGAACGGTTCTTCACAACGCCGGCGCAGCTGCCGCTCTCAGCCTCGCCCCGTGGCGGGATGCATTCGCAGCCTATTTCGAGCAGTCGCAGTCCGTCCCTTATCCACCCGAGTCCATTGTCACCGCGTGCGGCTTCTGCGATTCCGCCTGCGGCATGCGGGCCACCGTGCAGGACGGGGCCATCCGTTTTCTGCAGGGGCTGCCGGAAGACCCTCACAACGAGGGCCGTCTCTGCGCGAAAGGCACGACAGCCGCCTGGGTGAAGAACGACCCCGACCGGCTGAAGTTCCCCATGAAGCGCACAAACCCGCGGAAAGGCGTCGAGGAAGACCCTGGCTGGGTGCGCATCTCGTGGACCGAGGCCCTGGACACGATCGCCGCGCGCTTCGGCGAAATCCGCGAGAAATACGGATCCGAGGCCCTGCTCGCCATCTCGCGAGGCAGTCCCGCCTGGTTCGCGCGCCTCTACAACGCTCTCGGCATGGAGCGGATCGATCATAACGACCTCTGCTACGGCGTCGATATCGTTGTTTCCCAGCGCACGATCGGCGCCCACTCCTTCGCCTGGGATCTGGAAAACGCCAAATACATCGTCCTGTTCGGCTGGGACTTCATGGCCCGCGCCAAGCTCAGCCTCGCCAACCGCCTTCTCCATGCCAAAGAAAACGGCGCCCGCGTGGTGGGCTTCAATCCGCTGCATACGCCGACGGCCCGCTTTTGCGATGAATGGCACCCCGTCCGTCCGGGCGGCGACCTCGCCATCGCGCTGGCGATGATTCATGTCCTGCTCAAGGAGAACCTCTTTGACCGGGACTTCGCCGAGAAATACACGAATTTCCCGCAATACGAGGCTGACATTCGCGCGCACTTCGAGAAATACAGTCCCGAGTGGGCGGAAACGGAAAGCGACGTTCCGGCCTCCGTCATCCGGCGGATCGCCCGGGAATACGGCTCGGCCAGGCCGGCCGTCACGCCTCTGCACAAGAAAACCCTTGCCGCCAACTATCAGAACGCCGCCCCCGTCTGCCACGCCATCGCCATCCTGAACATCCTGGCCGGCAATATCGACCGCCCCGGCGGCCGCTACTTCCCGCGCACCATCTCGATCCCGGCGCTGGACGCCATCTATCCTCCGCCGGCCTATCCGAAGCTGCCGTCAAAACGGATCGATGGCCGCGAGAAGCTCCCTCTCGCCGGCAATTACGGCATGTTCTCGACCATCGCCGACGGCATGACGCGCGTCTATCCGGACCGTGTCAAAGGGATTTTCTGGACCGGCTACCACCTGAACAGCTTTCCCCAGCCGCGGCTCCTGGCGGAAGCCCTGAAGAAGGTCGAATTCATGGTCATCGTTGACATCCTGCCGATGGACGCGATGTATTATGCCGACATCGTCCTGCCCAATACGATGTTTCTGGAAGGCAGCGACATCCTGAACCGCACTTACAACGCCAAGTCGCCTTTCGTCGTCGTCCGCCAGCCGGTCACGCCGGGCCCCTTCGAGACGCGCAGTTCCGCCTTCATCGCCATCGAGCTCGGCAAGCGCCTGGTCCCCGATTACTTCAGGAAGGCCGACGGCGGCTGGATCAGCTCCAGCGAGCTGCTCGACGAGCAGACAAGGCGCGCGGGCCTCGGCGAGAACTTCGCCGAGCTCCGCAAGAAGGGCTTCCTCGCCCGCGAGCAGCCCTTCACGCCGCGGACGACATTCGCCACCGCCACGGGGAAGTGCCAGATCTATGTTCCGGAATTTGCGGCGCGGGGTTACGAACCTCTCCCCAACTGGCACCCGAAACGGGAATCGCCGTCGCCGCAGTTCCCGTATTACCTCATCACCTATCTGCCGGGCGAGCACAAGCGGAATTCCACCCAGAACAACCCCATTCTGATGGAAATCTCCCTCCCCATGCGCGTGAAGATTCATCCCTCGACTGCGCGGAAACACGGCATTGGCGACGGCAGCCTGGTGCGCGTCCGCTCCCGCGTGGGCGAGATCACCGCGCAGGCGCAACTGACTGAAACCGTGCGGCCCGACGTCGTTGTCGTTCCGCACGGCTACGGACACAAGTCCCCCTGGCTCAGCGTGGCCGGCGGCGTTGGCGAAACCGACAACGATCTGATTCCCGCCCTCCGCATTGAAGATCTTGTGGAGAGCGGCAACTGGCTCGGGTCCGGCTGCATCATGGATTGCGTCGTCGCCATCGAGCCGGCGTAACGGCGCCCCGGGCGCGGCCCGTCTGCGGCGGGCCGCGCCATCTTCCCGCCTCCTTTCGTTCCTTCAGACGGATCCGCCGGCCCCGCGGCCGTTCCGCACCCCCTGCGGTAGAATGAAGTGAAAGCCCCGCATCCATGATCGATACCCTTCTGGCGAAGATCTTCGGCACGAAACACGAGCGCGAAGTGAAGAAACTGCGCCCGATCGTGCAGGCCATCAACAGCCTGGAGCCTTCGCTGCAGAGCCTCTCCGATGCGGAGCTCGCCGCAAAGACCTCGGAGTTCAGGCAGCGCCTCGCCAACGGCCAGCCGCTCGACGATCTGCTCGTGGAAGCCTTCGCCGTCGTCCGCGAAGCCTCCCGGCGCGTGCTCAACATGCGCCACTTCGACGTGCAGCTGATCGGCGGCATTGTCCTGCACCAGGGCAAGATCGCCGAAATGAAGACCGGCGAAGGAAAAACGCTCGTCGCCACGCTGCCCGTGTATCTCAACGCCCTCACGGGCGACGGCGTGCACGTCGTCACCGTGAACGATTACCTCGCGCGGCGCGACTCGGAGTGGATGGGGCGAATTTACCGCTTCCTCGGCATGAGCGTCGGACTGATCGTCCACGGACTCGACGACGAGGAGCGCCGCGCCGCTTATCACTCCGACATCACCTACGGCACGAACAACGAATTCGGATTCGACTACCTGCGCGACAACATGAAGTTCCGCCTGGAGGATTGCGTCCAGCGCGAACACAACTTCGCCATCGTCGACGAAGTCGACTCGATCCTGATCGACGAGGCGCGCACGCCGCTCATTATCAGCGGCCCCTCGGAAGAGTCGACGGACAAGTATTACCGCGTCAACGCCATCATCCCCCGCCTGGTCCGCGGCGAGGTGATCGAAGGCCGGGAGCCCGGCGAAAAGTACACGACGGGCGACTACACGGTCGACGAGCGCAACCGCACCGTCGCCCTCACCGAGGAGGGCGTCGCCAAGGTGGAGCGGCTTCTCGGCGTCCCCAATCTTTACGACCCCGAATACATCGAACTCAACCACCACGTCCAGCAGGCCCTCCGCGCCCACGTCCTGTACCAGCGCGACCGCGACTATATCGTCAAGGACGGCGAGGTCATCATCGTCGACGAGTTCACCGGCCGCCTGATGCCGGGCCGGCGCTGGTCCGACGGCCTGCACCAGGCCATTGAAGCCAAGGAAGGGGTCAAGATCGAGCGCGAAAACCAGACGCTGGCGACGGTCACCTTCCAGAATTACTTCCGCCTGTACAAGAAACTCGCGGGCATGACCGGCACCGCCGATACGGAAGCCGCCGAGTTCAACAAGATCTACAACCTCGACGTCGTGGTGATCCCCACCAACAAGCCCATGATCCGCAAGGATCACAACGACATCGTCTACCGCACCGAAGCCGAAAAATGGCGCAACGCCGCCAAGGACATCGCCGAGCGGCACAAGACCGGCCAGCCCGTCCTCGTGGGCACCATTTCCGTTGAAAAGAGTGAAAAACTCAGCGGAATTCTCAAGAAAATGGGCGTCAAACACGAGGTTCTGAACGCGAAAAACCACGAGCGCGAGGCCTACATCGTCGCCCAGGCGGGCCGCCTCGGAGCGGTGACCGTCTCCACCAACATGGCCGGCCGCGGAACCGACATCCTGCTCGGCGGCAACCCGGAATTTCTCGCGCAGGAAGAAGCGCTCCGGACCAAAGCCGCCGAGACGATTCCCGCCGAGCTGTCCAGCACGATCGCCGACACGCACTTCTACTACTTCATGCGCGGCGATCTTCACTACCGCGTCCGCATCGAGGACTGGAAAGACATTTTCGCCCGGTTCAAGGCCCAGTGCGACGCCGAGCATGAAAAAGTCGTCGCCGCGGGCGGCCTCTGCATCATCGGCACTGAACGCCACGAGTCCCGCCGCATCGACAACCAGCTCCGCGGACGCGCCGGCCGCCAGGGCGACCCCGGCGAGTCCCGTTTCTACCTCTCTCTCCAGGACGACCTGCTCCGCATCTTCGGCGGCGACCGCATTCAGAACCTCATGCTCCGTCTGGGCATGGAGGAAGACGTCCCGATCGAGTCCCGCCTCATCACCAAGCGCATCGAGGCCGCGCAGAAGGCCGTCGAGGCCCAGAACTTCTCCATCCGCAAGCACGTCAAGGAATACGACGACGTGATGGACAAGCAGCGCAAGGCCGTCTACGGCCTGCGCCGCCAGCTTCTGGAAGGCCGCGACATGAAGGAGCGGCTTTTCGAAATCGTCGACGGCATCCTCGCTTCCTTCATCGACTCGCGCTGCCCGGAGGGCGAAGATCCCTACAAGTGGGATCTCATCGGACTGCAGACCGACATCAACTCTCAGTTCGGCGTCAAGATCCTTCCCGCCGAAATCCAGCACATGTCGCGGCTGGAGATGGAAGAATACATCCTCGACAAGCTCCGCCGCCGGTACGACGAAAAAGAAGCCCTTGTCGGCCCCGAGGTGATGCGGGAAACCGAGCGGATGGTCTGGCTGAGCGTCATCGACCAGCAGTGGAAAGACCACCTGCTGTCGATGGATCACCTCAAAGAGGGCATCGGCATGCGGGCCTACGGCCAGAAGGACCCGCTGATCGAGTACAAAAAGGAAGGCTTCCGCCTTTTCCAGGAGATGATGGACCGCATCGAGGACGAGACGGTCCGCTTCCTGTTCTTCCTGCAGCCCGTCACGGAGCGCCCGCGCACGGTGATCGACGGGCAGTGGGACTCCGCTCCGGCAGGAAACGGCCACCAGCCCGATGACGGCCACGACCGCAAGGCCGCCCAGTCGTCCTTCGTGGACCTGACGCGCAACCTCCAGCGCAAGAAGGAACGCGAAATGGAAATGCTCCAGTTCGCCGGCGGCGAAGCCTCCAGCGCCCCGAAGTCCCAGGTGATCAAGGGCGCGAAGGTCGGACGGAACGATCCCTGCCCCTGCGGCAGCGGCAAAAAGTACAAGAAATGCTGCGGCGCCTGACCCTCCTGGCCGCTGTCTCGGCCGCCGCCTGGGCCGGCATCTGGCCCGAGTCCTGGCATGGCTCGCGGATGCTGAAGTCGTCGCCTGTAGAACCCGAGGACCCGCAGCTCTGGGCCGAATACGGCGGCGAAGCCGCGGAACGGGCCCTCTACGACGGCCCCGTGGGCCGTTTCGCCGCCACCGCATGGCGGCTGCAGGACGCCACGGGCGCCCTCGCCTGGTATCAGGCTAACCGCCCCCCGAAGTGCACTCCCGTGCGGGATTCCCTCACTGCGTGCGTGACGCCGGGCGGCGCCATGCACGTCCGCTTCAACTACGTTCTCCTGTTCGAGGGCTGGCGGCCGCTGCAGAAAGAACTCGACGAGCTCTTCCGCGTCGCTCCGGCCGTCCGGTCCGGCGGGGGGCTGCCCTACCTGCCCGGGTATCTGCCGGAAAAGGGACTCGTCCGGAACAGCGAACGGTATCTGCTCGGCGTCCACTCGCTCCAGAAATTCCTCCCCTGGGTTCCCCCCTCCATCGTCGGCTTCGAAGACGGCGTCGAAGTCCAGGCCGGCAAGCTGGAACTCGGCTCGGCGACCTCCGACTATGCCATCTTCTACTACCACACGCCCCAGCTGGCCCGGATCAAAGAGAGCGAATTCCGCAAACAGCCCGGCTGGCTGGTGAAACGCTCCTACGTCCTGGTCGGCGTCTTTCCGCCCGGCGTCCCCGAGGCTGCAGCCAGAACCGTCCTCGACGCTCTGGAGTGGAAGGCGGAAGTGATTCGCAACGAGGCGACAACGCCCCCGCCCATGCCCGACGTCTTCGGCCTCCTGATCGGGATCGTCAAACTGATCGGCCTTCTCCTTCTCTTCTGCCTTGGCGGCGGCAGTCTCTTTGCCATCTTCGCCGCACTCGCACGGCGGCGCCGTGTCCGCATGTACGGAAACGACGATCCTTACACGGTGATCCGACTGGATTAAGAAACATCCACAAAACAGGATTCTGGCGATTGTCCATCGGAAACAAGAGTATCGCTGCGGCGCATTGGCCCTGCTGATCCTGAGGCCTGCCTGATCGGATGGATAAGCTGCCCTGTATCTCAGAGTTAGAGCGGAAAACTGTTCGCCGCCAGCCGTTCCCGGACAGCCTGCCGCAATGGCAAGAAAAACAGAACCGCCCGGATAACCCGTTTCTGATCAATTGATTACAGGCAAATTGCGCCCGCCCTCATTTTTTCTTGACAAGCCGTTTCTCACCGTCTACCCTCAAATCACATACAGGTTTTTCGGTCGCGAGACCGTCGAATCTGTTTCTCCCATTGAACATCAGAACGGGCCCGTCCTCAGGGACGGGCCCTTTGCGTGTTAGCCTTGTACTTTCAGGAGAATCCCCCCAACCCATGGCTGACGCTGTCCTCCAGGTGATCCCGCTCGGCGGCCTGGGCGAATTCGGCATGAACTGCCTCGCCCTTCGTTACGGGGATGACATTGTCGTCATCGACGCCGGCATGATGTTTCCAGACGCGGAACTGCTCGGCGTCGACATTGTCACCCCGGACTTCGCCTATCTCGAACAACACCGCGAGATGGTGCGCGCCCTGGTGCTCACGCACGGGCACGAGGATCACATCGGCGCCGTTCCCTTCCTTCTGTCCGAAATCAACATCCCCGTCTACGGCACCGAATTCACGCTCGCCCTCGTCGAGCGCCGCCTCGAAGAGCATGAAATGGCCGATCAGGCCCGCCTGAACCGCGTGAAACCCGGCGAGCGCATCGTCCTCGGCCCATTCGAGATCGAGTTCATCCACGTCACTCACTCCATCGTTCAGTCCGTCGCTCTCGCCATCCGCACTCCCCTCGGCGTCATCATCCACACAGGCGATTTCAAGATCGATCCCACGCCCACGGACAACGAACTGTTCGATCTGCACACGCTGGCCGAATACGGCAAACGGGGCGTGCTGCTCCTGCTGTCCGACTCCACCAACGTCGACCGCCCCGGCTACACCCCCTCCGAACGCGCCGTCCTGCCCCGCTTCGAGGAGATCTTCAACCGCGCCCCCCGCCGGATCGTCGTCACCTGCTTCGCCAGCTCCGTCCACCGCATCCAGCAGATTCTTGACATCGCCCACTCGAGCGGCCGCAAAGTGGCTTTCATCGGCCGCAGCATGCTCGCGTATACGGAAATCGCCCACACGCTCGGCCTGCTCCGCATTCCCGACAACCTCCTGCTGCGCCCCCAGGACGTCATGAGCGCTCCGCCTCACCGCGTGGTCGCCGTCGTCAGCGGCACGCAGGGCGAGCCCATGTCCGCGATGAGCCGGGTGGCCGTGGACAACCACAAGCATCTCCGCCTTGAGCGCGGCGACGTCGTCGTCCACAGCGCCCGCATCATCCCCGGCAACGAAAAGGCCATCGGCCGCATGATGAACCACGTCGCCCGCCGCGGCGCCGAGGTCGTCGCCGGACAGATGAATCCGCCCGTCCACGTCTCCGGCCACGCCTCCCAGGAGGAGCTCAAACTGCTGCTGAATCTCGTCCGCCCCCGCTACTTCGTCCCCATCCATGGCGAGTTCTGGCAGATGTCGAAGCACGCCGCCCTCGCCTCGCACCTCGCCGACTACGGCCTCGAGGATACCTTCGTTCTGGAAACCGGCCAGACGCTGGTGATCGACGAACAGGGCGCGCGGCGCGGCGATTCCGTGCCCGTCGGCCGCGTCTGCATCGACTCCGGCTCCATCGACGAGGTCGTCGAGGACATGGTCATCCGCGACCGCCGCCACCTCAGCGAAGACGGCTTCCTCATTCCCATCATCGCCATCGACAAGCACTCCGGCCGCGTCGAAGGCATGCCGGAAATCGTCACCCGCGGCTTCGTCAGCCCCGAGGACCGCGCCGACCTGCTTGCCGCCGCCCGCGACGTCGTCATCCGCACCATCGAGACGTCTTCCAGCGAGGAGCGCTCCGACTGGGGCGTCATCCAGGAAAAGATCCGCGCCGACCTCAAGCGCTTCCTCAACAAACAGACCCAGCGCCGCCCGCTCGTCCTGCCGGTCATCCTCGAGGTGTAAGTCCCGTGGTCGCCGTCGAAGACGCCTCCGGCTATCAGGGGTACGCCGACTCCATCCTTGCTCCCTCCACAGTCGAAGAACTGTCTGCCAACCTCCAGCGCGCCGCCGCCCTGGGCGTCCCCGTCACGCCCTCCGGCGCGGGCACCGGCATTACCGGCGGCCGCTGCCCGCAGGGCGGCTGGCTCGTCTCCACGGAGCGTCTCCGCCGCCTCGAAATCGCCCGCGGCCGCGCCGTTGTGGGCGCCGGCGTGCTTCTCAGGGACCTTCAGGCTGCCGCCGCCCGCACGGGTCAGTTTTACGCTCCGGATCCCACCGAGTGGACCGCCTCTATCGGCGGCAACATCGCCACCAACGCCAGCGGCTCCCGCAGCTTCCGCTACGGATCCACGCGCCGGCACGTGCTCTCCCTGACCGTGGTCTTCGCCGATGGCTCCATCCGGGTCTGCCGCCGGGGAGAACCGCTCGATTTCCCCTACGAGCCCGTCCGCCAGCCAGCGACGACAAAGAACGCCGCCGGCTACTTCCTGCCGGAAAACGCCTCCTGGACGGACCTCCTCTGCGGCAGCGAAGGCACGCTGGCGTTCATCGCCGAAGCCGAACTCAGTCTCCTGCCGCAGCCCGATTCCCTTCTCGCGGGCGTCGTCTTCTTCCCTGCTCTGGACGCCACGCTGGAGGCCGTCGAGCAATGGCGGACCGTCCCGCAGCTCCGCATGCTCGAGTTCATGGACTCCGCATCGCTCGGCATCCTGCGCGAGGACGCCGCCGCTCCCATTCCTGCAGAGGCCCGCGCCTGCCTCATGATCGAACAGCAGCTCGACGGGCTCGACGGCGATCCCGTCGACGCGTGGCTGGAACGCCTCCAGTCGGCCGGCGCCCTCGATGAATCGTGGTTTGGAACCGCGCCCGCCGACTTCGAACGCTTCCGCGCCTTCCGCCATGCGCTGCCCGAGTGCGTCAACGCGCGCGTCCGCAGCCGCGGCTTCGAGAAGATCAGCTCCGATCTCGCCGTTCCCCTTCACCGCAACGCCGAAATGATGGCCTTCTACCTGCGCGAGCTCGAACTGCGCTTTCCCGGCCGCTACGCCATCTACGGCCACATCGGCGACGCCCACGTCCACGTCAACATCCTGTCCGAATCAGCCGGAGATGCCGCCAGCGGGCGCGCCTGGATGCTTGACGCCGCCCGCGAAGCCGTCCGCCTCGGCGGCACCGTGAGCGCCGAGCACGGTCTCGGCAAGCGCAAGCGCGCGCTGCTCGAAATCATGTACCCGCCCGGGGAAATCGCCTCCATGCGCGCCGTCAAGTCCCGCCTCGATCCCCAGTGGCGGCTCAGTCCGGGGACATTATTTCCAGATCCGAATGTCACCATTTGACCCGGACTGCGTCATTTGATACGCATGGAGTGTCGGCGTCTTCGCCCGCCGCGAATTCCCATCGGGGGTGCAAATGGCACAAGACCGTCTTCTTGTTACTGATTCGCGTACCGGAAAGCAGTACGAACTGCCCATCACCGACGGTACCATCCACGCCACGGACCTGCGGCAGATCAAGGTCTCGGATGACGACTTCGGCCTGATGAGTTATGATCCCGCCTATCTGAATACCGCCTCCTGCCGCAGTTCGATCACCTACATCGATGGCGACAAGGGAATCCTGCGCTACCGCGGCTATCCCATCGAAGTGCTGGCCGAGAACTGCTCGTTCCTGGAGGTCGCGTGGCTGCTTCTCAACGGCGAACTGCCCACGCGCGAAGAACTCGACGCCTGGACCGCGCAGGTCAAGAAACACGTCCTCATCCACGAAACCACGAAGAAATTCCTCGAGGGCTTCCGCTACGACGCGCACCCGATGGGCATGCTCATTTCCACGGTCGCGGCTCTCTCCACCGTCTATCCGGACGCGAAGAACGTTCATGATCCGGAGGTCCGCCGCAAGCATATCGTCCGCCTCATTGCGAAGATGCCGACGATCACGGCGTATTGCTACCGCCATCACTTCGGCCTGCCCTACGTCTACCCGGATCCCGAGCTCGGCTACACCGAGAACTTCATGAACATGCTCTGGCGCCTGCTCGAGCCGAAGTACATCGCCAATCCCGTGCTGGCGCGCGCCCTCGATATTCTGTTCATCCTTCACGCCGACCACGAGCAGAACTGCTCGACTTCCACCATGCGCACGGTCGGCTCCTCGCTCGCCGATCCCTACGTTTCCGTCGCCGCCGCCGCCGCCGCGCTCAGCGGCCCCCTGCACGGCGGCGCCAACGAGGAAGTCCTGCACATGCTCGACGAAATCGGCACGAAGGACAAGGTTCCCGCCTACATCGAGCGCGTCAAGCGCGGCGAAGTCCGCCTCATGGGCTTCGGCCACCGCGTCTACAAGAACTACGACCCGCGGGCGCGCATCATCAAGCGCACCGCCGACGAAGTGTTCGCCGTCACCGGCTACAACCCGAAGATCGAAATCGCCAGGGAGCTCGAGCGCATCGCCCTCGAGGACGAATACTTCATCAAGCGCAAGCTTTATCCCAACGTCGATTTCTACTCCGGCATCATTTACGAGGCCATGGGCTTCAAGCCCCGGCTCTTCACAGTCCTGTTCGCCATCCCGCGCGTGGTCGGCTGGCTGGCGCAGTGGGACGAGCTGCTCCGCGATCCCGAGCAGAAGATCGCCCGCCCGCGCCAGATCTACACGGGCTATGGCGAGCGCCAGTTCATCCCCATCCACGAGCGCAAGAAGTAGTCTCCCCGGGGGCGGCGAGGTCCGCCCCCTTTCTCCGCCATCGCCTCCCGGATTGGGCTGCCGGGAGCAATCTAAATCACCCGCCGGACCTTCGCCTCTGCCCTCCGCCCCCGAAACCGCAGCTCGACACCCGGAAACATTCCTGCCCTTTGCCGCCTTGTCATCCAAATTTCATGGCACTGTAACGAAAGCCCTGTATCTGTAACAATAGGAACAAGGGCCGATGAAGAAAATCCTTCTGATCGAAGATGATACGGATCTCTACGCGCTGCTGAAATACAACCTCGAAAAGGAAGGCTTCCTGCTCGTGGGCAGCCAGACCGGCCGAGGCGCCGTGGAGCTCGTCCGGCGCGAGCGCCCCGACCTGATTATCCTCGACATCATGCTGCCCGACTCTGACGGGCTCGACATCTGCAAAGGCATCCGCAGCCGCCCGGAACTCGCCCACATCCCGATCATCTTCCTCACCGCCCGCGCCTCGGAGACGGACCGCATCCTCGGTCTCGAACTCGGCGCCAGCGACTACATCGTCAAACCCTTCTTCGTCCGCGAGCTCATCGCACGGGTCAAAATCCAGTTCCGGCAGGCGCAGCCGCCGGCGCGTCCCATCCAGGCGGGTCCTCTGATGCTCGACCGCGCCACCTGCCGCGTCACTCTCGACGGCAAGCCCGTCTCGCTGACGGCCACTGAATTCCGCCTGCTCGAGTTCCTCATGTCCCGCCCCGGCGTCGTCTTCAGCCGCGAGCAGCTTCTGGACGCAGTCTGGGGCCATGACCGCGCCGTCACCGACCGCACCGTCGACGTCTACATCCTCCGCCTCCGCCAGAAACTCGAAGGCGAGAACGAGTCTCTCAGCTTCATCCGCAGCGTCCGCGGCTTCGGGTATTCGTTCAACGAAGACCCTGTTCAGTCCGCCCGCCAGCCCGCTGCAAGCTGATTCGCCGCGGCGCCAGCATCGGAGGGCACGGTTCTCCGCAGTCCGCCCGGGCGAAGCGCAGGGTCAGAAGGCGGCGGGGTTCCGCCATCCGGCCGCGTGTTTTCCGGCTCCGGCCAGCGTCGGCTCTCCGGATCCCGCCCGAGAGGGACGCCTCGCGGGATTCGAGTCCTTGCCGGAATCATGAAACCACGCGTCCTCTCTCGCTGGACTCACGGCGGAGCCGCGCGCAGCGAGGCCATTGCGGCGTCCGTTGACGAGTTCCTCGAGCCTGCCGACGATATCCTCGAAAGTCTGCGCCTGTGCATGGAGCTCCTCCGATGCCGACGCGCCTTCCTCCGCGCTGGCCGCACTCTGCTGCGTCACCTGCTGCATCTGCGCGATGGCGCGGCTGATCTGTTCAATCCCGCGCATCTGCTCCTGCGCGCCCGTGCTCACTTCTTCGACGAGACTCTTCACCCGCGCCGCTTCCTCTGAGACCGCCCGGACCAGCTCGGCCACCTCGTCCACCCGGATCTTGCCCTCGTGCGACCGCGAAACGGATTCCTCGATCAGCGCGGTGGTGTCCTTGGCCGCCTGGGCGCAACGTTGCGCGAGATTGCGGACCTCGTCGGCCACAACCGCAAAGCCCATGCCGGCCTCGCCCGCTCTGGCGGCTTCGACAGCAGCATTCAGCGCAAGGATGTTGGTCTGGAAAGCGATCTCGTCGATCGTGCGGATGATCTTCAAAATGCGCTCGCTCTGCGCCTCGATCTCGCGCATGCTCCGGACGGCCTCGTCGAGAGCCCGGTCGGCCTGCCGGAATTTCTCTCCGCTGGCCTTCACGACTTCGGCCGCCGACAACGCGCTTTCGCTGTTTTTCCTCGAGAGCGCGTTGATCTGCCCGCTCGAAGCCGAGGTCTGTTCCAGGGCGGAAGCCTGCTCGGAGGATCCCTGCGCCAGCGACTGGCTGGCCGCGGCGACCTGGCCGGCGGCGCTCGCCACCTGCACGGCTCCGTCAGCCAGCCCCGCCACGGCCGCCGTCAGCGTTTTGCCGACCCGGCCGACCAGCGCCGATGCCAGCAGAGAGACACCGGCCAGAAGCGACAGCGCGAAGATGCCCGCCATCATGCTGTTGGCGCGGAGCGATGCCGCATGCTGGCGCGATTCCTGCAGGAACTGCCGCTGCTGGTCCCGCAGCAGCAGCAGCGCCGGCTCGGTCCGGCTCATGATGGCGCGGACCCGCGGCACTAACCTCTCGCCCAGCTCTTCGTTGCGGCCCTCCTCGCACAGCCGGACGTATTCGCCCGACAGCGCCTGCAGTTCCGCGGCGGCTTCGTCGACGATATCCAGCTGCCGGCGGCCTTCGGCCGTCACCAGCAGCGTCCGCAGTTCCTGGATCTGTTCCCGAAGCCGCGCCAGCGACTTTTCCAGCTGCGACGCGCTGGCCTGCACCATCTGTCCGTCTTTGAGATTCGAGAACAGGAATGCACCGCGCAGGCAGGCCACCGCCTCCCAGAAGCGCGCCCTCGATGCGCTGACCAGATCCAGCTTGACAGCCGTCTTTGCGGTCGCCGTGTCCAGCTCGGCGCCCAGCCTTCGCTGGTAATACAGACCGGCAGCGCCGACGGCGATGCCCGTCATTGCAAGCAGGCCGACGTAGGCATGAAGCTTTTGTTGCAACGTCATGGTTCTTCTCCGATCTCAACAGCTGATTTCGTGTTCTCCCGGACCTCTTCCGCCCCGAAGATTTCCATCTCGGCATGGACACCCGATTCCGCCACGGTTCCCGGCACAGGACAGCCGTTCTGGCCACCACCCCGGTGCGGCAGCCCCATGGACGCGAGCCGGTAATCCCCATGGCCGCGGCTGCCTGCGGAGAATCCGGTGCAGTCCCGGACGATGCTCCCGAGCTTCCTCTCCGGGTCTCCTTGCCGCAATCGTCCGTTCATTCTTCCGATACTCCCCCCAGGCCCTGTTCAAAATCGGTAACTCAGAAAGAGATAGGGTTGCGTAGCGCCGCTTTTCCCCGCCTGCCGCAGAAACGCCCCCGGAAACAGATGGGCGCAGCCGGCGCCTGCCGTGACAGCCCGGCTCAACTGATAGTCGGCAGTCGCAGCAATCTCCCAGCCGACGTGATGGCTGGAGGCCAGCATGTGGCGAACCAGTGCGACTCCCCCTGGAGAGTACAGGGCATCGCGGAGCGTGGCCAGACGGAAATCATGTCCGCTGACGGAAAACCGCAGGCGGCTGCCGCGTCTCCATTCCCCCTGCACCATCCAGTCGTGGATGTTCGCCCAACCGATGCGGTCAGTGGCGCCGTTGCGGAGGTGCGTTGTCGGATAAAGCGTGTCAAAGGTGCCTTTCCGTCCATCCAGGGGATTGTCGTCGCCGGAGGCGAACGTATATGCGGCCGTCAGCCGCGGCACCCACCGACCTGAACCCGTCTGCCACGAGGCCTGCCAGACTGCGGCCCAGGCGCGCACGGCGCTGCCTGCTGCCTTGCCGCGCTGCACGGCCATCTCGGACTCCCAGTCGAACCTCCTGCCCGCCTTTGCAGCTACCCGCAGCCCTGACGTGTAGACATCGAGAGCCCCCCACCCGCCCCGCTCGTCCCGGACTCCTGCCTGGCTCTTGAGCAGAAGATACGGTTCAAGGATCACCCCAGACCGGAGCGTCGAGCTTCCATAGAGTCCAGAGAGCATCTGGCTCCTGTCGCAACGATCGAACCTCCCATCCCTGGGCACGACCACCGAACCGGCGAAGACGTCAAGCCGTGAAGCCCTGCCCGCAACGGTGACCCGGACCGCGTCGAAAGCCCGTCCGGTGTTGGACCAGTCCGGATCCCACACGAGCCTGCCTTTGCCGAATTTCAACGCCTGCCGCCCGGCCCGGATGGTCCAGCCGGCGCCCTCCGACACTCCTGCCTCCAGCCACGCAAGCCGCACGTCCAGACGGTTGGCTGCCGAGGCTGGAACCGGATGACCATAGCCGAATCCCCGCGAGTCCTGCCACTCGCCCGCAAAGCGCAGACGGGAGCCAGCCATCACGCGCACCCCGACACGAATCCGCGTCAGAAGGTCCAGGTCGTTCCGGTTCGCGGTGAACTCAAGGCCGGTTGGAGCTTCCGCCCGCGAACGGAGCTCGCCGGAGATTTTCAGCCACCGCGGCGTGCCATCGCCAGCAGCCTCGGGTCCGGGGCTGGTTCGTGCCGCGGGCGCGGTTTTTGCCGCCTGCTGGCCTTCAGCAGGTCTGGCTTGCGAAAAGAGCAACGGGAACAACAAGGCCGCTGCCGCCCGATTCATGACGGCTGCCTCCCGAAGCTCTCATCGGACAGGCCGGTCTGATTCCCTCGCAGTTTATTCCCGGCGCCCCCCGCTGGCGCCGAAGCATGAAGATCCGGCATCCAGAGCGCGAATGCTCGCCCACGGCGGGCATCTCAGTGACGATTTGAGTGCGAAGACCGGAGCAGGAGAAACAGCATCGTCTCAGGTGTCCTGGCAGCTGAAATCATGAATGCTCTGAAACTGACGCGCCGGTCGTGCGTTCCGACGCCGAGGCAGGGCCCGACGGAGGTCCCTGTCGAAAAGAGGAAACCTCGCGCGGCGGTCAGCGCGGCGCCGCAGCGACGGCGCCAGACGGACGAATCTAGGGATCGAGAAGCTGCCATTTGCCAGTCGCCGGGCGGTATGCCGAGACGGGCTCATCCGGGCTCCACACCAACAGCCAGGGCGCGCCGCCGGCGGCGGCAAGCGTGAAATCCGGTGCGGCTCTTTCCGTGTTCCACTGCGCCGATACTTCCTGGCGCTCCTCAAGGAACTCGGCCAGACGGATGACGCCATCCCCGTCGGCATAAGAGATGTACAACCTTCCGTTGACCGCCGCGGCCAGCCGCGGCGCGGCGGACGCCTCTTTCGCGATCAGAGCGGTTCCCTCCCAGCGGTTCCCGTTCAGCCGCGCCAGCCGCAGCTGGCCTGAACGGTCGCGCCAGGCGACATAGACGCGCTGGTCCGTGCCGCAGGCGGCCACGAAATCCCCGGAGACCTCCGCCGGACCGGCGCTCCATTCCTCCCAGCCGGAAGCAGGACGCCAGCGGCGGCTCCACAGGAGTCCCTCTTCGTCGGCAGCGAGCACGTACAGCGATCCGTCGGCGCAGGAAACGGCTTCGGGATCGGCAGGAGAATTCTTCTCAAGGGAAACGGGCTCTCCGGGCTGGCTCTCGATAAGATCGACGAAGCCTGCATGCAGCAGCCCGTCGCGATTGCGATAGGCGACAAGCGCCCGGCGGCCGGCAGCCGGGTAAGAGACAGCCAGTGCGGGCCCGCCGCCGGCATCAGGCTCCCACGGCAGCCGCGTTTCGGAAATCCCGCCGGCGTCCTCGCCGAACAGTCGGAGAGAGCCCTTCGATCTGTTTCCTTCCTTTCTTTATCGACACCCGGCACGCATTCCTTGAGCGTCTTTGCGCTGAGACAGGAACCGGGCGGGTCGCAACGAAATGGGTGCGGTCGAAAGGCCATGCACGTGGACGCGCAGGAACGCAGGGCCGGGAGCCGGCGGCGTTCACGCAAGATTCATCGATGTGTCGCGCTCCGCGGCCCGCAACCCTGCTAGTCTGTGGCCATGCGCAAGGCGTGGTTTGGACTGTTATTCCTGCTCCCCCTGGCCGGGATCGCGTGGTTTCAGGCGCGGCAGGCCGGCCGGCTCGCCGATGGCTCTTTTTTGATCCCGACCGGCCAGCGGCTTACGCCCGCCGGCGCGCACATTGAAGTGAACGACCGCCCCATGGGGATGAGCCTCAGCCCCGACGGCAGAATTCTCGCTGTCGCAACGGGGAGCAATTTCGCACCCCGCGCGCTGCACCTGATCGACACCGCGCAGCAGCGCGCCCCACAGACGGTCCCTGTGGGAGACACGTTCGTCGGCGTGGCGTTCGGTCCCTCCGGCGGGGAGCTGTATGTCGGCGGAGGGCGCGATCACGACGTGAAGATCTTCCGCCGCCGTGAGGACGGCGCGTTCACTCAGGAAGCCCGCATCGAAATCCCCGGTTCGGCGCCCAGCGGCCTGGCGCTGACGGGAGACGGCAGGCGCCTGTTTGTGGCGCTCAACCTGAAGCACGCGGTGGCGATGATCGACCTGGCCACTCGCGAAGTCCGCGAGCTGGAAACAGGCAGTTTCCCGTACACGGCGCTGGCCGCCGGCGGCAAGATCTACGTCAGCAACTGGGGCGGACGAAAACCGCTCCCCGGCGACCGCACCGACGGCGCCTTCCCCGTCGTGCTCGATGAGCGCGGCATTCCGTCGAGCGGCACCGTGACAGCATTCGATGCCAGCTCGGGCAAACGGCTGTCGGACATCGAAGTCGGCCTCCACCCCAGCGCCATGGCGTTCGATGCGAAGCGGGCCCGGCTCTATGTGGCCAACGCCAACAGCGATACGGTTTCGGTGATCGACACGCGCGAGGACCGGGTTGTTGAGACGATCCGCGTAGGACCGTTCGATGGCGCGCCGCTCGGCAGTTCGCCCAACGCGCTCGCCCTCTCGCCCGATGGCGCGGTTCTCTATGTCGCCAACGCGGCCAACAACGCCGTGGCCGTGGTGCGCACAGGCCGCGGCAAGGCGCGCGTGGAAGGGTTCATTCCCACGGGCTGGTATCCCACCGCCGTGGCGCTGGACAGCAGCGGCAAACGTTTGTGGGTGGCCAGCGGCTACGGTTTCGGCTCGGTGGCGGCATTGCCCGCGGGGCGCTCAGGGCGCAGTTACCGCGACCGCGCCGGCGTCGTCTCCGTCATCGATATTCCGGACGCGCGCCAGCTGGCGCGGATGACGCGGCGAGTGCTTGAGAACAACCGCGACCAGAGCGCCCAACCCGCACCCGCAAAGTCCGGCCATCCCGTCCCCATGCACCGCGGCCAGGCCTCGCCTATCCGGTACGTCTTCTACATCATCAAAGAAAACCGCACCTACGACCAGGTCTTTGGCGATCTCCCGCAGGGCAACGGCGACCCGTCGCTGGTTCACTTCGGCCGCGATGTCACGCCCAATCATCATGCCTTGGCCGAGCAGTTCGTGCTGCTGGACAACTACTACGCGCCGGGCGATCAGTCCGCACTCGGCCACCGCTGGTGCACGCAGGGATACGCGAGCGACTGGATCCACAAGTACGGCAACGCCCGCAATGACGCCAACCCGATGCTGTTCGCGCCCACCGATTTCCTTTGGGACAACGCGCGGAAGCACGGCGTGAGCGTGCGCGCCTACGGAGAGCGCGGCCGCACGGTGATCGATCCGCCGCAGGCGTCGTGGACGGATATTTATCAGGACTGGAAGAACCGGACCGGGAAAATCCGCCTCGAGGCCGTGCCTCTGGTGCTCGGCCTGAAGGACATCTATCACCCCGTTTACCCGGGATTCAATATGCGCATAACCGACCAGTTGCGGGCTGATATTTTCCTGGAAGAATTCCGGCGGTTCGAAAAAGACGGCAACCTCCCGCGGCTCGTCATCCTGCTCCTTCCGCAGAATCACACCAACGGCACAGCCGAAGGTTTCCCCACCCCGCGCGCCACCGTCGCCGACAACGACCTCGCCCTCGGCCGCATCGTCGAGGCCATTTCGCACAGCCGGTACTGGCGCGAGTCGGCCATCTTCGTCACCGAAGACGACGCACAAAATGGCCTCGATCACGTCGCCGGGCACCGCACCGTCGGACTCGTCATCTCCCCGTGGGTCCGCCGCCGTGCCGTTGACAGCACCTTCTACACCACCATCAACATGTACCGGACCATGGAGCAGATCCTCGGCCTGCCGCCCTCCAATCAGTTCGACCTCGCCGCCGAACCGATGTTCACGGTTTTCACGGCGCAGCCGGACTTCGCGCCCTACAAGGCGCTTCCGAACCAGATCCCCCTCGACGAAATGAACCTGCCCGTGAAAAAACTCGCGGGGCTCGCGCGCCGGCTGGCGGAAGCCTCCGCCCGAATGGACTTCGATGAGCCCGACGCGGCCGACGAGCAGCTCCTGAACCGCGCCGTCTGGCACTCGCTCTTTCCGGCGCGGCCGTACCCGGCCCCGGCGCGGCGCTGAGTGCGGGTCCTTGCTTATCCGCAAAGGCTTCCGTAGAATCGCGCCATGAGACGATCCACCGCACTCGCAGCCATGTTCTGCATGGCGCTCCAGCTGGCCGCGCAGGACATCTACCGCATGCCCGCCGGGCGCGTTGAGACGCGCTGGGCGAGCCCGGAAAATCCCGCAGGCGCAAAAGGCGCGGGCGCCAGAGAAAATGCAGGCCGCAAAGGCCGCCCGTTCATCGACGTCGCCGCCGGCGCCGAGGCGGTTCTGGCGGAAGTGCGGGGCTCGAGCGGCACGGTGCGGCGCATCTGGCTGACCTTCGCCGACCGCAGCCCGCGCACGCTCCGCGAGGTCAGGATCCAGATGTTCTGGGACGGCGCGGAACGGCCGGCCGTCGACGCACCCATTGGCGACTTCTTCGGCCATATGCAGGGCCGCATGGCGCCGTTTGAATCCGTCTTCTTCTCAAGCCCCGAAGGCCGCAGCTTCGTCTGCACGGCGCCCATGCCCTTCCGCCGCGCCATGCGGATCGTCGTGCGCAACGAAAGCGCGCGCGAACTGAAGAGCCTGTATTACGACGTTGATTACACCGTCGGCGACGCCCACCCGGAAGACATTCTTTATTTCCATGCCTATTTCCGCAGAGAAAATCCGACCACGCTGCAAAAAGACTACGAGTTTCTTCCCCTGGTGCGCGGCCGCGGCCGATTTCTGGGCGTCTTTTTCGGCGTGTCCGCCGACAGGCAGAAATACAGCTTCACCTGGTGGGGCGAGGGCGAAGTGAAAATCTATCTCGACGGCGACCGGGAATTTCCGACCCTCGCCGGCACGGGAACGGAAGACTACATCGGCACCGCCTGGGGACAGGGACGCTACGACCACCTGCTTCAGGGCTGCCATCTCGCCGACAGCGAGAAAATGCAGTATTCGTTCTACCGCTTCCACGTCCCCGACCCGGTCTACTTCTACGAAGAAATCCGCGCCACCATCCAGCAGATCGGCTATCTCAATCCGCAATGGATGGGCCTCGTGCATCAGCTCGGCACGAAACTCTACCGCGCCGGCCCGGGCCTCGCCGAGCGCGGTCCGCTCGAAGCGGGCCTCTTCGAGCGCCAGGATGACTGGTCCAGCGTCGCTTACTTCTATCTGAACCGGCCGGAGAACGGCCTGCCTCCGATCCCGCCCGCCGCAGAGCGCATCCGCGGCCTTGATTGAGAGCCGCGGGGGCTTGGTATACTCCGGTCATCCACACCTGTCGGATGGACCGGACCATGAACATCAGGCGCAGAGCTTTCTTGACGCTGTTCGTGTGCGCGGCGCTTTTGCGCGGCGACGAGTTTCCGTATCAGAAGCCGCCGAAAGAGATCCTCGACGTTCTGCACGCGCCCGCGCCTCCGACGACTCTCCTCAACCCGCCGCGGACGCATTTCCTGATTGCCGAGCGCGAGCTGATGCCGCCCATCGCCGAGCTGGCCAAACCCATGCACCGGCTGGCCGGCCTGCGCATCAACCCGGCCAACAACGGCAAGCACCTGCCTGCCGGGGTCCTCACGTCTCTCAGCGTGAAGTCCATCGAGACGGGCGCGGAAACCAGAATCGCCCTCCCGGCCGGGGTTCGCTTCACCTCGCCCTCCTGGAGCCCTGACGGCAGGCGTTTCGCGCTGCTCGGCTACACCCCGAACGCCGTGGAGCTGTATTTCGGCTCGGTCGATTCGCCTGCTCTCAGGCGCGTCCCCGGCCTGCGCATCGACGACACGATGGACGGCATTGCGAACTGGTGGAGCGGCAGCGACGAGCTGCTTGTGCGGACCGTGCCCGCCCGGCGCGGCCCGCCGCCGGCCAGGCCAGCTGCGCCGGCCGGCCCCAACGTCCAGGAATCTTCGGGCCAGTCCGGCCCCGTGCGCACCTACCAGGACATGCTCACGAACGCCTACGACGAGAAGCTGTTCGATTACTACTGCACATCGCAGCTGGCATTGGTCAACGCCAATACTTTGCGCGTGCAGACGGTGGGAGAGCCGAAAATTTTCGCCGGCGCGGAACCCTCCCCCGACGGCCGGTATCTGCTGGTCGAGTGGATCCACAGGCCCTATTCGTACCTGCACCCGTACATGGCCTTCCCGCGTGAAACGGAGGTCTGGGACCGCTCAGGCAAGCTCGTCCACAAAGTGCACTCGGCCCCGCTTCAGGACAAGGTGCCCATCGAAGGAGTCCCCGTGGGCCCGCGCAACGTGAGCTGGCGTCCAACAGAAGGCGCAACGCTTTTGTGGTGGGAGGCGCTCGATGACGGCGACCCGAGGAAGAAAGCGCCGCACCGCGACCGTCTCATGATGCAGAAGGCGCCGTTTACAGAACCAGCCCGGGAGATTTACAAAACGAGGCACCGCGCCCGCGGCGTGATGTATGGCGAGCGCGGCGGCCTCGCCCTTGTCACCGACTACGACCGCGACCGCCGCTGGGTGGAAACCGTGCGCATCTTCCTCGACGATCCCGGTGCGGCGCCCAAAGTCATCTGGTCGCGCAACCAGCAGGACCGCTACCGCAACCCCGGCATGCCGGTCATGAAGATGCTCCCGAACGGCCGCAGCGTCATGCACCAGAGCGGCGACTGGATCTTCCTCGCCGGAGAGGGCGCCACCCCCCAGGGCGACCGCCCCTTCCTCGACCGGTTCAGGATCGAAACCGGCGAAAGCGAGCGTCTGTTCCGGGCTGGCGAGAAAGGCTACGAGTCCTTCGCGGGGCTGCTGAGCGAAGACGGCTCGCGTTTCCTCACCCGCTACGAGACGCCCGGCTCGCCTCCGAACCTTTACGTCCGCACGCGCGGAGGCGAGGAACGGCGGGCGCTGACCGATTTCAAAGACACCACCCCGCAACTCCGCGGCATCCGCCAGCAGCTGGTCACATACAAGCGCAAGGACGGCGTGCAGCTCTCCTTCACGCTGATGCTGCCGCCGAATTACAGGGAAGGAGAACGGCTGCCCACGATTCTCTGGGCCTATCCGCTCGAATACACGGATGCCGACACGGCCGGCCAGATCGGCGGCTCCACGCAGCGCTATGTGCAGATGCGCGGCGCCAGCCATCTTTTCCTGCTGCTGGCCGGGTACGCGATTCTGAACAACGCCACCATTCCAATCGTCGGCGACCCGGAAACCGTCAACAACACATACATCGAGCAGCTCGTGATGGGGGCGGAGGCGGCCATCGACAAGGCGGTTGAGATGGGCGTCACGGACCGCAACCGCGTCGGCGTCAGCGGCCACAGCTACGGCGGATTCATGACGGCGAACCTGCTGGCGCACACGCGCCTCTTCAAAGCCGGCGTCGCCCGTTCCGGCGCATACAACCGGACGCTAACCCCGTTCGGTTTCCAGAGCGAGCGCCGGACGTTCTGGCAGGCGCGCGACATTTACATCAAGATGTCGCCGTTCACCTACGCCGACCAGATCAAAGACCCGCTGCTCCTGATCCACGGCGAAGCGGACAACAATCCGGGCACGTTCCCCATCCAGAGCGAACGGCTCTACCAGGCGGTCCGCGGCAACGGCGGCACCGTCCGGCTGGTGATGCTGCCCCACGAGAGCCATGGGTATCTGGGAAAGGAAAGCGTCGAGCACGCGATCTGGGAAATGCTCACGTGGTTCGACCGGTATGTGAAGAACGGCGGCGCGAAGAGCCACTCGGAGTAACCCGTAACGAAGTGCGCCCCGCCCGCGTCGATTTCACACGGGACACAGTGTCCCGGCGCTTCGGCCGCCCGCGTGCGCCTTCCGTGCATTGGGCGGCTCCCCGAAGGAACAGTATCCGGCAGGAGGTATCCAGGCCATGAAAGCGGTTCTGTGCGTGCTGGCTCTCTTCCCGCTGCTCGCTTCCGCCCAGACGCAGCCGGCCGCGCGCGATCTGAGTGCGGTCTCGCACGAGATGCTGGCTGCGATCCAGACCGTCAAGAACCACTCGGCCAGTCTTCTCAAGGAACTGGAGAAGAAGGAACCCGACCGCCAGGTTGTGCAGGCCCTGTCCACGGAGGCCGTGGCGCAGGTCAAACAGCTCCGCAAGCTGATCGAAGAGCTGGACACGTTTTACGAGAAGATGCCCGAGGCGCAGCAGAGCGCCTTGCGCCGCTCGTGGTCTGTTGCCATGATCCTCAACGGCTGCATGGAGTCGGCCGTGGACGCCCTCGTGGAGAACTCGCGCGACGTGTGGAGCGAGGTTCGCACGAGCGCCGAGTGCGCCCAGAGACGCGCCGACCAGCTTGAGGAAGTTCTCGCGCCCTTCCGGCGCAGCCGCTGAGCGCGTCCGAACCGTGAAACCGGTTCTGCCTCTCATGCATCATTCCTGATGCGTGGCGGCCGCAGCCGCCACCGCCCGGGCGGCCGTTCCGGCGCGCCTGATGGAATCCCAGATTCAGCTTGAAGGAGGAACTGCGATGCGAAGCTTGTGGAAACTCGTCCCTGCGATGCTTTGCGCCGCTGCTCTTCTGGCGGCCGATGCGGATTCCCAAGCCAGTCTCAGGGACATGGCCCAGAAGCTGATCACCGAGTCCCGCACCACGCGCGAAATGGCCATGCAGATCGCCGAGCAGCTCCGCAAGACGGCCGACACGGCGGCTGTGCGCGACCAGATTCCCGTCCTCGAACAGCACGCCGCTTCGATTCGCAACCTGATCCAGGAGCTCGAATCGAAGGGTTCGGGGCTGACAGCCCGGCAGCGTCAGCAGCTTGAGACGGCGCGCAAGGTGGCGGAGATTCTCAATGTGTTCATCGAGACCAAGAAGCAGATGCTGGCCTCCGTCACCTCCCCGCGCGATCGTGACACGGTGCGCTACCAGGCGATCGGCGTGGCGCAGCGCGCGGAGATCATCGAGAAGACGATCAGCAAACTGGGCCTCTGAGCCGCTCTGCTTTCATCTCAGCCGCTGCAGCATCGGATCCGGCTCGCCCGGCGCCCGCTGCTGCGGAATTGGAGCAGCCACAAACCGCCTTGCGCGGGCGGGCAGCGTGATTCCCTGCCGCCCAGGGGAGGATCGGGCAGCAGGCAGCCCGCTTCCGCCCGCGCCATGCAGAGCGTTCAGGACGATATCCAGGGCCCGTTGACTCTTTCTCTCTGATCAGGCGGAACAACATCCGGGGCTTCTCTTCCACGTCGTATTCCGGCTGGCGCCCGTTCGGTAGGATCTTCGGGTCGGCGCCGCCTGTTTCCAGATCCACTCCCCCGAGACAGGCCCCTTCCCTCTCCTGCGCTCTGCCCCCTCAGAGCAGCCCCTCTTCCTCCAGCTCTTTTTCCAGCTCAGAAATCAGGTCGTCGTCCGGGAGAATCAGATCTCCATCCCCGTCAACGAAGGTGTAAGGGTAACCGCAGCCTGGGCAACAGGGCTGCGTGTCGTTGTCGTCGTCGAACCAGTCGTGACAGTACGGGCAGCGTTCCATCTTGTGATCCTTTGAGTTCGGTTCGGGCTACGCCCCCTCGGATATCGGCAGGATCGGAGGCTGGTTTCAGTCTTTCTCGCATTGCCCTTCCGCCTCCACTTCGAACCCGGCGCCGGGCGGCCGCGCTTCGCCCCCGTTGTTCGCGCCAGGTGACAGCCCGTCCTTCCACCCCGTGCACGTGCCGACGGCGATTCGCGACAGTTGAGAGCACGCAAAGCCGATCCGTTCGCACGGCCCCTCCTGATTCGCTCCCCGCGGTGCCGCGGCCACTCCCGGTTTCCATCATGATTTCTGCACAGTTCCTGCTCGATGCAGATCCTTCTTGAACCGGCGCAACCGTCACTGGACAATCTGCGGCGTTGCCAGGCCATGCCTGCGGCCGCAATAAGCGGCCTGGGGGAAGAGCGGCGCTCCGGCATGACAGGCAGGACCGGCGGCCGCGAGGCGCGCCTCGTCGTGTTCCACCGGATGCAGAACTGACCGGCGCACCCTCCCCGCCGGAAATTCGGGGAGAAGGGCTCTTCACGTTGCGGACTGCCGCACGCCGCCCCAAAGCGCCGCCGGTTGAATCGGGCGCTTCCGCAGGAGATGGACGGCTCGGTGCGAAAAGCCCGTCATTCCGAATCTGAAGGCCGAAGGATTGGCGCTAATTGTTAAAATCTATATACCTTCAAATATTTGTATACACAAATGCTGCGGTCTCCGTCGAAAGGGGTGAGGGCGCTGCTGAAACACACTCAGCCGAAGGCGGCGGCCCCGCAAATCCAACCGGAGGGAAAGAACATGAAACAGCTTCTGAGCATCGGAATCCTCGGCGCCCTGATGACGGGCGGCACCTTGATGGCGGCGGACGCGAACGCCGGGCGCGATGTCGCCCAGCGGCTGCTGAGCGAGTCGCGGGCGGCCAGGGAGCAAGCCTCGGCGGTTGCGCTCCAGCTGCGGCGGGGCAATGACCTGAGCGGTCTGGAAGATCGGACGGCAGCGCTGGAGCGCCACGCAGAAGCCATTCGGAGCCTGCTGGGCGAGCTGGAGGGCTCGGCTGTGCTGAACACGCGGCAGCAGGAGGCTCTGGCCACGGCCAGGACGACCGCCGAGGTGATGGGCATCATGCTCAACAACAAGAAGACGGTGCTCGATGCGGGCACGTCGAAGAGCGCGAGGGAGAACGCCCGTCAGTTCGCCAGGGCCGTGGAAACGCGAGCCCAGATGCTGGAGCGGCTGATTCTCCAGATGGGGCTGTAAAGCTTCTGCCGCGCGCCTTCTGCGGAACCCCTTCCTGATCCTGGCGCGGCAGGTGGCCGGGACCGGCCGCAACGCTGGTCCCGGCGTTTTCTTTTCCCGCGAAGCGCCGGAGAGCAGGCCGCAGCAGCGGCTGGGAGAAAAGAGTCCAAGGAAACGTTGCGGTTCCGAGGAAGAATCGGGGAGAAGACGCGAGGCTGGTGGAGGCGGCGGGAGTCGAACCCGCCTCCGAAATGGTTCTTCGAAGCGAGCCTACGTGCGTATCCGGCCTTTGCATCTCAACGCTGCGGCCCGGACCGGCGCGGCCTCGCAGCGTCCAGCCTGGAGGATCTCGGATCTCGGCCTCAGGCGGCGGCTTCGGTCCCGGCCTGTTTCGAGCAATGATACTGCCGGGAATCTACGTCCTTTTGCCGTCGGCTCGAGCTCTGTGCATGTGAATTTCAGGCCGTCGGGGCGAATGGCCGACTCTCCGCCTCCATCCGTCTCCGGATCCCGCACGGCCTGATGGGGAATCAGAGGGAGCTGGCAGCGACCCTGCCAGTCCTGCCGTGTCAGTTGACATGAAGCTGGCGCCTGTCGGGCGCAGGCGCCGGGATGCTCCCGCGAACCAATGTCCCGTTACTCAGGGGCGCAGCGGTCTCGGTCTCTCCGGGGCTGGCGGCGAGCTGGCGGCAAGCAGCGCATATAATCTCTGAACGATGAGCTCGAACAAGACTTTGAATAGACCGGGCCTGGCGCTCTCTCCGGCAGGTGCGCTGGCGTTGGGTTTCGGGGCTGGAGTGGCGCTGACCTTGGGCCTGTTGTCCTTACACCCGGTGGCCTTCGCTCGTCTCAAATTCCTGGAACGGTCTTTCACGCAGGGATTCCACTGGATCTACCACATCAACTGGTGGGGACGGACCATGGATAACACGTGGTGGCTGGGCGTGCGGACCATGCAGACGCCTCTGGACATGTGGGTGTTCCAGGAGATCATCTACGAGACCCGGCCGGACCTGATCATAGAGACGGGATCGCACCATGGCGGCGCCGCGCTCTATTACGCAACCGTGATGGATGCCTTGAACCACGGGAGAATCCTGACAATTGACATCAAGACCTATCCGAATCAACCGAAGCATCCCCGGATCACCTATCTGGTAGGATCCTCGACCGACGCCAGGATCGTCGAGAAGGTCAAAGGCTCTATTGTCCCCGGCGAACGCGTGATGGTGATTCTGGACTCGCTTCACAACAAGGAGCATGTGCTGGAAGAACTACGGCTCTACGGGCCACTGGTGACGAAGGGCAACTACCTGGTCGTGCAGGACACACACCTGAATGGGCATCCGGTCCGCGTGCCATTCAGCCCCGATCCCGGCCATGAAGGCCCAATGGAAGCCCTGTGGGAGTTTCTTCCGAAACATCCGGAGTTTTCGCAGGACCGTAGCCGGGAGAAGTTCGGGTCCACTCATAACCCCGGAGGATGGTTGCGCCGGATACGGAACTGAGATTCGGGCGAACCGAGGGCAGGAGGAAATGAGCCTGGGGACCGGATGGTCAAGGGCGTATACAGAAACTGCCCACCGGGAATGACGGCAGGGATTGGTGGAGGCGGCGGGAGTCGAACCCGCGTCCGAAATGGTTCTTCGAAGCGAGCCTACGTGCGTATCCGGCCTTTGCATCTCAACGCTGCGGCCCGGACCGGCGCGGCCTCGCAGCGTCCAGCCTGGAGGATCTCGGATCTCGGCCTCAGGCGGCGGCCTCGACCCCAGCCTGCGAAAATGACGCTTCCCGGCGGCCCGCAGGCCCGCCACCGTTCAGCGGCTGCCTAAAAATTAGGCAGCGTAGGCAAACTGCTGATTGGCAGTTTTGGTTTTCCGATCGTTTTACGGGAGCTCGGAACCCGGCACGCCTCACTTCGTCGATCCCATCCCGTCGAATCCGTTACGCCCCCTTTCGCACGTGAAACGGGCCTTCCTTCCGGAGAGCCTCTGTTTCCAGTGTAACTCTGCAGTCAAACAGGGAGGAAGCGCGGCGGCTTCAGATCCGCCGGTCTCGGCCCCGCAGGCTCTCCGCAGCCCGTTTCCGCGGGCTCGGCGCAAGCCCGCCGGCGTTGATCCACCGCAGCGCAGGTGCAGGGCGGCGCCCGGCAGCCTGAGCGATCCTGCCTTGAAATCCTGAAACTCTCCGCCTCCGGGGAGGCTTGTCTCCGGGACTTCTGGACCGCCGGACCGGGACCGCATGGCGGCAAGTTTTCGCCGCGCTCCACTCAGGCCTGCGGGGCTTCCAGCACCGCCGCCACGGCGTGCAGGGTCGCGGCGATGCGCACACTGGCCACAACAGCTTCTGGCGTCACACCCTTTTCGCGCACGACCGCTTCGTGCGACTTGATGCAGGCCTCGCAGCCGTTGATCGAAGACGCCGCCAGACAGGCCAGCTCGAAGTCCACCGGGTCGCCGCCGTGCATCCGGATGGCCTGCATGCGCAGCCGGGCCGGGATGTTGGCGTACTCGTCCTTCGACAGCATGTGCCGGAACCGGTAGTAGATGTTGTTCATCTCCATGATGGCGAACGCCGCCTTCGCCGATTCCAGCTGCTGCGGAGACAGCTTCTGCGAGGCCTCGGCCAGGATGGCGCGGCTCAGCGTTTCATTCCGGCAGGCCAGAGCGCAGGCCACAGCCGTGGTCCACGTCTGCTGCTCCGTCAGCTCCTGCTGGACCAGTACGTTCTGGAGATTCAGCTTCAAATCCTTCGCGTAGGCAGGCAGAGATTCGGCTATTTCTGTCAGATTCATCATTCTTTCTCCGGAGTATTTCAGGGAAGGAAGCGGCGGCGCGCCCTGCGAGGGCCCGCCGCCGAGGCAGGCAGGATCAGATGTGGATCGTTTCCTGGCCCTTCTGCCAGTTGCAGGGGCACAGTTCGTCAGTCTGCAGGGCGTCGAGCACGCGCAGCACTTCATCCACGTTGCGGCCGACGTTCAGGTCGGTCACCATCACGAAGCGGATGATGTTGTCCGGGTCCACGATGTAGGTGGCCCGCTGCGCCACGCCGGCGGCGGGATCCAGAATGCCCAGCGCGGAGGTCAGCTCCCGCTTGATGTCAGCCAGCATCGGGAACGGCAGGTCCTTCAGGTCCGCGTGGTGCTGCCGCCACGCCAGATGGACGAACTCGCTGTCCGTGCTGCAGCCCAGCACCTGCGCGTCGCGGTCCTGGAACTGCTTGTTCAGCTTGGCGAAGCCGACGATCTCGGTCGGGCAGACGAACGTGAAGTCCTTCGGCCAGAAGAAAATCACCTTCCACTTGCCCTTGTACGTGTCCAGGGAGATATCGGTGAACGCCTTCTTCAGGTCCGTGTCCACCGTCGCTTTCAGGTTGAAATCCGGAAATTTCTGTCCGACTCCAAGCATGTCCTTGATCGACTCCTTCCTGTGTTTATGCGTGAAATGAGTTCTGCGTTTGCTTCCTGGCGCAATCGGGGCAGAGAGCCAGTATCTCCACCCGCTGGCGGAGAATCCTGTACCCTGCCGGCGGCTTGCGCCTGAACCGAACTGGATCGATGGCGTCCTGCTCCAGATCCAGGATGGCTCTGCACCCGGCGCAGACCAGGTGATGGTGCTCTTCCGGGTTTGATTCCAACAGAAGCGCCCCGTGATGCAGGGTCACCTCCTGGAGCAGTCCTGCCGCGAGAAACGTATGGATGTTCTTGTACACCGTGGCCAGCGAAATCGCCGGGATCTGCCGCTTCACCCGCTCGTAGATCTGCTCGGGCGAAGGGTGCCCCTGCGACTCCACAACGGCGCGGAAGATGGTCTCGCGCTGGGGAGTCAGAGCCAGTCCGGCGGCGCGGCACCGCTGCCGGAACTCCCTGATCCTCTCCGCCACGCTGGCACGCATCCGGATAATCATTATCGCACAAGAATTATTTTCCGGGCTCTCGCCCTGCGCTGCCGGGCGCACTGTTCCTCTGATGCGGGCTCCCGCGCCGCGGTTGCCGCCGCCCGGCTATGGCAGCAAGAGGCAGGGCCTATGGATGTTCCTGTCAACCCGGCATCGCGGGGACGCCGCCTGGCAGGCTGTTCTGCCGCTGGAAAGGTCACCCGCGTCCGGCGCGCGCCAGAAAGACCGAGCGGCACCCGGCTGTGAACCCCGGATACCCGGGAAAGAACGGCGCCGCATCCCAGCAGCGGACGGCCGAAAAACCGGCCTCCCGCAACGCCTGCCGGATCTCGTCCCGCGTCCAGCAGACCTCTTCCACCCGCTCGCGCAGCCGGCGCCACAGGCGTCCTTCCCGCACGAACAGATCCACCTCGCTCCAGGCGCGCATCGCCGCGGGATCGTGTCCGTTGTGCATCGCCGCCACGACGCCCGGCCGCTCGATCCAGAATTCGCCCGCCCAATACTGCTCGAAGCCCCGGCTGTGGTTCACGTCGAAGTAAAACAGCCCGCCCGGGCGGAGAGCGCGGCGCACGGCTCTGGCCGCTCGCAGCAGGTCCCGCCTCTCGGGCACATGGTTCAGCGCATCGCCCTCGCACAGGACCAGATCGACAGTCCGCGGCAGGGTGAAGGAACGCATGTCGGCGCGGATCACGCGGAGCCGCACCCCCTCGCGCCGCGCTTTCCGCCGGGCCAGACGGCACATCACCGGAGACAGATCCACCGCGAAGGTTTCCAGTCCTCTCCGCGCCAGCTCGATGGCGGTCGATCCGGTTCCGCAGGCCAGATCGCAGGCTGATTCGAGCCCGTCCAGCAAGGGAAAGAGAATGTGGCGGCGCGCCGCTGCCAGCGGTTTGCGGAGCGGCTCGAGGATCTCGTCGAAATGCGTGGCGAGAGCCCTGTAGCCGGACGCCGGATGACGGGGTGGCACGCCAGGAGTATATCCCTGCCAACAAGTCCCGCGCACTGGTTTTTCCCGCCTGCAGTCCTCGCCCGCCGTGGCGGCCAGGTACTCTTCCGCGTGCGGTACTGCAGCGCTTGCACTGATCCGGGACCGGGGAGAACTCCGGGTGAGAGCGGGAAACGCACCGAGCCACTATTCTTCCGGAGCGGCGTCTCCGATCGAATCGAGCGGGATGCCCGCGACAGGGCAGACGGAAGGGAGAGAAGCAACCATGGAACTCCGGTTGGCGGGAAGAACTGCGTGGCTGGCGCTGGCAGCCGCAATCTGCGCGCTGTCGTGGGCGCAGAGCGGCAACGCTCCGCCGCAGACGAGGCGCGCCGCCCGCGAGGCCGGACTTCAGGAAAGAGCGCGGCGGCTGAACGCGGAAGTGTTATCGCTTCAGCGGACGATCCGGGAATCGGACGAGAACGGCCGCCGCGCATTGCAGCAGCGGGCTGCCGGACCGCTGCAGGCCCGCGCTCGGGCGCTTCGCGACCTCGCTCGCTCGAATCCCGCGGAAGCGCTGCGGTTCCTGCTTGACAGCCAGGCCCTCGACGCCTTGCGGACGGATTTTCCCGAGCTCGCCTCCGAGCTCGAGCAGCACGGCGAATGGGAAGGGCCCGTGGACACGCTCGTTCTCGACGGAGAGGACCTGGAAGACCACGAAGTAGTGCATCATCTCAGGCTGGACGGGGGAGAGGTTCTGGAAGTGCGGATGGCCGGCCCCGAGCCCGAAGGCATCGAGTGCGGCAGGCGGGCGCGCTTCCGCGGCGTGCGTATCGGTGAAGTCGTCGTGGCTGCCGAGGGGGAAGTGCTGGGCGCGCCGGACGCGAAAGCGGCGGCGGAAGGCCGCACCGCCGCCGCTGCCTGCGGCCCGAGGGGCCAGCAGAACATCGCTGTCCTTCTTGTGACGTTCCCGGGTGTCGCCGCACCCTCCGGCGTCACGCCGGCCTCGGTTCACACCATGCTGTTCGGCACGGCCGGCCGCAGCCTCCACGGCTACTGGAACGAGGCCTCTTACGGGCAGACGTCCGCGTCGGGAACCGTGCTGGGCTGGTACACGCTCGACCGCGTCTATACCTGCGACGAGTATTACGCGATGCGCAGCGCCGCCATCGCGGCTGCCGACGCCGACATTGACTTCCGCAATTACAACCGGCTGTTCATCATCTTTCCGAATCCGGGCGGTTGTTCCTGGGCCGGCATCTCCAACGTCGGCTGCAGCTCGTTCACTTCTGCCGACGGAACCGTTCCGGCGTCGAGTACGTGGATGCTGGCGCAATACTTTACGGGCGTTGATAATGCGGTCAGACTGGCCGCGCACGAGGGCGGCCACGCCCTTGGCCTGATGCACGCCCGTTCAAGGCGCTTCACGGGCGAGCCCCTTGCCGCTCCCGGGACGGCGGGCACGATCAGCGAATACGGGGACATCCTCTCGGCAATGGGCTCCTGGAACCTCGGCCACTACAACGTGGAACAGAAGATCCGCCTCGGCTGGCTGTCTTCGGCCAACGTCCAGCAGGTGCAGTCGGCGGGAACCTATACATTGCGCCCGCTCGAAATGCCTGCCGGCGGCGTCCAGGCTCTGCAGGTGGCGCGCGGCGGGTCGAGTAACGCCTGGCTGTGGCTTGAATACCGCCAGCCGCTCGGCAGCTACGACACCACCCTCAATCCCCAGGTGTTTACCGGCGCCCTGATCCATTACAGGGACTCCTCCACCGGCAGCTATACCGACCTGCTCGACTTCACGCCGGCGACCACCAGCTTCGGCGACGCGGCGCTGGCAGCCGGATCCACGTGGCAGGATCCGTATACGGGACTTTCGATCTCGCCCGCTTCGCCCTCGTCTTCGGGCCTGACCGTGAACATCTCGTACGCCTCGTCGCCCTGCGCGGAAGCGCCCCCGTCCCTGTCGCTTTCTCCGCCGAACCCGAGCGCCCAGCCCGGCGGCAGCGTTTCCTACACCCTGACGTTGAGAAACAACGACTCCTCCACATGCGGGTCGCGCGCCTTCAGCCTGTCCTCGACGCTGCCGCAGGGTTGGACGACCACGTTCTCCCAGTCATCCGTCACGCTGGCGCCGGGCCAGTCGGCCAACGTGACGATGACCAAGAGCGTGCCAGCCTCCGCCTCGCCAGCCACCTATCAGGTCAACGCCGTCGCGCAGTCGCAGTCTGCGTCTGTGACGGCCACCGCCAGCCTGACCGTCGCTGCGGCGTGCAGCATGGCTGCGCCCACGCTTTCCCTGTCACCCTCGAACCCGAGCGCGCAACCCGGATCGAGCGTGACCTACACGGTGTCGATCCGGAACAACGACCCATCGAGCTGCAGTGCGCGTTCGTTCAGCCTTTCTTCCACGCTGCCGCAGGGCTGGACGACGGCCTTCTCTTCGGCTTCCGTCACGCTGGCGCCCGGCCAGTCGATGAACTTGACGATGACCAAGACCGTGCCAGCCTCCGCTTCGCCATCCACCTATCAGGTGAACGCCGTGGCGCAGTCCCAGTCCGGCGCGGTTGCGGCGTCGGCTTCATTGACGGTGGTTGCACCGGCGCCGCTGTCGGTTTCTTTCAGCCAGCAGGCCGCAGCCTCAGCCGTCCGCACCTCCGTCAACCTCACGGTCCAGGTGCTCAGCGGCAGCAGCCCGGCCTCAGGCGCGACCGTCATGTTCACTCTCCGCAAGCCGGGCGGCGCGACGGTGGTCTCCCCGCCCGTCCGGACGGACTCCAAAGGAATCGCCAGCTGGAGCTACCGCTTCCAGAACAAGGATCCAAAGGGCGTCTACACGGTGACAGCCACGGCGGCGTTCAACAACCAGACCGCCACGGCCACTTCTACGGTCACTCTGCAGTAGGCGTCAGCTCCGCTCGCGGGCCGGCGCTGCCGGCCCGAAGCGGAGGCGGCCTCATTGCCCTCTTGCGGAATACCGGAGCGGATGAATTCTCTCTGCTCTGAGGGTTCCGAGCCTCGAGCGAACCGGCCTCAGGCCGCGGGAGCAGGCGGTTCCCGGCCGTGGCCTGCCGCGCCCCCCAGCAGGTTTCCCGCCGCTCTTGGGCTGAGGCTGAATCCCAACTGTGTCTGCCTGCGCCTGAAGAGAGGTCCCTTCGCAGCCCAGCCCTGAAGGGCGATTTCCGGGGGAGCCCATGCCCCCGGAACATCAGCAGCCGCAGAAATCGCGAAAAGGGCTGGCCGTTTGAGAGCCGCGCACGAATGCCGTCTCGCGCTTCCCGCCCGGCAGGCGATGCTCGATGCAGCCTTCGCGGGCGCTTGCCGCCCAGCCGGGCGCGCAGCCGCAGCCCGCTGCCCCTGCGCCCGGTGGCGTGTTTTCCGGGCTCTCCATCTTCCTGCCGTGCTACAGTCAGAACAAGAGGCTCGCATGTCCCAGCCCGCGGCCCGTGAAACTCTCCGACAGCGCGGCTTCCGGCTCACGCGCCAGCGCCAGATTCTGCTCGACCTGCTCGACAAAACGGGCGCCCATCTCGACGCGGAAACTCTCTACCGGCTGGCGCACGAAAAGGACCCCAAGCTCAATCGCGTCACCGTCTACCGCACCCTCAAGATGCTGAAGGAGGGCGGACTGGTCGACGAGCTGGACCTGATGCACCACGCCGGCGACCAGCATTACTACGAAACCCGCCGCAAGCAGGAGCACGCCCACGTCGTCTGCCTGCGTTGCGGCAAGGTGGAAGAGTTCTTCGGAGAGCCTCTGCAGAAACTCCGCCGCCAGGTGGAAAAGACCTTCGGCTTCCAGATCCTCATCGCCCGCACCGAAATCGGCGGCTACTGCGCCCACTGTCAGGTGATCCGCGCCGAGGAGATGTCGGAAACAGCCCCCCGGGAGCCCCAGCCGCGGTCCCCGCGCCGGGCCAAAGGCGCCTGAATCGCCCCGGCTCCGTCCGCATCCAACCGGGTGCCGCCCCTTCTGCGGGTGGTAGAATGAAAGCGTTGGCGATGAAGAGTCTTCTCTTCTGGGAGTTTCCGCGCGCCAGTTGGCAGTACGACGTTGTCGTCGCGCTCATCCTCGCCTTCATCTTTCTGACCCCCAGAGGATTCTTCAAGGATCAGCCCCGCCCCGCCAGCATCGTGCAGATGCCCTCCGAGCCGGGCTTGACGGCTTTCTGGCTGGAAACCTCATTGCTCAGCTCTCTCCCCGAAGAGCAGCGCCCAGCCCATGCGGCCGAACTGCTGCGGAAACGCCTCGGACGCCCCGTCCAGGTGGTGCGCGTCGAACAGATCCATGACGCCGAAGGCGAGATCCGCGGCTTTCTGGCGCTGTCCAAGCCATGAATCAGCTCCGTCTCACTCTCTGCCTGCTCGCCGCCTGTCTGGGCGGGAGCGCCTCCCCTCTGGATGACGCTCTGGCCCGCCTGGATCGCGCCGCCGCAGGCTTCCGCGGCATGACCGCCCAGATCCGCAAGATTTCATACACGGCTCTGGTGAAGGAAACCAGCGAGGAAAGCGGACGCATCGTCCTGTACCGCCCCAAACCGAAGGATCTGCGCATGCTGGTCGAGTTCGATCAGCCTTCCCCGCGGGCAGTGGCCTTCCAGGGCAACAAGGTGCAGCTCTATTACCCGAAGCTGATGACGGTGCAGGAATACGATCTTGGCAAGCAGGGCGGACTGGTAGACCAGTTCCTGCTGCTCGGCTTCGGAACCCCGGTCAGCGATCTGCGCCGCGCATACTCGATCCGGCACCTGGGCGAGGAAAAGATCAACGGAGTGACTGCCGACAGGCTGGAACTTACGCCGCTGTCGCAGGAGGCTGCGCAGCATGTGCGGAACGTCGAAATCTGGGTCTCCCAGACGGACGGCATGGTTGTCCAGCAGAAGGTGAACCAGCCTTCGCGCGATTATGTGCTGGTCTCTTATTCCAGCATCCAGGTCAACCCCGCGTTGACGCCGGCGCAGGTCCGGCTCAACCTTCCCAAAGGCGTGAAAAAAGAAACGCCGCAGAGATAGCATCCGATGCATCAGACCACCAGGACGGGCGGGCAACGGCTCGCCTTTCTCGACTGGACACGCGGCCTGGCAGCGCTCATCATGCTCCAGGGCCACGTCTTCCACAGTTTCGCCGCCAAAGAGCTCCGCAACGACGGCCCCTACGTCCTGTCCCAGTTCATCGGCGGCATCACCCCCGCGGTGTTCCTGTTCCTCACCGGCGTCACGCTCGCGTTCCTGATGGATTCCGCCTCGCGCAAGGGGTTGTCGCCCTGGCAGCGCACGTGGTCCGCGGCGCGCCGCTCCGGCTACCTGCTCCTGCTCGCCTTCCTGTTCCGCTTCCAGATGTGGTCGTTCTCCCTCGGCAAGAGCCCGTGGACGGATCTGTTCAAGGTCGACATCCTGAACTGCATGGGCCTCGGCATCATCGCTCTCAGCCCGCTGGCCATCTTCTCGACGCGGGACCGCATCCGGTTCGGCGCCGTCACCGGCCTTTTCATCGCGGGCGCGGCGCCGGTGATCAGCGCCGCCGACTGGAGCTGGGTCCACCCCTTCGCCCGCGCCTGGTTCGTTCCGGATCACAACTTCTTCTCGTTCTTCCCCTGGGCGGCGTTCATCGCCTTCGGTCTCGCCGCCGGTTCCCTGCTCCGCATCGTCGAGCCCGGCGCCATGGGCCGCATGATGGAGTGGTGGGCGCTGTTCGGCCTTGCTCTGGTGACGGGCGCGCGCTACTTCGCCAACCTGCCCTATTCCATCTACCCGAACTCCGATTTCTGGCTCAACAGCCCCGCCCTGATTCTGATCAAGACCGGCATCATCCTGCTCATCGCCTCCTTCGCCTATCTCTGGACCACCTACGTCAACACGGGCTGGAGCTTCCTGCGCCAGCTGGGCACCACTTCGCTGCTCGTGTATTGGGTGCATACCGAGCTGGTGTACGGCAACTGGTTCTGGCGCTGGAAGGAATCGCTGACTGTTCCGCAGACCGTGGCCGCCGCCGCCTTCATCATCCTGTTGATGCTGGGCCTCAGCATTGCGCGCACGGGCTGGAAGGGCGGCCCGAGCCTGCCTGTGCTGTTGCGCCAGAAGTGGAGCGGCTGGCGGGAGCAGCCCGTGCCGCAGGCGGGAGACTGATCAGCGCCCCATCCGCATCGCCGGCCCGGGCGCGCCCGAAGGCAGAATCGTGGTGTGATCCGTGCGCGCCTGCAGCAGTTGCCTCAGCGTGAGCCCCAGCGCGCCCTGCAGGTTCGCCCCCCGGAAGTCCGCCCCGGCGCACGCGGCGTCCGTGAAACGTGCGCCCTCCAGCCGGCTCCCGGCAAACTGCACGCCGGCCAGTTTCGCGCCCCGGAAATCGCAGCCGGTCAGCTGGCAGCCATGGAACGCCGCACCCGTCAGATCGGCCCCGGGGAAGCGGGCCTGCTGCAGTCCGCATTTCTGAAACTGGCAGTGCTGCAGCAGCGCGTCGTTGAACCGCGCCTGCCCGGCATGGCAGCGCAGGAAGCGGCAGAAACGCAGCGCCGCGCGATAGAACAGGGCCCGCGCGAGATCCGTCTCCGCGAACAGGCACTCCAGCAGCGCCGCCTGGTGAAACGCCGCGTCCCGCAGCACCGCGCCTGAGAAATCGGCTCTTGCGACGCGGGCCTCCATCCACCGGCTCCCGGGCGCCCTGGCTTTCTCCAGGCGGCAGTTGCCGATCACGGCGCTGCAAAGGCTGGCTGACGCGAGGCAGGCGTCGTTCAGCTGCACGCCCTCCATCTCCGCTCCGTCCAGAACCGCGCCTGCCAGATTCGCCAGCGGGAGTTCGCACTGGTCCCACTGGCTGCCCTCCAGCCCGGCGCCATGAAGATCGGCAGCCGGAAGGTCCATCCGCAGCAGAGCGGCGCGCGCCAGCCTGGCCCGCGGCGCCCGCAGCCCGTCGATCTTCATCCCCTTCAGCCGGAACGGCTCGCCCCCCGGCTCGCCATCCAGCCAGAGACGGTGACGAAGCTCGGCTTCGCGCCACGCCGCAGCCCCCTCGACGGCAGAAAGCGCAGCCGCCCGCCCGCCGGCGGGCAGGACAGCTGCAAGATCTGCGCTGGACCGATGCTGTTCCACCTCCGCCTTATCGGCACCCCTCTGCGCCCTTTGAAAAAAGCCCGCTTCCTAGCAGGTCGCTGAAAAACTCCGGAACAAGACACCTCGGAAATGTTTGATGCGTCTTTCCTAGTGTAGGGACGCCATGAGAGGAGAAGACCGTCAGCAGCAAGAGATGTTCCTGTACGCGAGCCTGGAGGATCTGGTGCCGGCCGATCACCCGCTGCGGCCGATCCGGGCGATGGTGGACGAGGCGCTGCAGAGGCTGGACGACACCTTCGATGAGATTTACGGAGAAGTGGGGCGGCCGTCGATCGCGCCGGAGCGGCTGCTGCGGGCGCAGTTGCTGATGCTGCTGTACACAATCCGGAGCGAGAGGATGCTGGTCGAGCAGCTGCGCTACAACCTGCTGTTCCGGTGGTTCGTGGGTCTGGGGATGAGCGAGGAGGTCTGGCACGCGACGGTGTTCACGAAGAACCGGGACCGGCTGCTGGAAGGGGACGTAGCGCGGCAGTTCTTTGGCGAGATCGTGCGGCAGGCGAAGCAGCAGGGGCTGATGTCGAGCGAGCATTTTTCGGTGGACGGGACGATGGTGGAGGCGTGGGCGAGCCAGAAGAGCTTCCGGCCGAAACAGGAGAAGTCGGATGAGGACGAACCGAAACAGGGTGGGCGGAATCGGGAAGTGGACTTCCGGGGGCAGCAGCGGTCGAATGAGACGCACGAGTCGGTGACGGATCCGGAGGCGCGGCTGTGGCGGAAGAGTCAGACGGCGGAGGCGAAGCTGAGCTATCTGGGACACGTGCTGGGAGAGAACCGGCACGGGCTGATCGTGAACGTGCGGGTGACGAAAGCCTACGGGCGGGCGGAGCGGGAAGCGGCGGTGGAGATGGCGCGGGAGATTCCGGGAGGGACGAAGCGGGTGACGCTGGCCGGAGACAAGGGGTACGACACGCGGGAGTTTGTGGAGCAGATGAAGGATCTGAACGTGACGCCGCATGTGGCGCAGAACGTGAGCGGACGGCGCAGCGCGGTGGATGGGAGGACGACGCGGCATGAAGGCTACTGGATGAGCCAGAGGAGGCGGAAGCTGGTGGAGGAGTTCTTCGGATGGGCGAAGGTGGTGGCGGGGCTGAGGAAGGTGAAGCTGAGGGGGCGGGAGAAGGTGGGATGGCTGTTCACGCTGGCGGCAGCCGCATACAATCTGGTGAGGATGAGGAACCTGATGGCGGCGGCGACTGCCTGAGGAGCGCGGAAACAGCCTTCCGGCGGCCTTCCAATGGCCGCTGGAAGGCGAGTGGGCAGGGGGGCGATCCGTTCCCAGGGCTTCCTCTTGGGCGGAAATCGAAAAACAGAACAATTTTCGGCTCCGCGCGGGCGTTTTTTCAGCGACCTGCTAGACGCTCACCACCGGACAGGCCGACTGGCGGATGATCGAATAGGCGTTCGCCCGCAGCCGCCCCAGAACCCCTGAAGCCGACCCGCGCCCGATCACCAGCAGATCCGCACCCCACTCCTTCGCCAGCCGGCACACCGTGTCGGGCACGTCTCCGCTGCCGATCCGCACCGGCGCCTCCCATCCGAGCCGCTTCATCAACCCGCTGATCTCTTCCAGAGCCGAGGCTTCCATCCGGCGCTGCCACTCCGGGTCCGCCGGCTCGCCGCCCGGCCCCTCCAGGCACGGCATCACATGGATCAGAGCCATCTCCGCGCCCACCTCCTGGGCGAACCGCCGCGCCCACATCAGCGTCCGCTCCGACTGCGACCGCAGGTCCAGCCCCACCGCCACTTTGCCCAGCCGCACGTCCTCCACCCGCGCCGCTTCCATGTGCACCCCTGTCCACACAGGGCAGTCGGCGTCATGCAGCACCTTCGCCGTCACTGAGCCCAGAATGAACCGCCGGAACGTCCCGTAGCCGTGCGTCGGCATCACGATCAGGCTCACGCCGAGGTCGTGCGCCGTCTTCACGATCTTCGCCGCCGGATCGCCCTCCACGATCAGCCGCTCCGCGCTTCCCGGAGGCAGCTCTTCGGCCAGAAATTCGTCCAGGTCTTTTTTCGCCTGCTCGGCGCGGCTCCGGAACAGCTCTTCCAGCACGCTGCCCCCCACCTCCATGGCGCCGAACTCGTAGTGCGGCGGCGGCAGCACGTGCAGCAGCGTGATCCGGCTCCCGAAGCGCTTCTGCAGCGCCTCTGCATAGCGGGCCGCGCATTCGCTTTTCTCGGAGAAATCGACCGGCGCAAGGATGTGGCTGAGCGGCATGCGGCCTCCCTCCTTCTCTTCTTTCTCACCCGGAAGAGCGTGTCAAGCGCCGCTCGCGCTTACTGGGCGGCCAGCCCCAGATCGGACAGAACCTTCGGATTCGTCTCTTCCTGCGCCAGCGTCTTGTGGCACGTGTCGCAGTCCTGCGTGATCGAGCGGCCCGCCGGCTTCGACTCCCGCCAGTCGTGGCACCGGAAACAGCCGTCGAAATCCACATGCCCGATGTTGTTCACGTAGGCGCCCCACTTCACCCGCATTTCGGGAAACACGTTGCGGCTGAAGATCGAAAGCGCCCCTTTTGCGCTGCGCTCGACGTCCTGCTTCCGGGACGCGAAAACGGCCGGGTAATTCTTCTCGTAAAAAGCGAGAAATCTCTTCGGAATTTCCCGCTCGCTTTCGGCCGTCGTGGCGTACTCCTGCTGCACCGCCTCGAGCGCCGCCTTCTTCGCGAACGGAAGCGTCCGGTCGATCAGCCCCTCGTCGAGGGCGCGGTCCACCGCCTTGCCCGGCGTCTCGAAGCTGTGCGAGGGCCGGTTGTGGCAGTCGATGCAGTCCATCACCCGCACCGGCAGCGCTCCGGGACCGTCCCCTTGATGGCCTTCGCTCGTATAGACGAAGCGCTTGCCGTCCTTCCCCGTGTACTCCACCCACGGGATCTTCTGCCTCTCCCGGTCGGCGTGCGCGTAGCGGATCACGACGCCCGGCCCCATGTGCGCCCCGTGAATCCCCTCGTAGCCGTTGCCGCCGCCGATATGCATCAGCAGCACGCTCTGCGTCCGCGTCACTTTCTCGTCTTCTCCGTAATGGTTGATCACCCGGATGCGGTCGCCGCCGTATTTCTGCGGCCAGTGGCAGACCTCGCACGTCTCCCGCGCCGGGCGCAGATTCTCAATCGGAGTCGGAATCGGCCGCGGGTACAGGTTGAACGTCACCGAAATCACCTGCCAGGAGCCCGAGATCTTGCTTTTCACAAACCAGTTGGCTCCGGGTCCGATATGGCACTCCACGCAGGCCACTCGCGCATGCGGCGAATGCTGGTAGGCCGTGAACTCGGGCTTCATCACGGTATGGCACGCCTGCCCGCAGAAGCTCACCGTTTCCATGTAGCTCACCGCCCCGTACAGCAGGCTGGTTCCAATGATCAGGTTCGCCACCGTCGCCGCTCCGACAAACGCGAGCAGGCGGCGGAACTGCGGATTGTCGAGCTTCAGCGGCGGGAACACCTCGGGGAGCTTGCCTTTCTTCTTCACGCGCCAGATGCCCAGCGGGATCAGCCCGAGCCCGGCGAAGAAGACCGCCGGCAGCGCCATGAACTGCAGGATCCCGGCATAGGGATCCTGGGAGTGCGTCCGGAACGTCGCCGGCAGCAGCGCCACCCACAGAATGCCTCCCGTCGTCACCAGAACCACGCCAAGCAGGCTGATCCAGTTGTTCGACAGGTAGACGACCGGGCTCAGCCATTCGCGGATCTTCTGCACTGCTCTCAGACCGCCTTTCTCAGTCGCCCAGCGCCGCCTCTTCCGCATCGACGTATTCGGCGCGCGGACTGTAGCCTTTCAGAAACGCCGTGTCCAGCGGATAAACCGCGGGGTCGAAAATCACCATGTAGAAGTGCCACACCAGGATGGACAGCGTCGCTAGCACGGCTTCATAGAAGTGGATCACACGGCTCACGTCGAGCACAACCTTCGGCATGACGCTGAGGCTCCAGTTGTGGAACCACAGCAGCAGACCGGTGAGAGCCATGATGGCCGTGCCCCACACGACCGCCCAGTATTCCATCTTCTCGATGTAGCTGTGCGGCGAGCGGTGCGGGCGCTCCCTGCGCAGCCCGAGCCGCCAGAGCGTCCCTTCGACGAGCTCCCGCACGTCGTTCCTGCGCGGCAGCATCTCCTTCCAGTGCTCCCGCAGCTTTCGGTTCACCACCAGCGTGATCACGTGCAGGATGGACGTGCCGATCAGCACCACGCCCGCGATCCGGTGCACCGTGCCGCGCACCGGCAGGCGGTCCTCCCACCTGAGAAACCACGACGCCCACCACGTGTCGGGATAATGCAGCGCGAAGCCCGTGTACACCAGCACGATGAAGCTGACCGCCAGCAACCCGTGCTGGATGCGCTCCATCCTGTACATGCGTTCGTGGTGCGGCTCGACGCGCCTGAGGAGCTGCATGGGGACGTGCCTGCCGCGGAACCGCATGCTCCACAGCTTGCGGATGAAATCGCCGGCGTGATGCAGCAGCATGAAGCCGATCGTGCCGGGAATCAGCATCGCGTAAAACCATTCGGCCCACCGCACCGGCGCAGGCGCCTGCGCGCCTTCCACCTCGTGGACGGGTCCAAGCGCGAACCGGCTTCCTGCGCCGGGATGGCAAGCGCCGCACGTCGCCGCCAGGTTCTTCGGGTGCGTCCGCGAAGCCGGGTCGGTGGACGGCAGGATGTCATGGAATCCGTGGCACGACGCGCAATCGGCCACGCTCTGCCGTCCGGAGCGCAGGGCGAGCCCGTGGAAACTCTGCTGGAACGTGCTCAGCCGGTCGGCGGGAAGGCCGAAGCGCCGCGCCAGCTGCAGATCGCCGTGACAGTGGCCGCACGTATCAGGCACGCTGCCGGGGAAAACGGTAGAGTTGGGATCCTTGGCCTTCAGCACGCGATGGCCGCCGTGGCAGTCCGAGCACACGGGCGCGTCCCGCACGCCGGCTGCGACAGCCTTGCCGTGGACGCTCTTCGCGAAATCCTCGGCCGCCTTGGCGTGGCACATCCCGCACGTGTCGGGCACGCTGCGGTGAAACTCGATCGTCAGCGCGCGCTTCGCTTCATGAACATCGCCGTGGCAGGTGGAGCACTCCGGAGCGCTGCCGTTGCCCTGCCGCATCTGCGCCGCGTGCTCGCTCTCCTCGTATTCCTGCACGACGCGCTCATGACAGGTGGCGCACTGCGGCTTGGGCGCGTTCTCCGGATGCGGATACTCCTCGTGCTTCAGGTGGCAGCTGGAGCAGGCCACCGAAGCATGCGCCGATTCCTTGAGCTTCGCCTCCTGCTCGTGGCAATCGGCGCACACGCTGTTGGGCGCGGTCGGCGGCCTCACCTGCCTGCGGGGCGCCTGGCCCGCGGCCGCCACGGAGATCAACAGCAGGGAAAGGCAGATGCCCAGTCTCGTCGGAGTGTTCATGATGCTCCCATGCCAGGCGCGCCCGCCCCTCAACAGGCGCGCACCGGCCAGTTTTTCCTCGAATCTGCGCGGATCGCGCCGCGCACCCGCCCTCCGCTGCGGACCAGGGCCGCGTCTCAGCCCAGGCCGGCCCGCGAAGAGGCTTCCCACAGATACATGCCGTACAACACCGCCAGAATCAGACCCGTGATCGCCAGCACCACCGTGAGGGACTTGCCCCACTTGTCGATCATCTCCAGCTTTTTCGCCACCGTCATCTGCTGCGTGATGACCGTGTCCGGTCCGGTGACGTGAAGCGTGTCGTCTTCCTGCGACGCCACGTGCCGCCGCCAGAACGCAAGGAAGATCACGATCAGGGCCAGCACGCCCCAGGCGATCGCAAACGGTGTCAGGTTCGCCATGATTTCCAACCTCCAGTCATCTCGGCGCGGGAGCGGCTCGGCGAGTTACGGCTGGCCGGAACCGGCGACCGGCTTCGGCTTCCTTGTACCGGAGCGGAGACACGTTGCCAGCACTGCCAGGACCACCGTGTTCAGCGGATCCTGCTCCGTCAGAACCGAGTGGACGCCAGCCTCCCAGGCTTCTTTCAGGTGCACGGCGTCGTTTCTCGTGATCAGCACGATCCGGTCGGCGTTTTCAATTGGCCGCGGCAGCCGCCGGAACGTCTCCTCGTCCAGCACTACCACGCACGCCGATTCCAGATCCGGCTTCTCCGGACGCAACACAGGGGTCTGTGTGCTCCTCTCCAGCAGCGAACACAGCGCCTCGGCCCTCGCCGCGTCGCTGAGGCTGACCTGGATCGATCCCATTGCCGTGCTCCGTGGGGGCGCCCGATCCGGCTGAACCGCGCCGGTTCAGCCCGGCCTCGTCACTGGCGCTTCCCGCGCATCTCTATTCCTTCTGGTCTCGCAGCGTCGGCTCGACTTCTCCATGCGCCGCGCTTCCGCCTCCTCTCCTTGCAATCGAGTATCCAACCGCCGCCGGCGCCGTTCCCTGCAAGAAATCCTTGTATTTCCAGCACATCGACCCGGCCTTCCCGGCGCAAGGGCGCTTTTTTCTTCCGCTCTGTTTCCCGCTCGTGGGGCAATTAACCCAGTCTGCCCCCGAAACTCTCCCCGAAGGTCTACAATAGGGAGCGAAGGGCGACATGGCCAAGCTGAACGCCGCGTGGCAGACTCCGGACCTCCTCGCGCAGGTCTTTGACTCCGTCTCCGACGCCCTCGTCCTCTACGACCGCGATCACGTCATCCGCGGCGTCAACGCCGCCGCCGAACAGCTGCTCGGCATGACCGCCGACGACCTGATCGGCCGCGATTGCCGCCAGATGTTCCATTGCCAGGAATGCGAACCCGGCTGCGGCCTCCACGCCGGCCTCGTCCAGCTCAACGGCAGCAACGGCGCCGTGCGGCTTCACACCGCCAACGGCTTCGAGCGCCTGGTCGTTCTCAAGACCACTCCCTTCCGCTCCGCCGACGGCTCGCTGGAAGGCTTCCTCGCCACCATCAAGGACGTCGGCGCGGAGGTCGAATCCCAGAAGCGCGAGATCATCGCCGAGAGCCCCGCCATGCGCGAGGTTCTGAACTTCGTCCGCCGCGTCGCCATCAGCGAAGCCTCCACCATCCTGCTGGAAGGCGAAAACGGCGTCGGCAAGGACCTCATCGCGAAAACGCTTCACTACCAGAGCCTCCGCGCTTCCGAGCCCTTCATCGCCATCAACTGCGCGGCGATCCCCGAAACGCTGCTCGAAAGCGAGCTGTTCGGCTACGAAAAAGGCGCCTTCACCGACGCCCGCGCCCAGAAGCGCGGCATCTTCGAGCTCGCCGACAAAGGCACCCTGTTCCTCGACGAAATCGGCGAAATTCCGCTCATGCTCCAGGCCAAGCTTCTCCGCGTCCTCGAGGAGCAGAGCTTCCGCCGCCTCGGCGGCCTCCGCGACATCAATCTCGACCTGCGCGTCGTCGCCGCCACCAACAAGAACCTCCGCGAGGCCGTCAAAGAAGGCGCCTTCCGCCAGGATCTGTATTTCCGCCTCAACGTCATCCACATCACGATCCCGCCCCTGCGCGAGCGGCCCGAGGACATCGCCGCCCTGGCCAACTTCTTCGTGCAGCACTACAACAAGAAATTCAAGCGCCAGATGGAAGGCATCTCGCCGGAAGCCATGCGCCTCCTGCTCGCCCACGACTGGCCCGGCAACGTCCGCGAGCTCCGCAACGCCATCGAGCGGGCGATGATCCTCGAAGACTCCAGCTTCATCACGCCCCAGAGCCTGCCCCGCTCCATCAGCCGCCTGGATGCCAGCGCCCCGCCGCAGCCCTCGGCCGCGCCTCTTCCCGTCCTGCCCGACTCGGGGCTCGGCCTCGAGGAGAACGAGCGCCGGCTCATCATCGCCGCCCTCGAGAAGACCGGCGGCAATCAGACCCAAGCCGCCAAACTCCTGCAGATCACCCGCGACACGCTGCGCTACAAGATGAAAAAGTTCCGGCTCCGCTAATCAGAGGACAGGAACGCAATTCCCCTTTTTCTCCCGCCCGCCTGGGTTCAGTTTCCTTCAACGAAACCCGCCGGCCCCGCGCCGTGAACATCCCCGCCCTCGGCCATGAGGCGCCCAGGCTGACCACCCGCCTCCGGCGGCTGACGCCGCCCTCGTCCGCGGTGATGAGAAGCGCCCCGTGCTGCATGGAGAGCCGCGAGCAGAGCGGCCGCAGGCTGCGGGAACGGGCGATCCCATTCAGACCGCTTCGTCGTTGACGGCTCCCTTGCAAGCGGTCCTTCAGGCTCGGGCACCGCCCGGGAACCGCTCCCTCGACAATCGCCCGCTGAGAGGAAGTGCGGGTAACTGCTCGTTTTCGGCGGCTGACGCCGCCTTCGCTCGCGGCTCTGAGGGCACGGCCGTATTCATCCATGCTGATGGCCCCCAGGGGCATGGGGGTCTCCCTCTCGGGCGCTTCGCGCCTTTCGTTCACGGCGCAGCACCCGCCGCAAGATGCCGTGATTTTCTGCATGCTGATGTCGTGAAGGATCATGGGGGCTCGCTCCCGGTGGCTGGCAACTCCTCGTTTGGCAGCACGGAACGCGCCGCCGCGGCAGGAAAAGGGGAATTGTGTCCCTGTCCCCATTTCCCGGGCGGGTGCGGCGGTAGAATCTGCATCATGCCGCCGACGAGACGAGATCTTTTCGCTGCTGCCGCGCTTCTTCCTTCTGCTGCGCCGAGGCCGGGATCGACGCTGTATGTACGCTTCGAGCACCAGGGGCGCATCCTGTACGGACGCATGGAAGGCAGCCGCGTACAGCCGCTGAGCGGGGAGCTGTTTTCGAATCCTCGCCCCGCAGGACGTGCGCTGCCTCTGGATTCGGTCAAGCTCCTTTACCCGTGCACGCCGCCGAAGGTGCTGGCCGTCGGACGGAATTACCGCTCGCATCTGGGTTCCGCGCCTGCCCCGAAGCGGCCGGAGCTGTTCTACAAGCCGGTGTCCTGCCTCCAGCACCCCGGGGAGCCGATCGTGATTCCTCCCGATGCGAAAAACGTGCACTACGAGGGCGAACTGGTGATCGTCATGGGACGGCGGTGCCGGCGCGCCTCGCGCGAGGAAGCGGCGGCGGCGATCTTCGGCTATACGTGCGGCAACGATGTCAGCGAGCGGGACTGGCAGGGCGGCGCGGACCGGGACATGCAGTGGTGGCGGGCGAAGGGGGCGGACACGTTCGGGCCCCTGGGGCCGGCCATCGCCACCGGGCTCGACCCGGGGGCCGGGCTGATGCTGGAGACGCGGCTGGATGGGAAGACGGTGCAAAAACAATCCACGGCGGATTTGCTTTTCGACTGCATCGAGTGCGTGCGGTTCGCCTCGCAGTATGTGACGCTCGAGCCCGGCGACGTGATCTACACGGGAACGCCGGGCGAGACGCGGGCGATGCAGGCGGGCAGCGTCGTGGAGGTGGAGATCGAGGGCATCGGAACGCTGCGGAATCCGGTGCGGGCGGGCTGACATTTCAATCCTGATTTGAGACGTCAGTGTGTGATAACCTGAAGTGGAAAAATGAGCGCCAGGGATGCCGGCCCGCTCGAGTGAGGCCTACGTTCTCCGCACTTTCCCCTACAAAGAGGGGGACCTGATCGTCAGCTTCTTTACCCGCGATCAGGGCAAGCTGCGGGGGGCGGCCAAGCGGGCGCGCCGGATGAGAAGTCCCTTCGGGTCGGCACTGGAACGGTTGTCGCGGGTTCGCGTCGCGTATTACCAGCGCGAGAACGCCGAACTGGTCCGGATCGACGGGGCCGAGCTGGTGGAAAGCCAGTTCGCTCTCGCCTCTTCATATGAAGCGGGCGTGGCGCTGGATTACATCGCGGAGGTATCCGAGCAGTTGCTGCCGCCGGCCGAGCCGAACGAACGGTTCTACCGCCTGTTGAACGCGGTTCTGGCCGATTTCCGGGCCGCCCGTGAAGACCGCCGGACAGCCGCGCTGTGGCGGGCCGTCACCTATTTCACTTTCTGGGCGGTGCGGCTGTCGGGATTTCTGCCGGAACTGAAGACCGGCGATGCGGACCGGCAACTGGCGCGGGCGATGGCGGTGACGCCGGTGGAAGCCCTGGGCGATCTGGAGTGGACTCGCGCGACCGGACTGGAGCTCCGGCGCATGCTGCAGAGAGAAATCGAGTCCCACATCGAGCGCAGGCTCGCGACCGTTCCCCTGTTGGAGGCGCTGTAACGACGGCATGGATTCTTACCAGGAAACGATTTTCAGGCTGAAGCGGTTCTGGGCGAAGCACGGCTGTGTGATCCAGGAGCCGTATGACGTGGAAGTCGGCGCCGGGACCATGTGCCCGGAGACCTTCCTTCGCGTGCTGGGGCCGAAGCCGTACAACGTGGCCTATGTGCAGCCATCGCGGCGCCCGGCCGACGGCCGCTACGGGGAGAACCCGAACCGCCTGTACAAGCACTCGCAGCTGCAGGTGATCCTGAAGCCGGCCCCGGCCAACGTCATGGACCTGTATCTGGAGTCGCTCGAAGCGATCGGCATCCGGCTGGACCAGCACGACCTCAAGTTTGAAGAGGACAACTGGGAATCGCCGACGCTGGGCGCGTGGGGCATCGGGTGGCAGGTGATGCTGGACGGGCTGGAGATCACGCAGTTCACCTACTTCCAGCAGTGCGGCGGCGTGGATCTGGATCTCGTGCCCGCGGAGCTGACCTACGGACTGGAGCGGCTGGTCGCGTTCCTGCAGGACCGCAGGTCGGTGTTCGACATCGAATGGGTGGAAGGGGTGAGCTACCGCGACGTGCGGTTCCTCGAAGAGCAGCAGTTCTCGGTCTACAACTTCGAAAAAGCCGACGTGCAGATGCTGTGGCAGCTGTTCGGACTGCACGAGGCCGAGGCGCAGCGGCTGATCGACGAATACAGGGGCCTGGACGCGGAGAGGGATTTCCGCGAAAAGAGCCGTTTCCCGCTGCTGGCAGCCTATGACCATGTGCTGAACTGCTCGCACACGTTCAACCTGCTGGACTCGCGCGGAGCGATCAGCGTAACCGAACGGGTGGCGGTGATCGGGCGCGTGCGGAAGCTGGCGGTGGGAGTGGCCGGCTGCTGGATTGACCAGCAGCGGCTGCTGGACGGCGCGGCGGCGCAGGAGGTGCAGGCATGACGGAGCGTCTGCCCCTTCTGTTCGAAATCGGCGTGGAGGAGATCCCGCACTGGATGATCGCGCCGGCGCTGGGAGAGATGGAGAAACTGTTCCGGTCGCTGTGCGCGGAGAACCGGATCGAAACCGGACCGTTACGGCTGGACGCCACGCCCCGGCGGCTGGTTCTGCGGGCCGAAGGGCTGCCCGCGCGGCAGGACGACCGGGAAGAGCTGGTGATGGGGCCGCCGAAGGCCGCCGGCGAGGGAGCGGCGCAGGGATTCGCGCGGAAAAACGGCGTGACTCTGGCGGAATTGCGGGTGGAAACGACGCCAAAAGGCGAATATTTCGCCCTTTTGAAAAAAATGGAAGGCCGCCCGGTGATCGGCATTCTGGCCGAAATTCTGCCGGAACTGATCCGGAGAATTCCGTGGCCCAAGACGATGTACTGGACCGGCAAAGGCGGCCCGCTGTTTATCCGGCCGATGCGCTGGATTGCGGCGCTGTTCGGCGACCAGGTCGTGGAGTTCGAGTATGCCGGCGTGCGTTCGGGCGCGCTGAGCTGCGGCCACCGGCGGCTGGGCGCAAAGGAGATCGTGTTCGATCACGCCACGTACGAGGAACGGCTTGAGAAGAACGGCGTCATCCTGAGCGCGGAGAAGCGGCGGCATCGGATCGAGGCGGGCGTGAAGAAGCTGCTGCGCGGCACGGGTCTCGAGTGGGTGCGGGACGAAGCGCTGCTCGGCGACATCGTCTACCTGACCGAGTATCCGACGCCGGTCCTGGGGCGCTTCGACGAGCGGTTTCTGGAGCTGCCGCGCGAGGTGCTGACCACGGTGATGCGGCATCACCAGCGCTACTTCACGGTGCAGGACGGCGAGGGCAGGCTGGCGCCGCGGTTCATCGCCGTGATGAACATGAAGGCGGACCGCAAGGGCTACGTGGTGAAGGGAAACGAGCGGGTGCTCGAGGCTCGGTTCACGGATGCGCGCTTCTTCTGGGAGGTCGACCGGCAGCGGACGCTGGCCAGCCGCATGGACGGGCTGGCGCAGGTGACGTTCCAGGCGAAGCTCGGCTCGTACCGGGACAAGACGCTCGGCATCGTGCTGACGGCGCGGAGGCTGGCCGGATGGCTCGGGCTGGACCTGGAGCTGGCCGAGCGGGCGGCGCGGCTGTGCAAGGTCGATCTGATGACCGAAATGGTCAAAGAGTTCCCCGAGCTGCAGGGCGTGATGGGCGGGCTCTATGCGCGCGCCGACGGAGAGCCGGAAGAGGTGGCGCAGGCCATCTACGACCACTATCTGCCGCAGAGCATGGAAGATCCGATTCCGCGCACCGTGTACGGACGGATCCTGTCGCTGGCCGACAAGCTGGACACGCTGGAAGGCTGCTTCGGCATCGGGCTGATCCCGAGCGGCTCGAAAGATCCGTTCGGGCTGCGGCGGGCGGCGCAGGGCGTGGTGAAAGTGCTGGTGGAGGGGCGTCTGCACGTGGATCTGAAGCGCGCGGTGGAAGAAGGCATGGCGGCGACCGCGCGGCTGTTTCCCGAATGCGGTCCCGCGCAGACGCAGGCGCTGTGGGAGTTCCTGCTGGATCGCATCCGCTACTACTTCCGCGAGGTGCGGGGTTTCGCCTACGACGAGGTGAATGCCGCGCTGGCCGGCGACTGGAAGACGCTGCCGGATCTGGAGGCGCGTCTGTACGCGCTGAAGCTGGTGCGGCAGACGGAGAACTTCGAGCCGCTGGCGGCCAGTTTCAAGCGGATCCGCAACATCCTGAGGCAGGCGGCGTGGGAGCGCGGCGATGTCCGGCCGGAGCGGCTGGAGGCGGCGGAAGAGAAGACCCTGTATGAGGAGGCGCAGCGGGTGCTGGGCGAAGTGGAGAAGCTGCGCGCCTCCGGGGATTACATCCGGATCCTGCAGGCGGTGGCCACGCTGCGGCCCGCCGTGGATGCGTTTTTCGACAAGGTGCTGGTGAACGCGCCTGATGAAGGGGTGCGCGCCAACCGGCTGGCCCTGCTGGGCCGGCTGCTGAACGAGGTTTCTTCGATCGCCGATTTCTCGGAGATCGTGACGACGACAACGACCGAATGAAGTTCAGGAACTCATCACAGAAGCTGATCCACCAGGAGAACCAAGCGCTATGAAAAAATACGTCTATTTCTTCGGCGGGGACCTGACCGAAGGCAATGGCAAGATGCGCGACGAGCTCGGCGGCAAGGGCGCAGGCCTCGCCGAGATGTGCCGCGCGGGCGTGCCCGTGCCAGGCGGGTTCACGATCACGACCGAGGTGTGCAACATCTTCTTCGACAACGACAAGAAGGTGCCTCCCGAGGTTGACGAGCAGATCTGGCAGGCGCTGGAGAAGCTCGAGAAATACATGGGCAAGAAGCTGGGCGACCCGGCGGACCCGCTGCTGGTGAGCGTGCGGTCGGGCGCGAAGTTCTCGATGCCCGGCATGATGAACACGATCCTGAACCTCGGCCTCAACGACCAGAGCGTCGAGGGGCTGGCGGCCAAGACCGGCAATCCGCGGTTCGCCTACGACTGCTACCGCCGCTTCATCCAGATGTTCGGCGAAGTCGCTTTCGGTGTCGAAATGGAGCACTTCGACCATGTCTGGGACGAGGCGAAGAGGAAGAAGGGCGTGAAGCTGGACACCGAGCTGGACGCCAACGATCTGAAGAAAATCGTCGCCGAATTCAAGAAGATTTTCCGGAAATACGCCAAGCGCGATTTCCCGCAGGACCCGAAAGAGCAGCTCATGCTGGCGCGCAACGCCGTGTTCATGAGCTGGTGGTCGCCGAAGGCGTCCTACTACCGGAAGATGGAGAAGATCAGCGACCGGCTGGGGACGGCCTGCAACATCCAGGCGATGGTGTTCGGCAACATGGGCGACACCTCGTGCACGGGCGTGGGCTTCACGCGCGACCCCGGAACGGGCGAGAAGGTCTTCTACGGCGAGTTCCTCGTCAACGCGCAGGGCGAGGACGTCGTGGCCGGCATCCGCACCCCGCAGCCGATCAGCGAACTGAAGGCCTGGAACCCCGCCGTCTACGACCAGCTGCTTGAGATCACGAGCATGCTGGAGCGGCACTACAAGGACATGCAGGACTTCGAGTTCACCGTCCAGGAAGGCAAGCTGTGGATGCTGCAGACGCGCAACGGCAAGCGCACGGGCCCGGCGGCGGTGAAGATCGCGGTGGACATGGTCGAGGAAGGGCTGATCGACGAGAAGACCGCCGTGATGCGCGTGGCGCCGGCGCAGCTCGACCAGCTGCTGCATCCGGTCTTCGACCCGGCGTCGCTGAAGAAGCTGACCAAGCTGGCGCAGGGCATCGACGCATCGCCGGGCGCGGCGGTCGGCCGGCTCGCGTTTACGTCCGATGACGCGGTCACGATGTCGCAGAAGGGCCCGGTGATCCTGATCCGGAAAGAGACGACCCCGGACGACATCCACGGCATGGACGCGGCCAAGGGCATCCTGACCGCGGTGGGCGGCAAGAGCTCGCACGCAGCCGTGGTGGCGCGCGGCATGGGCGTGCCCTGCGTGGTGGGCTGCGGCGCCATCCATATCAACGAGCGGGCCAAGAGCGCCGTTGTGGATGTGAACGGCAAGAAGGTGACCATCAAGGAAGGCGACTGGGTCTCCATCGACGGCACTACGGGCGCTGTTTACCAGGGCCAGGCGATGACCAAGGAGCCGGATCCGCACTCGCCGGTGTTCGCGAAGTTCATGGCGATGGCGGACAAGTTCCGCGGCAAGTTCGGCGTGCGGGCCAATGCCGACATTCCGCGCGATGCGAAGGCGGCGCGCGAATTCGGCGCCGAGGGCATCGGGCTGTGCCGCACCGAGCATATGTTCTTCGCCGAGGACCGGCTGCCGCACGTGCAGGCCATGATCCTCGCCGATAACGAGAAAGACCGCCGCAAGGCTCTGGCCAGGCTGCTGCCGATGCAGCGGAAGGACTTCGCCGGACTGTTCGAGGTGATGGACGGCTATCCGGTGGTGATCCGCACGCTCGACCCGCCGCTGCACGAGTTCGTGCCGAAGCGCGAGGAGCTGATGGTCGACATCGCCAAGCTTCCGACTGCGGACGCCAAGACGAAGCGCGAGATGCTGGCGCGGTACAAGAACTTCGTGAAGGACGTCAAGAGCCTGAAGACGGAGCTGCCGAAGCTGCTGCACCGGGTGGAACAGCTGCATGAGTTCAACCCGATGCTCGGTCACCGCGGCTGCCGCCTGGGCATCACCTATCCGGAGATCACCGAGATGCAGGCGCGGGCGATCTTCGAGGCCGTGGTGCAGGTGGCGAAGAAGGGCAAGAAGGTCATCCCCGAGGTCATGATCCCGCTGATCGGCAGCGTGGAAGAGCTGCAGCATCAGAAAGAGATCGTGAAGCGGGTGGCCGAAGAGGTGCTCGAGAAAGCCGGCATGAAGAACCAGAAATACCTCATCGGCACGATGATCGAGATCCCGCGTGCCGCTCTCACCGCCGACAGGGTGGCGCAGGAAGCCGAATTCTTCAGCTTCGGCACCAACGACCTGACGCAGACCACGCTCGGCCTGTCCCGCGACGACTACACGAAGTTCTCGAAGGACTACGAAGAGAAGAAGATCTTCAAGGCCGATCCGTTTGCGGTCATCGACCGCGAGGGCGTCGGCAAGCTGATCCAGATGGCCGTCGAGCAGGGCCGCAAGACCCGTCCCGACCTCGAGGTCGGCATCTGCGGCGAGCACGGCGGCGAGCCGAGCTCGGTGGAGTTCTGCTACAACATCGGCATGGATTACGTCTCCTGCTCGCCCTACCGCGTCCCGATCGCGCGGCTGGCGGCAGCGCAGGCGGCGATCGCGAAGGAATCGGGCCTGGCGGGCGAAACCAGCCGCACGGCCTGACGCCTGCGTTCCCGGTTGTCACAAAGGCTGCGGCTCCCCGGCGGGGGCCGCGGCCTTTTTTCGCGCGCCGGCGCACAGTCCCCCCAGCGGAGGAAGCGTCCGCCTTGTTCCGGCAGGGATTGCGGCAGGCGGAGGCTCCTTGCCGGACGGCCTGTTGGCCAGGATGCTGCGGGTAACGGGGCAGGGGCCGATCCCCGCCCTCCATGTCACGAACTTCGTCGGCACCGTTCCGGCATGAGTAGCCAGGCGTGGATTCGCGGAGCGTGCGCCGGCCGATTCCCGGACCGGGGAGCGATCTGCAGGAGAGCGCTTTCCGGACGGCTGAAGCCAGCCATGGGGACGGGCTGGTCGAGAGGTGGAACCGGCTTGGGGCGGCTGCCGGCCGCTCGATGAGGGGCTTGCGGGCGCAGGGCGAATGGCGCCGAGGCCACGGCTGGAACGGGATGGAACGGCTGACGCGCGGTCTGGAGCTGGCCGCGGCGGCGCCAAATGTCCTTTCTGCGGGATCATCATGGGAATCGGAAGGATCAGCGCGATGCAGTTGCCAGAGATGGGGCGAACGGTCTTGCGCGTCGCGACTGGAGCGCTGGCAGCCCTGATGGTGCCGCTGGCGGCCTCGCAGGTGGTGGAGGGGTGGAACTGGCCTCCGGAAGCATTCCTGCGGGTGTATGTGCTGTTCTTCCTGACGGGAATGGTGTTTGCCCTGGTGTCGAGGCGGATGGGCGTCTGGCATTACAAGGCGGGCGTCGGGGTGGCGCTCGCGGCGGGGTTCGCCCTGGGATGGTCCAACATGGTGCACGTCGCCGGTACTGGAAACCTGGCGAACCTCTGGTACTACAGCGTGCTTGCCGTGGGCGCTGGCGGGGCGTTGCTGTCGCGCCTGAAGGCTCGGGGTCTGTCCAGGACGCTGTTCGTGATGGCTGCCCTGCTGGCGCTGATTTCCGTGCTCGTTCCTTCCGGTGCCCCGCCCGATATGGCGCGGAGGATGGCCATCGGGCATGGCGTCAATGCGGGGCTCTTCATTGCGGCAGGCTTCCTGTTCCGCCGCGCAGCATTGGCGGAGCCGAAGCAGGGCCTGAGCCGGTGAAACGGCTGTCCTGCCCTGGCGGATGCCGCTTCCTCGAAAACCACCCGCTCAGCGAAGACCGGGCTGGAGACCGCTCGCTCCAGCAGCCTGTGGCCGCTTCGCAAGCGGCTCAAAACCCGCTGTAAACCCGCCGAGATCTTCATTCGTGCTGACGTCCCGGCGGGTCATGGGAGCTTCCTCGAAAATCGCCAGCCAAAGTTGAGCCCAGGAATCAGCTTTCGCCATTTCTGCAGGAACATCGCAGACGAACAGATCGCCGAAAAACCGGTTGCACCCTGACAAGGCGCCACTCAGACATTGATGATTTGCATTCCATGCTGCGCAAACAGGCTTTCTTCACCGGGCCGCGAGGCGCCCCCCTCGGCGATTTCCATGGATTCTGATGTCTCGCGGGATCATGCAGACTGCCTTAACCATGACGGCCAACATTTTGAACAAAAGCTCTTTGTCTGTTTCAGCCACAAATCGGAATACAAGGCGCCTCTTCGCTCCTTTTCACTCTGACGTCCCGCGGGGCATCGGAGCTCTGTCGCAGATTGTCCGCCGGGCTTTGAACCCTGCACATGACCCTTCCCCCGAAAATCGCCCGCCCGAATATGGAAAACCAGCTTCACTGGCTGTTTCGGCGAAAAGCCGCAAGACGGCGCACTGCGGCCGGTGATGTTGATTGACACTGATGTCCCCCAGGGTCCTGGCGGCTCCCCCGCCGATCATCCGCCCACATTGAGAAAACAGGCCTCTTTTTCTATCGAAATCAAAAAACTTGGCACCGAGGCGATTCGACCGCAATTTCCATTGATGCTGGCGTCCCGGAGGGACATGGCGGTTCGCTTTCGGGCGCTTCAGGCACTTCATTCGCGGCACGAAACCCGCCGCCCGGTGCCGCGATTTCCATCTGTTCTGGCGTCCCGCCGGATTGTGGAAGTTCTCTCGGAAATCGCCCGTCAGGAGATCGGAAGGACGCCCCTCTTGCCGTTTGTATGAAAAACCGAAACACCGGGCACGACCCCGGGCGTTTTTCATCGATGCTGATGTCCCGGAGAGTCATGGGCCTCCCTGCGGATGCTGCATGGATGAGGCCGTCTGTGCGGTCTGCCGGAGCGGCCGCCTGAGCCTGAACCGGCTCCGGAGAACTGCGGATGCTGCATGGATGAGGCCGTCTGCGCGGTCCTGAGGCCGTTTCCGTCTCCGCTCAGCCGGACCGGCCTTGGGCCGCGGCGACGGAGTCTGGCTGGTTTTCCCCGGAGACCTTGCCCGTCCGGGAGGTTTGGTCGGCCAGCGACTGCTCGACCAGACGGGCCAGTCCGAGCCCTCCCTGGGCTGCCAGCGCCGTGGCCAGGCACTGCTCGGCCATCTCCATCAGGCTGAAGGCCGCATCCTGCTCTTCACCGCCAAGCCAGCCGCCGCCGCTGGCCTCTCGCATGGAGCGGAGCATCTGGGCGACAAGCAGGGCCTCGAATTCGACGGCCGCAGCACGGATGCCTTCAGGCGTCGATCTCCGGTCTGCGGAGAGCCCTGCCTCAGTCCATTCAAACGGCAACGTGGGCGATGCCGCGCTTATGGAGAGTGAGTTTGAGATTTCCATTCCGTCTTTCCGCTACAGCGCCGCCGGGACGGTGCTGGACACAGCTTCTACGCAAATCGCCTCCCGGGATATGAAGGAGGGCCGCTGTCCCTGTTTGTTCAAGAACCGAAAGCCCTGTATCGTCTTTGGTGATTTTCCCGGATTCTGGCATCCCCCACCATGATGGGGACTCTTTCGCAAATCGCGCGCCAATCGATGAAGAAACGCCTTTATTCTTTGGACGAAAAGCCACAACACGAGGCGCCGCCCACACCGGTCTTTCTCCCTGCGCATGTCCAGCAGGGTCATCGGAGCTCCTTCGCAGATCGCTCGCCGACGCATGGACAACAGGTCGCGCCCTCTCTGCTGGCTCGAAAAAGCGGCAAACCAGCCGTCGTTCGCGGCCGTTGTCCCTGATGCTGATTTCCAGCGGGGTCATGGCGGCTGACTCAGATGACCTCGATCGCCGCATCCAGCGCTCCCGCGGCCTTCAGATTCTGCAGGATGGCGATGATGTCCCGCGCGGTGGCGCCGATGGCTGTGAGCGCGCGCGCCAGGTCGTCCACGGTGGCCTCCGGCCGGAGCTGGATGTGTTTGGCCTGTTCTTCACGGACGCCCACCTGGACTTCGGGAGCGACCGTGGTCTGCCCTGCCGACAACGGCGCTGGCTGGCTGACGTCAAACGTGGTGCGGATCTCGATGCTCAGAGCGCCGTGCAGAATCGCGACAGGGCGAATGCGGATGTCCCGGCCGGCTGTGATGGTTCCCGTGCGTTCGTTGATGACGATCTTCTGCACCGCGTCGGTTTCGAGCGTCAGCGACTCGATGGCGGCCATGAACTCGATGGGCCGTCCGGCGAAGTCCGGGGGGATGGCAACCTCCACGAGCGCTGCATTCTCGCAGCGGGCCGCGCCGGTGAAACGCCGGTTGATGGTTTCGGCCAGCCGGGAGGCGGTCGTGAAATCGGCCTGCCGGAGCTGCAGCCGGAGACGGTCGCCCGGCACCGCCGATGGGGGGGCGCGTTCGACAATGGCGCCGCCCGGTACCCGGCCTGTCGTCGGGTGGTTAAGCGTGGCCGTGTTGCCTGCCCCGCCCCGGGCGACGAAGCCGGCGGTCAGCACTGGCCCCTGGGCCACGGCGTACACGTCGCCGGAGGACGCCTTGAGGGGCGTCAGAAGAAGCAGCCCTCCCTGCAGGTTGGTGGCGTCGCCGACAGCCGCCACGATCACATCCAGCCGCGTGCCGGGCTGCGCGAAGGGCGGCAGATTGGCCGTCACCAGCACAGCGGCTGTGTTGCGGACGAGCATCGCCTGGGGCGGCACCTGCACGCCCATGCGGTCCAGCAGGTTCGCCAGCGTCTGGGCCGAAAAGAACGTCTGCCTCTTGTCCCCCGTGCCGTTGAGCCCGACAACCAGCCCATAGCCGATCAGCTGGTTGTCCCGCACGCCCTCGAGCGAGGCGATTTCTTTGACGCGGACCGCCGCCTGCGCGGGCGGAAGCAGGAGAAGCATCAGGGCGAGCAGCGCGCCCGCGAGCCTGGCGGCGGTCATCTGCGCCTGCGGGCGGTGCATGGGGCTCTCTTTCGTCGCGGATCGGGCCGGGCGGCGGATCCGCCGGTCCGTCGGGCATCGATCGCTCTTCTTCATCGCGGCTTCAGCTCCAGTCAGCATCGCTGCAACTCAGAACGGCAACAGGCCCGTGAGCAGCCTGTAGAGGAAATTCGGGCGGCGGATGGCGTCCTGCACGACGCCTTTTCCTTCCACGCGGACTTCCAGATCCGCCAGGCGGTCGCTGGAGACGCGGTTGCCCGGGCTCAGATCGTTCCACCGCACCAGCCCCCGGACGGTGATCCGCTGGCGCTCGGAATTGATCCAGACTTCTTTCGTTCCCTCCACAACCAGGTCGCCGCCCGGCAGCACATGCGTCACCCGGGCGGAGAGCGTGGTCTCCAGCACGGACTCGCGCGAGGTTTCACCCTGACCGTCAAGCTGGCTTTTGCTGCCGAGATTCGCCATCTGGCCCAGCGGACCCGCGGCCCGCACCGGGCCGGCGAGGGAGACGATGCCCCCGTTGGCCTGAGCTTTGCGGTTCGCCGTCGTGGCCCCGCGCGACAGAGCGCTGGCCCGGTCGGCCACGACAATGGTGACGATGTCGTGCACCCGCGCAGCCCGCTGGTCGCGGGCCAGGTCGGACAGGCGGCCGCCGGTCTCGTAAAGCGAACCGGGCGAGCCGGCAGCAGGCAGGCGGCCCGCCGTCTCGATTTCAGAGATCAGGGCATCCAGCGGGGACTGGCGTGTCCCTCGGGGCCGGCCTTTTTCTCCGCCGTCGGCGCCCGCCGCGCCGGGAAGGGTCAGAAGGGCGGCCAGGGCCGCAGGAGCGAGCAGGAGGCGGGGGACCTGCGGACAGGCCGCGATTGCGCGAGCCAGGATGCCTCGAACGATGTCACAAACCGGTGGTGTCTTCTTCATGGCAGCTGCCTTTCTGCAATGGCCAGGCCGTGATCTGCGAGACGGGCGCGCAGCCGCTTGCCGTTGAGAGGGCTCTTGACCAGAACCATGTCGCCCAGCCTTCCGGATGTCAGCGCCTCGACTTCAACCGCGATCCGGGCGGCGCCGGCGCCGGAGATCAGTGTGAGAACCTGGCCCGCACGGACCGCCTGCGGAGGAATCAGATCCGCCTGTTTCAGAGGCTCGCCAGCAGCGATCCGCCGCCGTGACTTCGAGCCTGCGGGTCGAAAGTCTTCCGGCAGAGGGCTTTTGAAGGGCACCGCCACGTCGCGCACCTCCGCGGCCCAGTCCCCGGGCGCGAGCTCGGCGCCGGGCTCGATGTCGCGCGCGGCGACGAGGATCTGACGGCGCAGGCGGATGCGGACCTGAACGGCGAAGGGGACGGAACGCCCTCCCGCTTCGGGAATCCACCGTCCCCGCCACACATACAGGCCCGGCTCAGGAGTATGCCGCAGGCCGGAGATGGCAAACTGGGGCCTGCCCGGGGGCACGATGGTCTGGGGGCTTCTGATCACTTGCAGTTCTGCGTCTTCCGGCAGAACAGCCTGCATTGCCAGGCGGATCTGGTCTTCGCGGATCGCATGTCCGTTCCGAACGACGCAAACGAAGGACGGGAGATCCGAACTGGGGACCCCGGCCCCGATGGCGCGCTCGAAGTCTCTTCTTGTCAGCCGCCGCTCGACCCCCGGCAGCGGCGCGAAGCCCAGAAATGTCTCGGGAGCGGCGGCGGCAAGCGCGGGCAGGGACGGCGCGAGATCCCGCGCAAGGATCCGGTCGCTGGGCACGGCCAGACAGCTCTGAAGCAGGAGAATGGCTTTCCACATGGCTGCCCGCCTAACGGGTCATGTTGTTCACCTGCTGGTACATTTCATCGGCCGCCCGAACCACTTTGCTGTTGGCCTCATACGCCCTCTGGCTCATGATGAGATTCACGAACTCCTCGACGACGCTGACGTTGGACTGCTCGACATAACCTTGCAGAAGCGTGCCGAGTCCTTCCTGCCCGCCGGGATTGCCAACCGTGGGCTCGCCGCTGGCGTCCGTCGGCAGATACAGATTGCGGCCGATGCTGTTCAGGCCGGCGGGATTTGCGAAGTTGGCCAGCTGAATCTGGCCCGCCAGCTGCGCAGCCGCCTGTCCTGGCAGCGTGTAGCTGACCGTCCCGTCCGCCCCGATCGTGATGCTCTGGGCCTCGGGCGGAATGGTGATCTGCGGCTCCAGCGCGTCGCCCAGGGCGGTGACGAGATTGCCGTCCCTGTCCAGGTGGAACTGGCCCGCGCGCGTGTAGGCGATCTCGCCGGTCGGACGGCGCACCTGGAAGAACCCCCGTCCTTCAATGACGAGGTCAAGCGGATTGCCAGTGGAGGAGAAGCTGCCTTGCGCGAAAGAGATGCTGTTAGAGACGACCCGCGTCCCCAGGCCGAGCTGCAGGCCGCTGGGCACAACCGTCTGCGCGCCGGCAGCAGCGCCGGGCTGGAGAACTGTTTGATAGAGCAGATCCTGAAACTGGGCCCGGCGCGCCTTGAAACCCACCGTGCCGGCGTTGGCCAGATTGTGGGCGATGTTGTCGACGTTCGTCTGCTGGGCATCCATGCCGCTGGCAGCGCTGTACAGGGCTCGAATCATGGCTTCACGTTCCTTTCATGACTGGTTCTTTCGCGCATCCGGTTCACGGGTTCACCCGCGCGACTTCCTCCGCCGAGCGGCGCCCCATCTCGCCGCCGATCTGGATCGCCTTCTGCAGGGCCTCGAACTGCCGAAGAACCTGAATCAGGCGCACCCCCGAGCCGGCCGGGGAGACATTCGACGATTCCACTTTCCCCTGGTGCACCACGGCGTCGGCCGGCTTCAGAGCCGGTAGCGACGACTTGTCCAGCACGAAGTACAGGCCTTCGCGGCGGAGCGTCTGGTCGAGATCGGCGCCGACCAGACGAAGCCGGCCCAGAGGAGCGCCGTCCTGCCAGACCTGGCCGTCTTTGTCGACCTCCACCGGGCGGGCCGGATTGGCGCGGATGCGGCGAGGCTCGACTGTGATGTATTCATATCCCTCGGGACTGACAAGCCGGCCGTCCTGAGCGACGCGGATCCTTCCCGCGCGCGTGAGAAGCGCTCCTTCGGCCGAGTCGAGCAGAAAGTAGCCCTCGCCGGACAGCGCGAGGTCCGCAGGGTTGCGGGTCTCGACAAGAACGCCCTGACGGGGATCGGTCCTGTGGCGCTCCAGAACGGGCGCGGAGATCTGTTCATAACCGGTACCGGAAAGGCCAGCTTCCCGGCTCTCTTCTCCCAGGTACAGCGAGTAGACTTCCCAGTCGGCCTTGAAACCCGGCGTGGCTGCGTTGGCGAGGTTGTTTGCCAGCAGATCCAGCGCCTCGAGCCGGGCTCTCAGGCCTGCAGCCGCCGTCGAAGTGAGCGCATCCATGCCGAACCGCGTCCATGCAATCTGCAGGCCAGACCCGGAAGGCGCGGGATTTTCAGATCTTCCCTCCGGCCGAGAACCAAAATGGAACAGACAGCCTCCTCCAGCGTGTTCCATTGCCGAACCCGGCCAAGGGCACGGAAGCAGGGAGATCCCGGATCGTCTTGCAAAAACGCGGCTTGAGCAAATGGCACACGTCCTGCTTACCGATGGGGCGTGACGCCGTTGCCGATGCTCGCCGCAACCCCGGATGCAGCCGTTCTGTTCGAACTGGACGGGCAGGCGCCGGCTGCCACAGGGAGCGGGGAGCTCGGACAGAGGACAGCCGGGCGGGAAGCCTGGGAAGCGGTCTGGCAGGGAGCAGGGTTGCTGGAAACGGACGGAACCCTTGGTGACAACGTCGGTCCGGTGACAGTGAAGCCACTGCTTGAGGCGGATGAAGAGGAGAGGTCGCGGCGGGCGCTCCTGGCAGCGCTGGTCCCGGCGGTTTCTTCCACCCTCGAACCTCCGTCCGCAGAGCTGAACCTGGCACTGGAACCGGAACAGTCGGGGTTTCTTGTCCACCCTGAGACGATCGCGGAGTCAATGCGGAACCCCGGCATCGGCGGCAGGAGTCTGGAATCGCCTGAAACTCCGGCGAATAGTGTGAATCCCCGAGAGGCGGCAGCGCCGGCTTTCGAACAACAGGAGCCGGAACTGCCGGGAACTCTGCACCGAGATTCCGGCGGACAGCAGCTTGGTCCGTCCGGACCGGCAACGAAATCATCCCGGGACGTCATTGCATCGGACGCTCCGGTATTGAAGGAAGGCGGAAGTGAACCCGCCGCGGGGCGGCCTGCCGAACTTGTGGCCGATGTGGTTCTCGAACCGGACGCTGGATTCCGCCCGGTTCGGGACTCGCAGGCTCCATCCCCTGCGGATGCCAGCATCGGGCGCGGGACCCCCGAGATTCAAGGCTCTCAAGTGCCCCCGGCACCGAATCACGAGGCGGTCCGGATGTCCTCCGAACCTGCTGCCGCGGGCTGGCGTGGCGATCTGCACCGGGGCAGGACTCCGACGAGTCCGTATGGGGCGCCGGCAGAGAAGCGGAGCAGCGTGGCGCTTCAAAATGAAGGAATCGAATTGGCGACGCTCCCGGACGGGGCGGAGGGGCCGGAGAAGACGTCAGACTTGCATCAGGCGCAGAGAGAACCCTCGTCGCAGGTCTCTTCTGTGAATCACAACGAGGGGGGCCGGACGCCGGAGCTGCCGGCGCAGACCCCATCTGACGATGCTGGACCCGGCTCCCCGATGGGCGCATCCTTCCCGGCGGCTCCATCCCGCGAGGCTGGACTTGGCCATTCGTCCGCCGAAAGCAGGGGCAAGACGGAGATCCGGACGGAGGCGGGCAATGAGGCGGTGGCTGGCGCCGAGCCCGAGCCCCCGGCCGGGCGGCTTCAGAACCAGCTGGATCTGCAGCTCGACGGCCGCGCCGGCGAACGCGTGCGCATCCGGCTTGCCGAAGCCCCGGGCGGCGTGCGCCTGCGCGTGGCCAGCAACGACACCCGGCTGGCCGAAACCCTGCGCGCAGAGTGGCGCTCGCTGGAAGCAGCGCTGCGCGAAGCGGGCTGGCAGATGCAGCCGAATGAATCCGGCATGACCGATGCCGCGCGGGACGGCTGGCGTTGGATGCAGAGTCAGACCGCAGCGAAGTGGGCCGCCGAGGGCGGGGCGGGCAACCGCACGGTCGAGCCATCGAACGCCCTGGATCGCGGTTGGGGATCGCCCGAGGATTCCAGTCCGCGCCAGCACCGGCAGGACCGGCAGGACCGGGAAAGCGGTGCGCGCGAAGAACTCGCTGATCTGAGCGCCATACGGCGGCTTGGAAGAAAGAGACAGTCATGAATGCAGTCCAGTCATCGCAGGGATGGCCCCTCGCGCCGGGGGCTCCGGAGGCGGCTCAGCCTCAAGCCGCGAAAGGTATTCAGGACCGGATGGCCAGCAAAGAGATGTTCCTGCAGCTGCTGGTCGCCCAGATCCGGAACCAGAATCCGCTGAATCCGGCCAATGGCACGGAATTCGTCGCCCAGCTGGCCCAGTTCAGCCAGCTGGAGGCGACGCTCGAGATGCGCAGGGACATCGCGCAGATCCGTACGGCGCTCGAACAGGCTGCGCCCGGCGGTCAAGGGCAGCCCTGACAGGGCGGAAGGTTCAGACAAACGACAGGAGAAAGATTCATGTTCACTTCCTTTTCGACAGCTCTCAGCGCACTGGGAGCGCATACGACGGCGGTGGATGTCGTCGGAAACAATCTGGCCAATCTGAATACGCCGGGGTACAAATCGAGCGTGGTTGTGTTCAGCGACCTGGTCACCCAGTCGCTCGGGGCCGGGCTGGGCGAGACGCAGGTCGGCTTCGGCGTGGCGCGCCCGGTGACGATCCGCCAGTTTTCGCAGGGGGCGATCCAGGCGAGCTCGGGGCCGCTCGATGTGGCGATCCAGGGCGACGGATTCCTCGTGGTCAAAGACCCGATCACCAGTGCAACGCTCTACACGCGGGGCGGCAACCTGCAGGTGAACAAGATGGGACAGCTGGTCACGGCGACGGGGTTCCGCCTGCAAGGGTGGAATGAAACCAACGGCGTTCTGGACACGACGCAGCCTGTGACCGATGTCATCGTCCCCGTGGGCTCCCTGCGGGCGCCGTCGCCGACGCGCAACGTCTCCTTCGACCTGAATCTGGATGCATCCGCGACTGCGGGTCCGCCGCCGACGACGTTTTCGACTTCCATCGAGGTCTTCGATTCGCTCGGCGGCTCGCACACGATCTCCGTCCGGTTTGAGAAGACGGCCAACCCGGGCGAGTGGACCTACTCGCTGATCTTCCCGGATTCCGACCTTCTCTCGCCGCCGTTCACGCCTGTCACGGGAACTTTGCAATTCGATGCGCAGGGGCGGTTGACTTCTCCGACGGCCACGGATCCGATGCCGCAGATGACCGTGACCGGCCTGGCCAACGGGGCGGCCGATCTGGAAATCACCTGGCAGCTGTTTAACGGGTCGGCGCCGAGGCTGACCCAGTACTCGCAGCCGTCAGCGGTCGCGGCCAACTCCCAGGACGGCCACCCGGCCGCTCAGCTGATCCGGGTGGGCATCGGAGATGGCGGACGCGTGCTGGCGCAGTATTCCAACGGAGAGCAGGTGGCCGTCGGGCAACTCGCCATGGCGAGCGTCAGAAATCCGGAGTCGATGATCGCCGTCGGCAACAGCAATTTCCAGCTGAGCGCCCGGTCGGCGCTGCCTGCCATCGGTCTTCCGGGCACTGGCGGGCGCGGGCAGATTATCGGGGGCGCCGTCGAGTTTTCGACTGTGGACATCGCCCGCGAATTCACCAACCTGATCGTGCTGCAGAGGGGCTACCAGGCGAACGCCCGCGTCGTCACAGCCGTCGACGAGATCAGCCAGGAGACGATCAACCTCAAGCGGTAGGCGCGTGACGGGAGGATGCGGTGAAAGTAGCGGAAGCGATCGCCCCTTTGGCCGATGTCCCCGTGGATTTCGAAGTCCGGCTGGATGAGCGGGTGATGAGCCTGCGGGAGATCCTGCATCTTGAGTGCGGCCACGTCATCCGGCTGAACCGGTCAGCGGGAGAAAACATCGACATCCTGGCCAGCGGGGCGCTGATCGGCTCGGGCGAGGTGGTCGTGATCGAGGACACGATCGGCGTGCGGATCACCGACTTTCGCGAGGAGCGTTGAGATGGACTGGACGGCACCAGCATTCGTGGCGGCAATTCTCGGCCTGGCGGCTGTGGTTCTCTGCATGGCAGCCCGCCGTCCGGGCGGGCTCGTCTTCGGCCGCGCCCGGGCAAGCGGTCCCGCGGAGCTTGTGCAGAGGTTGCCGCTGACTCCGCAGCACAGCCTCCATCTCATCCGGGTCGAGGGCGAGACGCTGGTCGTGCTGACCTATCCGGGCGGCGCTGCCGTCTCGCGGGGCAGGCCGTTCTCCGAATGGATGGGGGAATTGACCGCCCGAGACCGGGAGTTACCCCGATGAAGCGCTACCGCCTCCTCCTGTTCTTCATCCTGATTGCAGTGCAGGCTGCCGCCGCTCCGGCTGGTTCGTCTACCGGACGAGGGCCCGCCGGACCGGCGGAGGCCATGAGCGCTCCGCTGCAGATCGTTCTGCTGCTCACAGGCCTGACGCTGCTGCCCGCGGTCCTCGTTTCGCTGACGCCGTTCCTGCGCATCAGCCTCGTGCTGCATTTCCTCCGGCAGGCGCTCGGGACCCAGACGGCGCCTTCGAACCAGGTGCTCGCGGGCCTCGCCCTGTTCCTGTCGCTGCTCTTTGTCCAGCCCGTCGCGCAGAGCGCGTACGAGCAGGGCTGGAAGCCCTTTGAGGCGGGGCAGCTCGACAGCCGCCAGGCATGGGAGCAGGGGACGCGCCCGGTGAAAGATTTCCTGCTGCGGTTCACCCGGGAGAAAGACCTCGCGCTGATGGTGGAGATCACGAAATCGCCTGCACCAGCCAGCCCCAGGGATCTGGAACTGACAGTCGTGGCCCCCGCCTACATCCTCTCGGAGCTGCGGCGCGGATTCCAGATCGGCGCCGTCCTGTTCCTGCCTTTTCTGGTCATCGACCTTGTCGTGGCCTCGCTGACGCTTTCGATCGGCATGGTTCAGCTGCCGCCGGTCATGATCTCGGCGCCGTTGAAGATCCTGCTGTTTGTCCTGGCCGATGGCTGGAACCTGCTGGTCGGCTCGCTGATGAGGAGTTTCGGATGAACCGGCGGGTTGCAGGCGGCCTGCGTGATTTCCGGCGGGCAATGGAGGCGGCTCCCGCGGCCTTGGGCGCGGACTCCGGCACATCCGGGGTTGGACTCAGAGCGGGGGCTGCCGGTCTGCAGTGCGCGAGCTCCGGCTCGTGGATCTTCGTGGCTCAGCCCTGCGAGTCAGCCTCAGTGCACAACGGCTGCGCGGGTTCGAATCAGGATCGGGCCGGCCGGTGGAACCGCGGTGCGGTCGTGCGGCCGCGGCCGGGCGAACGAGGGAGGAAAGCATGAATGCAGCTGCCGTCGCGGACCTGTTGCGCCAGACCCTGATGGCCGCCTTCTGGCTCGCGCTGCCCCTGCTGGCCATCGGGTTTCTGGCGGGCATTGTCATCAGCCTCATCCAGATCGTGACCAGCTTCCAGGATCCCGCCTTCGGCGGCGCTCTGCGTCTGGCCGCCTTTCTGGCAGGCTTGCTGCTCGCCCTGCCGTGGATGATTGCGCGGATGGTGGACTTCACGATTCTCCTGTTCCGGGATCTGAGCCGTTATGTGGGGTGAAGCTGCGGTTGCGGGCGTGGCACCGTTCGGATTTCTGCTCGTGCTGACGCGCGTGGCGGGGCTCTTCGTGGCCGTGCCGCTGCCGGGCGCGTGGGCGGTGGCGGCTCCTGCGCGGGCGTTGTTTGCGCTGGCCCTGGCGCTCAGCCTGGCGCCGCTCTGGCCGCGCGTTGTCCCGCGCGGCATCGGCGAACTGGCGCTCTGGCTTGGAACCGAGGCGGCGTTCGGCCTGGGGGTCGGCCTGGTGCTGGGATTCGCCGCCGAGACTCTGCTGTTCGCGGCGCAGTCGATGGCCCTGCAGGCCGGCTTCTCGTACGCCTCGATGATCGACCCCGGCAGCCAGGCCAACAGCAGCGTGCTTCAACTGCTGGCCCAGTTGACGGTCAACCTGCTGTTCTTCGCAGCCGGCCTGGACCACGCCGCGCTGCGCGCGATCGCCCGGAGCCTGGAGACTTTTCCGCCCGGATCGCAGTGGAACGGACCGGCATGGCTGGAGGCGATTCAGGCGGGAGGGACGGCGATGATGGATCTCGGCCTGAGGCTCGCATTGCCCGTCGCCGGCCTGCTGCTGCTGGCCGACCTGACTCTCGCGTTGGCATCGAGACTCCAGGCGCAGCTCCAGCTCCTCTCGATGGCCTTCCCGCTGAAGATGCTGCTCGCGCTGGTCTCGCTGGCCGCGCTGGCGCCAGTCGTCGTCTGGGCGCACCGGGCCGGAGTCCGCGTGGCGTTGGCCAGCCTGCGAGCGTTGGGTCTGGGGTGACGCATGGCAGACAAGGGTCAGCGGACAGAGCCGCCTACGCCACAACGCATCCGCAAGGCGCGTCAGGACGGACGGTTTCCCGCCAGCCGGGAGATGGTGTTCGCGATCCAGTTTCTGGCCTGGGCCATCCTGCTGAATCTTGCGGGCGCATGGCTGCCGCCGGCGCTGAAGACGTTTCGGGGCCTGTTGGCGGGAGCTTTCCGCCAGAGCGATGAATTGGATGTGGCAGGCCTGCTGTCTCGAAGCCCGCTGGCGGCGGAGACGGGCGTCTTCTTCGCGACGGGAGCGGCGGTCGCCGCACTGGGGCTGCTGACCCACCTCCTCATCACAGGGTTCGGATTCGCAGCTTCGAAGGCGGCCCCTGATTTCAACCGGCTGAATCCGGCACGAACGCTGGGCGAGCTGCCGCGGAGAAACCTCGACAGCCTGGTGCTGGCCGTGCTGACCCTTCCGCTGCTGCTGGCCATGTTGTGGTGGGTCGTGGCGAGCCGCTGGACGGAATTCGAGCGGCTCCCTCTGCTGCCGCTCGAAAGAGGCGCCGCCGCAGTGGGCAACGCGGCAGGGAGCCTCCTGTGGAAAGGCGCCTTTCTGCTGCTCGCCTGGGGCGCCATCGACCTGGTGCGGCAGCGGAGACGCTACCTGAAGGACCTTCGGATGACGCGCCAGGAAGTCCGGGAAGAGCACCGCCAGAACGAGGGCAGCCCGGAAGTGAAGATGCGCATCCGGAGGCTGCGGCGGGAACTGCTGCGGCGGCGGATGATGTCGGAGGTCCCCAAAGCGACGGCGGTCATCGTCAACCCGACGCACTACGCCGTGGCGCTCCGTTACGACCAGAAGACGATGCCGGCGCCGGCTGTCGTGGCCAAGGGCAAAAACTATCTGGCGCTGCGCATTCGCGAGAAAGCGGCCGAACACCGCGTCCCGATCGTGGAGAACCCGCCGCTTGCGCGGGCCCTGTACCAGCAGGTGGAGGTCGGCCAGGAGATCCCGGTCAGCCTGTACCGGGCGGTGGCGGAGGTGCTCGCCTATGTCTACCGCATGATGCAGGGCGGCCCGGGCTCAGCGAGGTGAGGAATGCAGAGGCAGAATTGGCATGAACGCGCAGGGGCAGCCGGCTCCAGGGCGGTGAGGCGCGGGCAGGTCTCGCCGGCGGCGGCTGCAGCCGCGGCTGGCTGGCGCGAGACCTCAAACAGAGGGAACCTGCAGGAGAACCAGGGCCTTCGGGCGGCTTGTTCATCAACTGCTGGTGAGCCCGCGGATCCTGCCGGCCTCTGCCAATTTCGATCCGCGCACCCGAGGGGGGATCGGCCATGACCGCACCGGTGGCGCCGCCTGTTTCCAATGGCTTTTCCGCCGAGACGGAGCCGCGCCGCAGGCCGGCGGACGGAGGCCGCGGCCCGGCGGTTGCGGGACGGTCCGGCCGCTGGACTCTGCCCGCCTCGCCGGCGGCCGCCGTGCCGGTCGGGGTGCTGGGCATTCTGCTGGCGATGGTCGTGCCGCTGCCTCCCTGGCTGCTGGACATCCTGATCAGCGCCAACATCGCCCTCTCGACCGTCGTGCTGCTGGTCTCGATCTACATCCGGAGGCCAGCCGACTTCAGCGTCTTCCCCACGACGCTGCTGCTGATGACGCTGTTCCGCCTGGCGCTCAACGTCTCCTCATCGCGCCTGATTCTTCTTGAGGGGAGCCGGGGCACGGCTGCCGCGGGCCAGGTCATCGAGTCTTTCGGGCAATTCGTGGTGGGCGGCAATTTCGTCGTCGGCTTTGTCGTGTTCCTCGTGCTGATCGCGATCCAGTACGTCGTCATCAACCACGGCGCGGTCCGCATCAGCGAGGTGACGGCCCGCTTCACGCTGGATGCGCTGCCCGGCAAGCAGATGTCGATCGACGCCGATCTGAACGCCGGGCTGATCAATGAAAGCGAGGCGAAGGCGCGGCGCAAGGCGCTGGCCGCCGAGGCCGAGTTCTACGGCGCGATGGACGGCGCCACGCGCTTCACGCAACGCGACGCCATCGCCAGCCTCCTGATCACGGCCATCAACATCCTGGCCGGGTTCCTCATCGGCGTGCTGCAGCACGGCATGGAGATCGGGCGGGCCCTGACGACCTATACGGTGCTGACGATCGGAGACGGCCTGGTCACGGTCATCCCTGCGCTGATGATCTCCATCTCCGGCGGCCTGATCGTGACCCGGGCCAGCTCGGACCGGGATATGGCCGAGGAGTTCCAGCGCCAGGTGTTCAGCGCCTGGCAGCCGTTGCTGCTCTCCTCCGGCGCGCTGCTGCTGATGGCCGCCGTGCCGGGCCTGCCGAAGGTGCCGTTCCTGATTCTGGCGGCCGGCCTGGGAGCCGCGGGGCAGCGGCTGAGGAACAGGAGGCGGGCGGCTGAAGCTTCAGCACAGAGGCCGCCGGCCGCTCCGGCGCGGGAGAACCTGGAGTCGCTGATGCGCGTCGAACCGCTGGCCGTCGAGGTCGGCCTCGGGCTGGTCAAGCTGGTGGAGGGCGCCGAACATTCTCCTCTTCTGAGACGGATCGGGGGCATCCGGCGGCAGCTGGCGATGGAGCTGGGCTATCTGTTGCCTGCCGTGCGGGTCACCGACAACCTCTCGCTCCAGGTGCGCGAGTATGTCGTCCTGCTGAAAGGCGCCGAGGTGGGCCGGTACGAGCTGCCGCTCGGCTGCGAGCTGGCCATTCCGCCGGCCGGAGGCTCCTGCCCGGCGCCGGGATCGGCGACAAGGGAGCCGGCGTTCGGTCTCGAGGCGGTCTGGATTCCCGCCGAACAGGCCGAGGCGGCGCGGGCGGCCGGCTGCACCGTTGTCGATCCGGTCAGTGTTCTGGGAACCCACCTGTCGGAGCTGATCCGCCGCCATTGCCATGAGATCTTTTCCCGCCAGGATGCGAAGAAGTTCCTGGACCGGGTGGCCGAGGAGCAGCCGAAGCTGGTGGAGGATCTGGTGCCGAAGCTCCTGCCGCTTCCAGCCGTTCAGAAGGTTCTGCAGAACCTGCTCAGGGAGCGGGTCTCGATCCGGGATGGCGCGACGATTCTGGAGGCGCTGGGCGAGGCGGCGCTGGTGACGCGGAATCCCGTGCTGCTCACCGAATACGTCCGGCAGGCGATGCGCCGGTCGCTCGTGCGGCCATTGCTGGACCGCAGCGGGCAACTGGCGGTGTATCTGCTGGACACGGCCCTCGAGAGAGCCGTGGAAGAGGCGGTGCAGCACGGAGAACACACCTCTCACGTCAACCTGCATCCTCAGCGGGTTTCCGAGCTGCTGGCGGCGGCGAGCCAGGCTTCGCCCGCCGGAGGCGGAAGCTGGACGCTGCTGACCTCGAGCGGCGCGCGCTACTTCGTGCGGCAGATCCTCGAGGCGAACTTCCCTCAGGTGACAGTTCTCAGCCATGGGGAAGTTCCGCCGGGGCTGCGGGTGGTCTCTCTGGGCGTGCTGAAGGGGGGGGCGGCATGAGGCAGGGCAGCGGAGCCCGCAACCGGACGGACCAACGCGCGCAGCAGCGCTTCGAATCCTTCCGTTTCAGGCGAGACAGAGACGGCGCCGGCCCCACTATCTCAGAAGGAGGACGACACCTGAGGTGATCCGCCGGAAAGCTTACTTCGCACGAAGCCTGGAGGCCGCTCTGGCGGCAGCGCGGCGGGAGCTTGGCCCGGATGCGCTGCTGGTGGAGGCAGGTCCGGCAGGACAGGACAACGGCGCCGGAACCTACCGAGTGGTCTGCGAAGGACCGGCCGAGACCGCTCCGGGTCAGGCTCCGGGGGAAGGCGTCCAGGCGGCGGCCTGCGCCGCAGCTCCGGCGGACGGACTTCAGGCGCGGATGGCGAGGCTTGAGAGAACGCTGGAAATGGTGGTCGGCGCGGTGGCCGGCCTGGACCCTGAACCGGGAATCGCGGCCCTGCAGGCCGAGCTGGCCGCCCACGATTTTCCCGCGAGCTGGATCGGAACCCTGCTGCGCGCCGCGAGGAACCGGCTGCAGGCGGCCGGGCGGACGGACAGAGAGGATGCCGAGAGAGTCTTGCGGGAGGCCGTAGCCGGGGAGCTGTCGGCGAGAATCACATTCCAGCCCGATCTGCTGACGGCGAAGCCGGCCGTCCTGGTCCTGGCCGGTCCGCCGGGAGCCGGCAAGACGTCGATGCTCGTGAAGATCGCCATGCAGGCCGGACTCGCGAAGCGGCGCCCGGCGGCAATCGTGTCCACCGACTGTCACCGCGTCGCGGCCGCCGAGCAGCTGCGCACGCTGGCAGCGATTCTGGGATTGCCTTTCAGTCTGGCGGAGACCCCGGCGGCGCTGCGGCAGGCCGTCGCCGAGCACTCGTCCCGGGACATGGTGCTGGTTGATACACCCGGCTTCGGCAGGAAAGAGAACGAGTGGGCCGGGGAATGGGCCGGCCTTCTGAGAGCAGTTCCGGGGAGACAGACTCTGTTGGTTCTGCCCGCCTGCTGGCGGACCCGGGATCTGCTGGCGGCGGTGACCTGGTGGGGGATGTTCGAGCCATCGGCGCTGGCTTTCACGCGCCTGGACGAGACGGAAACCATCGGAGGGTGGGCGGCCACGGCGATGGAATCGGGGCTTCCCGTGGCGTATTTCAGCACGGGACAGGGAATTCCCGAGGATCTGGAACCAGCCGGTGCCGGGCGCCTGAGATCGGCCCTGGGCCTGCCGGAGCCGGGCCGTGCCGCGGCGGGCAAAGCAGCGGGAGGGAAGCCATGAAGCGCGGATGGAGGACAGCGGCGGGCAGGCTGGCCGGAGCTGTCTGGAACCGGGAGGAATCAGGCAGGCTGGCGATCGGCTTTTGGGCCGCCGTCCGGCCGGCCGGGCGGAAGGGGGGCGGAGCAGCCCGCGTTTCGCATGCAGCGGACGGCCCGCAGCCACGCTGCGGTCGGACCCTCTCGAGGAGCGGATCATGAACCCTTATCAGAGCAGCGCTACATTGACCACCGAAGAACGGGAGCGCCTGATCCTCGAGCACCTCCCGCAGGTCCGGCTCATCGCGCGCCGGATTCACGAGCGGCTGCCGGAGAGCGTGCAGCTGGAGGATCTGGTGTCCACGGGGATTCTCGGTCTGATCGCCGCCATCGACCGCTACCGGCCTGACCAGAACGTCAAACTGAAAACCTACGCCGAGTACAAGATCCGCGGCGCCATTCTCGACAGCCTGCGGGGTCTGGACTGGGCGCCGCGCCAGCAGCGGCGCCGGAGCCGGATGATCGAGCAGGCCGTAGCGGTTCTCGAACAGAAGCTGAAACGGGCGCCGTCGGAGGAGGAAATCGCCGCCGAGCTCGGCGTTTCGCTCGAAGAGTATCAGGAATGGCTGTCGGACTCGCAGGGGCTTCACCTCGGAAGCCTGGACTCCGGCGCGGGCGAGGACGGCAACCGCGACCTGCTGCGGTTCGTGGCTGACGACGAATCGGAGTGGCCCTCGCAGGTGCTCGAGCGGAAGGAGTTGCATCGGCTGCTGAAGACCGCCATCTCCCGGATGCCGTACATCGAAAGGACGGTGCTCGGTCTGTACTACCAGGAGGAACTGACGCTGCGCGAGATCGCGAAAATCGTCAAGCTGCACGAGTCGCGCGTCTCGCAGCTCAAGACGCAGGCCATTATCCGGCTGCGCGCCTTCCTGCGCAAACGCTGGCCGACGGACCGGCCAGGGGGCGCGCCGTGAGTGCGATCCGGACCGGCCGGAGGAGGGGGAATGGCCTCGACGCTGAGGCCGGGCTGCGGCCCGTCTTCCGGGAAGGCGGGGCGAGAGCGATTTAAGAAGACGGAGCCGGGAGGAAGACGATGAAGATCGCAGATTGGCTGGCGCAGGAGTGGGCGAGGCAGATCGGCCCCGCGCTGAGTTCGATGACCGGCGATGCCGTGCAGGCGGAAGTGTCCGGTGAGCCGGAGAGCCGTCCCGCGGGCGGCGCGCTCCATCTGGTCCGGCGGCTGCAGGAAGCGCCCGGGGCGGTGCTGCGGATCGCCGTCGCCCGGGATCTCTGGCAGGCGGCCGGACAGGCGGTGCTGCGCGGCGCCGATCTTCCGGCCGGGGAAGAAGAAGATGTCCGATCCGCGTTTCTGGAGGTCGTGCAGCAGTCGCTGGGGCAGTTGGCCGCCGCGCTGGGCCGGCGCCTGGGCCGCGAAGTCAATTGGGAGGAAGCGGACGCCGGGGCCGCGCCTGAGGAAAGCGGGGACTGGGCCGAGGTTGTCGTGACGGCGGGGGAGGACGTCTGGGGCAAGGCGTGGGTCTCCGCCACTCCGGAATTCATCCAGGACAGCGGCAGGGGGGATGCCGCCACAGAAAGAGCTCAGACGGAACCCGAGGAGACGCCCCAACGGCGGCGTCCCATGCTGGATCTGCTCATGGAGGTCGAACTGCCCGTGGGGGTGACGTTCGGCCGCACGCAGCTTCGATTGAAAGACGCCATCAAGCTGACCAGCGGCAGCATTGTGGAGCTGAACCGGAGCATCATCGAGCCGGTGGAGGTGATCGTCAACAACTGCGTCATCGCCCGCGGCGAGGTGGTCGTGGTGGAGGGCAATTACGGCGTCCGGATTCAGGAGATCGTGAGCCGCGAGGAGCGGCTGCGGACGCTGTTCTGACGCCCAGGCGCGCAGGGACGGATGGCGTGAGCGGGCTGGCCGGAGAACCCGCGGCAAAGCCCTGCCGGCGGAGCCCCTGCTGGCGGCGGCTCGGACCATCTGCTTCCGCGGTCACGGCCGCACGGGACCGGCAGGCGCGGGGCTCGGAACTGATAAATGGCTCCCGTGATCTGCGTCACGCATCGGGCGGCAGACCCCGGATTCACGGCATCCAGAACGCGAAGGAATCAAAATGGGAGGCGCTGATCAGCCTCTCGTATGGATCCTTCGCCGCGCTCCCGGTCCGGCCGGAATGGAGGCATTCTGAAGCGGGAAAAGTGCGAGAATTGAGACCGTCATTCACGAAAATCCAGCCATGAATTCCGCGGCCGCATCCGAGCGGAGAACGATGGTTGCCGCCTCAGTTGCCCCGCCCGCCGGAGCCGGCCCGGACGCCGCCAGCGCCGCCGACGCTGCCCCCGGCCGCGCCTCCCCCCCGGCTGCCGACGCTGCCTTCACCCGCTGCGGGTCCCGCTGGCGCAGAGGCCGACACCGGCGCAGACGGAGTGTAGGAAGGCGCCGCGCTGCGGACCGGAATCGAGCCCGCGAACGAGGGCGACCGCGGCTCAAAACCGCTGAAGGACGGCGCAGGGCGCGGCGGGAAATACACCTGATACACCGTGCCCGGCGTGTAGTAGGAATACCCGAACGGACTGATGACCGTGTCGCTCCACGGAACATAGGTGGCGAAGCCAAACAGCGGATTCCAGTACCACGTGCCACCCCGGAACGCGCTGGCCCCAAGCAGCGATCCGGCCTGCCGCGCCGCCGATACATTCGCCATGGCGATGTAGCCCGAGCGCCGCTTCGACCAGCGGTACAGCGAGTCGGTCTCTTTCTCCGGATCGAACCGCCTGACGGCCCACTGTCCGCCCTCGAGCTGCAGCGCCCTGCCCTGCCTGAGCTGTTGGGTCCAGCCCTGGCCCCTCGCTTCCGCCTGTCCGCGGAAGACCCGGATCCGCGGCGGCGCCGCATCGAAACGGTACAGCCCGGCCTTCTCCAGTTCGGCCTCGGCCTCGCCCAGCCTCACGATCACCGAGTTGTCGGGCAGCAGCTCGACGACGTCGATCAACGCGCCCCCTTCCAGCAGCTCGACCTTCACCGAGGACAGCCGGTTCGAATGGAGCTGAATGGCGCTGGACTCGCCCATGCGCAGAAACGCCCCCGGCGTCAGCAGCACTTCGGCGCGGCCCTCCTCCGTGCGGAGAATCTGGCCCTCTTTCATGGACAGGATCTCATTCGGCTTCGGCTCGACGCGCTGAGGCGCGCCGCTGCGCCCGTCGGAGAAGAACACGTCGCCTTCGGCGACATTGATCATGCCGGCGCGGGCGGAGATGGCGTTTTGCGCGAACGCCGCACCCGAAAGCAGCAACCCGGCGGCGCCGGCGATCCAGAACTTCCATCCAGGTCTCATGAGGCAGTCCTTTCCGTCACGCTGCACAATCCGGCCGCCCGGTTGGACGGCGCCGGCCGGGCCGGCGTTGCAGGGAAATCGGCCGCGGGGTCCAATCAGGCGATCCGCTCGAAGGTGGAGATGCGCGCCTCGCCCCCGGCCAGCTCCGGCAGCAACGCGGACAGCCGTTCCAGATGCGGCGTGGCCAGGTGCCGGTCCAGCGCCTCGCGCGAGGTCCAGTTCTCGTAGAACAGGAAATGACCGGGGCTGTCAGTCGATACGTGAAGGTCGTACTGGAGGCAGCCCTCCTCGGCGCGGGTCGGCTCGACCAGGCGCAACAGCTCTTCGCGGAGGCGCTGCTCGCAGCCGGGTTTGGCGATGATTTCGGCGACAACGGTCAGCATGGGGATCTCCCTTCGATTCCGGTCAGGACGACCGCTTGCGGATCGGGATGCCGAGCCGCTTGATCTTCTGGTTCAGAGTGGACAGCGGAATCCGCAGCAGCGCGGCGGCCTCCGTCTGCGAGTAGTTGGTCTCTTCCAGCGCCTCGATGATGGTGCGCGCTTCGAAATCAGCCACTTTCTCAAACAGCGAGGCGTCCGGCGGCAGCGCGCCGGCGCGTTCGGCCGTGCGCACTCCGGTCGATTGCAGCAGCTGCTCGGGCAGCACGCTCACCGGCACCACCTCGCTGGTGGCCAGCACGACGGCGCGCTCGACGGCGTTTTCGAGCTCCCGCACATTGCCCGGCCAGTGGTAATCCATCAGCAGGTGCATCGCTTCGGGCTCGAACCGGAGCGTCGAACGGCCCTCGGCATCGAGAAACTTGTTGTTCTCGCGGCAGTAGACCTGGAAAAAATGATCCACCAGCAGCGGAATGTCTTCGCGGCGCTCGCGCAGCGGCGGCAGGTGGATGTTGATGACATTCAGCCGGTAGTAAAGGTCCTGGCGGAACCGGCCTTCTTCGACGAGCCGCGCGAGGTCCGCGTTGGTCGCGGCAAGAATGCGCACGTCGACACGGATGGTCTCGGCCGAGCCGACAGGCATGAACTCGCGCTCCTGAATCACGCGCAGAAGCTTCACCTGCATGTCGGGCGTCAGCGTTCCGATCTCGTCGAAGAAGATCGTTCCGTGATTCGCGGTTTCGAAATAGCCGCGCCGGTTGGCCACCGCGCCGGTGAAGGCGCCCTTGACGTGGCCGAAGAGCGTGGATTCGAGCAGGTCGGGCGGCAGCGAGCCCGAGTTGACGCCCACGAACGGCTTGTCGGCGCGCGGCGAGTTGGCGTGAATCGCCTTGGCGATCAGCTCCTTGCCCGTGCCCGTCTCGCCCGTGATCAGAATGTTGCTCTTCGACGGCGCCACCTGCGCCACCAGGTCGAGCACGCGCAGCATGCGCTCGCTCTTGCCGACGATGTTCGGGAACGCATAGCGCTGCTTCAGCGCGCGCCGCAGCTCGCGGTTTTCGCGCTCCAGCCGCGTCCGCGCGATCTGGCGGTCGATTTCGATCAGGAGCTTCTCGTTGTCCCAGGGCTTGGAGAAGTAATCGTTGGCGCCTGATTTCAGCGCCTCGACGGCCACTTCCACCGAGCCGTAGGCCGTGATGAGAAACACGGGCGTCTCGCGGTCGCGTTTGCGGATTTCGTCCAGAACCTCGAAGCCGGAGCGGTCCGGCATCATGAGGTCGAGCAGGACGAGGTCGAAGACGCCGGACTCGAAGCGGCGCAGCCCCTCGGCCGCGTTTTCGGCCGCAGCCACCGAGTAGCCTTCGCCCTCGAGCAGGATCTGGAGCGACTCCCGGATGTCGGCTTCGTCGTCGACGACCAGAATGCGGCCGCGCGGGGAGGGCGCCGCGGCGCCGGGCGCGAGGATTTCCTGTTCAGGCAGAGGCATCCGCAGTCTTCCGGTTCACGGCGGGGAATTCGAGCCGGAACACCGCGCCGCCGGAAGGCAGCGACCCGGCTTCGATCAGGCCGCCATGCTCTTCCACAATGCCATAACTGACGCTCAGGCCGAGACCCGTGCCCTTCCGCGCCCCCTTGGTCGTGAAAAACGGATCGAAGATCCGCGGAAGGTGCTCGGGCGGAATGCCGGGCCCCGTGTCGCGCACCTCCACGCGCACCGTCGCGCCGTCGGAGGCCGTGCGCAGCACCAGGCGCCGCGGCGCTCCCGGAGGCAGGTCCGCCATCGCGTCGCGGGCGTTCAGCAGCAGGTTCAGGAACACCTGCTGCAGCTTGCCCGTGTTGCCGCGGATCGGCGGCGCGTCCGGCGCCAGCTCGTAGACGACTTCGATGCCGTTCTTTTCCAGCTGATGCTCGAGCAGGGAGACCGTGTCGCGGATCACGCGGTTCAGGTCCAGCGGCTCGAACTCGGTGCCGGAAGTGCGCGAGAAATTCAGCAGCGAGTTGACGATCTCGGAGGCGCGGAACGTCTGCCGCGCAATCTTGTCCAGCAGGCGCGTCTTCTGCTCGTCTCCCATCAGCTGCTTGGCCAGCATCTGCGCGTAGGTCGAGATGACGGCCAGCGGCGTGTTCACTTCATGCGCGACGCCCGCCGCCAGCAGGCCGATCGAGCTCAGCTTGTCGGCCTGAATGAGCCGCCGCTCCAGTTCTTCGCGCTCCGTGACGTCGTCGAAGATGATCAGCCGTCCGATCCTCTGGCCGTCCCTGGTCACCAGCGGGGCGATGGCCAGGTTCACAATGGCGTCGCGCGGCTCCGCCTGCCCGCCGCCATCGCCGTTGCCTCCGGAACCGGACCTCTGCAGCGACGAGCGCCGCAGCGCGATCTTGTACAGCTGATGCACCTCGGTCTCCGCGCGCAGGGCGTCGAAATGCACGGCCAGCTCGGGCGGGAACAGCTCGCCGAGACGGCGCCCGAGCGCAGCCGAGCGAGGCACTCCGGTCAGCCGTTCCAGCTGCGAATTCCAGCTTTCCACGCGGTCTTCGAGATCGGCGGCGAGGATGCCGACGTTGATCGACTCGACGATGTTCTCGCTGAACTCTTTCAGCCGCTCGTACTGCTCCACTTTGTCCGCCAGCGAGCGGTACAGCCGCGCGTTTTCGACCGCCATGGCGATGTAGCCGGACAGCGAGATCAGCAGGTCGATGTCCTCCGACGTGAGGAAGTCGCCCTTGGTCGTGCGGCTGACGCCCAGCCACGCCAGCGTGCGCCCGCGGAAACGGCAGGGAAGGTAGTAGGTGAGATCCAGCAGCGCCAGCGTCTCGCGCACCGGCGGAGGCAGCCGGCGCGAAACGATGTCGAGCGCATGCTGCGTGCGTTCAAAAAACAGGTAGGGCTCCTGCGGCGATTCGGGCAGGAAGGACAGATCGAGCGGCTCCTTCTGCAGGTGCAGCAGCGCGCCGTCGCGGTCCAGGGCCGAGTGCAGGCGGAAACCGCCGTCTTCCTTCGACAGAAAGAACGCCACATGGTCCACCGACAGCGTCGACAGCAGCCTCTCGCCCACGCTGCGCAGCGTCCGGTCGAGATCCATTTCGGAGGTCAGCTCGCGGGCGAAGCTCAGCAGCGTGCGGCGGTGATCGAAACGGTCCTTGTAAAAGACATGGCGGTCGAGCTGCTCCTGAATCCAGTGCCGCAGCGGCTCGAACACCAGCGCCGCGATCAGCACCAGCAGCATCACCGCCGTGGGGCTGAGCTCCTCGCGCCGCCCCAGCGCGTAGACGAGCAGCGAAACGATACCCAGCACCGCCAGCGTCGCCAGCAGGTACACATAACCCTGCTGGAAGATGATGTCGACGTCCATCAGGCGGTAGCGCAGGATGGCGTACGCCCACGCCAGGGGCAGGAAGGCCAGGAACAGCACGCTCAGCCGCATCGTCTCCGTCGGCACGAGCCCGGCAGCGAAGGGCGCGGCGTAGAACAGCGTGAACGGAACCATGCCCGCCAGCGCGCCGTTGCGCAGCCATTTCAGCTGCTGCCGCTGAATCGGATCCTCCGCCCGGCGGAAGTTCCAGTGCAACAGCGCCGCTCCGGCCAGGTAGCAGGCCGAGTACAGCCCCAGCCAGATGCGGTCCAGCAGCCAGGACAGCTCCACCAGAGGCACGGCGCTGCGCACCACGCCGGCGGCGAAGCCCAGCTGCAGCACGATCAGCGAGACGGCAGGCAGATAGATCGACACGACGTGGCGCAGCGGGAACGCCCGGCGGCCTTCCGGAAAGGTGAGGCAGAAATGCAGGAACAGGGCCGGCGCCAGCAGCCCGGCGACAACATTGGCGGCGTAAACGGCCGTGTCAAAGGCGTTCAGCTTGCCCGTGTAGTGGAAACTGTGGAGAATGAAGCTGGCCAGGCACAGCAGATAGAAGTGCAGCGCCTTGGGCGCGCGGTTGCGGCGGAAGAAGACAAACAGGCCGATGATCAGGTACGCCGCCCCAACCGCATACTGCGCGTAGAGAGCGCGGTCGCGGTTGGCGTCGGCCACGATCACCTTGGCCGAGATCTCCACGCCGCCCCGCTCCAGCGTGTAGCCCGCCTTGCCCCAGACTCCCGTGCGGAACAGAAGCTGGACCACGTCGGTCGCCTGGCGCACTTCCACCGCGGGGGCGTTCTCAATCGGCGCGATCCTCAGCAGCACGTCCCCGGGCCGGATTCCCGCCCTGTCCGCGGGTCCGCCCGGCCGGACATAAACCGCCACCACGCGCGATCCCCCGCCCTGCGCGGAGTCCATCCACGTCGCGCCGTCTTCAGGCAGGTGGTAGCGCCGCTGCTGCTGGTAGTTGATGCCGGCGCAGATGATCGCCGTCAGCGTCAGCACCACGAGCAACGCGCCAAGGAACTGGCTTTTCAGTCCCTGTTCCACCTCACACTCCACAGGCGGCCGGCTTGGGAAGACACTCTACCCGGCTGTCTGAATGCAAGTCGAGTGCCATCTTTGAAGACCGCCTGCTATTCCCAGCCTACACCCGAACCGTGTGAATGCAAAGGGAAAATCCACCACCGGGGGCGCGCGCTGAAATATTGAAAATCAGAATCGCCGTTTCAAAATCCGGACCCGCCCGTGGCGGGACGACTCACTTCGACTCGAGAATCAGGGCAGGCGCCATGCCGGCGGCGGAGGAGAACCCGCCTCCCGGAGGCGAAAGCCGCGCCGAAAAGCCGTGAACCTTGCCCAGGAAGAAGTGCGGCGAAACATCGGCGATCATGTCTCGGTAGGTCAGCTCCCCGAAATAGTCCAGCGGGAACGGCGCCGCCGGCGACTCCACCCGCTCCTGCACGACGTAAGGGAAGCGCAGCGCCGTGCGCAGGGCGCGCTCCCAGGCGGCATCGTCGACGCGGGCGCCGTCGGTGGCATGCAGTTCGCTCGTGTCTTCATTCGGGCGCAGCACAAGGCGCGTCCGGTTCTTCAGAATGAAGTCCACCAGATCCACCGTTTCCCCGTGCCACGTGGTCTTGCCCTGCACGACCACGCGCGTCTCCGGAATCGTGCTGCGGATCGCCTTGCGCTCGTCGGCGGGGAACGAGGCGGTCAGGCTCTCGTCGGTCAACAGCGCCAGCAGAGCCCGCTTGCGCAGAACCTCGGCCCGGAAGCTGTTCACCAGGCAGACCTTGCGCTGCTGGCAGGCCTTCACCAGCGGATGCGACAGGTCGTACCGCATCAGCAGATCCTGCGCTTTCAGCCCGCGCAGCACCAGATCGATCCGCCGGCCGCCCCGCCTCAGCACGCCGCCAGAAAACTCGAGTTCATCCGGGATAACGCGGCTGGCCTCCAGCCCCTGCGCCCGCAGGAACTCTTCCAGCAACGCATCCTCGCGCGACTCGCCCGCCCCCAGGGGCCCCGGAAAGTCCAGAATGGCCACCGACGGCTTGCCCGTGCCTCCAAATTCCTTCCACGCCTTCAACAGACTCGTCACCAGCGGCTTGGCGCCCGGCGGCCGCGAGACCTTGTACCGCTTCCGGAACAGCTTCATCGGCGCCGATTCCAGAAACACATCGGCCAGCACGTCGCTCGCCACGGCGCCCCGGGGCAGGTCCGCGCGCGGCGACGACAGATGAAGATGTCCGTTCGACACCACCGCTTCCAGGACGGAGGCCACTGCGGGAGTCGAGTATCCCGGGTCGAGCGAGACCAGCATCCGCTCCCCCGGCAGAAGAGCGAGCCTGGACATCACGCCCGGGTCGGACAGGGCCAGCTGGTTCACCCGCTGAATGGCCCGCGCCAGCGCTTCCGCGTTCGCAGCCAGGCTTTCATACTGACGGCGCGTCAGAAAATGGGGCCGCAGCACCGGCGAGACGCCGCCGCCGCTGCCCTCCAGACCGCGCTGGCGCATCTGCTCGCGGACTTCCTCTTTCCACGGCGACCCGGCGGCGTTCAGCTCTTCCAGAATCCGGTGATAGCGGGCGATCGCCTCGCTCAGCAGTGTCATGGCCCTCGTTTCATTTTCAGTATCTCACAGCCGGGGCTGCCTGCCAACAGTACTACAGGATTAGTTACACAAATTGGAAACCAAAAATCTTTGATCCACTGAGACTTATGACTTTTTGTATTTAGGCGCGCACGATCAGCTCTCCTTCTGTCATTTCAGTCCCTTTCTCAGTCCCGCTTCTGCTGCCCGCAACAGGGCAGCCGCCTGACTCCCTGTGCGGACGCAGGAGGGATCAGCGCTCTTAACACGATGAATCCAAAAGGGCGAACTGTCAGCCGGGACGGCTATCCCGTGACGATTTTTGTTCGGCAAGTACCTTCACGAGTCGAGCATGATTGGGCTAAAATGTGGGAAACAGGGTATCCGCCCGGACCCGGACTCCTAGCAGTTCCGGGACATCCGCCAGCGGCTCTGCCCCGGCTGGGGGGAATCTCCTCCGCCCCCCAGCCACTCCGCCTTCATCTTCAGGGCTGATCCCCCGCGGAAGGATTACTTGATCGGTTGCATGGGCGGCATCTCCAGCACCGCGGCGCCGTCCACTCTCGGATCCGTGCCTGCCATCTGCACCTTCCGCCCGCTCTCGAACACCACCGCGCTGCCGAACCCGAACACGCTTGAATAGGGCGCCGCGGGCTGCACGAGATGTCCGCGCCGTTGCAGCTCGGTCCGGATGTTTTCCGGAATCCGGCTTTCGATCTGCACGTCGCAGCCGTCGAATGTCGTCTTCGTGAAGCGCGGCGCCTCGAGCGCCTGCTGTACGTTCATGCCGAAGTCAACAATGTTTGAAACAAACTGCGCATGCGCCTGGCTCTGGTTCCACCCGCCCATGATGCCGAAGCCGATCACCGTGTCGCCTTTCTTCATCAGGGCGGGAATGATCGTGTGCAGCGGGCGCTTGCGTCCGGCGAGCGAGTTCGGCTTGCCGGGCTCGATGTCGAAGCTTGCGCCGCGGTTGTGGAACGTGAACCCGGCGCCGGGCGCCACCAGCCCGGTCCCATAGCCGCCGTAATTGGACTGGATCAGGCTCACGATGTTTCCGTCCCGGTCGACCACGGAAAGGTAGATCGTGTCGCTTCCCTTGGCAGCCAGCGATTCCTTCAGCTCGCTCGGCAGCACGCGGCAGGAGGCTTTCCGCATGTCGATGAGCTTCGCCCGTTCCGCGGCCAGCTCTTTGGACAGCATCTGCTTCACCGGAACCGGCGTGAACCGCGGATCGCCCACGTAGCGCTCCATGTCGGCGTAGGCGAGCTTCTTGGCTTCAATCATCACGTGGAGCGCGGCGGCCGAATTTTGCCCATACTCGCCCAGCGGGAAGCGTTCCATGATGTTCAACATGGCCAGCGCCGCCACGCCTTGCCCGTTGGGCGGCAGCTCGTACACGGTCCAGCCGCGGTACTCGGTCGAGATCGGCTCCACCCACTCCGGCACGAATTCGGCGAAATCCTCCACCGTATGCGCGCCGCCCTGCTCGCGGAGAAAACGCACCATGCGCTCGGCGAGCTCGCCCTTGTAGAATCCGTCGCGCCCCTGCGCGGCGATGCGGCGCAGCGTCGCCGCCAGAGCCGGGTTGCGGAACAGGTCGCCCGGCTGCGGCCGCTCGCCCGCCGCCAGATAGGTCTCCCTGAACCCCGGCTGCTGCAGATACCGCCGCTGCACCAGCGACCGCGCGCTCACCGCCGGCAGCGCAAAGCCGTTTTCGGCGAACTGGATGGCCGGAGCAAGAATCTCGGAAAATGTTTTCGTGCCGAACCGCTCCCGCAGCGCGTGCCATCCGGCCACGCAGCCGGGCACGGTCACCGTGTGCACGCTCAGATCCTCGAACTTCTTCGTGCGCTCGTTGATCTTGACCTTCTGGCTGCGCACCCAGTCGAGCGTCAGCGCAGCCGGCGCCCAGCCGCTCGAATTCAGTCCGTAGACCCTGCCTGTCTTCGCCTCGTAGACGATGGCGAACAGGTCGCCGCCGATTCCGTTGACGAACGGCTGCACGAGTCCGGTCATCGCATTGGCCGCGATGGCCGCATCCACGGCGTTGCCGCCCTGCTCGAGAATTTTCGCCGCTGCCTGCGACGCGAGGTAGTTCGATGCAGCCACGATGCCGTGTTTGGAGACGATCAGCGGCCGCGCCTGCTCGTACTGCGGCGGCGGCGCCACCTGCCGCGCCGTTGGGTCGGTCTCCTGCCAGGCCATCAGCGGAATCAACGGGAATCCCAGAAGCACGAAAGCGGACCGCATGAGTAGCAGTCTGCCACAGCTGGCGCCAGGCGGGAAAAGCGGCGCCGCAGACCCGCTCAGCCCGCCCCGCCCCTCCACGTCAGTCGCCCGCCGCGGAAGACATAACGGATCCCGGAGGGCGGCTGTTCGGGCCTTTCATAGGTGGCCGGGCTGTCTGTAGTCTCGGGATCGAAGACCGTGACGTCGGCCTCAGCGCCCCGGGCCAGCACGCCGCGCCGCTCCATGCCGAACCGTTCGGCCGGCGCCTGCGTGATCCTGTGCACGGCTTCTTCCAGACTCATCCACCTGCGGCGCCGCACGATGGCGCCGAGCAGAAAGGGGAACGTGCCGTACAGCCGCGGATGCGGCTTGCCCCGCACATAGAAGCCGTCGCTGCCCACCAGGGCGAGAGGATGCGTGATTGTGCGCCGCAGATTCTCCTCGCACTGGTTTTGCGTGACGATGATCACCTGCCCGCCCTCGGCGAAGATCAGATCCAGCATGACGCTGACCGGGTCTTCAGCCCGCTCTTCAGCCAGTTCCGCCAGACTGCGCCCCACGGCGCGGCGGCCCTGTTCGGTGACAGCGGCGGACACGACAATGTCGCTCCAGCGCCATTCGATCGACTGCCGCACGGCGGCGGCGATCTTTTTTCTCTCCGCCGCGTCCCGCAGCCGCGCCATCAGCCCCTGCAGCCCGCCATCCAGAGCCCATTGCGGCAGCGCCTGCGTGATCACGGTGCTGCCCGCCGTGTAGGGGTAGCAGTCGAAAGCGATGTCGATCCCTTCCGCGCGCGCTCTTTCCATGCGCTCCATCAGGCGGTCCTGCAGATGCCAGTTTCGCGAGCCCGCGATCTGCAGGTGCGAGATCTGCAGGCGGCATCCGGTGCGGCGCGCCAGTTCGATCTGTTCTTCGAGCGCCTCCACGACGCGCGAGAAATAGTCGCGCATGTGCGTGGCGTGGATCTTGCCCCGGCGCGCCACGATGCGGCACAGCCGCTCCAGCTCCTCGAACGGAGCGCTCGATCCGGGCGCGTACATCAGCCCCGTGGAGAGGCCCGCCGCACCCGCCGCCAGGGCGTCGTCCAGCAGCCCCTCCAGCCGGTCCATCTCGCCTGCCGTGAGCGCCCCCTGCCGGTGCCCTGCCGCGGCCACGCGCAGACTGCCATGCCCGGCGAGCGAAACCACATGCGCGCTGCCCCGGCGCGCCGCCTCTTCGAGATACTCCTGCGCGCTCCGCCAGCCCCACGCGCCCTCGCCGCCCAGAATGCCGCCCGCGAACTCTCTGAGCCCGGCGCCGTCGCCCTCCATCGGATAAGGGGAGAACCCGCAATTGCCCACCACTTCCGCAGTGACCCCTTGCGCGAGTTTCTCCCGCCGCCCTTCCAGCACCTGAAGATCCCCGTGCGAATGCGCATCGATGAACCCCGGCGCCACGGCCAGGCCGCGGCAGTCGATCTCGCGCGCTTCGGCGGCTTCGACAAACCGCTCCACGGCTTCGATGCGGTCTCCCCGGATCGCCACGTCGCCCAGAAACGCAGGCCTGCCCGTGCCATCGATGATCCGGCCCTGCCTGAGAACGGTCAGCTCCACGCCCCAAGCTCCTTCCGTTCCGGGCGGGCGGCGCGGCCAAGCCGTTTGTCACGCTGCCGCCCGTTCCGCTGCCGCCAGCGTCTGCTCGATGTGCTCCGGCCCATGCGCAGTGGAAAGATACCACCGTCCGTCCGGCAGCACCAGCACGCCTTCATCGAGCAGCGCCAGCGCGAAATCGCTGGACAGGCCCTCGTCCGCCTCCAGCAGCTCGCGATAGTTGCGCGGAGCCCGGTTCATGAAGAGCAGTTGGAAAACAGGCCCCTCGCCGCAGGTGACGACGGAGTGTCCGGCGTCCCGGAGGATGCGCTCCAGCCCCTTCCGCAGCCGGTTTCCGAGCTGATGCATCTTCCGGTAGACCGCCCCGCCATCGGCCGCCAGCTCCTCGAGCGATGCCTTCGCCGCCGCCAGCGACAGCGGATTGCCATTCAGCGAACCCGCGTGGATCACCTCGCCCCGCGCGATCAGCTCCATGCACTCCGCCCTGCCTGCCAACACGCTGAGCGGAGTCCCGGCACCCACCGCCTTGGCGTATGTCGCCAGATCCGGAATCACTCCGTAGAAACCCTGCGCTCCATGCAGGTCCAGCCGGAATCCTGTGATCACCTCGTCGAAGATCAGCAGCGCCCCCTCGCGCAGGCTGATTTCGCGGAGAAACTCGAGAAAGCCCTCCTCGGGAGGAATGCAGCCGCTGTTGCACAGCATCGGCTCGCACACCACCGCCGAAATCTGGCCCGCGTGCCTGTCGAACGCCGCGCGCACGCTCTCCTCGTCGTTCCACTGCGCTACCACCGCCTGCTCGGGAGGCAGCTGCCCCTTGCCCGCGCCCACTGGCTTGCCGGCGCTGCGTTCAATCTCCTCCAGCGTCGGATGGTAGCTGGCCAGAACCGTGTCGTGCCAGCCGTGATAATGGCCCTCGAATTTCACGAAAAGCCGCCGCCCCGTCGCCGCCCGCGCCACCCGCAGGGCCAGCTGCACGATCTCCGTCCCGCTGTTAGAGTACACCACGAGGTCCGAGCACGGAATCAGTTCGTTCAGCCGCCGCGAGACCTCGATTTCCAGGTCGTGCTGGGCCCCGAACGTCAGTCCCCGCCGCGCCTGCTCGCGGATCGCCGCCGCCACCCGCGGCGGGGCGTTTCCCAGAATGTTCGGCCCCCATCCCAGCGCGTAATCGAGATAGGCGTTGCCGTCGACATCGTTCAGCCACGCACCGCTCCCGCTGCGGAAGAACAGGGGATAGGGACGGGCTTTCCGCCGCACGTGGCTGGAAACTCCTCCTGCCATCACCTTGCAGGACTCTCTGTACCTCTCGAGCGACCCCCGGGTTTTTGCCCGCAGGCTCGCCTCCCGCTCCCGGGCGCGGAACGCCCCGGGCGTGGTAGCGGCCGGCGGTTCGGATGAAACTTGGTTTATCAAATGAAACTCTCGTTTCTTGAAATGACTGCCCCATTCTCCGCCACCTTCGCCGCGCTGTCAAGCCTAGCGCCGCAAATCCGGCGGGGAAAGCCTGAAGCCGCTGCGTGGGCGCCATCGCTCTCCGTGGTTCAAGATCTTCCGGATCATTCCCGCGCGCGGCATGCCTGGCGTGCCGAAGCGGGTTCGGACACCCCCCGGCAGCAGCTCATCGCCCCCTGCAGCCGCTGCCGTGACGTCCCGCGCCCGCCGATGTGCCATGATGGGAATGATCGTTTCGCCCGAGGTTGACTGCCATGCGGAAGACCAGGCGCTCCCCGGCGGGCGCCGGAGCGCGGGAAAAATACATGGTTCCAGTGGTGCGCAGCACCTTCCGGATTCTGGAAGAGCTGGCCCGCTCAGGTCCCATGGGCCTCAACGAAGTGACCCAGAGGACGGGCGTCTCCAAGTCGACGGTTTTCCGGATCCTCACGACCCTGAATGCACTGGGCTATGTCATCCGGGATCCGGACCGGAATTACTGCAACAGCCCGGCGCTGCGCAGCCTGATTCCCGAGGAGGCGCTTGTGGCCGTGCTGAGGATGCTGGCGTTGCCGCAGATGCTGGATCTGCGCGACCGCTTCGGCGAGACTGTGAATCTGGGGCGGCTCCACCACGACCGCGTGACCTATCTCGAGGTCGTACCGAGCGAATTCGCCCTCCGCCTGCACGAGAGACCCGGGGAAAGCGTCTCCGTCCACGCCAGCGCCCTCGGCAAGGCCATTCTTGCCTTCATGCCCAGGGAGTTCGCCGAGAGCCTCCTCACTTCGCGGAAGCTCGAGATGTTCACCCGGCACACGATCACGGATCCGGCGAAGCTGCTTGAGGAACTCGACGAAGTCCGCCGCCAGGGCTTCGCCTTCGACCGCGGCGAGTCCTCCCCTCTGGCCACCTGCGTCGCCGCGCCGATTCTCGGCTCGGACGGAGTCTCCATCGCCGCCCTCAGCATCTCCGGCCCTACGTCGCGCTTCAACCCGGAGAACTCTTCGCCTGTCATCGACAGTCTGATCCTGGCCGCCAGCGCCATTTCCCGGCAAATCCAGCAATCAGCGGGAGCCGCGGAGCCGCACGGCGCCGGATCCGCAACCAGAGCGCGTTGACGGAACGCGCTCAGCCGGAGCCGCTCAGCCGCCCTGCCCGCCGGATTTCTTTCATCGGCGGGCCGCCCTGTCGCCGCAATCGGAAGGATATTTCATCGCCAGCCGCCGGATCTCGTAATTGAATTTCGTGAAGAGCCGCTCCCAGCGCTTCGCCTGTTCCGGCGTGTAGCGGTAAAATCCGCGGCCGTTTCCGATGCCCGTGCCCCCGGATTCCATCAGCTTCCGCATGAGCGGAGGCACCTCCGGGCTCGAGCAGAGCTCCGGCAGCAGATCCTCCATCACTTTGCCGTACAGCGGCGCTCCCATCAGATCCATGTAACGGAAAGGGCCGGCGAAGGGCATCCACCAGCCGACGTCATTGCGCAGGGACCGGTCGACATCCTCGATGGTGCAGACGCCGGAATCCACCAGGTAACAGGCCTCCCGGAACATGGCGTAGGAAACCCGGTTCGTGATGAATCCGCGGATGTCCTTCTTCAGCAAAGACGGCTCCTTGCCCCAGCATTCAGCGAGCGAACGGACAATTTCTCCGTATCTCCTGCGTGTTTTCGCCCCCAGGACGATCTCCATGAACCGCGTGATATGCGCCGGCTCGTCCCAGTGAATGCCGACGAAGCGCTCCGGATGCAGCGCGCCCTCCTGCAGCAGCGACACCGGAATTGCGGACGTATTGCTGCCGATGATCGCCGTTCGTGAAACGGCTTCTTCTATCAGACGGTACGTCTGTTTCTTGATTTCCGGATCTTCGACGATCGATTCGATGACGATCCGGCAGTTTTTCAGGCCCCTGAAATCCTCGGTCAGAGTCAGGTTCCTGATCAGCTGATTCGGATCCTTTTTGAGGAGCCCCTCCCGCTTCATCTCCCGCAGCCGGGCCAGAATCTGCCGCCGCGCGCCGCTGTGCCGCTCAAGGCTCCGGGAGACGCCGGTGACCGTGTGCCCCGCCGAAAGCAGGCAGGCGATGATGCTGCGCCCCATTAACCCGAGGCCGATGACGCCCGCCGGATAGTCTTCCGGACGGACGGCCTGTTTCCGGCTTTTCCCGCGTGCCATGCGCTGCCTCCTCCTGCTCCTCCCCTGCGCCGGGTTGGCGCCGCGCGCAGCGGCGGATCCGCAGGCCGGATCATACCACCCGCGCGTACGGGTGTCACCGGAGGCAGCACGGGTTCAAGCAGAGGCGCCCTTGCGGCTGCCGCGGCCCTCAGCAGGCCGCAGGTCACCCGCGGGCGGGCGCAGCGGAGCAGGAACCGCCTCGCCATTCCCGGATCTGGCAGAGCGTTTCCAGTGCGGCTTCCCTCAGCCGGAACACGGCGCGCTGCTCCGGGGCGGCTGCCGGAGCGTCGAACAGCCCGAGTTGGCCCCAGGCGGCCTCCCGTGCGGGCCCGCGGCCGGGAAAATCCATGGCCTGCCGGATGCGCGCCACCCGCAGCTCCAGCGCCTCCCGCAGCGCGGCGTCCACGCGCGAGCCGCGGGCATACAGGCGGCTGTAGCGCTCCGCCAGCCGCGGAAACTCCCGCCGCAGCGCCTCGAAAAAAACGCTCCTCGCCGGTTCGCGCAGAAAAAGCATTTGCGCCCCGAAATGTTTCGCCCCAGCCTCCCGCGCCGCCCGCGCCAGATGCTCGAGCTCCCCCGGACCGTCGTTGATCCCGGGCATCACCGGGCTCGCAAAAACCGCCGTTTCGATCCCCGCCGCGGACAGCGTCCGCAGCGCCCGCAGCCGCAGATCCGGCGTCGGCGCCCCCGGCTCCAGCCGCCGCGCCAGGCTGGCGTCCAGCGTCGTCATCGTGAAGTTCACGCGCAGTTCGTTGCGCTCCGCCAGCCGCGCAAGCAGCGCGGCGTCCCGCGCCGCCAGGTCGGACTTCGTCGTCACCGCCACGCGCAGCCCCGCCTGCCGCGCCAGAACCTCCAGCACCGCCCGCGCGACGCCGAACCGCCGCTCCGCCGGCTGGTAAGGATCGGTCGCCGTGCCGATGGCGATCCACTCGCCGGCGCGGACGGCGCGCAGTTCCCGTTCAAACAGATCCTTCCGGAATTGTTTGACGAAGATGAGCCGCTCGAACGCGCGCCCGTCCATTTCCAGATACTCGTGCGTGTAGCGCGCGTAGCAGTAGTGGCAGCCCAGCTCGCAGCCGCGGTAGGGGTTGACCGTCCAGTGGAACGGCATCAGCGAGCCCGCCTCGCAGCGGTTCAGCATGCGCTCCGCGGGCAGCAGGCGGTACTCGGCTTGCCGTTTCCCGAGCAGGACTGGCGCGCGTTGCGCTTTCAGGGCCAGCGCGGTGCTCATGCCTCATCTTCGCTTTTTATTCGCCCTTTGTCAAGGGGCGGGTTCAGTGGTAGATTCCGAGGCATGCCTACCGACCGGCGCACGTTTCTCAAGACCACCGCCGCCCTGCCCGCTGCGGGCGCCGTGCAGGCGCAGCCGCAGGCGCCGCGGCTTTCCATCGAATGGCCGCGCGTGTTCCGCGGACCTGCGCTGGCCACCATCGCCATGCCTCTGGGCGGCGTGGCGGCGGGCTCGATCTCGCTCGGCGGCCGCGGGCAGCTGCGCGACTGGGAGATCTTCAACCGTCCTGACAAAGGCAATCAGCCCGCCTTTGCGTTCGCTTCGATCCGCGCGGAAACGCCCGGCCGGCGGCCCGTGGCGCGGATCGCCGAGGCGCGCATCCTCCCGCCGTTTGAAGGCGCGACGGGGCTCGGCTCGAACAACGTCCCCGGCATGCCGCGGCTCGCTTCGGCCGTGTTTACGTCGTCCTATCCAATGGCGCGGATCGATTTCGAGGACCGCCGGCTGCCCGTGCGGCTATCGCTCGAGGCATTCACGCCCATCTTCCCGCTGGATGCGGACTCAAGCGGCCTGCCTGCGGCGCTGCTGCGCTACATCGTCCGCAACCCCGGCCCTGCGGCAGCGAAGGTGAGCCTGTGCTTCTCGATCGACAATCCGTTCCGCTCCGCGCCGGACACGGGCGCCGCAAGGCCCGCCGGGGATGCGCGCCGCAACGAGCCGCGCCGCGACGATCTGCTCGCAGGCCTCGTGATGACCAATCCCGGTCTTGATGCCGCCGGTCCCGTGGCTGGCGAATTCGTCCTGGCGGCGCTTGATCCCGCCGCCTGCACGGTGTGGCGCGGCTGGCCGCGTTCCCGCTGGTTCAACAGCCCGATGCTGTTCTGGGACGCGTTCAGGGAGGATGCAAAACTCGGCCCGGAACCGCAGGAGCCTGGAACGGTGGGCGTCGTCCACCTGATGCGGGAGATCCCTGCCGGAGGCGAGGCGCGCTTCGAGTTCGTGCTCGCCTGGCGCTGCCCCAACCGCACGCCCGCGCACTGCGGCTGGCGGGCTTCCCAGGGCAACGAGAACACCATCGTCGGCAACTGGTACGCCACCCGGTTCGCGGGCGCCTGGGACGCCGCGCGCCATTTGGCCGCGAATCTGAAAGAACTCGAGCAGCGCACCCGCGCTTTCACCGGGGCCATGAAATCCTGCACGTTGCCGGGCTGCGTCAAGGACGCCGCCATGAGCAATCTCTCCACGCTCGCCACGCAGGTCGTCTTCCGCACCGCCGACGGCGAATTCCACGGCTTCGAAGGCGCCAACGACAAAAGCGGCTGCTGTTACGGCTCCTGCACCCACGTCTGGAACTACGAATCCACGACCAACCATCTCTTCCCCTCCCTCGCCCGCAGCCTCCGCAACGCGTCATTCGGACACATGATGGACGAGCGCGGCGGCATTCATTTCCGCGAGATTCTCCCGAAAGGGACGGGGCGTTTCGGGCTCGCTGCTGCCGATGGCCAGATGGGCCAGGTGATGAAAGCGTGGCTTGATTTCCGCCTTTCCGGAGACCGGAAATGGCTGGCCGGCATCTGGCCGTCGGTGAAAAAAGCGGTGGAATTCTGCTGGATTCCTGGAGGCTGGGACGCTGACCGCGACGGCGTGATGGAAGGCGCCCAGCACAACACCTACGACATCGAGTTCTACGGACCGAATCCCCAGTGCGGCATCTACTACCTCGGCGGCTTGCGCGCCGCCGCCGAACTGGCCCGCGCCGCAGGCGATGCGGCCTTCGCCGAAACCTGCATGGATCTCTTCCGGCGCGGTTCGGCGTGGATCGATGCAAATCTCTTCAACGGCGAATATTACATCCAGAAAGTCCGCGGCATTCCCAGGAAACAGATCGCTGAAACTCTGGTCTCCACCATGGGCTCGGACGACACCGAGAAGCCGGATTACCAGCTCGGAGAAGGCTGCCTGGCCGATCAGCTCATTGGTCAATATCAGGCTGATTTATGCCGGATGGGGCCGCTGCTCAAAGAGGAAAACATCCGCCGCGCCCTGGTTTCCATCTACCGCTACAACCGCCGGACGTCCATGGACGATCACGAGAACATGCAGCGCACCTACGCGCTGAACGACGAGTCTGGCCTGCTGATCTGCGACTACGGCAAGGCGCCCCGGCCGCGCATTCCCTTCCCTTATTTCGCCGAGGCCTGGACCGGCATCGAATACCCCGCCGCCGCCCAGATGATCGGCATGGGCATGGTGGAAGAAGGGCTCGCCATCCTCGAAGCCGTCCGGCTCCGGCACGACGGCGTCCGTCGCAATCCCTTCGACGAGCCGGAGTGCGGCCACCACTATGCGCGGGCTCTCTCCGCCTGGAGCGCCGTCGTGCTGTGCTGCGGCTTTTTTTACAACGCAGGGGACCAGTCCCTGGAAATCGCGCCTGCGCTCAGGACGCGCCCCTTCCGCGGCTTCTGGAGCACCGCTTCCGGATGGGGCGTGTTTGAGCTGGCGCGCGCCGCCCGCAGAGGTGCGCCGCCTGTCCTGCGGATTGAGGCCATGGAGGGCAGGCTGGAGTTTGCCTCGCTGAAAGTCGAGGGACAGACGATCGGACTGTCTGCGCCTGTGCAGGTCTCCCCGGACCGGCCATGGCGGCTTGGATAGCGCCGCCCGGAGCCGCCGGCCTCCGCGCGCCGGCGCCTGAGCCAGAAGTGCGCTGGAATCCGGTTACCTGAGAAAGCTGGATTCTCTGCAGATTCAACGATCGGGGATGAACCGCATGAATACACTCAGGACGGCCAGTGCGCCCTCTCGCCTCTTCACCCTTTCCATCCTGCTCTGCCTGCCCTCTGCCGTCCAGGCGCAGAGGCAGGCGTCGTCGGCGCACGTGAACCTCTACTTCGCCCAGATCGCCGACGGCCAGTTCAGCGGCGGCCGCTGGCAGACCGCGCTGACCCTCGTCAACACGAACGACACAGCCGCATCGGCTGAGCTCCGCCTGTTCGGTTCCGACGGAGGCCCGCTGACGGTCGATTTCGGCTCCGGCCAGGCGTCGCGATTCACCCTGACCGTTCCCGCAAAGAGCTCGCTTTCGATCGCCAGCCGCCCCACCACGCTGCCCGTCCGCTCCGGCTGGGCGCGCGTGTATTCCGACGCGCCCCTGGTGGGGAGCGCCTCTTTCCGGCTGTGGCTCGGCTCGCAAGCCGCGCAGGAGGTGACCGCTCCGCCTGTCCTGCCCGTGATCGATTACGTCTCCTACGCCAACCGGGAACTCGGCGTGGCGGTGGCGAACCCCAACAACCGCACGCTGCGCGTGGATGCCTATCTGAAGCTCTCGAGCGGCGCTGTCGCGGGCCCCTCGAGGATCACCCTGCCGCCGTTCGGCCACACGGCCTTCAACGTCCGCGACCGCTTCCCTTCGGCCGATTTGCGCGACTCCATGCTCTCGCTCGAAGCCGTGGACCGGCCGCAGGACGAGTTCCTCGCCTGGACCATGAACACGGACGCAAGCGGCACGTTTTCCAGCCTTCCGCCGGGCGGAATCACGCCGCCGATCTCCCATTGGGACCGCATCTGGAACACGTTCCAGCGCGTTCTCAACGCCGCCCGCGACCTCGGCATGCTCCGCACCGCGCCGGAGCTTGAAATCCTGTACGACAAGACCGTCAACGCCTACGCAGCCGACGGGCAGGAAGTGGGGATTTTCATGGGCCTCTCCGAGCTGCTGGGCGACAGCGACAGCGAACTGGCGTTTGTCGTCGGCCACGAAATCGGCCACATTTATCAGCAGAGGACAGGGCGGCTCGAATTCCACAACAATCCCGAATTCGACGCCGATATCTGGGGGACATTTCTCGCTCTGATCTCCGGATATGATGCCTACGCCGCGGCTGGCGCTCTGGCCAAGCTGGCCATGGCCACCGGTACGGCGGGGCTCGCCGAGCAGTTCGAGCAGCAGCTGGCCCCCGAGGCCCACAAATCCTTCAACACCCGCATCAGCACCGTGTTCGAGATGCTGCAGTTCGTCTGCAGCCTCCGCGAGGCGGCGCCCGCCTGCAGGGTGTACAAGGCCATCCTCCATCCCCACCTGCCCGACTCGGCGCCGCTCCGCTGGGAGGACCTCGCCGCCCGCGGCTACCGCAAGCCTGAATTCGTGAAGAGCGCTCTGTCCGAAGACGATTCCCGCGAGTCCGCGCCGGCGCAGCGGCGCGAAAAGGATTGACCGCGCGCTCTCGCAACGGGGCCTCGGCCCCTCGATTGACGACACGGCCGGGGCGGCGTTTTCCTGGGCGCGCCGCCTGGCCCGCGCCGTGGCGCCGGCCTGCCCGATCCTGGAGCTCCTGAAGGCCTGCCGCGGCAATCCCCGGCAGCGCCCGGCGGCTGCCAGACCGATGGTCACGGCGGGGTCCCGGGGCGCGGCAGAGTAGACTGGTCCGGTTCCGCGGATCCGGGCCAGGGCACGGAAAACCGGACTTCCCCGGCAGGACTCGGCGTCCCGGCGTTCCCCCGCACGGCGAAGCGCTCCTCACGCCATGCGACGCACAACCTCGGGGCTGCATCTCGCAGCGTGAAAAGGGGAAAGCCTTTCTGCGCCGGCATCCCCGCACGCGACGGGAATTTCCGGCGGAAAAACGCTGCATCTCCTCCGCCATGAAAGAGGCTCATTCTCTGAGCCAGTCCGCCCGATATAAGAATAGGCATGAGGTTTTTGAAGAAACATTACCGTCCGGTTTTGTTCGTTTCTTTCCTGACTCTGCTGCTGTCGCCCGCGCGGCTGCCCGCCCAACGGCAGCCTGCATCTGCGCATGTCAATCTCTATTTCCCGCAGATCGCCGACGGACAGTTCGAAGGAGGCCGCTGGCAGACGGCCCTCACGCTGGTGAACGCAAACTCGGTGGACGTGACGGCGAACATCATCCTTTACGATGGCGACGGGGGCGGTCTGCAGGTGGATTTCGGCAGCGGCCTGCAATCCAGGCATACCGTCCGCGTGCCTGCGACGGGCTCCGTGACGCTCTCCAGCAGGCCTTCCAGTCTGCCGCTCCGCAGCGGCTGGGCGTGGGTCGATGCCAATGCTCCGCTCATGGGCAGCGCCTCGTACCGCCTCTGGCTGGGGGGCCGCGCGGTTCAGGAGATCACAGCGCCCTCGAGTCTGCCCGTCATCGACTATGTCTCGTACGCCAACCGCGACCTGGGCGTCGCCGTGGCCAACCCGAACAACCGCGTGCTGCGCGTGGAGGCAGTCCTTGTGCTGAATGACGGCACGCGGCTGGGCCCTTCTTCGATCACGCTTCCGCCGCGCGGACATACGGCCTTCGTCGTGCGCGAAAGGTTTCCGGCGGCCGACGGCAGCGACGCCGTCCTCGTGATGTCCGGGGCCAGCAGGCCGGAAGACGAATTCCTCGCCTGGACGATGAACACGGATTCGAGCGGCACGTTCTCCAGCCTGCCGCCTGGAGGCGTCACGCCTCCCATCTCGCATTGGGACCGCATCTGGAACGTCTATCTGCGCGTGCTGAACGCGGCCCGTGCCACCGATCTCTTCGTGGGACCCGCGCCCCGTCTCGTCATCCGGTATGAGAAGCAGGTGAACGCCTACGCCAAGGGCGGTAACGAGGTGGGTGTGTACGTGGGGCTGTCCGAGCTTCTCGGAGACAGCGACAGCGAACTGGCGCACGTGATCGGCCACGAACTCGGCCATATCATCCAGCAGCGGACAGGCGATCTGCGCCTCTGGTATCCGCCCAATGCGGAGCAGGACGCCGACATCTGGGGCACCCTGTTCTCCGTGGCCGCCGGCTATGACGCGTACGCCCTCGCTGGCGCTCTGGCCAAGCTCAGCATGGCGACGGGGCGCGCCGGGCTGATGAACCAGCTGTTTGAGGACATCATCCCGGTGGCGGATGCGCACAGATCGTTCAATACCCGCCTGGATCTGGTTTATGAATTCCTGACTGTCATCTGTTCATCGGATGCCGGCAAACCTTTCTGCCAGGAGTACAAGCGTATCCTGCACCCGCATCTGCCGGATTCGGCTCCGCTGGGGATTGACGAGCTTGTGAAGCTGGGTTTCCGCGCCCCTGCTGAAATCCGCCCCCTGGCGGAGAGCCTGCGGGCGCGGCTGGCTTCGTTTGAGGAAGCCCAAGCCGCCACCGTGGATGGCGGGAAACGGGATTAGGCTGCCGCGGCGGGAGGGCGTTCACGCCCCCCGCCGCTTCTACTGCTTGATGATCGTCCCGTCGCGGCGGCGGATCTCGCCCCAGCCTCCGTTGAGCCGCTGCCGCTCGCCGGTTTCCCCGTAACCGTAGGGGTATTTCTTCGCCGCGGCCTCGTTCACTTCAATGCCCCAGCCCGGCGACTCGTTGGCGTAGAAATATCCGTCCTTCAGCACCGGGCAGCCCTGGAAGACTTCCCGGACCGCATCGGGGAAGAACACGCTCTCCTGGATGCCGAAGTTGTAGCAGGCCACGTCCAGCGTGATGTTGGCCATGTGGCCCACGGGCGAGACGTCGCCCGGTCCGTGCCACGCCGTCTTGACTCCCATCAGCTCCGCCATCGCCGCGATTTTGCGGCACGGCGTCAGCCCGCCTGCCTGCGAAACATGGATGCGGATGTAGTCGATCAGCCGGTCGCGGATCAGCGGCGTCCACTCGTGCGGGCTGTTGAACAGCTCGCCCATCGCGATCGGCGTCGAGCACTGCTGCCGGATGATGCGGAACCACTCGATGTCCTCGGGCGACAGCGGATCTTCGAGGAAAAACAGCCGGAACCGCTCGCACTCCTTGCAGAAACGCACCGCCTGGATCGGCGAGATGCGCTCATGCACGTCATGGAGCAGCTCGACCTCGTCGCCCAGCTCCTTTCGCGCCGTCTCCAGCAGCTTCAGCGCGCGCCGCAGGTAGTCCTCGGGCTCGAACATCGGCGCGTCGTGGAGCTTCTCCACCTTTCCGGCGCCCGCGCCGGCGCCATAGCCCGCCTGTCCGGGCACGCCCACCTGCACGCGGATATGGCGGAAGCCCTGCGCCATCAGCTTGCGCGCGTTGTCGATCACTTCCGGAATCTCGCGCCCGCTCGCGTGCGCATAGCAGTCGGCCGCTTCCCGGCACTTGCCGCCCAGCAGCTGATAGACCGGCATGCCCGCCATGCGGCCCTTGATGTCCCACAGCGCCTGATCAACGCCGCTGATGGCGTTGTTGAGCACTGGCCCGTTGCGCCAGTACGAAGAGTTGTACATCGCCTGCCAGAGGTCGTCGATGCGGTCGGCGGGCTTGCCCGCAAGGAACGGCCGCAGGTATCGTTCCACCGCGGCCGCCACCAGCTCGGCGCGCTGCGTGTATGTGCCGCAGCCGTAGCCGTACAGCCCGTCCTGATCCGTGATGACCTTGACCACCGTCAGCCTCAGCCCCTGCGGCGCGGTGGCGATCACCTGCACGTCGCGGATGCGCGGCGCGGGCATCCCGCGCATGGCGCGCGCGGCGGTTTCCTGCGCATTCGACTCGCGCGCCGCCAGCGGCGCGGCGGCCATGGCTCCCAGCAGGCTGCGGCGGTTCATGGCGTCACTTCCCTTCCCGGTCTTCGATCATCCGCTTCAGGCTTTCGATCTCCCGCTCGATCCGGCGTTCCCGGCTGACGAGCGTCAGCACATACACGGCGAGGATGGCCCAGACGGCGATCAGTCCGTAGGCCAGATACTGGAAATTCCGCGCAGCGGCGTCACCCATACTCGAAATCCTTTCCCGTCAGAATGCGTGGGCCTCGCGCCGCAGGGCGTCGATCTCCCGGGCGCGTTTCTCCTGCTGCATCCGCACCGCAATCAGGATCACCGCGATCATCAGCAGCGGAACCCAGTTGCCGTACAGCATGGCGCGGTAGGCCGCGTCCATCTTGCCCTCTCCGTAGAGCACCGGCTGCGGATGCTGCGTGCGGAACCACTTGATCGAGAAGAACACGAACGGCACCACCGTGAAGCTGAGGATCGAAAGCACGGCCGACAGCCGCGCCCGCTGCGCCGGCTCCTCCACCGCCCGCCGCAGCACCAGGTAGCCTGCATACAGCAGCCAGCACACCAGCATCGACGTCAGCCGCCAGTCCCACGTCCACCAGATGCCCCAGATGATCCGCGCCCAGATCATGCCGCTGATCAGGTTGGCCGCGCCGAAAGCGAGGCCCACTTCCGTGGTCGACACCGCCAGGGCGTCCCATTGCATGCGGCCTGTTTTCAGGTAGCTGATCGATGCGATCAGGGCCGCGAAAAAGCACAGAAAGCAGGTAAATGCCGCCGGCACATGGAAGAAAATGATGCGGAAAATGGCGCCCTGAAACGCCTCGTCCGGCAGACCGGTCAGCATCACCCAGATGTTGCGCCCCAGCAGCAGCGCTGCCACGGCGCCCAGTCCATACAGAATTTTCTCTCTCATCCGTTCACCCGATCAGCACGGTCTCCACCAGCGCCACCGACAGCGCCGTGAAGATGATATCGAATCCCGCCAGCATCCGCAGCCACGCCAGCTGATCGCCCGCGGGCGCTTGCCCCGCCACCAGAGCCGTCGTCAGCTGCATCGCCGCCATCAGGCACGGGATCAGCATCGGATAGACGAGCATCGGCAGCATCAGCTCCCGCAGACGCAGGTTCACCGTCAGCGCCGAAAACATCGTCCCGATCACTGTGATGCCCCACGTGGCCAGCAGGAGCACAACCGCAAGCCACGCCGGCTGCCGCGCCCAGTCCACGTTGTAAAACACTCCGAAGACCGGAAGGCACACGATTTCAATGCCGAGCAGCAGCAGCCAGTTGGCGACGGCTTTCCCCAGGAACAGCGCCGAAGGCGGCACCGGACTCGTCACCAGAACGTCGAGACAGTCGTTTTCCAGCTCGCGCGCGAAACTCCGGTTCAGCAACAGCGCGCCGGCGAAGGCGAACACCAGCCACAGCAGCCCGCCGCTGATCTCGCGCGTCATCTCGGCCGTGGGATCGAACGCGAAGCTGAACAGCAGCAGAATCACCAGGGCGAACGACAGCGACGCGTTCAGCGCCTCTTTCGTGCGCAGTTCGCTGCGCAGATCCTTGGCTGCAACCGTCCAGACCTGCCGCAGGTACTGCATCAGGCCTCTCCATAAGTCCGGTACAGGTAGCCCGGATCGTCGAGCATCTCCGCCGTGCGCTCGCCCGCGTGCGCCAGTCTGCCTTTGACGATCAGCGCTACGTGCGTCGCCAGCTCGAGCGCCTCGCGCAGTTGGTGCGTCGACATGACGATCGTCGCGCCGGAAGCGAGCGACTCCCGCAGCAGCCCTTGCAGAAGCGCGATGGCGCGGTCGTCGAGAGCCGTGAACGGCTCGTCCAGCAGCAGCAGCGACGGCTTGTGCAGAAACGCGCGCGCCACCGCCAGCCGCTGCCTCATCCCCCGCGAGAACTCCCGCACCAGCCCGTCCCGCACGCGCTCGAGCCCCGTCCGCTCCAGCCACTCCATCGCCGCGCGGTGCGCGTCGGGCAACCCGTAAAGCGCGGCGAACAGGCGCAGGTTCTCGTACGCGGAGAGCTCGTCGTAGATGCCGATGCCGTGTCCCAGCATGCCGGTCGTGCGCCGGACCTCGGCTGAAAGGCAATCGCGTCCCAGCACCCGCACCGCGCCTTTGCTGGGCTTCGACAGCCCGGCCAGAATGCGCAGCAGCGTCGTCTTCCCCGCGCCGTTGCGGCCCAGCAGCGCCACGCAGGCGCCCTGGCGCGCTTCAAAAGTGATGCCGCGCAGGGCGGGAAAATCGCCGTAGTATTTCCAGACCTGTTCGACGGCCAGGGCGGTCATCGGGCGCTGCGGTTGCCGGCCGAGCCGGACTTGATCCACTGGGCCCAGAAGCTCAGCGCCAGAAACGCGGCCAGCAGCGCCAGCGCGATTTTCCACCAGCGCTCGTAGCCGGGCGGCAGAATGCGCTCGATGCGCGGGCCGTCTTCTTCGCTCTCGCTGGCCACGGGCGTCTGCGGCAGAGCGCCGGCGCCCGAGAGCCGGATCTCGTACTCTTTCCCGGCGATGTCAAAGATGGCGGCGCGCGTGGTCGGCTCCTGGCCAAGGTCCTTCAGCGCCGCACCCTCGGCGCGGATCCCTTCCGGCACGACAAGCCGCACCGGCCCGGGCGGATGCAGAATCCTTCCCTGCAGGACCGTGTTGTCCTGCGCCGGAAACTTGTAGCTGATGTCGAACCGCGTCTCGCCGCCCGGCTTCACCGGAAAGTCGAGCGCAAACAGTCCGGCGCGCACGCGCCGCGGCTCGCGCTCCACCGGAACGCTGCCCGGCGACGTGGCGCGCACGCGCACGTTTTCGCCCGCGGAGGCAGGCGCCGTGAACTGCAGCGTCCCCTGCTCGGGATCGTTCCAGGCGACGTTGGTGGAGTTCTCGAACAGAATCGTCTCGTTGACCACCCACTCCTTGCCGTCGCCTTCCACCAGAATCATGTGCTGGGTGACGCGCACGTCAGGCACGCGCGGTGCGGCGTCGAACACGTCGATCTGCACGTTCGCCGCATTCGCCTCGACCGCGCGCGAATAGCTCACGCCCTTGTAGACGGCCTGCAGCAGCATCGCGCCTGCATTCGCCGTCTTGATCGTGAACCGGCCGTCCTCGCCCGTGCGGGCGCTGCCCCCGGGGGCCATGCCGCCCTGCCCCATCTGCGTGAGGTGAACGAACACGCCCGGCTGCGGCTTGCCCGTGGTGCGGTTGATGACCGTGCCGCTGATGTCGGCCAGCGCGGGCAGCGCGGCGAACAGAAGAATCCATGCGCCCCTCATGCCGCCCCTCCCGCCATCGGCTTGCCGCACTCGCCGCAGAATTTCAGCGGCTTGTCGAACTTCGCTCCGCAATGCGGGCACACGGTGCCGGGCGCAGGTTGCGGCGCCGGTTCCGCCTTCGCCGCCGCAGCCTTCGCCCTTTTTCCTGAGACCTGCGCCTGCATCCGCTCCAGCTCTGCGTTCACCTGGGCGAGCTCCGCCTGCAGAGTGGCTTTCGCCTTCGCATAATCGTCGTCGGAGAGCTTGCCGAGGCCGTACTCGAAGTTCAGGTCGCGCAGGTTGTCGTACAGGATGTCCCGCTTCTCTTCCAGGTGCGCCCACGGCGGCGGCGCTTCCGCGGGCGGCAGATCTTCAGGCCGGATCAGAAACACGAACGCGAGCACGCCCGCGGTCAGCGCCACAGCCACTGCAAGAATCATCTCGGTAGAACCATCTTTCCAGCCGCGGGCGTTCGCACCCTGCCCGCGGCGTCACTGCGCAGGCTCGGGCTGGCGTTCATACACGCCCACCACCTGCGTCTTCGGGTAAGCATATTTCACTTTGCTCGGGATCAGGCACACGATGGTGCCGAACAGCAGCACGTAAAAGCCGATCCAGATCCAGCTCACCAGCGGGAAGACATACGCCTGGATGATCGCCGCTTCGGGATCCGACTGGCTCATGCTGGCGAAGTTCAGGTACAGATCCTCGTTCAGCCGCCGGCGGATGGCCACTTCCGATGTCGGCTGCTGCGAGGCGGCGTAGACGCGCCGCTCCGGCTTCAGGTCGCCCACGTACTCGCCGTGCCGGTGCACGGCGATCACCGCGCGCTGCCAGGAGTAGTTCGGATTCGAACCGTCAGTCACTTCCTTCACGTGCAGCTCGTAGGCGCCAATCCGGAAATGCGAGCCGATCTTCACTTCTTCGGTCGTGTCCTTGTTGAACGCCGACCCCGTGTAGCCGATGAACATCAGCACGATGCCCATGTGCACCAGGTAGCCGCCGTAGCGCCGCGTGTTGCGGTGCGTCAGCTCCACCATGGCGCGGAGGAAGTTCATCTGGCTGCGGGCGGCGATCGAACGCGCGCCTTTGTAAAACTCCATCACCACCGTCGCGGCGACGAAGGCGCACAACCCCAGGCTGATCAGGGCGTAGAAATGCCGGACGCCGAAGGCGAGCAGCGCCGCCATGGTCAGCCCCATCACGAGCACCGGCCAGCGGAAGGCGCGCTTCAGGCTCTCCCACGAACTGCGACGCCACGCAATCAGCGGCCCCACGCCCGTCAGCAGCAGCAGCGCCAGCCCGATGGGGATGTTCACCTTGTTGAAGAACGGCGCCCCCACCGTGATCTTCTCTCCCATCAGGGCTTCCGTAATCACCGGGAACAGCGTCCCCCACAGCACGGCGAAGCAGGACGCCAGCAGCAGCAGGTTGTTGAACAGGAAGCTCGACTCCCGGCTCAGCACGCTCTCCAGATGCGCCTCGCTCTTCAGATAATCCAGCCGCCGCAGGATCAGGAACACGGTGATCGAGATGCTGATGGCGAGGAAGCCGACGAACCACGAGCCGAGCGACGACTGCGCGAAGGCGTGAACGCTGGAAACAATGCCGCTGCGCGTCAGAAAAGTGCCAAAAATGCACAGGAAATAGGTGGCTGAAATCAGCACCATATTCCAGACTTTCATCATGCCCTTTTTCTCCTGCATCATCACCGAATGCAGGAAAGCCGTGCCCGTGATCCAGGGCAGAAGCGAGGCGTTTTCCACCGGATCCCAGCCCCAGTAGCCGCCCCAGCCGAGCACCGCGTACGCCCACCCCTGCCCCAGCATGATGCCGATGGACAGGAAGCCCCACGTCACCAGCGACCAGCGCCGCGTCGTGGCGATCCACGCCTCCCCGGGCTCGCGCTTCAGCAGCGACGCGAAGGCGAACGCGAAAGGCACCACGAACCCCACGAAGCCGAGATACAGCGCCGGCGGGTGGATCGCCATCAGCCAGTACTGCAGCAGCGGATTCAGCCCGTTTCCATCCGCCACGCTCGTGACGCCGCGCCCCACGGCGAGCATCTGGAACGGCGGCTCGACGAACACGTTCAGCACGCAGAAGAACGTCTGCGTGAACATCAGCACCGCGACCACCCACGGCATCAGGTTGCGGTGCTTCGCCCGGTTCGTCCACACGACGATGGCGGAGTACAGCGACAGCATCCAGCTCCACAGCAGGAGCGATCCTTCCTGCCCGCCCCACCAGGCGGCGAACTTGTACACCGCCGGCATGGCGCGGTTGGAGCGTTCCGCCACGTAGGCGAAGCGGAAGTCGCTCGTCATCAGGGCGTAGACGAGAATCGCCGAAGCCGCCGTCAGCAGCAGGAAAACGCCATACACCGAGCGGCGGGCGCTCTCCACCAGGAAGGGTTTGTCCTTCCACCCTCCGATGGAAGAAGCCAGAAAGGCGTACGCTGCAAGGCAAAGCGCCAGCAGCAGGCTGAATGCGCCGAGAGTCTCCATGGATTCCGCTCCAGGGCGTGGATTGGGACTGCTCTACAGCGAGGACCGCGTCGTGCCGGGGTTCAGAGGCTGCGGCGCAGCTTTGCCCGGCGCGGCTTCATATTTCGAGGGACATTTGGCTGCGATCGAGCTGGCGTGGAAAGTGCCGTCCGGCGCCAGTTTGCCGTCCGCCATCGCCTGCGCTTCGTCCCGGAACGTGTCCGGCAGCGGATCCTTGCCCGTGTACACCACGTTCAGGGTCGCGCCGCGCTCCTTCTCGCAGATCTGGAAATGAACGGCGGTGCCTTCGCGGCGGATCGAGCCCGCCACCACATCGCCCGTCACGCGCACGCGTTTGCCCGCCTCCGATTGCGGCATGGATTTCAGTTCGGAGATCGTCTTGTAGTACGTCTTCGACTCGCGGATGCCGCTCGCCGCCAGCCAGGCCAGGGTGCCAAGCACGGCGGCCACCAGGATGCCGAATCGCAGGTAGGTTTTCATATGGGGCCCTCGCCTTCAGTATAGCCCCATGGCCCCATCATGGACGGGAGAGTGTGATTTCCGGCTCCACCCGGAAACTCGCCTCCCCGCGCACGCTTTGAACGGCCACCCGCCACGTGCCCGGTTGCGGGCTCGCCACCTCCGCCCGCGCCCCCTCGGCGCGGATCCACTCGCCCGCCGGCGTCACCAGCCAGAGGTCCAGCTCCGCCCCCGCATCTTTCCATTCCAGCTTCACTGCCAGCCGCCGCGCGTTCCGCGGAATCCGCAACGGACGCGTCCACCATTGCGCGAACGCCGCGGCTCCCTCCCACTCCGTCTTCGCCGGCGCGGAAGAGCTGATCACGGGTGCATCGGCCCGGTCTTCAAACCGGAAGGGGATGCTGGGCGCGGCGATCGAAGGCGAGCGCGTCACGTGCACGTGCACATGCCGCCCGAAGGAGTAGCCGCTGTTGCCCACCTCGGCCAGAATCTGCCCCGCCTCCACCCGCTGCCCTGTCCGGACGCGGAACGTGCGGGTCTTCAGGTGCGCGTAGTGAGACCAGGTGCCGTCGTCGTGCCGGATCGAGATGTAGTTGCCGAACAGGCGCTGATCCGGCGTCTGGCCCAGCCCGAAATCATACGCAGCCACGACGCCCGCCCGCATGGCCGCGACAAACCGCCCGTTCAGCGGCGCGAAGTCCCAGGCGTGCAGAGCCCGCCCGTAGTGCGAAAAGGCGCCATACGGCCGCTGCGTCACCCGCCAGGTTTCTCCATCAGGAAATGGCTTCCGGAAGGATTCCCGGGAGGCCACCACGAAACGCGCGGGCGGGCTCTCGTCGCCGTTCGGATTGCGCAGGATCACCAGGTATTCGCCCGGCTCCAGCGGGCCGGGATCGGCGCGCAGCCGGTTGCCCTCGCGCTGGGCGGCCAGCACGACGGCCACGTAGTCCCAGCCCGCGCTCTCGCGGTAGCGGGCGATGTTGATCGTCGTGTCCGGCTCGGTTCCGAAGGTTTCCAGCAGCAGCCCGTCCGTCCCTGCCGAGATCACGCGTGCGGCCAGGGACGTGGGCTTGCCCGTGATTTCAAAATCCTTCTCGCGCAGGACCTGCCCGCCGGAGACCACCCGCACCCTCCACCGGCCAGGCTTGGTGGCCGGCGCAAAGCCGCCCACCTGCAGCGCGTTCACCACGCACACGGTCCTCCCCCGGGGCAGATCCGTGTAATCGGTCCGCTCAGCCACCTCTCCTGCCGGGTTCAGCCACTCAACGGCAAAAGCCTCCCCCGCCCCCGCCCGCGCCGTGAACTTCACCAGGATCTGCGGATCGCCGGCCCCGACAGAATCCGCCGCGCGCGACAACTGGCACGCGCCTTCCACAGCTGCGGGACCGGTCTCCAGACGGCTGATGTCCACACCCCACGCCGCGGCGGCAGACAGGAACAGCAGAATGGCCGGACGCGCCACAGTTCTTCATCGGCGTCCCCGGCAATGCGCTTTAGCGGTCCCCGCACCGGTCTCAAGTCTCCGCCCCGTCCGGCCGATCAGTCCTGCAGGAGTCTCCATGGCCGGATCTCTTCCTTCGACCAAATTCCAGGACCATTACGCCGTTCTGGGCGTCCCCCGGAAAGCCTCGGCGGAGGAAATCCACCGCGCTTACTCGGCGCTCGCCAACAAGCACCACCCGAAGAACGGGTCGGCCCCGGACGCCGAAAAGTATGAAGCCGTCACGCAGGCTTACGAGGTGCTGTCGAATCCCGTCACGCGCGAGGCGTTCAATTCCCTGCTGCCCAAAGAGGAGGAAGGCACGCCCACGCTGTCGCCGCGCAGCTTCTACGAGGCGGTCACCACGGAAGCCGCCCGCCGCATGGCCATTCTGGCGATTCTCTACGAGCGCCGCCGCGCCAACCCCGGCTCGCCCGGCACCCCGGTGCGCGTCATTGAGTCCATGGTCAACTTCCCCGCCGAGCCCATGTTCTTCGCCCTCTGGTACCTGAAACAGCGCGGCTGGGTCGGCGTCGACGACAAGAGCTGCCCCATCATCACCGCCGAGGGCATGGACGTCATCGAACAGAACCCGCCCACGCCGGAGCAGCTCGCCGCTCTGCTGAAACCGCAGTGCGTCGCAGACTGAGCCGCAACCCGTTCAGGCCCTCGACCCCCGGCGTTCCCGCCGCCCTCCCCTCTCTCCACTGCCGCCGCATCGGGTCCCGGACCCGGGCATGGTAGCATCGGTGCTGTCAGGGAGGGCTTTGATGGAACGCAGAAAAGCGTCTGCTTTCCCGCAGGGGCTTCTGGATCTGTTCGACCTCTACGTCCATGGCGACATCGACCGGCGGTCGTTTCTCGAAGGCGCGCAGAAGTACGCCACGGGCGCCGTCACCGCGGCCATGCTCTGGGAGAGCCTGCGGCCCAACTACGCCTGGGCGCAGCAGGTGCCGCCGGATGATCCCCGCATCCGTGCGGAGCGCGTGGACGTGGAATCCCCTAAGGGCAACGGCAGGATCCGCTGCTATCTGGTGCGGCCCGCCAAAGCGCAGGGCAGACTGCCCGGCGTCGTGGTGATCCACGAAAACCGCGGACTGAACCCGTATATCGAAGACGTCGCCCGGCGCCTCGCGGCAGAGGGGTTCCTCGCGCTCGCGCCCGACGGGCTCACCAGCGCCGGCGGCTATCCCGGCGACGACGAAAAGGGCGTCCAGCTGTTCCGCGAAGTCGACCGCCAGAAACTGAACGAGGACTTCATCGCTGCTGCACGCTGGCTCAGGAAGCATCCCGAATGCACGGGCAGAATCGGGGCCGTCGGGTTCTGCTACGGCGGGGGCGTGGCCAACATGCTCGCCGTGCGGCTCGGCGAAGAACTCGCCGCCGCCGTGCCTTTCTACGGAGGCCAGCCGCCTGCGGCGGAGGTGCCGAAGATCCGCGCCGCGCTCATGCTGCACTACGCCGGGCTCGACAAACGCGTGAACGAAGGCTGGCCTGCATACGAAGCGGCGCTCAAAGAGCACGGCAAGCCCTACCAGGTGTTCTTCTACGAAAACACCAATCACGGCTTCCACAACGACACGACCCCGCGCTACGACGAAGCCGCGGCGAAGCTCGCCTGGCAGAGAACCGTGGCGTTTTTCCGGGAAAAACTGCAGTAAGCTCTGCGGAAGCTCGCCCTGTCCGGAACGGCTTCCCCAGGAAAAGCGGGCGCGCCAGCGGCCTCCGGCCCGGCCGGATCCCGTTCAGCTCAGCAGGCTCTGCCAGTCTTCGTAGCTCAGCCCGGCGCGCAGCCGCACCTCGCGCTCCGACGCTTCCAGGCTGGCTGCCGCGGCGATGCGCAGGGCGGGCGTTTCCGGCGCGCGCATCTTCGCCAGCTGCTGCATGGCCTCCAGCCCGCCGCGCACGGCCTGCGCGTCCTGCGCCGTGCGGAACACGCCGGTGACAGACAGATCGAGCGTCTCCGCCGCGCTCGCCGTGAGCCGCAGCTCTTCCAGCGCGTCGAACACGGGTCCCGCCTTCAGCGGCAGCATTTCGCCCGCCGCTGCGCGCAGCCCTTCCCCGCCCCGGGCTACGAGCCACAGTTCGCAGATCGGCAGCCTTTCCACGGCGCGGATCAGCTCCAGCGGCGGCTGTTCGGATTCCCGGTCCCGGCTGTCGACGATGCGCTCCAGATCCGCCGGCCGCCCCATCATGGCCGCGCCGGAGCCGAGGAACAGCACCGCCTGCCCGTCCTTCTCCAGCACGTAGTACGTCTTGTAGTTCCGTTTCACGACGCCGGGAACGTCGAACCGGGGCTCCTGCCCGAAAGCGCCCCCGAACTTGCCCCTCAGAAACGCCACCGGGCTGTCGCCCGGCAGGCTCCAGACGACTTCCCAGACATCGCGGGCGAGATCCATGCCCGTGCGCTCTTCGAAACGGCGCAGCACGGCGGGTCTCCGCCCTTCGAGAAAAGGCTGGAACCAGCGAGTCTTCTTCAGCCGGTCGATCCGCAACCCGGCCAGCGCCAGGCTGGCGCCGGGCAGCAGCGGCGCAATCGCCGCATCGACGCGGGAATGGGTGGGCTGGCGGCGGCAGGCCGGAAGAGCCGCAAGGCATGAAAGCAGAAATCCCCGCCTCGTCGGCGGGGTCTTCATCAAATCCCGGGTTGGTGCGGATGAGAGGACTTGAACCTCCACGGGGTTGCCCCCACTAGAACCTGAATCTAGCGCGTCTGCCAGTTCCGCCACATCCGCACGGCTGGCTTGCCTGCCAAACTTCATTTTCGTAAAGGCTGCGGCGCGATGTCAATTCGGGCGCGGCAATCCGGCTGCAGACAACGCGCCGCAAGCGTCCGCCGCCAGCCGCCGGAGAGCGGCCGCAATGCGGCGGCTTCCTCCGCTCACTTCCTGTCCGAGTGCAGGAACTCGACGGTGACCCCCAGCAGCTTCTCGCTGTCGATATACACGTAATCCCCGTTGTCGCGGTCGTAGCGGCCGCGGTGCAGGACGGGCATCTTCAGGGCGGCGGCGCGGGCGATCGCCTCGTCCAGGTTTTCCACCTGGAAACCCAGATGTTGCACGCCCTCGCCGTGCTCGTCCAGAAACTGCCGCCACGAGGTCTCGCCGCCTACCGGTTCGATCAGCTCGAGCACCACCTGGCCAAGCCGGAAAAACGCGAGTTTGGCCCGGCCGGAAGAGGGCTTGCCTCTGTAAACGACCTTCACTTCTTCGCCCGGGCGCGTCGTCGTGATGGCGGGAACAGGCATCCCCAGCACGGCCGCCCATCGCCGGGCGGACGAGTCGATATCGCGGGTGACAATGGCCACCTGCACGATGGTTTTCATTCCCGGATCCAGTCCGGCGGGCTCCTGCGCAGGCAGCAGCCACGGCGCGAGAAGAAGCAGAGCAGTGGTTCGCAGCATGACTTCTGTTTACCACCGCAAAGCCGCGCGTGCAGCGCCGCCGGAAACAACCTGGCCGCAAGCGGACTGTTGGCGCGTCTGCGAAACGAAGCTAACGCTGGATTTCCTCAGCCCCGCCGCGCGCGGCAGGCCCCGGGAAGCGGAACACGGCATTTAAAAAAGCCACGTTCAGCCCGTCATGGAAAGCCCGGAAATTCGGATCGGCCGTGAAGCCCACCACCGAGCCTCGGCCCTGGTTCGACACGATGACGAACGGCTTATAGGCGAGCTGCTTGCGGTTCTCTTCCCAGAGATAGCCGGACAGCAGGAGCCTGTCGGCGGCCTCGTACACGATGGCGTTGACGCCGCGGTCCTTCTTGATGGGCGTGAAAATCGCGCGGCCGTCGACCAGCACGTTCACCGTCTCCGGCAGGCCGGCGGTTACCCACGTTTCCGGATCGACCCGCGCCCGGACGATGACGCCGGCCACCTCGTAGGGAAGCGGAGATTCCGGTTCGATCGCATTCTGGAAGTCCTCTTCCTTCGTGAACAGCTTCCCGGGAACGGGGCCCGCTGCCTGCGCCGGGGGCTGCGCTCCGGCCGCTGCGCCGGGTTGCCCTGCCGCGGGTTTCGCTGCTTCCGGCTGACGGGCGCCGGAAGCAGGCGCGCCCTCCCGCGCCAGCTGCTCCTGCTGCACGGCCAGCAGGTTCGCCTGCGGGCTGGCCAGCCACGACACGGCGCCGCCGATGCCGATCAGCACGCCGCCCTCCCGCACCCACTGCTGGATGCGCGGCGCGGCGCTGTTCAGCGCTGCGCCGTACCCGCCGCCGAAACCTCCTGCGTTCGGCAGGATCAGGACGTGGAAGCGGTTCAGGTCCGCCGACGCGAGCGAGCTCGCGCGGATCACCGTCACCGGGTAGCCGTACTGACGCTCCAGCACGTATCGCGTCGCGCCAGCCGAGAGCGAAGACGTCGGGCTGTCCCACACCAGCGCGATGCGCGGTCTCCGCACGGCGCTCACGTAGTTGCTGCCGAAGTCGATGCCGTCTTCCACCCAGCTTGTATTGGTGGCGATCACTTCCGCTCCGCTGGAAGCGGCGAACCGCGCCACTTTGTCATGCACATCAGCGCTGTTCTGCCTGACGTGCACGATAAGCGTTCCGGAAGGATACCTCCGGCCGTTCTGCGTGAACGGCTTGTTGGCCGTATGCACGCGCAGCCCGCCGCGCAAAGCCGCCGTCAGGAACCGCCCCGCCGCCTGCGTGCCCCACGGGACAAGATAGGCGACCTCGGCGCGCCCGCTGACAGCGCCTTTGGGCTGATACGGGGCGGCGACAGGCGTCGCAGCCACGTTCACCGGCGACTCCAGTCCGTCGCATTCGACGTTGTACATCAGCGGCAGGCTCCAGCCCGTGACGTCGTAAATTTCATCCGGCAGCCCTTTCTTGCGCCGGCGCTCCTGCTCCTTGACGAACGCCTCCTCCATGGGAACGTTCCTGTCGAGGAGCACGCGGATCAGCCGCTTGCGCGGCTGCGCGGCGCTGATCAGGTACGAGCCCGCGGGATACTTCCTGCCGCCGGCTTCGAACTCGGCGTTCGCCCGCCGCACCTCGATGCCATGTTCGGCCAGCACGCCCGCCAGCTTGTCCACGGCGCTCGGATCGCCGCGCCTCGCGAGCACGTATTCCTTCACCGGCTCCGATTTGCCCTCTTCCACCGCGGTCACCTGGTAGCGCCAGAAGCTTTCCAGCAGCCTCTCGCGCTGCTGCGCCGCGGTTTCGCACGTGGCGATCGAAGCGACGAAATGCTTTTTCACGCTTTCCTGGTACCCGTACAGCGTCTCGTCGGAGCGGCGCACCACCAGGCCGCGGACGCTCGCATTCTCATAGGTCATCCCCATGCCGCCGTAAAACCACGGCCACGAGGCCCCGTAGCCGGGATAAAACTCGTCGAACACCTCCCGCGTGAAATACGGCCAGCCGAAACGGTCGAAATATTTCGCATTATTCTGGCCGAACCACTGCATCTGTTTTTTCTGTTCGGCTGTTATATGCGGGTTGTAAGGGGGCGCTCCGGGCGTGAAAAAGTACGTGGAATTCGACCCCATCTCGTGCAGATCGACAACCACGTGCGGCAGCCATTCGCGCAGGTAGCGGACGCGGCCGAGCGTCTCGGGCTGCGTGAGCGCGAACCAGTCGCGGTTCATGTCGAACAGGTAGTGGTTCGAGCGGCCGCCCGGCCACGGCTCGGCCCGCTCTGCGGCGGTGGGCTCCTCGTCGGGCTCCAGCCCCACGTTGGTCGTGAAATTGTGGATGAAGCGCGCCCGCCCGTCGGGATTCTGCAACGGATCGAGCAGCACGACGACATTCCTGCGGATCTGATCCGCCATCGGATCCTGGCGCGCGGCCAGCAGGTGGTAGGCCGTCAGCAGCGCCGCGTCGGGCGAGGAGATCTCGTTGCCGTGCACGCCGTACATCAGCGCCAGCACTGACGGCCCCGTGGCGATCAGCTTTCGCGCTTCCCCTTCAGCCGTCTTCCGCGGATCCGCCAGCCGCTGCTGCGCAGCCTTGATTTCACTGATGCGGCGGACATTCTCTTCCGAGCCGATGACGGCGTAGATCAGCCGCCGCCCTTCCCACGTCCGCCCGTATTCGAACAGCCGGATGCGCGACGGCGCCGCCGCGGCGAGCGCCTCGAAATACCGCACAATCTCTTCCGGCGTCGCGTGGCGCGTCCCAGGCTCGAATCCGAGCACCTTCTCCACCGTGGGAATGCCCGGATCGTATTGCGCGCCCGGCCAGAACTCGAACTTCTGCGCAGAAACCGCGGCGGCAGCGGCAGCCGCCAGCAGGAACAGCCTTCGGTACATGTCTTCCAGAATACAATCCCGCCCCGGAGCAGCTGCCGCAGGAGCATCCCTGCCCCTGCGGACCATCAGCGGGAACGAAAATCCCCGCCCCTTCCCCAACGGGCTTCCTCTCGCGCTACGATTTCCCCTCGCGCTTGCCTCCAGACTTCCCCTCGCGCTTGCGCGAGGGCTGCATCCCAACCGTGCCCCCCTCGCCCTCTCCTGCGCACTTCCCCTCGCGCTTGCCTCCAGACTTCCCCTCGCGCTTGCGCGAGGGCTGCATCCCAACCGTGCCCCCCTCGCCCTCTCCTGCGGGCTTCCCCTCGCGCTTGCGCGAGGGCTGCATCCCAACTGTACCCCCCGCGCCCTCTCCTGCGGGCTTCCCCTCGCGCTACGACTTCCCCTCGCACTCGCGCGCAGGCTGCATCCCAACCGTGCTTCCCTGAGCCGCGAAATCGAACGGCCAGCCGCCCGCCCCCGGCTCAGCCGGATTTCACGACCGGCCAGAATTCGCTCTCCGTGCGCGCCTCGCGCATCAGGCGGGCGATCTCCTGCACAATGGCGGGCCGGGCCCCGGCCAGGTTGCGGCTCTCGTGCAGGTCCTCGTCGAGGTTGTACAACTCGATGGGTCCGTCAGGGCCCTTCCGGATTCCCTTCCACGGCCCCATGCGGACGGCCTGCGAAAAGCCGCCTTCGTGGAACTCCCAATAGAGATAATCATGGGGCTTCTGGGCCTGCCCGAGCAGCGTGGGAACAATGGACATGCCATCGAGACCCGAAGGCGCAGGCGCGCCGGCCAGTTCGGCGAACGTCGGCAGCACGTCCCAGAACGCCCAGGGAAAATCCACAGTGCGGCCGGCGCGGATGCGCGCGGGCCAGCGGGCGATGGCGGGCACGCGGATGCCGCCTTCGGTCAGATCGCGCTTGATGCCGCGCAGGGGACCGGAGGACTCGAAGAAGGACGGACTGTGGCCGCCCTCCTTGTGCGGACCGTTATCGGAGGTGAAGAGGACGAGCGTGTTGTCGTCGAGCCCCTTCCGCCGGAGAGCGGCCATGATCCGGCCGATGTCGGAGTCCATGCGGGTGATCATGGCCGCGAACCCCTTCTCGGGCCGAGGCCAGGGCCTGTTTTCGTAGGGCCCGTAGGAGGGCACTTCCATGCCGTCGCCGGAATCGCGGCCCATCTCGTTGTTGGCGTGCGGCGCCGTGTAGCAGAGGTGGAGGAAAAACGGATTCGAAGCGTTCTGTTTTTCAATGAACTGGATCGCCCGCCGAGTGAACAGGTCCGGAGCGTAATCCCCGCGCTGCAGCCCCATGTTGCCGCGGCAGAGGTAGGCGGTCTCGCCGTCCAGCAGATGCTCGGGGTAGTAGTTGTGCGCGTGCAGCTGCGAGAAGTAGCCGAACCACTCGTCGAAGCCCTTGCGCGTGGGATAGCCCGTCGAGCCGAGCTCGCCAAGGCTCCACTTGCCGAACAGCGCCGTGCGGTAGCCGGCCGACTTCAGAATCTCGGTCACGGTGATGTCCGTCGGCCGCAGGGGAAGGTCCGGCGAGCGGTTGCCGCGGGTCCGCGCATGGCCCGTGTGCAGCCCGGTCATCAGGGAACAGCGCGACGGCGCGCAGACGGTCGAGCCGGCGTAGGCGCTCGTGAAACGGATGCCCTCCGCGGCCATGCGGTCGAGATTCGGAGTATGGATGCGGGTCTGCCCGTAGCAGCCGAGATCGCCGTAGCCCAGATCGTCGGCGAGAATGAGAACGATGTTGGGGCGGGGGGCTGCAGGCGGGCGGGGCTGCGCGGCCGCGGCGGCGGCAACGGAAGCGGCGAGGAATTGTCTGCGGTTCACCATCGGCGTGCCCATTCTTTCATGCTTTCCTTCAGTGCAACCACCGTCTGGACGTGCAGGTCCACGGTGTCATCCGTGCGGCGCGCATATCCGCCGGCCAGAGTGACGACGACTGGCACGTGCTTGCGGAGCGCGAGGTCGAAAACCAGCCGGTCGCGCGCATACAGGCCCTCTTTCGTGAGAGAGAGGCCGCCGAGCTGATCGTCCTCGTAAGGATCGGCGCCGGCCACATAGAACAGAATCTCCGGCCGGAACCCGAGCACCGCCGCTTCGCATGCAGGGCGGAGCCGCGCCAGATATTCCGCGTCTCCAACGCCGTCTTCCAGGTGAATATCGATCGTCGAGGGCGGCTTCACGGCCGGATAGTTGTTGAAGTGGTGGATGGAGAGCGTAAAGACGCCCGGGTCCGGACCGAAAATCCCGGCCGTCCCGTTGCCGTGGTGCACGTCCACGTCGACGATGAGAGCTTTCCTCAGCAGCCCCTCGTTCTGCAGCGTGCGGACAGCCACCGCCACGTCGTGCACGGCGCAGAAGCCCTCGCCATGCGCGGCGAAAGCATGATGGAAGCCGCCGCCGATGTTGAAGCCCGCCCCGTCGGACAGCGCGCGGCGGGCTGCCAGCAGTGTTCCGCCGGCGGCGAGAAAGACGCCCTCCACCATCCGGCGCGAATACGGGATCTCCAGCTTCAGCACTTCCTGATAGCTGAGCTTGCCGCGTTCGAGTTTCCGGATCCATTCCTCCGTGTGAACCAGCAGCAGCTGCTCGCGCGAGACCGGCTGCGGCTCGATGAAGTCATCCGGCGAGGCGATCCCCTGATCGAGCAGCCGTTGACGGATCAGGCGGTACTTCTGGGCTGGAAAGATGTGCGCGCCCAGATGGAGGTCGTACTGTTCGTGGTAGACGAGCTTGAACGGCAGCACAGGGCGCTCCTAGGCGCCCGCCTGGAGAGCCGTGAGAATGCCCAGGCGGTAGATGTCCTCGGCCGAGCAGCCGCGCGAGAGATCGTTGGCAGGACGGGCGAAGCCCTGGAAGAGCGGTCCCGTGCAGACGGCGCCGCCGAGCCGCTCCACCAGCTTGACGCCGATGTTGGCGCTGCCGACGTCGGGGAAGATGAGCGTGTTGGCCCTGCCCGCGACCGTCGAGCCGGGCGCCTTCGAGCGGCCGACGCTTTCCACCAGCGCAGCGTCAGCCTGCAGTTCGCCGTCGACGTGGAGATCGGGGCGGCGCGCTTCCACAATGCGGCGGGCTTCGATCACCTTCGAAGCCAGCGGATGTCTGGCCGAGCCTTTGGTGGAAAAAGAAAGCAGGGCCACGATCGGCTCCACGCCAATGACGCTCGCCACCGTGTCCGCCGTGGCGATGGCGATGTCGGCCAGTTGCGAGGGCGTGGGATCGATGACCAGCGCGGGATCGGCCATGGCCAGCACGCCTCCTGCGCCGCATTGTTCCGCGTGCGTGCACACGATCATCACGCCCGAGGCGGTCTTGATGTCGGGCCGCATTCCGATGGTGCGGTGCGCGGCTCGGAACGTGTCGGCTGTTGTCGTGGCCGCGCCTCCGACGAAGCCGTCGGCATCGCCGGCGGCCACCATCAGACCGGCGAAGACAAGCGGATCGAGCGCCATGCGGCGCGCTTCCATCTCCGTGATTCCGCGCGACCGGCGCTTCTCGTGAAGCAGGCGCGCGTAATCGCCGAGCTTCGGGTTATTCTCCGGCTGCTCGACGACGACGCAGGAGGCCACCTGCCCGCTCGGCCGCCCCATCAGAATCGGAATGGCCAGCTCCTCCGTGCAGAGGCGGTTGGCGGCGGCGATGACGCGCGGGTCTTCCCCTTCCGGGAAGGCGATTCTCTTCTTCTTGATCTGCTGCCGCAGCCGCTCTTTCTGGCGTTCGAAAAATCGGCGGGCGGATTCCGGCTCCTGCATGAATCTCTCATTCTAACGCCCGCGGAGCGGCCCGATTCACCGCCGCCGCCGCCGGGCTTACAATCGAAGAGGACTGCCTGCCGAGGGGCGGGCCTGCCGCAATCTCGTTCAAGTTCTCGACAAGGAAGGGTCCTGATATGCGGAAAAAAGTCACGGTCGTGGGCGGCGGAAACGTCGGCGCCAACTGCGCGCTGCGGATCGCCGGCAAGGAACTGGCTGACGTCGTTCTCGTGGACATCGTCGAAGGCATGCCGCAGGGGAAGGCGTTGGACATCCTCCAGTCCGGACCGGTGGAAGGCTATGACGTGATGGTCACCGGCTCGAACGACTACGGGCCGACGGAAAACTCCGATATCGTCATCATCACCGCGGGATTCCCGCGCAAACCCGGCATGAGCCGGGACGATCTGCTGATGGCCAACTACGAAATCGTGAAGAAGGCCACGGAGGAGTCCGTCCGCTACTCCCCCAATGCGTTTCTCATCCTGGTGACCAACCCTCTGGACGCCATGTGCTGGGTGGCCTACCAGATTTCGAAGTTCAGCAAGAACCGCGTGATGGGAATGGCCGGCGTGCTGGACACGGCGCGCTACCGGACATTCCTCGCGATGGAGCTGGGCGTCTCGGTGGAGAGCATCTCGGCGCTCGTTCTCGGCGGGCACGGCGACACGATGGTGCCCCTGCCGAGGCTGACGACCGTCGGCGGCATTCCGCTGCCGGAGCTGCTGCCCAAAGAGAGGATCGACGCCATCGTGCAGCGCACGCGCGACGGCGGTGCGGAGATCGTGAAGCTGCTCAAGACCGGCAGCGCCTACTACGCGCCCTCGGCAGCCGCTGTGGAAATGGCCGAATCGATCCTGAAGGACAAGAAGAAAGTGCTGCCCTGCGCCGCATATCTGGAAGGCGAGTACGGCCTGCACGGGCTCTTCGTCGGCGTCCCGGTGAAGATCGGGGCCAACGGCATCGAAAAGATCTACGAGCTCTCGCTCAACGAGGAAGAAAAAGCGCAGCTGCGGAAGAGCGCCGACGCCGTGAAAGAGCTGATCGACGTGCTGAAGGAGAAGGCGGGGCTCTGAGTCCGGGCGCAGCGGCGCCCCCGCGCGCCGCTGCCTCCCCCGCGCCCGCCGCGCAGTGCCCGAGACAGGCGGACGGGCGCGGTACAATACAGACTCGCGCAGAGGGTGCGTGATGGATGAGCAAACCATCCGGATCGCCAGCGGAATTCTGGCGGCCGTCTGTTTTCTGCTTCTGCTCCAGCGGCGCGCCCGGCGCAAGTCGAAACAGAACCCGGAGACCTGAAACCTTCCCGCGTCCGGACGGACGAAGCGCCTTCCGGGACCCGCGGCCAGACCCCTATGCCCAGAAGTCGGACATCCTCTGATAAAACCCCGCAAATTTCCGAAAAACACTGCTGCTTCCGGTTGTCCATCCGCCCGTCGCAGATTCACCGCTGGGGGGTCTTTGCGGATGAGTTCATCCCGAAAGGGCGGAAAATCATCGAATATACGGGGGAAAAAATCAGCCGTGTCGAGACGGCGCGCCGCGCCCGCCGCCGGTACAATTACCTCTTCACGCTCGACAGCTACTGGACGGTCGACGGCAGCGTGGGCGGAAGCGGCGCCGAGTTCATCAATCACTGCTGCGAACCCAACTGCGTGGCGCGGATCGTGAAGGGCCACATTCTCTACTTCGCCGCCCGGGACATCCAGCCTGGCGAAGAGCTGACCGTGGACTACCGCTTCGATGCCGACGTGGAAGAGGTGAAATGCCGCTGCGGCGCGCCGAACTGCCGCGGCACGATCAACCTCAAAAAGGAAGTCCGGAAGCGCTCCCGGCGCAGGGTGCAGCAGAAACGGCGCCGTCGCGCCAAGAGCGCCAGAAGTGCCAGCGGCGCCCCTGCCTGAGAGCAGCCGCGCAGAGAAACCGACACCCGAAAGAGAAAAACCCGCCCGGCGGCCCACTGTCTTGACGAGGCACGGCTGAACTTCCGGAGGGCGCGCGGCCGCCGCCCACGGGTCCACTCCACTGGGGCGCTGCACGGGCTGCAGCCGCGCCACGGGAGCCAGCCGGGCTGTCTGTCATCGGCCGATCGTCCCTGCCGGAGATGCGGCGCGGCGCTCCTCACCCGCCGCGCCGCTGCCGGAGGGCGGTGCGCCCCAGCCTCTTGTCCGTTTGAAGAAGCATGGCTCCGTCGCCGGGCTGCGCCCCCGAAAACTGCCCGTTTCCGGCAGCTGACGCGACCCTCCCCCGCGGGTTTCCCGCCGCCCTTGGGCGGCGGCTCCATCCCAACCGTGCCGCCCGCGCCGTCCCCCACGGGTTTCCCCTCGCGCTTGCGCGAGGGCTGCATCCCAACCGTGCCCCCGCCGCCTTCCCCCACGGGTTTCCCCTCGCGCTTGCGCGAGGGCTGCATCCCAACCATGCCTCCCGCGCGCTCTCCTGCGGGTTTCCCCTCGGCCTTGGCCGAGGGCTGCATCCCAACCGTGCCGCCCGCACCCTCCCCAACGGGTTTCCCCTCGCGCTTGCGCGAGGGCTGCATCCCAACCATGCCTCCCGCGCGCTCTCCTGCGGGTTTCCCCTCGGCCTTGGCCGAGGGCTGCATCCCAACCGTGCCGCCCGCACCCTCCCCAACGGGTTTCCCCTCGCGCTCGCGCGAGGGCTGCATCCCAACCGTGCCGCCGCGCCCTCCCCAACGCGTTCCCCCCCGCGCTTGCGCGAGGGCTGCATCCCAACCGTGCCGCCCGCGCCGTCCCCCACGGGTTTCCCCTCGCGCTCGCGCGAGGGCTGCATCCGAACCGTGTTCGCCCGGCACGCAGGAGCGAGCGGTCCCAAAGCGGCCTCAACTCAGGCCCCCGGCAGCACCCCTGAAAACCACCCTCAGAGCGTCGCGGGTCCGGACAAAACACCCGGTCCTGACTGCCGTCCTTCATGCGTGGCAGCCGGCATGCGGGCGGAGGCGGACAACGAATCAGGGGCTACTTGCGGAAGATGGAGAGGATGCCCGACAGCCCGCCTGCCTTGGGCTGCGCGGCAGCCGGTTCCATCGATTTTCCGGCGAGTTTCTCCGCCAGCTGCAGGAAGCCCTTGCCGGCGGGCGAATTGACCGGCACCGGCTTGCCCTCCACCACCGCCTGTTGCACGTCCACCGGAGAGTTGGGGATGACGTGGAACACCTCCAGGTGCAGAGCGGCCTCGACAAGCTCTTTCTGAAGGCCGACTTCCTTGCGGAAGCGGTTGACGACAAGCCGGATCTTGGAAAGCTCGACGCGTTGGTTCTCCAGGTTGGCCAGCGCTCTCTGGGCTGCGTGCAGGGCGGGCAGCTCGTTGGACGTGACGAGGATCAGCTCGTCGCAGAGCCGGGCGAGACCGATATTCCAGGCGCCATATGGTCCGCCCATGTCGATGAGGATCGCGTCATAGCTGGCGCGCATGAACTGGAACAGGGCGGCAGGGTTGGCGTCGCCGTTGATGCCGTGCACGGGCTGCTCCGGCGCTGCCAGGACGTCGACTCCGTTCTTGGTGGACACCAGTCCTTTCCAGATGTCCTCGTCCAGTTCTCCTCCCCGCGACAGGGCGTCCAGAAAGGAGTAATTCTGCTTGACTTTCGCCAGGAAAGCCACGGTGCCGGCCAGGGGGTCGAGGTCTGCCAGCAGAACCCTCCCCTGGGTCAGCTTCCGCCAGTGCCAGGCGGCATTGCAGGCGAGCGTGGACGCTCCGCAAGCCCCTTTGACGGGCATGAAGCAGAAGACCCGTCCCTCCGCCCCCCCGCGCGCCCGGTGGACGGAGGCAATCCGCTCCATCACGGTGCAGAACTGATCCTCGGTCAGCGGCGCGCAGAGGAACTCGGTGGCGCCCTGGCGCAGGGTTTTCAGGATCAGTTCCGGGTCATTGGTGGCATGGAGCGCCACCACCGGCAGTTTCGGGTTCAGCAGAGACAGGTCGCTGAGCAGAGCCAGTGCCCACTCGTCCCGTGAAGTAGCATCCACGAAGCACAGGTTGATGCCGTGGCCGCCGAGCGCGTCTTCCAGCATGGCCCGTGTCGGGTATTCCGGCAGGGCGATGATGGGCGAGAAAGGAAGGTAGTCCGCCAGAAGCCCTTCCATCGCCGTCCGCATGCCGGGATCGGGGCATATCAGGAGGATCTTCCACTGACCGAAATTGCGGCGTGTCATGGACATGAGCGCTCGGCAAGGGGCTCTCGGCCCGCAGGCCCATCTACTAGCGCTATCGACTTTCTGAGCGAAAAACTTGAGAGTCTTGAGCCGCTGCGCCAACTTTTCCAGAGAGGGCAGGCCCGGCCGGGTCTGCCGCCCGTTCAGCTCGGAACAAGACCATGGATTCACCGAAAACGCCTCAATCCACTCCGCTCCAGGTCGGCATCTGCGAAACCCAGCCGGCCACGGCAGAAGGGCTCCGGTCTCTTCTGGAAAAGAGCAGCGAGCTTGAATGCGCGTGGGTGGTGCCTCACCTGCCGGTCGTTGTCCAGCTCACGCACCAGGCAAGACCCGACGTCGTGCTGCTCGACCGCCAGTTCGGCCAGCAGCTCGTGCTCCGCGTCCTGGAGGAGATTCTCCGGCATCACCCAACCGCCGGGGTGGTCATTTGGGGGACGGCCATCAGCGAGGCGGAAGCGCTGCGCTATCTCCAGGCGGGCGCCAGGGGCCTGCTGAAGAAAACCGCCAGCCTCTCCGCGATCGAACGCTGCCTGGTCGCCGTCGGCCAGGGTGCGTTGTGGGTCGAGGAGGCGCTGACGGCGCTTCCCCAGGACACCGCACGGGCCACGTTTCCGCAGCTCACGCCCAGGGAGTCCCAGGTGCTGGACCTCGTCCGCCGGGGGATGCGGAACCGGGAAATCGCCGCGGCTCTGGGCATCCGGCCGGGAACCGTCAAGATCCACCTCCGCCACATCTTTGAAAAGACCGGAATCCACGGGCGCTTCAGTCTGGCGCTCAACCTCATGGCAACCCGGCCCTTTGCCGAAAAAAGGCGCGCGGAGGTCGCCTGATCCGGGCCGGCGGCACAGGGTTCGGGGCGCCGCTTCCCGTCAGGCGTGCCGGGGCCGGCCCCGGGGAGGCCGCCGGGACGCCGTCTGATATTCTGGCAGGGTGCGAAGGCGCATTCAGCCAGGCCTCTTGATGGTTCTGCTCGCCGCTGCGGGCCTCCAGTCAGGAAGTCACGCCTCCGGCCTCCAGCAGGGGCCGGCGCCGGCTCTGGTCGGCATCCTGGCGGACGAACTCGACCGCAACTTCCGGATCCTCGGCGAAAAAGCCGAGCCGAAGCCCTATTCCATCTGCTACCGCGCCGTGGAAATCGAAGGCGGAACGCTGGCAGCCGCGCTCGGCAGCGTGGCCCAGCGGAACATCAGCCGGCGGCGGAATCTCGACGTAACGGTGCGCGTCGGATCCCCGAAAATGGACAACTTCCATCTGCTGAAGGGAGAGCGTCCCCGCTTCACGGCTTCCGCCGCGTTGCCGGTCGAGGATGTCCGCCCGGCGATCGCCCGAATCGCATGGCGGGAGACCGACCGCGCCTGGCGGGCGGCGGCGCAGCGGCTCATGCAGGTCGAATCCGCGGTGAAAATGCGCACGGATTCTCCCGAAACCGCCGATCTCCCCGATTTTTCCGAAGAGCCCCCGGCCGTCTCCTTCCTCGAGGTTCCGCCGCAGAAATTCTCGCCCGACGAATGGGCCGGAAAACTGCGGAAATGGTCGGCCATTTTCGCCGAATATCCGTTGCTGGTTTCCTCCAGCATCACCCTGCAGTGGCAGCGCGAGACCCGCACCTTCGTCAGCAGCGAAGGCGCCCGCCTGCAGCACGGCCGCCACTTCTACCGCATCACGATCAGCGCCGCCGCCAAAGGATACGACGGCAACGATCTGACCCTGTTCGAAAGCTTCGACGCCGACGATGCGTCGCGCCTGCCCCGCGACGCCGCCGTCGAGCAGGCGGTCAGAAAGGTCGGCGCGCAGCTCACCGCCCTGCTGCGGGCCAAGCCTGCGGAACCTTGGGTGGGACCGGCGATCCTCTCCGGTCCTGCCGCGGGCGTGTTTTTCCATGAAATCTTCGGCCACCGCATCGAAGGACACCGTCTGCGGGACGAGACCGAGGGGCAGACGTTCGCCGATTCGGTCGGCAAGCCCGTCCTGCCCGAGTTCCTCACGGTGGTCTCCGACCCGACGCTGCGCCGCGCGGCTGGCGTCGATCTCAACGGATGGTACGCATTCGACGACGAAGGCGTGCCCGCGCAGCGCGTCACCGTGGTGGAAAACGGGATTTTGCGGAATTTCCTGATGTCCCGGCTCCCGGTGCCCGGCTTCCCCAAATCCAATGGCCACGGGCGGGCGCAGCCCGGCTTCGAACCCCTGTCGCGGCAGTCCAACCTGGTGGTCGAGTCGGCCAAACGCGTCAGCCGCGCCGAACTGCGGCGGCTGCTCGAAGCCGAAATCCGCAGACAGAACAAGCCCTACGGACTGTTCTTCGAGCGGGTCACCGGCGGCTTTACGCGCACCCGGCGCGGCGGCTTGCAGGCTTTCACCGTCATTCCCCTGCTGGTCTATCGCGTCTACGCCGACGGCCGTCCCGACGAACTGATCCGCGGCGCCGATATCGTCGGCACGCCTCTGGCCAGCTTCTCGAAGATTCTGGCCACGGGAGACGAGCCGGAAGTCTTCAACGGCTATTGCGGCGCCGAGTCCGGCAACGTTCCGGTATCCGTGGTGGCCCCGGCGCTCCTGGTCGCCGAAATCGAGATTCAGCGGCAGCCGGAATCCAAGGACATTCCGCCCATCCTTCCGCGTCCGCAGGGGGAGGTGCGGCCATGAAACGGATTCTTCTCCTTCTGTTTCTGACCGCCGGCACAGCCGCGCCCCAGAAGCCGGACCCCGCCGTTCAGGCGAAAATCCAGGCGGCGTTCGTCAGCGACCCCATCCTGCGGGCGATGGCCGAAGAATTGGGCCGCGCCCGCCAGCTGCGGTCGTTGGGCGAAGCGGTCTATTTCGGCGAAGTCTCGGCGGACGACGCCGAAAGCTTCTCCGTCTCCGCCACGCTCGGCGCCGTGTTCGCTCCGCAGCGCGCCTCGCTGCGCCCGGTGCGTCCGCTGCTGCGCGTGGGCGCGCCGAATTTCGATAACACGGGATCCGTCTTCTCGGATTTCTTCCCCGGAACGCGCTTTGACAGCGGTCTTCTGCCCCTCGACAATTCGCTGCTCGCGCTGCGCCACGCCCTGTGGCTGGCGTTCGACCGCGCCTACAAGACGGCTTACGGCGCTCTCGGCCGCAAAGCGGCCGCGCTGCGCGGCGTGACCCAGAGCGAGGTCCTGCCCGATTTCTGGCCTGCCTCCCCCGTCGTCGTGCTGGAAACGCCGGCGCGGGTCAGGGTGGATGACGCCGCCTGGACGCAGCGCGTCAGGCAGCTCTCCGCCATCTTCGCCGCATATCCGTCCATCGCCTCCTCCGGCGCGGAGTTCCAGGTGTCGCAGGGCATGACCTATTACCTGAACACCGAAGGAACCGTCGTCCGGGTGAACGACCGTGTCGCCTACCTGCGCGTGCGCGCCGCCACGCAGGCGCCGGATGGCATGGTCCTTTATGACGGGGATTCGCTGGAAACGCTGGATCCGGGGCGGATGCCTCCGGAGCCGGAGTTGCGGCAGGCGGTCGAGGCGGTGGCGAAGAACGTCGACGCGTTGGCCGCGGCGCCGATGGGGCAGAGCTATTCGGGACCGGTGCTGCTGGAGGGCATCGCCGCGGCGCAGGCGTTCGGCGAAGTGTTCGGCTCGAACCTCGGCGTCACCCGGCGTCCGGTCGCCGAGCCGGGCCGCCAGGTTCCGGTGATGGCCAGCGAACTGGAAGGACGGCTCGGTCTGCGCGTCCTGCCGGACTGGATGGATCTCATCGACGATCCCGGACAGAGGGAGTTCAGCGGCCGTCCCCTGCTGGGCTTCTATCTCGTCGATCTCGACGGCGTGCGCCCGCAACGGCTGACCGTGGTCGAAAAAGGCGTGCTGAAGGCGCTGCTGACCACGCGCCAGCCCGTCAAAGGCATGGACGGGCCCAACGGCAGGTCGCGGCTGCCGGGGGCGTTCGGGCTCAAGATCCCGAGAATCTCGAATCTCTTCGTCCAGGCGGCCGTAACAGAGAGCGAAGCAGCCCTGAAAAAGCGCCTGGTGGATCTGGCCGTGCAGATGGGGCGGGAATATGGCATCGTCATCCGCAAGCTGGACTTCCCCTCTTTCGGCTCGATCGACGACCTGCGGCAGAGCGCCGTGCAGGCCGGCAGGGGCGGAGGCGCAGCGCGTCCCGCGCCCACGCCCGTCCTCGTTTACCGCGTCTATCCCAACGGGCGTGAAGAGCTGGTGCGGGGCCTCAGGCTGCGTTCCTTCGGGACGCGCCAGTTCCGCGATATCCTCGCCGCGGGCGAACGCCTGCACCAGTTCGACTATCTCGACAACGGAGCGCCGCTCGCCCTCACAGGAGCAGGCAATTTCGTGGTTGGCTGCTCGGTCGTCTCCCCGTCGCTGCTCTTCGAGGAACTCGATCTCGAGCCGGCCACGGCGGATCTGCCCAAGCCCCCGCTCGTCCCCCCTCCGCAGTGACAGGCCGCCGGGTTGCTAAGCTCGAATCGGAAGCCCTGTGGGACTGCTGACGCGCGCCATCCTGGCCGAGATCGCCGCCAGCGCGCTGCTGGGAACCGCGCTCTTCGTCTTCGTGCTGTTCCTCCAGCGGGCGGCCCAGCTGTTCTCCATCCTGGTCACGACTTCGGCCACGCCGGGAACGGTCGGCTTTCTGTTCCTTCTCCTTCTGCCGTCCACGATGCCGCTCACGATTCCGCTGGGAGTGCTGGCTGGCATCCTGATCACTCTCAGCCGGATGTCCGGCGACGGGGAAGTGACGGCGCTGCGCGCCGCGGGACTGCCGGCGTGGCGGCTGCTGGCGCCCGTCGCGACCTTCTCTCTGTTGGCGGCATCGGCGGCAGGTTTCTGTTCGCTTTACCTGACGCCTCTCAGCAATCAGCGGCTCATCCGCGTCATCAACGGTCTGGGCGCGGCTCAATTGTCCTCCGAAATCCAGCCGCGGGTGTTTGAAGAAAGTTTTCCCAACAAGGTCCTTTACGTCGGCGATCTGATCCCCGGCTCGCCCGTCACGTGGCGCCGCGTCTTCATCGCCGATCTGACGCCCCCGTCCGAGCGGCAGAGCGCGGCGCCGCGCAAGGGCGACTGGCCTGTGATCACGCTCGCGGCGGAGGCCATTGTTCTCCCGGACCCGGCGCGCAACCGCCTCCAGCTTTCCCTGAAAGACGGAGCCACCTACGAAGCAGCCCCCGATCCATCCGAATACCACCGGATCCAGTTCCCGCGCGGCGAGCAGGCGCTCGAGGCGAAGCCGCGCACCGAGATGCGGGCCAAGAACTACACCGCCACCCCCACCCGGGACTTGCTGCCGGAACTCCGCCACAGCGTAGAAGCGCGCATCGAGTTCCACCAGCGGCTCGCTCTGCCCATGGCGTGCCTTCTGCTGGGATTGGCCGCTTTCCCCATGGGCGTGGCCTCGCGGCGGGGCGGCAAGAGCGGCGCCTTCGTCATCACCGTGGGCTTCGCCCTCTTCTACTACACGGCGCTCGTCAGCCTCATCGGGCTCGCCCGCGAGGGGCGGATCCCGGCGGAACTGGCCTCCTGGCTGCCGAACGCCCTGTTCGCCCTGCTCGCCGCCGTGCTGCTGCTGCGGCTGGAAAGGCCGGGCGACAGGGATTGGCTCGCCGCCGCGCGGACCGCAGCCGGGGATCTCCTGCCCCGCCTCCGCTCCCTGGTCCGCTTCCCTCCCCCGCTGCCCGCCTCAAGGAGCTTCAGCGCCGGCAGGATGCGGATCTTCGTCCTGCCACAGGTCCTGGATTATTACATCATCTCCAGCTTCTTTTTCTACTTTTTCGTGCTGCTGTTCACGTTCGTCACATTGACAGAAGTTTTCAACTTTTTCGAATTGCTGGGAGATGTTTTCCGCAATCAGATCCCGATCTCGGATCTTTTCCGCTATCTTTTCTTCCTTGCCCCCAAGCTGATTTACGACGCGGCGCCGCTCAGCGTCCTTGTTGCGACCCTCGTGACGTTCGGCATTCTCTCCAAACACAACGAGATCACGGCCATGAAAGCCTGCGGCGTCAGCCTCCACCGGCTCAGCCTCCCGGTGCTGACGGCCGGAGCGCTTCTGAGCGCGGCTCTGTTCGCCTTCGATCATTACGTCGCCACCGGGGCCAACGTGATCCAGGAGCGCCTGCGCAACCAGATCAAGGGCCGCCCCGCCCAGACCTATCTGCGTCCGCAGAGCCCGTGGATCTTCGGCCAGGGGCCGAGGATCTTTTACTACCGCTACCTGAACGAAGCGGAGGGCGTGCTCGGCGGCGTCAGCGTCTACGAACTTGAAGAGAACAGTTTCGGCCTGGCCCGCCATATCTACGCCGACCGCGCCCGCTGGGAGCCGGCGCTCCGCACCTGGGTCTTCCAGAACGGCTGGGTGCGCGACCTCGGCCGCGGACGCGACAGTTTCCGCAAGTTCGAGGGAGAGGCGGCGGCATTTCCCGAAATCGACGAGCCGCCTTCCTGGTTCGTCAAGGAAGTCAAAACGTATAAACAGATGACCTTCGAGCAGCTCGGCGAGTACATCGCGGAAATGCGGCAGTCGGGCTTCAACACCATCCCGCTTCAGGTGCAGTTCCACAAGAAATTCTCCACCCCGCTGTTCGCCTTCGTGATGGCGCTGCTGAGCGTGCCGTTCGCCTTCCTCACCGGCACGCGCGGCGCGCTCACAGGCGTGGGCGTCAGCCTGGGCATCGCCGTCGCCTACTTCGCGCTGAACTATCTGTTTGAACAGCTGGGCAACGCGGGCCAGCTCCCTCCCCATCTGGCCGCCTGGTCGCCCAATGCCCTGTTCACGCTCGCCGGGCTGTATCTCATGTCGAGGATGAGGACCTGACCGTTGCCATGAAGCGAAGGAATCTGCTGCTGGCCTGGATCCCCGCCGCCCTGCGCGGAGCCGCCGCGGAAGACTGGTCCCGCTGGAACGACAGAAAGGTGCTCCAGATCCTCACGGATTCCCCCTGGGCGCACCGCCGGCGGGTGCGGCTGGAGTGGTTCCGCCGCGATCCGGAACCGCCGCGCGCGGAGCAGATGCCGGGCGCCACCGGCCCCAACATGCGCAGACCCGACGGCGGCAATCCCATCGGCGGCATCGGCGTGCCCCGCACCTCCCTGCCGCTCGAGGCGGATCTGATCATCCGCTGGGCTTCCGCTCTCCCCGTGCGGCAGGCGCGGGCGTTGTACATTCACCGCTCCCACGCCGCATCGGGACGGACCCTGGCCGAACTGCTCGAGGACGAACCCGAACACGCCATTCTCGAGATCCATGGACTGCCCGCGCAGATCGCCCACAAGGGCGCAGGCTCGGTGGAACTCGCCGCCATGCAGGGCGTCCGGCTGCGCGTCGGACGCGGAACGGTTCTGGCGCCGGTGAAAACGCGCGCCGACGTCGCCGGGCTCACGCTCGATCTCTACGCGCATTTCGACCGGGCTTCGCTCAATCCCCCCAGAGGCGAGATCGAAGTGTCCGTGGACCTGCAGATCGCGCGCTTCCGCGAGCGTTTCCGCCCCTCCCGGATGGTCCACGAGGGCCGGTTCGAGATCTGAGCTGCATCGCGCCGCCCGCCGCGGATGCGGTAGTCTCTCAGAGAAACGGTCCCGCCGGACCGGAACACTCGAGGAGGCTTCCCGCATGAGACTGGCCGCACTGATCGCTGTCTTGAGCCTGCTGCCCGCGCCCGCCCCGGCTCAGACGCCGAACCGTTTCCGCACGGTCATCTTCGGCCGCTATTCGGATTCGATCTCGAGTTTCGAGGCGTTCGCCAGACGGGCCAAACAGTCCGGCGCCACTCATATCGTCATCACCGCAGAAGACCTGCCCTGGGCGCTGTGGATGCTGGACACGCCCGGCGATCCCTACCCGGCGTGGGCCATGTCCAATATCGGCGTCTTCAAGGTCGCCACGCCGGACGCGCTGAAAAAGTATCTGCCGCAGGACTACGCGGACCGCGTGATGGGCATCCTGAAAGAGCGCTGCGAGGTGCTGCGCAGGCTCGGCCTCAAAGCCGCCTACACGACGTTCGAGCCGCAGATCCTGCCCGAGCAGGTCTACCTCGATCACCCCCTGTGGCGCGGTCCGCAGGTCGATCATCCGCTGCGCTCCCGCGTCCCGCGCTTCGCCCCGAACATCGACAACCCCGAGGTGCTGGCCCTGTACCGCGAGTCGATGAAGAAATTCTGCACGCTGTGCCCTGAAGTGGAGGTCGTCTCCCTGCACACCAACGACTCCGGTTCGGGCATGAGCTGGAGCCCGGGGCTGTATCAGGGCCCCAATGGCAGCTCCCTGTCGCGCGACAAAAAAATGTACGAGCGCTACCGGGACTTCTTCGGAGCGCTGCGGCAGGGGGCGCAGGACGCGCGCCCCGGACCGCTCGAAATCGACGCCGAGTGGGTGCGCGAGGCCGTTCCGGAACTGTTCGCCACGCGCCTGGAAGCCGGCATGGCGCTGGCCAACATCGAAGGGCCCAAGGCGACGCCCTACAAGGCGGTGGCCGGTTTCCTGCTCGACTATTTCTATCCCTTTTATCCCGCGTTGGGCATTCCGCTCCCCGTCCGCTATGTGGAGGAGCTCGAAAAAGCCTCCCGCAGCAATGCTCCGCGGCTCTTCTACCTGATCGGAGACCGCTATAACACGGACATCTATTTCGACATCTACGACCGGTTCTGGAAAACCCCCACCTCGGACGATGTCTCCCGCATGCAGCTGCTGCGCTCCATCGCCGCGGCGCGTGTCGGCGAAGCCAACGCCGGCGCGCTCGTCAGCGCCTGGAACGCCATCCACAGGACAGGCCGCGATGCGGACATCCTGAACTTCGGCGGCACGCTGTTCTACATCGGCGGCGTGCACCAGCGCTGGATCACGCGGCCTTTTGTGCCGTTTCCCGAAGAATTGCTGCCCGAAGAACGCGATTATTACCGAAAATTCCAGTTCCAGGCGCGCGGCGAGGACCGCGCCCGCGACCTCGGCGACATCCAGGGCACCCGCCAGTATCAGGGTCTCGGCGGCGCGGCCGTCTCCGGCCAGCTCCTTGTCCGCATGAAGCAGGACATCGCCGAAGCGCGCAGCCTCGCCGCCCGCATCGCCGCCTCCCCGGCGGCGGCTGCGCAGAAGGCGGAACTCGAACTGCTCGACAGGCGCCTCCGCGTCTTCGACATCCTGATCGACAACTGCCGCGACGGGCTCGAGTATCAGTATCTGCTCGACTTCATGAAGGGCGGCCGGCTCCGCAGGCCCATCGAGTTCCAGGAGCACCTGACCGACATCACCGAGTGGCGCCAGATCAGGGACATCGCCCGCCGCCAGATGGACAACAGCATCGTGCTCGCCGAAATGCTGGAATCGACCCGGGACGTCCTCATCGACATGGCGAAGACGAAAGAGGAAGAAAACATCCGCGTGCTCGGTCCCGATCTCGCGCAGCAGCTCCGCCTGCGCGCGAAAATCATGGCCAAATACTGGGAAGACTACGAGCGGCTGTTCGATCAGGAGAAGCCGCTGCCTGCACCGGCCCGCTGACTCAGCGCGTCAGGCGCTGCGCCATTCCGGCAAGCCTTGCCGCCAGAGCTTCGTCGCCTTTGACGCGGGCGGATTCTTCGCCTCGCCTTGCGGCGGCGAGAGCGTCGGCGCGCCGCCCGGCCGATTCATACAGCTCCGCCAGGCGCTCCAGAATCAGGGGCTCCGCGCCGCCGCTCAATTGCGCCGCTTTTTCGACATGGGCCAGACCGGACTTCACGTCCCCGCCAGCGGCCAGCGCACGGCCGTAGTTGAAGTGCAGTTCGGCGGAATTCGGCTCGAATTCAAGCGCCTTCCGGAAATACGGCAGTGAATCCTGGTAGCGGCCGGCGCGGGCGAGCGCCGCAGCGTAATTGTTGAGGGCGTCCGGGCTGTCGGGCGTCAGCTCCAGCGCCACGCGGAGGTGCGCCAGGGCTTTTTCCAGATCGCCCGTTTCCACCAGCATCCCGCCGTAGGCGCTGCGCGCCTGCGCGTCGCCGGGGCGCAGCTCGAGAGCCCGCTCGAAGTGGCGCGCTGCATCCCCGTATTTCTTCGAGCGCGCCAGCGCGATGCCGATGTTCGTGTGCGCGCGGACGTTGTCCGGATCCAGCTCCAGCGCGCGGGCGAACTCCCGCGCAGCGTCTTCCAGGCGCCCCGCGCCGTGCAGAGCCGCGCCCAGATTGCTGATCGCCGCAGCGTCCTGCGGGTCGACTTCCAGCGCCTTTTTCCATTCGGCGATGGCCTCCTCGAACCGCCCCTGCCGGTACAGCGCGAGCGCTCTGTCCGAGATGCGGTAAAACTCCGTCGCCGGCGCGTCGATCTTCAGCCACTCGTCCACGCCGATGTTGACGAACTCGGGGATGTTGACCGCGCGGTTGGCCGCCGTGGCGTTCTCAATCAGGATCGGCGGGCTGTCGTTGCCCTGCTCGTCGATGTGCGTCAGGAACATCTGCGTATAGGGCGAGCGGCTCTTGGACGAGAAGACCAGCCACCGGCCGTTCGGCGAGAAACTGTGCCACGAATTCATCAGCGGCGTGTTGCAGTTCATCCGCCGCGGCGTGCCGCCCTCGAACGGCACGATGTACAGCTGGCTGTCCGGACGCATCAGCAGCCCGTTGCGCGCCTGCACGAACACGATCCATCTGCCGTCGGGCGAGACCTTGGGGAAGCTGTTGCTCATGCCGTTGGCCGAGGCGCCCGCAATGGGTTCCGCCTTGCCTCCGCGTCCGCCGTTGAACGGGATGCGGTACAGGTCGTACTGGATCTGCGTCTCGTTGGGATCGTTGGCGCGCTCGGCCAGTTGCGCGCCGGGCGGATAAGCGTCCCGGGCGCGGGCGCGCGCAAAGACGATCCACTTTCCGTCCGGACTCCACGTTGCGTTCGTGTGGACGTAGCCGGGATCATCCGCTCCGGGCAGCGGCTTCAGCTGCCGGCTTTCGCGGTCGTACCACGCCAGAATGCCGCGCGTCGGATAGAACACCTGCAGAAACCGGTAGTCGCGGAAATTCGCCACGTAGAAATTGCCCTGCACGTCCTGCGGCAGTTCCGGCGCGATGCCCGCCCCTTTCACCGGCTGCGAACGGTCGAACTCCGAGCCGTTCACCATCGTGATCACCGTCTGACCGTCGGGCGAGACCTGCGACATGAACCCGACGCGGATCTTTCCGCCCAGCTTGCCGCGGTAATTGCTCCACGCAATGACGTCCCGGTTGTGGATCACCGTCTCTTTCCGGATGGGGACCAGCGCATACAGCCCCTTGTCGTTCTGCGGTCCGTCGACATCGAGGCCGAGCGTCTTGCCATCCCGCGAGAACGAGTGGCAGTTCATGCAGACCGGAAGATCGTCGATCAGCAGGCGGCTCTCGTCTTCATGCACATAGCGCAGCCGCCACGCCACCAGCGGCAGGGCGGACGGCGGCAGCGGCTTGATGACGCCGCGTTCGAGCTGCGCCGGCATCAGCGGAACGTCGCGGAAGAAGATCGGGGCGCCTGCGGGATCTCTCGATGTGCGGATCGTGACGCTGCCCGTCGAAACGATCCTGTCCGGCTCGAGAGAACTGAAACCTTCCAGCACGACTGTGGCGGGCTTCTCCACGGAACGCCGCTTGATCTCCTCCCATTGCTCGCGGGACGGACGCCACGTCCGCAGGGAGGCTTTCTCGGGCGGCGCTTTCGGCATCTCGTTCGTATCCGCCACGGCGCGGTAGTCGATCGGGCCGGGCTCGAACCACCGGGCCTGCACCTCCAGCCGCAGCGGCGCGCCCCCATCGGAAAAGCGCACTTCCGCGCGCCAGGCCGTATTCGACGGAGAGGAATCCCGGAACAGGAAAGTGGGCGCCGCAAAGTCGGGCGGGAACAGCGAGTCCTCGAGCGGATACTCGATCGTGATGCGCCCCTGCGGCTGCGCAGCCGCCAGAAACGGAACGAGAACCACCAGCAGCGGCAGTTTCATGAAGGCCCCGTGTCCATGATGATACCCGACGCCACGACGGACAGGGCGCGGAGATCCTGCTAGGCTGAATGCTTTAACCATGCAGCCAGCCGCGCGCGATGCGGCGCGGCCGGCGCCTGAGGGACAGAACGCCATGAACCAACCGCAGGAACGCATGTTCGTCACCACGGACGGACGCAACGTCGCTTTCGTTTTCGCCCTTGTCAGCTCGCTCTTTCTCCTGTGGGGCTTCCTGAACGGGATGATCGACGTCATGGACAAGCACTTCCAGGACGAGCTCGGGCTTACGAAAGCCCAATCCGCCTGGGTGCAGTTCGCGCATTACCTCGGCTACTTCCTGATGGCCGTCCCGGCGGGCTGGCTGGCGTCGAAGCACGGCTACAAGGCTGGCATCATCGCGGGACTTGTCATCGTGGCCATCGGCGGATTCTGGTTCCTGCCGGCGACGGAAGTGCACTTCATGGCCAAGGATGGCCGCGTGGGACCGAACGTGGCGTTCCTCGCGTTTCTGATTGGCGTCTGCACCATTGCGGGCGGGCTCACGTTTCTCGAAACGGTCGCCAACCCGTACACCACCGTGCTCGGCCATCCGCGCTTCGCCGCCACGCGCATCAACCTCGCGCAGTCGATGAACGGCTTCGGCTGGATCTTCGGACCCATGGTTGGCAGCGTGTATTTTTACTCGAAAGACGCCGCCGGGCGCAGCACGGGCAGCGAAACGCTCTACATCCCTTACGTCGCCAGCGCCGTGGGCGTGCTCGTGCTGGCCATCGTCTTCTACCTGACGAAGATGCCCGACATCAAGACCACGGACGAGTACCACATGGACAACGGCACGCCGGGCGTGTCGCACTCCATCTGGACGCATCCCCATTTCACGCTGGCCGTAGTGGCGCAGTTCCTGTACGTCGCCGCGCAGGCGGGCATCTTCAGCTTCTTCATCAACTACATGGTGGAGGAGCCGCCCTCGCTGCCCGCCTCGTGGCTTCAGACGATGGACGGCATCGCCGCGCGGGGCGGCATCCTGCGCGACTGGCTCAGCGGCTGGCTCGAGCCGGTCGACGGCGGCGCGGCATGCAGGATCACCGAGAAAGGCGCCGCCAATCTGGCCAGCGTCGCCTTCGTCTTCTTCCTGACGGGCCGTTTCTCCGGCGCGGCCATCCTCAGGCGCTTCAACGCCCACCGGGTGCTGGGAACATACGGCCTGATGAACGTTCTGGCCACCTTTCTCGTGTTCCTCAAGCTCGGCTGGTTTTCCGTGGCCTGCGTGTTCCTGAGCTACTTCTTCATGTCCATCATGTTCCCCACGATCTTCGCCCTGGGCATCCACGGCCTCGGAAGCCGCGCCAAGAAGGCGTCGTCGTTCATCGTCATGGCCATCATGGGCGGCGCGCTGCTGCCGAAACTGATGGGCTTCATCGCCGACAAATCGGACATGTCGCGCGGCTTCATCGTGCCGATGTTCTGCTTCCTGTTCGTCGCGTTCTACGGCTTCCGCTGGCCGCAGTTCAGCAAGGCGGAGTCGCTCACCGCAGCGCCGTCGGTGCGCGGCCACTGAGGCCCTTTCGCGGACATCCGCGGCGGATATGATGTGAGGCATGCATGCGCCTCGCTGGTCCTCCGCGTTTCTTCTTGCGGCATTTCTCGCGGGCGCTGCGGAGGCGCAGGCGCCCGCCCGGCTCCGGGTTTCGGACAACCGCCGCTTCCTCGAGGACGCCTCTGGCAGGCCTTTCTTCTACCTCGGCGATACGGCCTGGCAGCTGTTCCACCGGTTGAACCGCGAGGAAGCGGATCTCTACCTGCGCAACCGCGCGGCCAAGGGCTTCACCGTCATTCAGGCCGTGCTTCTGGCCGAGCTCGGCGGTCTTGACGAACCCAACGCCTACGGCGACCTGGCGTTGCAGAACAGAGACCCGGACCGTCCCAACGAAGCCTATTTCCGGCACGCGGACTGGATCGTGAAACGCGCCAACGAACTGGGCCTCGCCGTGGGCCTGCTGCCCACGTGGGGCAGTTACTGGAAGCAGGGCGCGGGACAGATTTTCAACCCGGAGAAAGCCTACCGCTACGGGCTCTTTCTGGGCAGGCGCTACCGTGAAGCCTCGCTGATCTGGATCCTCGGCGGGGATCAGAACGTCGAAACGGCGGAAGAGCGCGCCATCATCGACGCCATGGCGCGCGGTCTGCGCGAGGGCGACGGAGGCGCGCACCTGATCACCTTCCATCCGCGCGGACCGGGGCAATCATCGCTGGCGCTGCAGGACGCGCCGTGGCTCGACTTCCACATGAACCAGACGTCGCACGGCGCGCGCGATCACGATACTGGGCTCTTCATTGAACGCGATCTCGGGCTCCAGCCGCTGCGCCCCACGCTCGATGGCGAGCCGCGCTATGAACTGATCCCTGTCGGCTTCTACATGGCCAACTACAGCCGGCTGGACCGTTTCGACGATTTCGACGTGCGCCAGGCGGCGTATTGGGCGATCCTCGCCGGCGCCTGCGGCCACACGTACGGTCACAACAGCGTGTGGCAGATGTGGCAGCCGGGACGGAAGCCGATCCTGTGGCCCTCGGTTCCGTGGCGTGAAGCCCTGGACCACCCGGGCGCGTTTCAGATGGGCCACGTGCGCAGGCTGTTCGAATCGCGCTCGTTCGCGAAGCTCGTTTCCGACCAGACGCTGGTGCTGAACGCTCCCCTGACAGGCGGAGCAAAAATTCGCGCCGCCCGCGCCTCGGACGGATCGTTCGTCATCGTGTACAGCCCGTTCGGCGAACCGGTCACAATCGAAAAAAGCCGCCTGCCTGCGAAGCGGCTGAAAGAAATCTGGTACGACCCGCGCTATGGCGTCGCGCACCTCGTGCACCGCACCGACAATCAGGGCTTCCAGACCTATACGCCGCCCACGCGCGGCCGCGGCCAGGATTGGGTGCTGATTCTGGAAGACGAATCCGCCAGGCTTCCCGCGCTGCCGGGAATGGAGTAAGGCCCGCAGCGGCAGCCGGTCCTGCGCCCGTCCGGATCTGAGGCCGGATCACGAAGAGACGTTCCGCAGAAGAAGGAACAACGCCCGGATATCCCCTTGCGGAATCCGGTCTTTCTGCACTATATTCTGTCCACATTAGCTGCCTCGTCGGCAGCCATCTCGTATCAGGGGTATGGCCCGGACTCGCCACGCTCCACGGCTTGACTCTTCTCAACACAAGGATCAGGAGTTCTGCATGCCATTGATTGCACGGTTTCTCGCCTGTCTGATCGCTGGGGCATTGACGGTCATCGCGCAGTCGACGGACGCTTCCGTTTCCGGAACGGCGGTCGATCCGACGGGCGCCAGCGTGCCTGGAGTTTCCATCGTGATCACGAACGCGCGGACTGGCGTCGCCTTCCGCACCATGTCCAACGACGTCGGAGCATACAGCTTTCCCACGCTGCCGGCGGGAGAGTACCGGCTGGAGGCGGAAAAGCAGGGTTTCCGCAGGCTGACGCTCGGCGGCATCCGGCTGGAAGTCGGAGCCCGCGTCAACATCGATCTTCGCCTCGAGCTCGGCGCCACCACGGAAATCGTGGAAGTCTCGGCTGACGCTGACAACCCTGTCTCCTACGTCACTGCCAGCATGTCGGGCGTCATCACGGAGCGGAAGGTGCTGGACCTGCCCGTCAGCTCCCGCAACGTGCTCAACCTGACGACAACAATGGCGGGAACTCTGGGATCGAATTTCAACGGCACGCGCCGCGGCAATCTCAACATCCAGATGGACGGCATCAACGTCCAGGACGCGCGGATCAACGTCGGCGTCAGCTCCACCATCTTCGCCAGCGTGGACCGCGTGGCGGAATTCCGCGTGGTCACCCAGCCCGTCGACGCAGAGCTCGGCCGCGGCTCAGGCAACGTGCAGATGATCACCCGCTCCGGCACGAACGAGTTCCACGGCTCGCTGTTCAACTTCCACCGCAATACGGCGCTGAACGCCAACACCTGGTTCAACAACGCGAACGGGCGCGACCCGCGCACGGGCGCGCCGGTCAGCCCCCGCGAAAACCTGATCCGCAACCAGTTCGGCGGACGCGTCGGCGGCCCTGTGATCCGCAACCGGACGTTCTTCCATTTCCTGTATGAAGGACAGAAAATCCGGCAGCGCGATACGGTCACCGCAACGGTGTGGACGGCTCCGATGCGGCAGGGATTATTCCGGTTTTTCCCCGGCGTTCAGAACGGCAACCTGAACGCCTCCCGTCCCACGGTGGACGAGAACGGCAATCCTGTCAGCCCCACCGGCGCGGCTCTGACCACATTTAACATCTTCCAGGTCGATCCGGCGCGGCCGGGAATGGATTCCACCGGGCTGGTCAAACGCTACATCGACGCCATGCCGCTGCCCAACAACTACCGTGCCGGCGACGGCCTGAACACGGCGGGCTACACCTGGCAGCGCCCCTACCGCTTCGACGAGAACAACTTCAACGTGAAATTCGACCACCTTCTGTCGGACCGGCACCGGCTGAGCTTCTCGTTCTCCAGCGAGCGGAGCGACGACATCAACGGCTTCATGGCGCAGCCGTTCCCGGCAGTCACGGGCGGCTCCGTGCGCCAGAGAGATTACCTGTATCAGCTCACTTTGACCTCGACGCTGTCGTCATCGACGGTGAACGAATTCCGCGCCGGCGCTTTGCGACCGCTGTACCGCTTCTTCTCGCCCTGGGAAGTCGACCCCTCCATCCTGCCGAAAGCCGGCGCCACGCCGTTCGCCGTGGATTTCGTCACGATCACCGATCCCGTCAACATCTCGAATGATCCGCAGGGCCGAATTTCTCCCAATTACCAGTTGTTCAACAAAGTGTCGATGATCCGCGGCCGCCACAATTACAAGTTCGGCGGCCAGTTCTGGTCCGTCTCCACAAACGGGTTCAATTCCTTCACCGTCCTGCCCCGGGCCATCATCGGCGCGGGCGGCGTGCCGGTGGCCAACATGGGCGCCGTGCCCGGCATCGGCGCCAACCAGACTTTCGCGCAGAATGTTCTGAACGACCTCAACGGCAGCCTCTCGCAACTGCAGCAGGCGATGAACTCGCCCGGCGGCAGGAATCCTGTCTTCCTCCCCGGCGAGGTCAAGCAGCGCACCTGGCGCGAGCGCGAGTTCGCGCTCTTCTTCCAGGACGACTGGAAGGTGAACCAGTCCCTCACGCTGAATCTCGGCATCCGCTACGAGTTCTACGGCGTGCCCTATGACATCAACGGCAAGACCGCGGCGCTCGCCGGCGGCTCGCAATCCATCTTCGGAATCTCCGGCACCACCTGGAGCGATCTGTTCCAGCCCGGCGCCAACCGCGGCCAGATGACGGACGTCATTCTGGTGGGCCCGAAAACCTCCAACCCCGGCCAGCGCGTCTATAACAACGACTGGAACAACTGGAGCCCCGCCATCGGGCTCGCGTGGAACATCCCCTGGTTCGGCAGGAACCGCACGGTGTTCCGCGCCGGCTACTCCGTGGCTTACGAACGTCTCTCCCTGCGCCTGCTGGACGTCGTCAGCGGCGATCAGCCCGGGCTGCGGCAGGTGATCAATTTCCTCAGCGCCAACAAGCTGGAACTGGCCAACGCGCAACTCCCGCTGCAGCCGAGCGGCGCGCCTTTGTCCCGCATCCCCTTCACGGACCGCACGCAGACCGTGCGCACCTACGATACCGGCCTGCGCATCCCGCATGTGCACAACTACAACGCGGGCATTTACCGTTCGATCGGCCGCAATGGGACGGTGAGCGTCGCCTATGTCGCCAGCAAGGGCACCCGCCTGCTGCGCGGCGCCGATGTCAACGAGCACAACATCTTCGAAAACGGCATCCTCGAGGCCTTCATGATCACCCGCAACGGCGGCAACGCGCCGCTGTTTGATCAGATGCTGCGCGGCCTCAACGTGCCCGGCCGCGGCGTCGTCAACGGCACGACGCTCACCGGCTCGCAGGTGCTGCGCGACATCAACACCACCACGCAGGGCTATTTCGCCTCCGGCAGCGTCGGCACGCTGGCCTCGTTCCTGAGCAACAACAACTATCTCACGGGCGTCAACGGCGGCCTCCTCCGCAACGGCGGCCTGCCCGAGAACTTCGTCAGCGCCAATCCGCAGTTCGCCAGCGCCCGCCTGTTCGGCAACCTGTCGAACTCCACCTACCACTCGCTCCAGATCGAATACCTGCACCGCGCCCGCGATCTCAGCGTGCAGTGGAACTACACCTTCGCCAAAGGCATCGGCGACGAGGACGGCGACGGGCAGGAGCAGGTCGACAGCTTCCGCACGCAGCGCAACCGCCGGCTCGACAAACGCCTGCTGGCGCTGTCCGTGCACCATGTGATGCGTTCCAATGTCATTTACGACCTGCCCTTCGGCCCCGGCAGGCGCTGGGCCGGCGGCAACCGCTGGTGGAAGCACATCATCGGCGGCTGGCAGGTGGGCAGCATCTTCAACATCTTCTCCGGCGACCCGCTCGGCGTGTTCGCGGGCGGCGCCCTCACGTTCAACAACTATGACGACAACACGGCCGTCAGCCACGGCGACGTCAAGCGCCACCTCGGCAAGCCGACGCGCACGGGCCAGGGCGTGATCTTCTTCCCGAACCTCGTCCAGACGTTCGACCCGATCAACGACACGATCCCCGTGGCGGGCGTGCGCAACCGCGCCACCCTGCGCGCCATCCGCGTGGGCAGCGAGACCGGCCCGCTGCTGTTCAGCAATCCCGCCCCCGGCACGCTCGGCACGATGAACCAGCGCTTCCTCTACGGCCCGATGACGTTCCGCTTCGACGCCAACGTCATCAAGACCGTGCGCCTCACCGAACAGATGAACATTCAGTTCAACGCCATCTTCGAGAACGCGACCAACTCCCCGCAGTGGGGCAACCCCAACCTCAACATCAACGACCTGAACTTCGGCCGCATCACCTCCGCCAGCGGCAACCGCATCATCGTCATCGGCGGCCGGTTCAACTTCTGATCCGGATCGGAATCCCGGCGCTGCCCCGCGGCAGGCGTTCCCGCGGGGCAGCCTTCCGGCCGCGCAGGCGCGCGGCACGATCTTCCGGCTGGCGCCAGATGGTGTAACCTTTTACACTGTAGATGTGACGGCCCGCGCCATTGCCCACTGGGACGGCGACCGCTTCTTCGCCTCGATCGAACAGGCGGCCGACCGGCGCCTGCGCGGGCGCGCCGTGGTGGTCGGAGGCGAGCGGCGGGGCGTGGTGCTGTCGGCGAGCCCCGAGGCAAGGCGGTTCGGCATCCGCCCCGGATGGCCCGTCGGGCGCGCCCGCCGCGCCGTGCCGGACCTGGTGGTCGTCCCGGCGCATTTCGAGCTGTACGAACGCTTCTTTGACGAGATTCTCTGGCTCTGCCAGGAAACGACGCCGCTGGTCGAGCCGGCGTCGGTGGGCGCCGCGTGGCTCGACCTGACAGGAACCGAGCGCGTGCACGCGCGGGGACCGGGCGCCGTGATGGAAAAAATCCAGCAGACCGTGCGGCAATGGCTGCGCGTGTCCATCTCGACGGGGCTCGCCTCCAGCAAGCTGGTTTCGCGGCTCGCGGCGCGGGCGGGCAAACCGGGCGGCCGCATCGCCGTGCCGCCGGGGCACGAGCGCGCTTTTCTGGCGCCGCTGCCCGTGTCGGCGCTGCCGGGTCTGAACCGCGAGGCGCTGGAGGCGCTCGAACTGGCCGGCATTCACCGCATCGGCCAGGTGGCGCAGATGCCCGTGGATGCCCTGGGGGCCGTGCTCGGCCGCCGCGCCCTGCCGCTGATCCGGCAGGCGCAGGGCGTCGCCGACGAGCCCGTGGGCGCGCGCCGCAAGAGCCCTGAGGAAGGCTGGGCCGAGCGGATCGAATTTCCCGAAGACGCCTGGCAGGAGCCGCTGCTGCTGGCCGCGCTGCGCGGGATGCTGGAGCGGGTGATGGCCCGGGTGCGCGCCGCGGGCGTCGAGGTGCGGCGGCTGACGCTCGAGCTGCGCTATACGGACCGCGCCGAATCGCGGTATTCGCTGGACCTGCCCGAGCCCTCCTGCACGGAGGACGACGCACTGCCGCGCCTGCCCGCGATGCTCGAGGGCGCCTGGACGCGCCGCGTCCGCATCCGCGCCATGACACTGCGCGCCGGGCGCGTCTACCAGCCCGGAACGCAGCTGGCGCTGTTCGAGATGAACGCAGAGGAGCGCGAGCGGCGCCGGCGCGCGGCGGCGGTGCTGGACGCGGTGCGGAAGCGGTTCGGCGCGGGCGCGCTGGTGCGGGGCGCGGATCTGCTGGACAAAGCGCTGGCGCTCGCCCGGGACTGAAACCTGTTTCTCCGACCGATCCGGCCCTTCGGACCGCGGGCGGCGCGGCGCCGGGCCGGAGGTGCGGCTACCGCCGGACAAACACGGCTCTGTGCAGGGGAAGCGCCGCGAGCGCCATGCCGAAGCCGGCGATCGTGTCGATGGCGAAGTGGTAGCGGCCGTACACGGTGGCGGTGGCGATGAGCACGGCAAGCACGAGAAACGCGCGTCCGGTCCAGCGGTAGTCAGGCAACAGGCGCCGCACGGCGAACGCGCAGGAGAACGCCGCCGCCGCGTGGCCGCTGGGAAACACGCTCATGTGAATGCCGTATGCACCCACGATTTTCAGGTTGACCGCGCGCAGCGCGCTCATCACCGGCAGATCCTCCTGCGGAAACACCGTGCGCGGCGGCTCGCTGGGGAAATACGGATAGAGTGCGTAGGTTGTCAGAGTCGCGGAAAGAATGATCCAGTACGCTCCGTCCAGGCGCTCGCGCCCGCTGCGCGCATAAAACACGGCTACAGCCAGCACCGGCATGACGTAGACGAGCAGGTAGGAAAGCTCGAGCAGGTTGGGCAGCAGCGGTCCGAGGGATTCGATGGCGCGTTTCAGTCCCCAATCGTGCAGCAGCGCGCGGTCCAGCCCGATCCAGCGGTTCTCGAAATTCCGGTTTTCGTGCGGCAGCGCCATCCAGCCCATCTGGCGGTAGGCGAGCAGAATGAGCGCCAGCGGAAACCAGTCCCGAAGGACGCGTAGCGTCCGGCTCTGCGCGGCGCGGGGCGAAGCGAGAAACCCCAGCGCGGCGCATACGGCCAGATCGGCAGTCCAGACTTGCCAACGCACCGGCGCATCCACGGGCCGCAGCGCAGCCACGAGAGCCGTGTACGCGAAGTAGGCGAGGCAGATCCACTCGCTCCTGCGGAAAGCCGGCATGAAATCACCCGTGCACAGCCGCCGCTAGAATGGAGTCATGCCATCCACGCGGCGTCATTTTCTGAAGACCACGGCTGTCACCGCATCGGCCCTGCCTGCCGCGGCGTCGCAGCAGGGCGGCCGGTCTCCGAACGACCGTATTCAGTTTGCCACGATCGGCCTGGGCATCATGGGCTACGGCGACACGCAGACCGCCGTCAGCGTGCCGGGCACGAAGCTCGTCGCGGTATGCGACATCTACCAGGGGCGGCTGACGCGGGCGCAGGAGGTTTGGGGCAAGGACATTTTCGTCACGCGCGACTACCGCGAGGTGATCGCGCGCAAGGACATCGACGCGGTGATCATCGCCACGCCCGATCACTGGCATGCGCGCATGGCCATCGACGCGATGGAGGCGGGCAAGGACGTCTACATCCAGAAGCCGATGATCCAGCGCGTGGAAGAAGGCCTGCCGCTGATCGACACGGCGCGGCGGACGAAGCGCATCGTGCAGGTGGGCAGCCAGCGGGTGTCAAGCGCCGTGTACGCAAAGGCGCGCGAGCTCTATCTGGCGGGCGCGATCGGCGAGCTGAACATGGTGGAGGCGTGGTGGGACCGCAACTCGTCGCTCGGCGCGTGGCAGTATCCGATTCCGCCGGACGCTTCGCCGCAGACGGTCGACTGGGACCGTTTCCTCGGACACGCTCCCAAACGGCCGTTTGACGCGGTGCGCGTGTTCCGCTGGCGGAATTACCAGGACTACGGCACGGGCGTGGCGGGCGACCTGTTCGTCCACCTGTTCAGCGGGCTGCACTTCGTGCTTGATTCGATCGGTCCCGTGCGGATCTTCGCCGCGGGCGGGCTGCGCTACTGGAAGGACGGGCGCGACGTGCCCGACGTGATGGTCGGGCTGTACGACTACGAGAAAGCCAAAACGCATCCGGCGTTCAATCTCGCGCTGCGGGTGAATTTCGCCAACGGCGCGGGCGAGAATTCCGGCTTCCGTTTCACGGGCAGCGAGGGCATTCTGGTGATCGACCGCGGCGTGACGCTGATTCAGCCGCCGCCCGAGCGCGATCCGGGCACCAGCGCAGGCGCGTTCGACAGCGAGACGCAGAAGAAGATCCTGGCCGAGCACCGGAAGAAGTATCCGCCGCGCGAGGCGACGACGGCGAACATGGACGCCGCGAAAGAAGAGCGCTGGCTGCCCCCGCGCGGCTACAGCGACCAGTACGAGCACCACGTGAATTTCTTCGAAGCTGTGCGCACGCGCAAGCCGCTGGTGGAAGACGCGGTGTTCGGCTTCCGCGCCGCCGCGCCCGCCGTGCTCAGCAACACGAGCTACTTCGGCGGCAAGACGGTGCACTGGGATCCGGAAAAGATGACGGTGAAGTCCTGAGGAGGCGGCCATGGCATACGCGGCGAACGACACGATCCAGATTGCATTGATCGGCTCCGGCGGCATGGGCCAGGGCGACGTGCGCGATGCGCTGCTGAACGAAGGCGTGCGCGTGGTGGCGGCGGCGGACGTCTACGATTCGCGCCTCAAGAAGATGCAAGAGACGTATCCGGGCATCTTCACGACGCGCGATTACCGCGAAGTGCTGGCGCGGAAGGACGTGGACGCGGTGATCATCGCCACGCCCGATCACTGGCACGCGCGGATCTCGATCGACGCGCTCGAGGCGGGCAAGGACGTTTACTGCGAGAAGCCGATGGTGCAGAAGATCGAGGAAGGCAAGCAGGTGATCGAAGCCCACCGGAAGAGCGGGCGGATTTTCATGGTGGGCAGCCAGTATGCCTCGGCGCTCAGCTTCCACAAGATCGGCGAGCTGATCCGCTCGGGCGCCATCGGCGAGCTGAACATGGTGGAGGCGTGGCTCGACCGCAACACGGCGATGGGCGCGTGGCAGTATTCGATTCCGCCCGACGCTTCGCCAGTGAATATTGATTGGGACCGTTTTCTCGGGCATGCGCCCAAGCGTCCGTTCGAGCCGATCCGGCTGTTCCGGTGGCGGAATTATCTCGATTACGGGACGGCGATCGCGGGCGACCTGTACGTGCACCTCCTCACGGGGCTGCACACGGCGACCGGCGCGCTGGGACCGGCTCGGATCTACTCGACGGGCGGCATCCGCTACTGGCGGGACGGGCGTGAATCCCCCGATGCGCAGTACGCCGTGATCGATTATCCGAAGAGCGACAGGCATCCCGAGTTCACGTTCCTGCTGCGGGTGAATTTCAAGAGCTCGAAGCCGCAGGAGGATTTCGGGTTCCGTTTCATCGGCAACGAGGGGACGCTGACGACGGACGTGCGCACGGTGACGCTGGCGCGGCATCCGAAGGAGCGCGAGCCGGGCTACATCATCGACACGTTCCCGAAGGCGGTGCAGGAGCAGTACGTGCGCGAGTACCGCAAGAATTATCCGCCGGTGAAGGTGACCGCGCAGACGCTCGACGCGGCGGGCGAGACGCGGTTCGTCTCCGGCGAAGACGCGCACCGGCGCCACATGGCGAATTTCATCCAGGCGGTGCGCACGCGCAAGCCGCATTTCGAGGACGCCGTGTTCGGCTTCCGCGCCGCCGGTCCGGCGCTGCTGTGCAACACGAGTTATTACGAGAGCCGCATCTGCACGTGGAATGCGGAGACGATGACGGCGGGGTGAGGCGGCGATGCGGCGTGCGGCGCTGTACGTCGACGGCTTCAACTTCTATTACGGCGTCCGCAACCACTTCAAGCCGGAGAAGGAGAAGCGCGGGTTTTCGCTGTCGGGGCTCGTGTGGTGCGACTTCCGCGCGCTGATCGAGCGGCATTTCCTCGAGGCGGAGACGCGGCTCGCGCTGATCCGCTATTTCACCGCGCCAGTCACCGAAGGGGTGGAAGCAACCCGCGACGAGCACGAGCGCTACAGGCTGTGGCTGCGCGCGGCAACGACGATTCCGGGACTGAAGCCCGTGTTCGGCTACTACCGCACCGGGGCGAACACGTTGCGGGAGGAAAAAGAGACGGACGTGAACATCGCCGTGGAGATGCTGCTCGACGGCATGGCGGGCAACTTCGACACGGCGTACGTGTTGAGCGGCGACACCGACCAGATTCCGGCTGTGGCGGCGGCGGCGTTCCGGCTGAGAGGGCAGAGGCGCGTGCGCGTGCTGGTACCGCCGCTGCAATCGACGGAGAGCTGGCAGCGGCATTACCTGAACTACATGCAGCAGCTCAAGAAGCGGTTCGATTTCCAGCAGCAGGAGCCGCGGCAGGTGGACGTGAAGCCGCTGACGGAAGAGATCCTGGCCAACAGCCTGCTGCGGTACGACCTGCCGGACGCCGAGTGTCCGCACTACTGGCGTCTGCCGGCGGAATACCTGGAAAAGATGTGCCGCCCGGAATGGCGCCCGGACCGCGCGGCGGGCTGAGCGCATCGCCTATACTCGTGCCGTGAGGCGGCGCGAGTTTTTCACCGTTTCCGCGGCGTTGCCGGCGGCGGCGCAGGCGATTCTCGAAGAAACAGAAGCGCTGGAAATCGTTTCCTCGCACGAACATCTGCTGAACGAGGAAGAGCGGTACGCGCTGAAGGCGGACGCGTTCACGCTGCTGAGCCACTACGCGGCCGACGATCTGCGCAGCGCCGGCCTGAAGGGAGAGCCGAAGTCGTGGGAAGATCTCGAGCCGTGGTGGCGCCACGTGCGCGGCACGGGATACGGACAGGCGGTGCGGATCGCCATCCGCGACATCTACGGCGTGGACGACCTGAGCGCGAGGACCCTGCCGCTGCTGAACGAGCGGATTGCGGCGGCGAACCGGCCTGGCCTGTACGAGCGGGTGCTGAAGAAGATGGCCCGCATCCGCTACGCCGTGCTCGACGACTACTGGCGCGGCGAGCCCGTGCGTCCGGATCCCCGCTATTTCGCGCTGGCGCGGAAGCTGGACTGGTTCTGCTCCGTACGGCAGGCATCGGACGTGCGGCGGATGGAAGAAGTGACGGGGGTGGCGATCCACGGCGTCGCGGATCTCAAGAGGGCGATGGAGAAGCGGCTCGAGCAGTCGCTCGAGGCGGGGCTCGTGGCGATCAAGACGACGCTGGCGTATTCGCGTCCGCTGGAATTCGCAATGGAGGACGAGAGCGCGGCGCAGGCGGACTTTGATCTGGCGATGAAGACGCCGCAGGCCGAGCCGCCGAGGCGTCTTTCGGACCACATGTTCCATCACGCGCTGGGTCTGGCGTCCGAGCGCGGGCTGCCGGTGCAGGTGCACACGGGCACGCTGGCAGGCAACCGCGGAATGATCGGCCATACGCGGCCGGGGCTGCTCAATCCGCTGTTCATCCGGTACCCGCGGGTGACGTTCGATCTGTTCCATACGGGCTGGCCGTGGACCGGCGAAGTGACGGCGCTGGCCAAGATGTTTCCCAACGTCACGGCGGACTTCTGCTGGATGTGGGTGTTGAGCCCGGCGGGAGCGCGGCGGACGTTGGACGAGATGCTGGAGACCGTGCCGGCGAACAAGATTCTCGGCTTCGGGGGCGATTACCGCTACGCCGAGCTGACGTACGCGCACGCGCGGATGGCGCGGCGGGGCATTGCGGAAGTTCTGGCGGAGAAAGTGGCGCGAGGCTGGTGCACGCGGGCGGAGGCCGTGGAAACAGCCCGGCTGCTGCTGGCGGAGAACGCCGCGAGGCTGTTTCCGCAGAGGCGCGCCTGAGCAGTCAGGCGCGGCGGGTCCAGTACAGGACGCACTCGTGGGGCATTTCGACGAAGCCGCCGGAGTTGTGTTTTTCGAAGAGAGCCTGGAGCTCGGCGGCCATTTCGGCGTGGCCGGGCGCGCCGGGACGGGGCATCCACGAGAGCGAGGAGATGCGGGCGAGAAACGCTTCGAGGCCGACGCGGTGGACGTTGGGGAACACGGCTTCCTGCATGCCGGGCCAGCGGCGTTTCTCCATGCGCTCGGCCCAGGCCATGTCCTCGACGGCGTGGCGGTGCAGAAGGGCCTCGAGTTCCTCGAGGAACGGCGAACCCGAGCGGACGCGGTTGTTCCACAGCAGGGCGATGAAGCCGCCGGGGCGGGCGATGCGGTTGAACTCCGCCCAGGCGCGGGGCTGGTCCATCCAGTGGAAGGCCTGGGCGCAGAGAACGAGATCGACGGATGAATCCGGAAGGCCGGTATCTTCGCCCGTGCCGGGGCGGACGTCGACGCCCGAGGCGAGCGCGGCGGCGCGCATCTCGTCATTGGGCTCGATGGCGATGACACGGTAGCCGCGGCGGAGGAAGAGCAGCGCCGCTGCGCCCGTGCCGGCGCCGATGTCGGCTGCGAGAGCGCCGGGGGCAAGTCCGTGGCGCTCGAGTTCATCGACGACGGCTTCAGGGTAGGGCGGCCGGCCTTTGAGGTAGTTTTCCGTTCGTCCTGAAAAGCGGTTGACGTGCATGGAACTCATACCAACGTTTGATTCAAACGATCGTTTGAATCGCTGTTTGAGATGACTGAAACAGGGTGATGCCGGCGACGCCGGCGGCGCCGGCGGCGAGGCACAGCGGGGCGTTTTCCGGGGTGATGCCGCCGAGGGCGAGCACGGGGATGCGGACGGCGGAGCAGGCGCGGCGGAGCCCTTCGAGTCCGTGGACCGGGCGGGGGTCGTCTTTCGACAGCGGGCGGAAGACGGGGGAGAAGAAGGCGTAATCGGCGCCGCGCCGTTCGGCTTCGATCAGGTCATCGATGCCGTGGCAGGAGACGCCGATGAGGAAGCCGGGCGGGCAGATGGGGCGCCAGACGGAAGGGGGAGGCGCATCCGCGGGCAGGTGGAGCCCGGCGGCGCCGCAGGCGAGGGCGACATCGGCGCGGGAGTTGACGAGGATTCTGGTGCGGCCGGCGCGGAGAAGAGCCTGTTCGACGAGGGCGGCGAGGGAGCGGGCATCGAGGTCTTTCTCGCGGATCTGGATCCACTCGATGCCGGAGCGGGCGTTGCGCTCGATGATGGAAAGAAGAGATTCGATGCCGCCGGCGGCGCGGCGGTCAGTGATGTGGCAGCGGATCATAGTAGCGGTCGCCGGCGCACGGCCGGCAGAGGGTGCGGCCGTCCCGGAGGACCTCGCGGCCGAAGTTGATGCGCTCGCCGCAGGCGGAGCAGAAGACGCGCGGACCTTTGAAGCCGGGCAGGTCCTGGGGAAGGATGCGGACATCGACCCACTGGACGGAGAAGAGCTCTTCAGGCGGCAGGACGCGGTAGGCTTCCATCTGCTGGAGGGAGGGTTTCTCGAGGTGCGGGAAGAGCTCGGCGGCGCGCTCTTTGCTGGATTCGAGAGCGGAAACGCGGACGGCCTTTCCGGTTTCGAGATCGCAAAAGGTGGCCGCCATTTTGCCGTAGTCGAGGAATTTGAGGGCGCGTTTTCCGAGCCGGCAGCCGGTGACGACGCCGATGGCGTCGGTGGCGCAGCGGTCGATTTCGACGAAGGTAACGAGGCGTTTGCGGTGGACGCCTTTGGGGTCGTCCAAGCCCAGGAGGGCCAGGCCGTGGAGGGCCATGCGGATGCCGAGGATCTGACCGGCGCAGAGGTGGCCGTGGGCCTGGCGGGCAAGCTCTTCATATTCGGCGAGAGATTTCAGCAAGGCGGAGCGCTCCTCTGACGGTTGCCTCTGCTATTGTGAGGCTTCCGGGGAGGCGGCGGCAAGAGGGGAGAAGTCAGGCGAAGCTGGCGGCGGAGAGGGTGGCGGGAGCCTGCACTTCGATGGTGCGGCCGTTGTAGCGGACGAGGCATGAGCGCGGCGCCGAGGAGCGGATTCGGGCTTCCGCGAGGCGGCCGTCGCGCCAGAAGATGTCGACTTCAAAGCCGCCGCGGGCCAGCAGGCCGTGGGCCTCGCCCGAGGGCAAGGCGGAAGGCAGGGCGGGCAGGAGATGGATGAGAGGGAGGGGCGGAGGAGGCGGCGCAGAGGGAGCGGAAGGACCTGCAACGGCGCGGAAGCGGGACTGCAGGAGCATTTCGAGAATGCCGGCGGCGCCGCCGAAGTTGCCGTCGATCTGGAAGGGCGGATGGGAACAGAGGAGGTTGGGCATGACGCCGCCGCTGCGGTACTGGCCGGGAGCGGTGCGGGCGGGCTCGAAGAGGCGGGCGAGGAGCCGCCATGCGCGTTCGCCGTCGTGGAGGCGCGCCCAGAGGCAGACCTTCCAGGCGCGGGACCAGCCCGTGCCGCCGTCGCCGCGGAGTTCGAGGGAACGGCGGGCGGCGGCGCACCACTCGGGCGTTTCGTCCGGCGTCCACTCGGCGCCCGGATGGAGGGGATAGAGGTGCGAGAGATGCCGGTGCTGGGGGTCGCGTTCTTCGAAATCTTCCGGCCACTCCTGGACCTGGCCGCGCGCGCCGATGCGGTACGGCAGGAGGCGGGAGCGGGCGGCGGCGAGGCGAGCCCGGAACTCTTCATCGAGGCCGAGGACCTCCGCCGCGGCGATGCAGTTGGCGAAGAGATCGCGGGCGAGCGCGATGTCCATCGTCGGGGCCATGCAGACACCGGCAACCTGTTTCCGGCCTTTCTGATCGGTGTAGACGAAGAGATTTTCGGGAGAATTCCCGGCCGGCGTGACAAGAAATCCCTCGTCATTTTCCGCCAACCAGGCCAGAAGAAACTCGGCCGCCCCTTTCATGACCGGATAGATTCTGGCGAGGAATTGCCTGTCCAGCGTGAATTCGAACTGTTCCCAGAGGTGGCGGCAGAGCCAGGGCGCGGCCATGGGCCAGAAGGAGGGCATGGCGTCGTTGTCGACGGGGAAGGCGCCGCGCCAGAGGGTGGTGTTGTGGTGGGCGACCCAGCCGGGGCGCGAGTACATGGAGCGGGCGACGCGGGCGCCGGAGACGCTGAGTTCCTCGATCATGCGCACAAGCGGCTCGGCGCACTCGAGCAGGTTGCCGGCAGTGGCGGGCCAGTAATTCATTTCCGCATTGATGTTGAGCGTGTACCCGCTGGCCCATGGAGGAATGATTTCCGCGTTCCAGATGCCCTGGAGATTGAGCGGTTCCGAGCCGGGACGCGAGCCGGAGATCATGAGGTAGCGGGCGTAATGAACATAGAGGGCGGGCAGGGCGGGATCGCTGCCGGAGGAGAACTTCTCGATGCGCTCATCGGTGGGCAGATCGGACTGGGGCGTGGCGCCGAAACTGACGGTCGAGCGGCGGAAGAGACGCTGGTAGTCCTCGGCGTGGCGGTGGACGAGAGTGTCGTAGGAGCAGCGGAGGGCTTCGCGCATCTCGGCGTCGAGGTCGTTGTTGCGGACCGAAGACCAGGAACCGATAACGAAAACGGCTTCCGAAGCGCCGTCGACGGCGAGCGCGTCTTTTTCAACGCCCGCCATGCCGTTGTGGAAAAGCAGGGCGAGGCGGAGTTCGAACCGGACGCCGCGGGAGCCGGCTTCGCCTTCATAGAGAACCTGTGCGGCGCCGGGACGGCGCGTGCCGTCGGCGAGCCAGAGTTCGGGGTATTTCCACTGTTCGCCGCGCTTTTCGACCCAGTCGAGAGTGCGGCGGAGGATGAAGCCGGGGACGCGGCCGCGGAGACGGAGCGCGGTGCGGCCGAGGGGCTCGACGCGGGCGGTTGGATGGGGGCTGCGGAGGCGGGCGCGGAGAGAGAGGCCGGCAAAGGTAGAAGACAGGAAGCGGACAACGAGAACCTTGTGCGGGAATGAGGCGAAACATTCCCGCGTGAATATGGTTTCGCCCCGCTGGTAGCGGGTGCGTGCGAGGGCGGTGTTCAGGTCGAGCTCGCGCTCGTACTGGAGAGCCGGACCGGCACCGGAGACGGTGAAGAGGGCGTCGCCGGCAGGCTGATAGCACTGCCAGGAGCGGCCGGTCCAGTTGCGGGTGATGATTTCAGAGGCTTCGGCATACTGCCGGTTTTTCAGCAGCGAGACGACCTCGCCGAGGCGGCGGGTGACGTCGAGAGGAAGGTCGTCGATGCCCGGGGCGCCGGAGACGAGGGTGTCGTCGTTGATCTGGAGGAGCTCTTCATCGACGCCGCCGAAGACCATGGCGCCGAGGCGGCCGTTGCCGACGGGAAGGGCCTCGTTCCAGTGGGCGGCGGGCTCGTCGAACCAGAGGCGGAAGGCTGGGTCCGGGCGCGGCGCGGACGACGGCGCAAGGCCGGCAGCGGCGGAGAGGAGGAACTCGCGGCGCGAGGGCATGAAACAAAAGGGCCGAAATCTGATTTTATCCGCTGCGGCCGCCGGCAAAGGGAATCTCAGGGCAGGCAGAGCTTGCCGAGGACGGCGGGGCGGCGGGCGCCGGTGGCCGAGGGCAGGTTGGCCGGACGGCCTTCGAGGGTTTCGCGGGCGAGAATGGCGAAGGCGATGGCCTCCTTGGCGTCGGGGTCGATGCCGAAGACTTCGCTGCGGGCGACGTCGGAATCGGGCAGTTCGGCGCGGAGAAATCTGAGAAGCGTCTTGTTGTGGACGCCGCCGCCGCTGACGATGATCTGGTCCGGGGGATTGTCTTCGGCGCCGGCGAAGCGGGCGAGGCCTTCCGCAATGGCGGCGGCAGTGAAGTAGGTTGCGGTGGCGACGGTATCTTCGGGGCTGAGGCGGAATTCCAGCAGACGCTGGACGAAAGCGGCGCCGAACTGCTCGCGGCCGCAGGACTTGGGCGGCCTGAGGCGGAAATATTCGTCTTCGAGAAGCTGCTGGACGACGGAGGGGCAGACCTGGCCCGAGGCGGCGAAAGCGCCGTCGCGGTCCAAAGTGCGGCGGCCGGCGGTGAAGTGCGCCATGAGCTGATCGATGACCATGTTGCCGGGGCCGGTGTCGAAGGCGAGAACTTCTTCCGGTTTGCAGGCCGGAGGGAGGCAGGTGACATTGGCGATGCCTCCAATGTTGAGCGCGACGCGGCGGAGTCTGGGGTCTTTGAACAGGAGGTAATCAACGTAAGGAACGAGCGGCGCGCCCTGACCGCCGGCGGCGATGTCGGCGGGGCGGAAGTCGCAGACCACAGGCACGCCGGTGCGGGCGGCGAGAACGCTGCCGTCGCCGATCTGGAGGGTGGAGGCGATGCGGCGGCCAAGAAAGGACGCGGGGCGGCCCTCGTGATAGATGGTCTGGCCGTGGCAGCCGAGGACGGCGACCTGAGAGGGTTTGACGCGGGCTTTGCGGCAGGCTTCGAGGAAAGCCTCGGCGTAGAGCTCGGGGAGAAGGAAATGGAGGCGGGCGATGTCGCGGGTGTGGGTGTCCGTGTTCGAGACGGCAAGCAGGGCTTCGCGCAGAGTCGCGGGGTACGGGACGGTGTGGAAGGCGAGCGTCTGAACGCGGGCGCCGGAGAGTTCGACGAGGACGGCGTCGATGCCGTCGAGCGAAGTGCCGGACATGATGCCGCCGGCGAGGAGGGGTTTGCGGGGCATGGGCTTTCCTAGGATAGCGGGGCGGGGTCATCGTTGTGAGATGGGATCCGGTACGGGAGCGGTCCTGGAGGCAGGGGGCACGGTTGGGATGCAGCCCTCGCGCGAGCGCGAGGGGAAGCCCGTTGGGGCACGGTTGGGATGCAGCCCTCGCGCAAGCGCGAGGGGAGGCCCGTTGGGGAGGGCTCGGGCAACACGGTTGGGATGCAGCCCTCGCGCAAGCGCGAGGGGAAACCCGTGGGGGCACGGTTGGGATGCAGCCCTCGCGCGAGCGCGAGGGGAAGCCCGTTGGGGCACGGTTGGGATGCAGCCCTCGCGCGAGCGCGAGGGGAAGCCCGTTGGGGAGGGCTCGGGCAACACGGTTGGGATGCAGCCCTCGCGCGAGCGCGAGGGGAAGCCCGTTGGGGAGGGCTCGGGCAACACGGTTGGGATGCAGCCCTCGCGCAAGCGCGAGGGGAAGCCCGTTGGGGAGGGCTCGGGCAACACGGTTGGGATGCAGCCCTCGCGCGAGCGCGAGGGGAAGCCCGTTGGGGCACGGTTGGGATGCAGCCCTCGCGCAAGCGCGAGGGGAGGCCCGTTGGGGAGGGCTCGGGCAACACGGTTGGGATGCAGCCCTCGCGCGAGCGCGAGGGGAAGCCCGTTGGGGCACGGTTGGGATGCAGCCCTCGCGCAAGCGCGAGGGGAGGCCCGTTGGGGAGGGCTCGGGCAACACGGTTGGGATGCAGCCCTCGCGCGAGCGCGAGGGGAAGCCCGTTGGGGCACGGTTGGAATGCAGCCCTCGCGCAAGCGCGAGGGGAGGCCCGTTGGGGAGGGCTCGGGCAACACGGTTGGGATGCAGCCCTCGCGCGAGCGCGAGGGGAGGCCCGTTGGGGCACGGTTGGGATGCAGCCCTCGCGCAAGCGCGAGGGGAGGCCCGTTGGGGAGGGCTCGGGCAACACGGTTGGGATGCAGCCTTCGCGCAAGCGCGAGGGGAAACCCGTGGGGGCACGGTTGGGATGCAGCCCTCGCGCAAGCGCGAGGGGAAGCCCGTTGGGGCACGGTTGGGATGCAGCCCTCGCGCGAGCGCGAGGGGAGGCCCGTTGGGGCACGGTTGGGATGCAGCCCTCGCGCAAGCGCGAGGGGAAATCCGTTGGGGAGGGCTCGGGCAACACGGTTGGGATGCAGTCCTCGCGCAAGCGCGAGGGGAAACCCGTTGGGGCACGGTTGGGATGCAGCCCTCGCGCAAGCGCGAGGGGAGGCCCGTTGGGGAGGGCTCGGGCAACACGGTTGGGATGCAGCCCTCGCGCAAGCGCGAGGGCAAGCCCGTGGGCGGACGGCGGCAAACCGCGGGGCAGGAGGGAAGCCGCGGGGGTCAGCGGAGGGCGGCTTCGAGGGTGTGGGTGCGGCGGAGGAGCTCGAGGCGCGCGAGCTCGAGATCGTGGACGGCGTTATAAAACAGAATCCACCGTTCCTGTTCCTGGAAGCGGGCCTGTTCGAGGTCGCGGAGAGAGGCGCGGCCTTCTTCCATGCGGGCGAGGGCGAGGGAGACCTGTTCCCGGCTGAGGTCGAGGTCCATGCGGGCGAGCTCGCGGGCGGCTTCGGCGTCGCGGAGTCTCTGCCAGGCCTGGCGGATTTCGGTTTCGGCGCGGCGGCGGTGCTGCTGGATCTGCGCCTGGAGGCGGCGGGCTTCGATTTCGGCCTGGGCGGCGCGCGCCTCGTCCTGGCTGCTGGAGAAGAGCGGGATCTGGATCGAAGCGCCGAGCTGGCCGTTGTGGCGCTCGAAGCGGTTGAAGAATTTCTCGTAGTTGTTGAACTTGGCCAGCAGGCCGTATTGAGCCACCAGATCGATGCGGGGCAGGCGCATGGCGCGGAAGGAACGGGCCTGGAGATTTTTGGCGGCGACTTCGGCTTCGAGGCGGCGGATTTCGGGATCCTCGCGCAGGGCGGCGGCGACAGAGGCTTCTTCTTCGAGGGGGATTTCGGGAGCCGGGCGGTCTTCGGGGGCGGGGAGGATTTCTTCGGCAGGCTCGAGTCCGAGGGCGGAGGCGAGGGCGAGGGAAGCGGCCTTGCGCTGCGAGTCGAGCTGCTGGAGGCGGAGGCGGGCGCGGGCGGTTTCGAGCGCGGCGCGGCGGGCTTCGATGGGGGTTTCGCGGCCTTCCCCGGCGCGGAGGCGGGTGGCGGCTTCAATGCGCTGCGCGTGTTCGAGCTGGCGCCGGGCGGCTTCCGACTGGCGGGCGAGGCGTTCGAGATCGAGGAACAGCGCGGCGACGCGGAGGGTGGCGTCTTCGCGGACGACGGCGGAGGCGGCGGTGGCGGCGCGGGCGGTTTCGCGGGCGGAGGCGACCTGGTAGCCCTGGGGCCGGTTCCAGAGGGTGCGGACGCCTTTGGCCTGGACGACGGCGGGGGTGGCACCTTCGATGGACATGGGCATGCCGCTGGAATAGGCGAGTCCGCTTCCGGTGAAGACGCGCGGCAGGAGGGGTTCGCGCACGGCCTGGACTTCGAGCGCGGCGCGCTGTTCGTCCAGGCGGGCGAGAACGACCTCGGGGCTCTGGCGCGAGGCGAGCTCGACCGCCTGCTTCAGAGTGAGCACGCGGGGTTCGGCCAGAGAAGGCGAAAGACAAACGAGGAAGGCGAGTAGGGTCCGCATGGCTGACATACACAGGGTAGCCTGCGGAGGAAGCGCCGGGCGCTTGGACGCGGCGGGAGATGCCGGTAGAATACACGGATGGAAGCCCGGGACAGGAGGCAAGACGCAGATGGAGAAGGCAAACCGGCTGCGGGAAGGGATGGCGATTCTACTCTGCATCAGTTTGAGTGCCGGACCCGCGGCGGCGCAGCGGGCGCCCGCGCCGCTGGCGCCCGAGGTGCGGAAGGCGTTCGACGAGGCGCTGCAGAAGTCGTACAACGACCTGTTTGAAGAGGCGGTGCGGCTGGAGTTCAGCCGGGCGCAGATCGAGGCGATGCGGGAGATCCTCGAGAACCGCCAGAAGAACTGCACGGCGGAGTTCAGGCGGCGGGCGGAGGATCATGCGAAGGATCTGAGAAAGGAGCAGGAGTCGCTGCGGGCGGCGACTGCGCGCATCGACGATACGGAGCGCAAGCAGAGGCACTGCCGGATCCAGAATCTGCGGGCGCTGGAGTCGCAGGCGCGGGTGCTGGCGGAGCATGCGATTCCGGTGGCGTACGAGAACCGCAAGGCGAAGCTGGAGCTGATCGAAAAGTGGCCGGAGGAGCTGAAGAAGATCCGCGAGGAGATCGCCGCCGGGCGTCATGTGAACCGGAAATGGGGGGACGTGAAAGACATCGGCTTCCGCGAGCTGGTGCCGGACCAGGAAAAGGACATCAAGATCGGGCAGGAGACGGTCCGGGAGATGAAGATGGCAGGGCTGATGCCGCCCGAAGTGGACAACCCGGTAGTGAAGAAGTACGTGACGAACCTGGCGCAGCGGGTGGCGAAGCACTCCGACATGCGCGTGCCGCTGTACATCACGGTGCTGAATTCGAAGGAGGTGAACGCGTTTGCGCTGCCGGGAGGATTCCTGTTCATTCAGCGGGGGCTGCTGGAGGCGGCGGAGAACGAGGCGCAGCTGGCGGGCGTGATCGCGCACGAGATCGCGCACGTGACCGGAAGGCACGGGCACCGGCTGATGAAGCGGGCGACGATCTCCTCGATCATCTATCAGGCGGCGCAGGTGGCGGCGCTGATCCTGACGGGCGGGGCGGCGACGATCGGCACGTATTATGCCCTGCAGTACGGGTTTTACGGGCTGGGGCTGGTGCTGAGCCTGGATCTGCTGGGCGTGAGCCGGGAAATGGAGCTGGAGGCGGACCAGCTGGGCGTGCAATATGCCTGGAATGCCGGATTTGATCCGAATGGATTTATCCACTTTTTCGACAAAATGGCGACGCGGGAAGGGTATGTGAACGGGCTGAGCTGGTTCCGGACGCATCCGCCTTTTTACGCCCGGATGGTGCAGAGCAAGAGGGAAATCATGTACCTGCCGCCGAAGGAAGGCCTGGTGGTGAACAGCACCGGATTCGACGAAATGAAGCGGGAGCTGAAGAAGGTGACCGAGCAGGCGGAGCAGGAAGAGAAGGACCGGCCCAGCCTGCTGGCGCCGGTGCAGGGGTGCCCCGCTCCGGAGAAGATCGAGTTCAAGCCGGGAGATCCAATCGAAAAGCTATGTCCGGAACCCGCCGCCGTTTCCTCCGGCAGGCGCTAGGAGCGCTGCCGCTGCTGCCATGGGCCCGGGCGCAGACGCTGGGCCGGAGATCGCTGTATTTCACGGTGGAGGAGGGCGACCGCCTGATCACGGGCCTGGGCGAGGGGCAGTTCCGGGTGTACGAAGACGGGCAACCCGTGCCGTTCCGGCTGCTGGAGCCGGAAAAGCCGGTGCTGATGACGGTGCTGGCGGAATACAGCCAGGCTTCGGGGCTGTACCTGAACGATATTCTTGTGGCAGCCCGCGAACTGATGGATGCGGCGCCGGAAGGGAACTGGTACTCGCTGGCGACATACTCGCAGGAGCTGCAGATCGTCAGGGATTTCACCCGGATGAAGGGAGAAATTCTGGCGTCTTTCCAGGAACTGGGACAGCCGTTCTGGGGGGAAGTCAACACGTACGACGCAGTCTTCGAGATGCTGGAAAAGCTGGAATTCCTTCCCGGGCGGAAAGTCATCACGCTGATCGGATCCGGGCTGAACACGCTGAGCCGGCAGACGATGGGGGACGTGCAGAGGAAGGCGGAGGCGGCGGAGCTGAACATTTTCGTGCTGGGGGCGGGAACGCTGCTGCGCGGGCAGTACGAGCCGTACATGGACGCGATGTCGCGGATGAACCTGCTGCAGGCGGAGGCGTTCCTGAACATGCTGGCGAAGAAAACGGGCGGGCAGGCGTTCTTCCCGCGGTTCGAGACGGCGTACCGGGACATTGCGCGGACGGTGTTCACGATGCTGGACAGTCAGTACCGGCTGGAGTACGAGTCGCGGGCGAAGCCCGACCGGCGTTTCCACAGGCTGAGGGTGGAGGCGTGGGATCCGCGGGACGAGAAGAAACGCTACACGGTGCGGGTGCGGGAGGGGTGGAGATGGTCGTGAAGGGGCTTCACTCGTAGCGGAGGGCTTCGGTCGGGTTGAGGCGGGCGGCGCGGTTGGCGGGCAGGAGTCCGAAGCCGATGCCGACGGCGGCGGAAACGAGAAAGGCGACGAGGATCGAGAGTTTCGAGACCGGGACGTAGACCTCGGTCTGCAGCGAGTTTGCGATCACGGGGAGGCTGACGCCGAGCAGGATGCCGATGACGCCGCCGCCGGTGCTGATGAGGAGCGCCTCGAGGAGGAACTGAAGGAGGATGACGCGGCGGGAGGCGCCGAGCGACATGCGGATGCCGATTTCGCGGGTGCGCTCGGTGACGGTGACGAGCATGATGTTCATGATGCCGATGCCGGAGATGACGAGCGCGATGGCGGAGATCAGGATGAGAACGACGGTGAGGATGGCGGCGATGGCGGCGGCGGCGTCGAGGATGGCGGAGAGGTTCTGGACGGTGTAGCGGGCGCCGGGGCGGTGGCGGGAGGAGAGGATGTCGGCGACTTCGCGGGTGACGGCGGGGACGTCTTCGGCGTAGCGGACCTGGACGTACATGGGGTCGACGCGCTCGATTTCGACGAAGTAGCGCTGGACCGGGTAGGGGATGAGAGCGGCGCCGTGGTCGCCGAGTTCGGACTGGCCGAAGGTGGAGGTGCGCTCGCGGAAAACGCCGATGATGGTGAATTCGAGAGAGCGGATCTTGACGATGTGGCCGACAGCCGGGGCGGGACCGCCGAACAGCGTGCGGGCGAGCTTGTCGTCGAGCATGGCCACTTTCTGGCGAAGGGCAACGTCGGAGGGGTCGAGGAAGCGGCCGGCGATGAGCTGGAGGTTGCGCACCTGGGGGTAGTATTCGTCGGTGCCGATGATGCGGACGTCGAGGGGGCGGCCGTCGACGATGACGGTGTCGGTGGAGTTGAGGACGGCGGAGGCGGCGACGATGCGGTCCGCGAGGCGCGAGCGGACGGCTTCGACGTCGGCGAGCTTGACGAAGTCGGCGGCGGCGCGGGCGGCGTCCTGTCCGCCGGCGTCGTAATACGCCATGACGAGGTTGGAGCCGATGCCGCGGATCTTGTCGAGGATGATGTCGCGGCTGGTGAGCGAGATGGTGACGACGAGGATGACGCTGGCGTTGCCGATGACGAGGCCGAGGGCGGTGAGGGCGGTGCGGACCTTGTTGGCGTGAAGCGCCTGGAAGGCGAAGCGGAGGCACTCGCGCAGGAGGTAGAGCGGGGGCATCGGGCGGACCTAGCCGCGGATCCGTTCGAGAAGCCGCAGGGCCTCTTCGCGGGGCGGGTCGTCGGGAGTGAGGGGGGACTGCAGGTACTGCTCGAGCAGGCGGCGCGCCTGCTGGGGGTTGCGGCCGGTCTGGATGTAGAGCTCGGCGCGGGCGAACAGGACTTTGGGAGAGCCGGGGGCGATCTGCTCGGCCTGATCGAGAACGCGGTCCGCCTCCGGGAGGCGGCCGCGGCGCGCGAGGAAGCGGGCGAGATCGATGACACGGCCAACCTGTCTGGGGGCCAGTTCGACGGCGCGCTTCAGATGGGCTTCGGCGCTGTCGTAGAGCTTCTTCTTCTCGGCGATCTGGGCGAGAGCGTATTCAGCTTCGGCAGGATCGAGGGCGCGGATCCTGTCGACGAGCGACTGCGCCTTGTCCATGCCGCCGCCGAGGAAGCCCGGGGCTTCGAGGTAGTAAGAGAAGAGATCGTTCAACGCCTCTTTGTTCTTCGGGTCGAGCGCGACGGCTTTCTCGAAGCACTGGCGGGCTTTGGAGGCGTAGGATGGGGCGACGAGCATGTTGGAGGTTTCGGCGCGCCGGCCCCATGCGCGGCCGAGCCACAGCCAGATGCCGGAATCCGAAGGGCGCGCCTCAGCAGCCTTTTCCAGCGAGTCGACGGCCTTTTTGTAGTCCCCGAGCTGGTAGTACGCGCGGCCGAGCAGGAAGAGGGCTTCTGCGCCGCCCGCCTCCGGGGAGGCTTTGAGCAGGGAGACGGCCTCCCGGTATTCGGCGCGCTCGAAGTGCACGCGGGCCCGGGCGAGATCGGACGCCGGCAGGGGCGCCACGAGCAGGAAACAGGCGAGCCAGAAGCCGGGTTTCATGCGGCCAACTCTTTCATGATAAGCCGGATGCAAAGCGTTCCATCCATTGAGACGCAACCCGGAGGGCGGCGGTGACAGAAAACAGGCGGGTGCGGCAGGGCCGCGGCCGGCCGCGACCGGGAACACGGATCCGCCGGGCGCAGCGCCAGCATTGCCGGGAGAGCCGGGCCACGGCGCGCCCGCCGCTCAAACGGCGTTCAGCCGCAGCCCGGAACCAGGCAGCTTGCCAGGAGGGGCAGTCCGCTCGGCCGCACTGGCGGCGCCGGGGCGGCGGCCCGCCTGCGCCCCGGGCCCCCTTCAGGCAAGGAGTTCTGGCGGCGCCGCGCCTGCTCGCGTGCCGGCAGGAGCGCGGAAAAAGGGGAATTGTGTTCCTGTCCCCTTTTTATTTCAGGGCGACGGCGCGGCCGGTGCGGATGCTCTCTTTGGCGGCGTCGATGATCTCCATGACACCGACGTTGAGGTCGAGCGAAGTCATGCCTTCGGGCTCGGTTTTCGATTCGATGCAGCGGATCATGTAGGCGATGGGCTCGGCCTTTTCCGGGGCGAGCGGGGGGGCGGGGATTTCTCGGGCCGGTTCCCTGCCCTGGCGGAGTTCGACGGAGCGGCTGGTCATGTAGAGGCTGCCCTTGCGGCCGAACAGTTCGAGGTCCTGGAAGCTGCGGGGCAGATCCCAGGAGGCTTCAAGGACAGCCACGCCCTTCGGGTAGGAGAGGACGAGGAGGGAGGTATCCTCCACTTTCGGAAACTCGTCGGGACGGAGGCGGTGGGCGACGGCGTACACGGTGGACGGGCGGCCGAGGTACATGAGGCTCCAGAGAGCGTTGTAGCAGCCGAAGTCGACCAGGGCGCCGGCGCCGTTCTTCACCGGGTCGGTGAGCCACTCGAAGAAGTATTTGTTGAGGCCGGCGGGGCCGCCGGGACCGCCGTGGCCGACGATGCCGCGAAGGCGCCAGACTTCGCCGATCTGGCCGGCGGCGACGGCATCACGGATGGCGTAGGAAGCGGGCCACCAGGCCATCTGGTAGTTGCATAAAACATAAATGCCGTATTTTCGCGCGATGTTCCGGATGGCGACCGAATCTTTATAGGTGGAGGCGAGCGGCTTTTCGAACATCACGTGGATCTTGCGGGGCGCGCAATACTCGACGATCTCGAGGTGGCGGTTGTTTTCGACGAAGGCCCAGACGATTGCGGGCTTCACCGTGTCGATCATCCTGCGCCAGTCGGAGTGGATCAGGTCTTTGGGGACGCCGCGTTTTTCGGCCTCGGCGATGAGTTCGGGCGCAGTTTCGGCGACGCCGACGAGACGCGCGGGCTTTCCCTGGACCATCTTGCCGAGGTGGCCCCAGACGTGGGAGTGGACGAGGCCGACGACGGCGATGGTGTGTTCGGCGGCGGGAACAGGCGCGGCCGCGAGCAGGAGAAGCATCAGCAGGGATTTGTGCATGGGATGAAACAGTCCTCCAATGACAGGATAGGACTTCCGCAACCCCTTGCATCCGGCGGCGGGCTGAGGCATTCATTGACATAGCCGGGACCGGCGGATCCGGCGGTGCTCTTTGGCTGCGGGCGCGGGATTTGTGATACATTAATGCACCAAATCCAGCGCGGCAGCATCAAGGCTGGGATCTTGCGAGGTGCTCCATGAAAACGAACTGGCTGGTTTGGGGTGTCCTGGCCGCAGCGCTCGTTCCGGCGTGGGGATCGGACGAACTGGCGCGGCAGGTGAGAGAGCTGGAGCTGCAGGGACAGAGCGGCGAGGCGCGGCAGCTGCTGGAGAGCGCGGTGAAGCGGTCGCCGCGCGACGTGCAGATCCTGGGCCTGTGGGCCGCATTTCTCGATGAGCGGCGGGATCCGGAGGCGCTGGCCGCGTACGGGCGCGTGGAGGCGGCGGCTGCGGAAGGCAGTGAAGAGAAGCGGCGAGCCCGGGCGCGGATTGTCGTTCTGCGGCTCCTGCAAGGGAAGACCGAGGAAGCGCGGCAGGCTCTGGAGCAGTGGCGGCGGGCCGGGGGCAGCGGCTGGGAGCTGGCATCAGGGGCGCCGATGGCCGGGCTGCCGATGGGCACGGTGACGATCCCGGGACCGCTGGAGAGTTTTGCGCGGATGGCGGCGTTTTCGCCGGAGATGCCGCCGCAGGAGATTCTGCTGGCGCTGGCGCGCAATGTGGTCACCAACGGCTATCAGGCGCTGGGAGGGAACCAGGGTCTGGAACAGACGGAGTACCTGAAGCTGGTGGTGCGGTATCTGAACCAGGCGCGCGAGCTGGAGAAGCTGGCCGGAGAGCAGCGAGTGATCCGCATCGACGCCTGCGAGTCGGCGCAGACGGGAGAGCTGCTGCGCGTGCTGGGATTCCGCATGCGCGGCGGCTGCGGCGGGGACCTGGTGCTGGAGACGGTGAACGCGACGCGGGCTTTTCTATCGATGGATTCGGGTTTCCCGCTGGCAGAGCTGGAGCAGGCGCTGAGGACCAATCGGCCCTTCGTGTACGACTACAAGCCGGCGGTGATTCCCGTGATGTACTCGGCGGAATACTGGCTGTCGGCGCGGGAGAAACAGTCGGGAGAGTTCATCGACATGTTTCTGAACGACCCGTCGCTGTGCCGGCTGTATCTGGGGCTGGCGAAGCTGGACCCGGCCACGGCGGAAGAGATCCGCAAGGCGCTGCCCGTGACGCGCGTGCGGGCGTTCGCGCACGTGTTCGACTTTTTCGGCGGGATGTTCCAGATCCGCGGCGGCAAGGTCGTCGTGCCGGGCGGGGCTCGGGCGGCGAAGGCGTGGGAAGAGCTGGTGGGCGCATCGCCGGATGCGGGGGTGGAGTTCCTCGACAAGCTGGTGGCGAAGGACGACGGGTGGCTGGCGAGCTATTTCGATGCGCTGTCGCGGATCGAAGGACCGACGCTGGAATACCTGACGGAGCCGGCGCGGCTGAAGCGGTTCTATGCGGCGCTGCGCGGGCGTGTGACGAGCCCCGGGCCTGCGCGGCCGGTGTTCCGGTCCAACACCGATCTGATGCTGCTGACGACGCGGCTGCGCGTGGAGGGCGGACGTCCTGTGATCCCCGGAGGCCTCGATGTCTGGAAGCGGCTGTTCACCGAGCACCCGAGCGGCAAATACGACGGCAAGCTGACGCGGGCGGCGGCGAGCTGGAAGGAGCCGGAGGATCTGATCGAGGCGCTATTCGGCCTGTCGCGGAAGGCGGTGGAGAACGAGCCTCTGAGGATCTTTCTGGCCGTGAGCGATCTGGAGAGGAAGCGGCCGAAACCGATGGAGCCGGCGACGGTGCAGGAGCTGGCGTTCCGGTGGAAGGCGTACGGGGCGCAATATCCGCTGTTCAGCGAGACGGGGGCGCTGAAGGACTCGACGATCCTGCTGTTCCTCGACGCGGCGGAGAAGGTGAGCCGGACGGGGAACAACGAACTGAAAGCGAACACGGCGGGGATGATTCAGGCCCTGGCCGGGCTGTGGCAGGTGCTGGTGCGGCAGAAACTGATCCCCGAGGAGAAGGCGGACGAGACGCTGGCGGCGGTGATCAAGCCGTTCCAGACGGTGAACAGCACGCAGGTGCTGTTCGACGCCGGGCGCGCGGGCGTGACGGAGTTGCTGAAGGCGGCGGGGGTCGAGGATCTTTCCAATCCGCAGGACCGGATGCTGGACCTGCTGGCGGGAGCTTTGCAGCCCTCCGATGAAGAGACGCACCAGGCCCTGCTGGGGGAGATGCTGCGGGCGTTCGAGGCGCAGCGGCTGGTCTCGCTGAAGCTGCTCTTTGATCTGGACGATCATCTGGAGGCGCTGTCGAAGGGCGAGCCGCTGAACGCGCAGCTGCTGAACCGCCTGGCGGCGCGCGTCAGCGATCTGAATCTGCCAAAGGCGTCGCTGACCACGGCGGAACGCAACTCGATGGCGTTCGGCTATTACAGCGAGAGGCATATTGACATGCAGCGCAAGCTGAACCTGCGCGCCGTCGTGGCCAAGGCGGAAGGCAACGCCGAACGGCTGAAAGAAGCGCGCGGGCTGCTGGCGCCGCTGCTGCGGGACACGCTGGTGGGGCTGCTGTACATTCACTACGCTCCGCCGGGAGCGCAGCTGATTTACACGAATCCGCTGTTTGCGCGCAGCCACGATTTCATCGGCATCCAGGGGTCGAACCAGACGTGGAAGGCGACCGAGGTGCTGGGGATGGGCTGGCCGTCGAGCGCGGGAGGGAGGCTGGTGGGGTCGCTGGCGAACCTGCCCTACGCGCTGGCCGAGGCGGAACAGAACTTTCTGATTCCGTCGCGGGAGCAGGCGCTGATCTGGGGCGACCTGGTGCCGCAGCTTCTGGTGAGCGCGCGGCTGCCGCGCTTCTGGCGTGCGACTCCGCAGCAACTGCATTATGTGGGGCTGCATCTGCGGCTGGCGGAGACCGTGGTGGCGGAGTCGGCGCTGCGGGCGGATCTGAGGGAAGCCGCGATGCACGAGCTGGAGCGGCTGGCGCCGCCGGCGCGGGTGGAGATCGTCTCGCGCCTGCTGGCGGCGGGCAGAGTGGCGGAGGCGTTCGACCACATCATGCCCTCCGAGCTCTACGCTCTGGGCGCGCGCGCCGTGGCGCAGCGGTGGCAGACGAGCTCGGGATTCGCCGAAAAGATCCGGCTGATGTCAGCATCCCTGCCAGAGCAGTGCAACCCGAAGGCGGTTTCCGAACTGTTCGGGACTCCGAAGCCGACACTGGCAAGCTCGCACCATCCGGAGCTGCTGCAGTTGCGGACGTTCCCGACGTTGATGGGATATTCCAGCCGGATTCTGGCCGAGAGCTGGGAGTCGCACAATCTGTTCTTCGCGGCTCTGGCGGACGAGCTGGGACTGCGGCCGGCGCAGCTGAACATCATGCTGCCGGAGTGGACGGTGAAAACCGTGGAGGCGATCTTCGCCACGCACCTGGAGGACTGGCCGGCGCTGCTGCGGGCGATGCGCAAGGTCGCTGAACAGGCGCGCGCCGATGCGCGGCGCACGCAGGCAATGGAAGCAGGGGCGGGATTCTAACCGGAAGGAGCGCAAGCGATGAAAGGGGACCTGATGAATCCGGAAAGAAGAAAGCTGCTGAGCCGGGGGCTCAGGGCAGCGCCGCTTCTCTGGCTGCCGCGGCTGTCTGGACAGGATCAGGAGCGGCCGACTTTCCGGGTGAAGGTCGACATGGTGGTGCTGAGCTTCACGGTGACAGACTCGAAGGGGCGGTATGTCAACGGTCTGAAGCCAGAGGATTTCCGGATTCTGGAGGACGGGATTCCGCAGCGGATCAACACGTTTGCGGAGGGCAACAAGCCTCCTCTCCAGGTTCTGGATGACGGGACGACGAGGCCGCTGATCACCGCTCAGGCGGATCCGGAGCGGGGAGGCATCGCGACGGACGCTTTCGTGGGCACGAACGTGTTCATCCTGTTCGACACGTCGAATTACATGTACCGCGGGTTCGTCTACGCCTCCGATGCGATTGCGGACTTCCTCCGCGGCCTGGACCGCGCGGATTCCGTGGCCGTTTACACGTTCTCCCGCAACCTGACGCGGGCGGCGGGGCTGACCCGGGACCGCAACGAGGCCCTTCAGGGGCTGCGGAAGGCTGTCGCGGGCGACGAGGCGGCGCTGTACAACGCGCTGCTGCTGACGCTGCGGGATGCGGCCAAGGTGCCGGGGCGGAAGGTGGTGATCGTTTTCTCGAACGGACCGGACTCGGCGTCCATGGTGGCGCCGGACGACGTGCGGGCCGTGGCGGAAGACGAGGGAATTCCGATTTACGTGATTTCGACCAGCGATTCGAACAAGGATCCGATCTCGACGGGCGTCTTCCGCCGGCTTGCCTCGCGGACAGGCGGGAAGAGCTTCTTCGCCCGCACGTGGCAGAAGCAGGTGGAAGCGTTTGAGGCGATCCGCGAAGACCTGGGCAATTCATACACGGTGACGTACTACCCCGCGCCGAATCCGAACGAGGGGTTCCGCCGGATCACCGTGGAAGTGAAGTCGGACATCGCGAAGAAATACCGCGTCAGTGCGCGGCCTGGATACCGGCCAAGGACGGGAGCCTAGGACCGCGCGGACCGCGCTGGAACAGCTCAGCGGCCGAGCCTGCAGGACAACGGGCGCTCCCGGGTGCGGAATGCACCATGCGGTCCGGCGCCGGAGCCCGCGTTCGTGTCCTTCCGGGGCGGCCGTCCTTTCCGTCAGCAACCAGACTGCAAACCGGGGGCGGCGCAGGCCAGCCTGTCAGCGGGTGGTAAAAGCTTCCGGAAGCATTTACCGGAAGAGAGCCGATTGCAGGCGCCGGAGGCAGCTGGAACCGGCGCCCTCGCTCTAAACCCCAACCCCGGAGAGACCTCCCAAAAATTCCGCGTCAGGAGCGTAAGCCCCGGAAGCCGAATCCCGTTTGCTCTGCAGGGGACGTCCGGCGCTCCAGCGTGCGGGGCGCCCCGAGAAATTTGTGACACCGGAAGCCGGTTTGGCACGTCAAGTGCAGTGTAAGGTGATTGAGACGAAGTGGGGGTTGCCATGTGGATCGGTGCGATCATCACGGGGCTGATGATTCTGGGGCTCTTATTTTCGATGCTGGGCCAGTCGCCGCGCAAAGAGGGCTGAGTCTTCCCTGCCCGGGTGGTGGGCCGTTCCGACACAGTTGAACATTCCCTGCGTGAAGGCTGGGCAAACAGGGGCAGCCTGAATGGAGCCCTCTGTCCCTCGCGCCATGCGAGGCAGCGGCATGTCCCCGCCGGTGTGAACGCCCGCCGGATTTCCCGAACTCGCTTCAAACCCGGCGACCGGCTGTAAACACTCTGTTTCTCGACCATCCCGCCGTCATCGCGAGCTGCTTGCCATGCCCTCTGCGCGGTCAGCACGCCTGGCCGATACGCGCTCCAGTCAGAACTGGGCTGTTCCGGGCGACCGTTTGCGGGGGAACGGCGGCCTTGTTTCTCGGTGAGTTGCGCCGGAGCTCGCGTCCTGCTGCAGACATCGAACGGGGGACGATGCGGTCCGTCCCGGCGCGGAAGTGACAGAGGGCTCAATTCAGGCTGTCCCTCTCGTTAGAATACGGGTGATGCAGAGGGTTGTTGCGCTGGCGCTGGGCCTGGGCCTGATGCCTTTGTGCGGCCAGCCGTACGACGTGGTGATCCGCGGGGCGCGTGTCGTGGACGGAACCGGGGCGCCCTGGTTCCGCGCGGATGTCGCCATTGCGGGAGAGCGCATCGCAGCCGTGGGAAAACTGGACGGGGCGCAGGCCAGGCGGGTTGTGGAGGCGCGCGGGCTGGTTCTGGCGCCGGGGTTCATCGACGCGCACAGCCATGCGCTGGCCGGATTGCGCCGTCACCCGGATGCGGAGAACCTGATCCGGCAGGGCGTGACCACCGTGTTCGAGGGGCAGGACGGCAGCTCCCCGCTGCCGCTGCGTGCGGTTCTCGATGAAATGGACCGGCTGAAGCCTGCCGTGAACATCGGTTTTTTCGCCGGCCATGGAACGATCCGGCGGCAGGTGATGGGCACGGAGATGCGCGCGCCGGGCCAGCAGGAAATGGAGCGGATGAAGGCTCTGCTGCGGGAAGCGATGCTCGAGGGCGCGTTCGGCCTTTCCACCGGACTTTTCTACGTGCCCGGCAATTATGCCCGGACGGAGGAGGTGGCCGAACTGGCGCGCACGGCGGCGGCGCTGGGCGGGATGCACATTTCTCATATGCGCGACGAAGCGGCCGGCGTTCTGGAGAGCGTGGCCGAGACCATCCGCATCGGCGAGGACGGCGGGCTGCCGACGCAGGTGACGCATCACAAGATCATCGGGAAAGCGAACTGGGGCCGGAGCCGCGAGACGCTGCGGCTGATCGAGGAAGCGCGGACCAGGGGCGTCGACGTCACGGTGGACGCCTATCCCTACACGGCATCGAGCACGGGAACGGCGGCGCTGTTCCCGCAGTGGGCGCTTTCCGGAGGCGCGCAGGCTTTTGAAGAACGGCTGGCGGCGCCGGAGTCGCGGAAAAAGATCCGCGCCGAGATCGTGCGGCGCATTCTGGAAGACCGCGGCGGCGGGGATCCGGCCAACATCGTGCTCGCCTCCTGCGGCTTTGACGCCTCGCTGGCCGGCCAATCGCTGGCGGATGTCCTGCGGGCGCGGAAACTGGAAGCGACGCCGGAGAATGCCGCGGATCTGGCGATCGAGATTCAGCGGAAGGGCGGATGCTCCGCCGTCTACCACGCAATCAGCGAGGAAGACGTCGAACGCGTGCTGTCCTACCGGTGGACGATGGTGGCCAGCGATGGAGGCGTGGTGGCGCCGGGCGAAGGCGCGCCGCATCCGCGCAATTACGGGACGTTTGCGCGCGTCCTCGGGCGGTATGTGCGCGAACGCGGGCTGCTGAGGCTGGAGGAGGCTGTCTGGAAGATGGCGGGACTGCCCGCGCAGCGGATGGGATTGTGGGACCGCGGGCTGATCCGCCCGGGGATGCAGGCCGACCTGGTGCTGTTCGATCCGGACAAGGTGCGGGACCGGGCGGAATTCAGCAATCCGCACCAGTATGCGGAAGGAGTGGAAGCGGTGTGGGTGAACGGAACGCCGGCGCTGGCGGCGGGAAGGATGACAGGCGAGCGCAGGGGCCGGGCGCTGCGCGGCCCGGCGGCGCGCCACTGAAAAACAAATCAGGGCCCTCCGCACGGAAAGGCCCTGATTTGTTTGAGACAGAAACGGCGGATTATTTCACTTCCAGGATGTCTTTCTCCTTCACTTTGGAAAGCTGGTCGATCTTCCCGATGTAGGAGTCCGTCATCTTCTGGATCTCTTCGAGGGCGCGGCGCTCGTCGTCCTCGCTGATCAGCTTGTCCTTGAACAGCTTCTTGACCGCTTCGTTGGCGTCGCGCCGGATGTTGCGCACGGCGACGCGGTGCTCCTCGGCCACGTGATGCAGGTGCTTGACCAGTTCCTTGCGGCGCTCTTCGGTCAGCGCCGGAATGGGCACGCGGATGATCTTGCCGTCGTTGGAAGGGTTGAGGCCGAGGTCGGAGGCGCGGATGGCCTTCTCGATGGCGCCGATCTGGCTGACGTCGTACGGCTGGATGGTCACCATGCTGGGTTCCGGCACGTGGAGCGTGGCCAGATGGTTGATGGGCATCTGCGAACCGTACGCCTCCACCTGGATGCCATCAAAGAGATTGATCGAGGCCCGCCCTGTCCGGATGGAAGCCATCTCGTGCTGGAGATCGGCGATGACCTTCTCCATCTTGGCCCGGGCGGAGTTCTCGACGTCCTTGACGGTCTGGAAGGCTCCGGAAGGAGCGGTGTTCGGTTGTCCTGATTTCATAGCGCGTTTCCAATCAGCGTGCCGACGGGCTCGCCCATCGACATTCGCATTATATTGCCCCGTTCGGTGAGGTTGAAGACGATGATGGGAAGCCCGTTGTCGCGGCACATGGCCACGGCGGAGGCGTCCATCACTGCGAGGTTGCGGGCGAGGACCTCGTCATAGGAGACGCGGTCGAACCGGACGGCGTCGGGGTGCCGGCGCGGATCCTTGTCATAGACGCCGTCGACGCTGGTCGCCTTGGCCAGCACCTGGGCGCCGATTTCGAGCGCGCGCAGGCTGCCGGCGGAGTCGGTGGAGAAGAAGGGGTTGGAAGTGCCGCCGCCGAACAGGACGATGCGGCCCTTTTCGAGATGGCGGAGAGCGCGGCGGCGGATGTAAGGCTCGGCCACCTGGTTCATGTGGATGGCCGTCATCACGCGCGTGGGGACGCCCTGTTTCTCCAGCGCGTCCTGCATGGCCAGGCAGTTGATGATGGTGGCGAGCATGCCGATGGTGTCGGCCTGCACGCGGTCCATGTGGCGGGCGGCGGCGGCCGCTCCGCGGAAGAAGTTGCCGCCGCCGATGACAATGCCGATCTCGACGCCCGCGCGGTGGACTTCGGCGATCTCTTCAGCCAGCGAGCGCGTGCGCTCGGGGTCGATGCCGAACGGGGCGCCGCCGGCCAGCACCTCGCCGCTCAGCTTCAGCAGGATGCGGCTGTAGCGGGCGGGCATACGCGGAGAGCCTCCGGGCGGTTACTCGGCCCCGGCTTCCTCGGCCGGGGCCGTCTCGCCTACTTTATACCGGACAAAGGCGGCCAGCGAAATCTCGCCGCCGAGCTCCTTGCCCTTGTTGGCGAGCAGCTGCGCGATGGACACCGAGTCGTCCTTGATGAAGGGCTGGTCGAGCAGGCAGACCTCGGAGTAGAACTTGCCGAGCCGGCCTTCGACGACCTTGTCGACGATCTTCTCGGGCTTGCCTTCCGCGAGGGCGCGCTCGCGCTGGATTTCTTTCTCTTTCGCAAGCGCCTCGGCGCTGACGTCGGCGCGGCTCAGGAACTGCGGGGACGCCGCGGCGACCTGCATGGCAAGGTCGTTGACCAGCTCGGCGAACTCGGGGCGCGACTTCGTCTCGGGGTTCGAGCAGACGACGTCAACGAGCGAGACGAGCTTGGCGCCGGGATGGACGTAAGTTCCAAGCACGCCTTTGGCGCGGTAGACGATGAAGCGGGGGATACCCATGTTCTCGCCGATCTTGGCGATGAGCTCCGTCAGCCGGCCCTCGACCGTCAGCGACGGATCGGACTTCGAAGGCAGCTTCTTCAGGTCGTCCACGGTGGCGGGCTGCTTCTCGGCGATGAGCTGGACAATCTCGTCGACCAGCTTCTGGAAGTCGTCCGTCTTGGCGACGAAGTCGGTTTCGCAGTTGACTTCGACGAGCACGGCTGAATCGGCCTGGGGAGAGACGTGCAGCCCGATCAGGCCTTCGCGGGCGGAGCGGGAGGCCTTCTTGGCAGCCGTAGCGAGGCCGCGTTTGCGCAGGATGACCTGGGCCTCCTCAAAGTCTCCGTTGGCTTCGACGAGCGCTTTCTTGCACTCCATCATGCCGGCGCCCGTAAGATCGCGGAGCTGCTTGACCAGTTGCGCGCTGATTTCTGCCATGGTTTTCCTCTTCTGCTTGGGACAAGCGATCCTTGAGCCGCCTGGCTGACGCTAGACGGCAGGCTGGCCGGCTTCCTCCGCCGGCTCGTCCAGAGTGCCGCCTTTATGCTTGGGCAGCGAGACGCTGGGGAGGTCGAGATCGGCGATGCCCTCGGTGAGCACCTCTTCGTGCAGGCGCGGATCGACGTACTGGGCGTACTGCGACATGTCTTCGATGGCGCCGTCGTCCGGGACGATCTCTTTCACGTCGACTGCGGCGAAATCCTGCTCGGTGGCCAGGGAGCGGCCCTCCAGCACGGCATCAGCGATCTTGGAGGAGAACAGGCGGATGGCGCGCAGGGCGTCGTCATTGCCGGGGATGGGATAGTCCACCATCTCCGGGTCGCAGTTGGTGTCGACGATGGCGACGACCGGGATGCCGAGGCGGCGCGCCTCGCGGACGGCGATCTCTTCCTTGTTGGAATCGATCACGAAAAGCACGTCCGGCAAGGTCTCCATGTCGCGGATGCCGGCCAGGTTGGCGTGAAGCTTCTTGCGCTCGCGCTCGAGGCGGATGATCTCTTTCTTGGTGCGGCGCTCGCCGGCGCCCTCTTCGATCATGGCCTCCATCTCTTTCAGCCGCTTGATGGACTGCTTCACGGTGGCGAAGTTGGTCAGCAGACCGCCGAGCCAGCGGTTGTTCACGTAGAACATGCCGCAGCGCACGGCCTCTTCCTGGATGGCCTCCTGAGCCTGCCGCTTGGTGCCGACGAACAGGAACGTCTTGCCCATCGCCGCCTGCTCGGCGACGAAGCGCATGGCGTCCTTGAACAGCTTGAGCGTCTTCTGGAGATCGATGATGTAGATCCCGTTGCGTTCGCCGAAGATATACTCTTTCATCTTCGGATTCCAGCGCTTGGTCTGGTGCCCGAAGTGAACGCCCGCTTCGAGCAATTCTTTCATGGAAATGGAAGGCAAGGTTTCTCCTTACTTCGTGAAAAAAGCCGGGGGCGGATCCGGCGTGTCGACACCAGATCCGCGGGGCGCGGCAGGCGGCGGCCCAAAGCGAAATTTGCCGCCCCGCGCCACGCGGACCCAAAACAGGATTGAACCGTGCGGGCGGCAGCCCGGCAGGCTCAGCGCTTCGAGAACTGGAAGCGCCGGCGCGCGCCGCGCTGGCCGTATTTCTTGCGCTCGTGCTCGCGCGGGTCGCGGGTCAGGAAGCCTTCGCTCTTCAGCTTGCCGCGGAGCTCGGCGTTGAACTCGCACAGCGCGCGGGCAACGCCGAGGCGGATGGCTTCCGCCTGACCCGTAATCCCGCCGCCGTTGCACGTGACCAGCACGTCGAACTTGTCTGCCGTCTCAGTCGCAAGCAGAGGCTGGCGGATGACGGCGCGGCTCGAAAACGTGGTGAAATATTCGTCCGCAGGCCGGTCGTTGACCGTGAATTTCCCCGTCCCGGGGCGGAGGAACACCCGGGCCACGGCGCGCTTGCGCCGCCCGGTGCCAAGATATTGCAGCAGTGCCATACGCTTGAAATCCGTCCTGTCTTACAGGGCCACGGCCATGGCCTGGGGCTTCTGTGCGGCGTGCGGGTGCCGGTCGCCCGCATACACCTTGAGCTTGCGGTACATCTGTTTGCCGAGCTTCGTCTTCGGCAGCATGCCGCGGATGGCCTCCTCGACCAGGCGCACAGGCCGCTGGGCGCGCATTTTGGCCGCAGGAATTTCCTTCAGCCCGCCGGGATAACCCGAGTGGCGGCGGTAGATTTTCTGTTCTTCTTTCTTGCCGGTCAGAACGGCTTTTTCCGCATTGACAACGATGACGTGGTCGCCGCAATCCAGGAACGGCGTGTAAATGGGCTTGTGCTTGCCCATCAGGATCTTCGCGGCCTGGCTGGCGACCCGTCCCAGAGCGAGTCCGCTGGCGTCGATGACGAACCAGCTGCGCTGGATCTCGCCCTTGGACGGAAATTCAGTCTTCATAGACAAACGATCTCCGTTCAACGAGGTGCAAACACTTTATTCTACGGATCGCCGGCGCGGGGTGTCAAACACACCGCGCCCATCGGCGGGCGCAGTCAAACACCCTTAGTATAGCAGGTTGCGGCGCGCCACGCCCAGTCCGGCTCCAGCCCGGCGGCTCTGAGCCGGGGCGCGAAGCGGAGCGCGTCGTAATCGCCGGTGCGGAACTGGGCGCCGCGGTGATCCAGCGTGTAGCCGCCGGGCACCGTCGAGCAGTTGAACGTGAACAGGCATCCGCCTCCCGCAGCCAGCTGCAGGCAGGTTTCGAACTCTTCCCGCGTGGACACGAACGGCATCACGTCGGGGAACAGCGCATTGTGCCAGGCGGCGAGCGAGCGGAACTCGGCGTCGGACGGCAGACAGCCGCCGGGATCGTACGGAGCGCCGGGCGCCGGGCGCAGCCGCGGAATGCCGAGAATGTTCGGCCCCCGCCCGTAATGCTTCCGCAGCCACCGCTGGTGCAGGACCAGCATGGACCAGTCCCGGCGCCAGTCGGCGAGACCGCTGAGCACGCCGTAGCCGATGCCCTCGAGCCCGGCTTCGATCATGCGTTCGTACGACTCCAGCCGCCAGCGGAAGTCCGTCTTCGTCTGCCGCCCGGGATGGAGCTCGCGGTAGCGCCCGGGGTCGTAGGTCTCCATCCAGACGACGGAAAAAGCTAGGCCGGCGTCGCGGAGGCGGCGGTACTCGTCCGCCGAAACAGGCTCCGCGCTGAGGCCCACCACGGGGCGTCCGTGCCGGGAGAGAATCCGCGCCGTCAGCTCGACGTGGCGGCAGATGTCATCGACGGTGATCTGCGGATCGGAGGCGTAGACCAGCTCGACCGCGCGCAGGCCGCGCTCCTCGGCAAGGAAACGGACTTCCTGCTCCAGCTGGGCGTCGCCGAGCCGCACGCGCTTCAGATCCGGATCGGTGGAGCCGGCGCGGTAGTTGCAGTACGTACAGCGCTCCTTGCAGACCGAGGTGACGTAGAGCGGAGAGACCGGAAACACGAAGCCGCCGAAATGTTCCAGCTTCCGCAGGCGCGCGCGCGCCGCCAGCCCGGCGTCCAGCGGCCCGCCCGCCCCGAATTCGGGGCTGTCCAGAGGCGGCAGGGGCCGCGCCGACACCTCGCGCCAGAGCGTTTCGAACTCGCTGAAGAACATGGCCCGCGAAGGTCTCTGCTTTCAGAATAGCGCGCGGGCGCGCTCCCGGCGGGGCGCCGGGAGCGGCCCCGGAGAACGGCTCAGCCGCGGGCGAGCTGCCGCAGCACGTAGGGCAGGATGCCGCCGGAGCGGAAATATTCCTGCTCGCGCGGCGTGTCGATGCGGACCCTGGCCTGGAACACCTTCTCGTTGCCGGAGGCGTCCACAGCGCGGACGGTGGCCACGGGGCCCAGAACATTTTCGATCGAATAGGTTTCAAAGCCCGTCAGGCCGAGCGACTGCCGGGTCTGCCCGTTCATGAACTCCAGCGGCAGCACGCCCATGCCCACCAGGTTCGACCGGTGGATGCGCTCGAACGATTCGGCGATGACGGCTTTCACGCCCAGCAGGGCGACGCCCTTGGCAGCCCAGTCGCGCGAGGAGCCCGAGCCGTATTCCTTGCCGGCGATGATGATCAGCGGCACGCCCTGCCGGCGGTATTCGACGCTGGCATCGTAGATGAAGACCGGGTCCGCGCCGGGCGCCATCGCGGTGTAGCCGCCCTCGACGCCGGGCACCAGCTCGTTGCGCAGGCGGATATTGGCCAGCGTGCCGCGCACCATCACGTCGTCGTTGCCGCGGCGCGAGCCGTAGCTGTTGAAGTCTTTCGGCTGCACGCCGCGCGAGATCAGATACTGGCCGGCGGGGCTGTTGACGGGGATGCTGCCGGCGGGCGAGATGTGGTCCGTGGTGATGGAGTCGCCGAGCATGGCCAGCACGCGCGCGCCGCGGATGTCCTCCACCGGCGCCTCCGGATCGCGCATGGACTCGAAGTACGGCGGGTGCTTGATGTAGGTCGACTGCGGATCCCAGGCGAACGTGTCGCCTTCCGGCGTCTTCACGCTCTGCCACATGGCGTCGCCTTCAAACACTTTGCCGTATTCCTGTTCGAACATCTCCGGCCGGACGAAGCGGTTCACGGCGTCGAGCACCTCTTCGCTGGCCGGCCAGATGTCGCGCAGGTAGACAGGCTGGCCGTCGCTGCCCGTGCCGAGGGGCTCGTTGACCAGATCGATGTCGATGCGGCCGGCCAGCGCATAGGCGACCACGAGCGGAGGCGAAGCCAGGTAGTTGGCGCGGACCTGCGGATTCACGCGCCCTTCGAAGTTGCGGTTGCCGCTCAGCACGCTGGCGACGACCAGCTTGTTCTCGGCGACGGCTTTCGACACGTCTTCCGGCAGCGGACCGGAGTTGCCGATGCAGGTGGTGCAGCCGTAGCCGACCAGGTGGAACCGGAGCTGTTCAAGATAGTGCAGCAGGCCGGACTCGCGCAGGTAATCGGTGACGACCTTCGATCCGGGCGCGAGCGAGGTCTTCACCCACGGCTTCACGGTCAGGCCCTTTTCGACGGCTTTCTTCGCCAGAATCCCGGCGCCGAGCATGACGGACGGATTCGACGTGTTCGTGCAGGAGGTGATGGCGGCGATCACCACCGCGCCGTCGCTGACAACGGGCGTTTCACGCTTCGGCTGCGCGAGCGTGGAGAGGAAATTCGCCTTCACCTCGGAGAGCGTGAGGCGGTCCTGCGGGCGCTTCGGACCCGCCATCGAGGGCTCCACCGAGGCGAGGTCCAGTTCGATCGTGTCGCTGAACTCCGGCTCGGGCGAGTCCTTGGTCAGGAACATGCCCTGCTCGGAGTAGTAGGCTTCCACCAGCTCGATGAGGTCCTTGGGGCGGTTCGTCATGCGCAGGTAGGCGAGCGTCTGCGCATCGACGGGGAAGATGCCGATCGTGGCGCCGTACTCGGGGGCCATGTTGGCGATCGTGGCGCGGTCCGCCAGAGGCAGTTCCAGCACGCCGGGTCCGTAGAATTCGACGAACTTGCCGACGACGCCCTTCTTGCGGAGCATCTGCGTGACCGTGAGCACAAGGTCCGTGGCGGTGACGCCCTCGCGCAGGCGCCCGTACAGCTTGAAGCCGACCACCGGAGGCAGCAGCATCGAGATCGGCTGACCAAGCATGCACGCCTCCGCCTCGATGCCGCCCACGCCCCAGCCGACGACGCCCAGGCCATTGATCATCGTGGTGTGGGAGTCCGTGCCGACGACGGTGTCAGGGAAGGCCATTCCGTCGCGGGTGACGACGGCGGTGGCGAGATACTCGAGATTCACCTGGTGGACGATGCCGGTGCCGGGAGGCACGGCGCGGAAGTTGGCGAACGCTTTCTGCGCCCAGCGCAGGAGGGAGTAGCGCTCGCTGTTGCGCTGGTATTCGAGCAGCACGTTCTGTTCGAACGCCTTCGGAGTGCCGAATTCGTCCACCTGCACGGAGTGGTCGATAACGAGGTCGACGGGGATCAGGGGATTCGCTTTCCTTGGATCCTTGCCCATTTTCGCCAGCGCATCGCGCATGGCGGCCAGGTCGACGACGCAGGGGACGCCCGTAAAGTCCTGCAGGATCACGCGCGCAGGCATGAACTGGATCTCCTGCGCCTGCCCGCGCACGTCCCAGTGGGCGACATACTCGATGTCGCTCTTGCGGACCACTGTGCCGTCCTCGCAGCGGAGAAGGTTCTCGAGAAGGACCTTGATCGAGTAAGGAATGCGTCTGAGCTGGAATCCGGCCTGTTCCAGTGCGCCCAGCCTGAAGATCTGATATTCGCGCCCGCCCACGCGCAGGGCGGCGGCTGCATGGAAGGAGTTCTTGCTGCTCATGGGTGTCAGCTTCATTGTAGCGGGGCGTCCCGCGGGGGGCGGAACGGCCGGCTACCAGGTGCGCTGTTTCAGGATTTCCTGGATCTGCTCTTTCGGCACGGGAAGCTTGTCGATATGCTCGCGCAGCCACTGGGAGAAGTCTTTTTCGATTTCCTCCGTCCAGCGCGCGTCGATCTGGCCCGGCGTGTACTTGCCCTCGCGCAGCCGCTGGTGGCCGAACATGTCGCGGAGACGGACGATTTCGCTGGTGACGACGACCTTTTCGGCCAGATGGGGCGGGATGAAGATGACGCCGCCGTCGCGGCCGAGCACGACGTCGCCCGGCATCACGGTGGCGCGGCCGATCCGGACGGGGGCGTTGATCGAGATCAGCGTCGAGTTCAGCCGCGGGCCGGACGTGCTGTAGTGGTGCGACGGGTGGTAATGGCGCACGAAGGAGACGAAGTTTTCCAGCTCCCTCAGCCCGCGCATGTCGCGCACCGCACCGTCATAGACGATGCCGTTGCCGGACTTTGCATAGATCGCATTGCCGACGTTGTCCCCGATGGAGGGCCCGTCGATCTTCAGGCCGAAATGGTCGCAGACGTAGACGTCGCCCGGCTGGAGCATGTCCACGGCCCAGGCGTTGGGCGCGCCGACGCGCCCGGCGCGCTTGCCTTCCGCCTCGATCACCTTGTGAATGTCCGGCCGCCCCGGCACCCACGCCGCCGTGAGCGCGCGCCCGACGAGCACTTTCCCGGGGTGGATCTCCAGCCAGCCGTCCTCGTACTGGAAGTTGTACCCTTCGTTGCGCAGCACGGCCCAGGCCTCTTCCAGCGACACTTCGCGCATGCGCTTCAGGATTCCGTCCGGCACTTTCGGCCGGCCGTCGGGAAAGCGCTCGCCCTTCCATTCGGGCGTGTAGCGGATCAGGTCTTCTTTGGAAAACACGCCGGGCTGCGCCCAGGCAGCGGCGGCTGCAGACAGGAACAGAGCGGCAGCAGACAGCTTCATCGCGTCACCTCGGATGCAGAACACTATATACGCCCCCGGCGCGCGGCGGGGCTCAGAAGCTGAGCACGAGATGCCAGATGTAGGTGTAGGCGAAGGCGTCGAGGTTGGACCAGATGCGGCGGCAGAGCTCGGGGTCTCCCTGCAGAGCCGGGATTTCGCGCAGCTTGTCCTCCCAGCGGAAGCAGGCCGGCGGCGGGCCGAAGTCCGGCGCGGGGCAGCGTTCGGCGGGAGGCGGCGGGGGCGGCGCGGAGCTCGGCGTTGGCGAGTAGACCCCGTATTCGCGCGTGAACTCCGTCATGGCGCGGACATTTTCGACGCGCGCATCATTCTGCAGGATGGCGGAGGCGTCCATGATATAGCCTCCGTTTTCGCCGCAGATGTCGATCAATTCTTTGCATTTGGCCCGCACCTGCTCCGGCGTGCCGAAAGCGAGCAGGGCGTTGGGCACGCCGCCGCTGAGGCAGAATTTCTTTCCCAGCTTTTCCGCGCACAGTTTCGGGTCGCCGCGGTCGATGTGGTAGATGATGCTGCCGGCGGGCAGCGTGGCGAAAGTGTCGAGGTGCGCGTCCCATTTGCCTTCGGCGTAAAAGAGCACCTGATTGCCGCGCGCCCAGACGGCTTGCACCATCGGCCGGAAGGTCGGCCAGAAGATGCGATCGAAATGCTCGTGGGAGATGAAGGGCACGCAGCTGCGGTGCATCCAGACGGGGATCGGCAGGTGATGGTTGGGGTCAAGCCCGGCCAGCGCGATGTGGGCCAGATGGGGCATCAGGGCGCGGCAGGCGGCTTCGACTTTCTCGGGGATTTCTTTCAGGTCGAACGCCAGGCCGAGATAGCCGCGGAACTTGTCGGCGAGCACGTCCAGCGGCGCTTTCAGCATGCCGCTGATCGCCGGCACCGTGCCGGTTTCGTTCTTCATGCGCTCGATCTGCGGGCCGAAGGCGGTGAAATAGTCGGCCATGGCCCAGGCGCTTTTCACGAGCGCCAGATCGCGGCGCATCGGAGACTTTTCATACTCGGCGGAGATGCGCGGCAGCCATTTCGTCCACAGGAAGGCGACGGGATCTGCGATCAGCTCGTCGTACTCTTCGCGGCGCATCCATGCGTTGTCAAGCTCCGGTTCGCGGTACTGAAAGCCGGTGTTCTCGTCGACGTCGATTCCGGGAATGGCGTAATAGCGCAGGCCGGCAGCCTGGGCGAGGCCCGTCCAGACGTAGACCATGTTCGGCACGGCGGCGTCCCAGTCGTAGTCGCGGCAGCAGCGGATGACAGCCTCGAAGGCCTGCCGGTAGTCGTGAGTCACCTGCTGCGCGGTCATGCCGCAGTGGACTGCGGTGAATTCCGCCGCGAACGGGCGCAGCGGCACGCGGTCCGGCCTGCCGTTGCGCATCGCGGTGACGTAGCGGTTCAGCCGCTGGGCGTAGAGTTCCTGCATGTCGGCGGGCATGGCTCGAAATCCCGCAACGAGAATATCAGACGCGGCTGTCGGATTCAGGGCGTCACGGGCTGGTGGACAGCGCGGGCGCGGCGCTCAGGCCGTAGTCGAGCACGTCGTAGGCGCTGCCCGGCGGCTGGCGTTCGGGGAACACGGCCCACGCATTGGGCCACGCCCGGAAACGGAGCTTGTCCGGATGATGGAACGGACCGAAGACATTGCGCGGCGTGCCGTAGAGGCGGACTTCGACGGTGGCGTTGCCCGCCTGCACGGGAACTTCAGTTTCGTAGGGCGGCCAGCCGATCCAGCCAAGCGCCTGGCCGTTGACCAGCACTTCGGCCAGCGCGCCAGGCAGGTCTTTCAGCGAGACGCGCAGGCGGCGGTGGCCGCCCGGGATGCGCACTTTGGCCGCGTAGCTGACCGTGCCGCCGTAAAACGGCCGCCCCTGCTTCGCCCACGAACCGGGCGCGAGGGGCTTGACCGCGGACGTGATCTGAAACCCTTTCTCGGCGGGCGCCACGGTGAAGCTGCCGCGCAGGTAGATGTTCTCCAGCTCCATGCGCGGGTCGAAGGGCGCGGCCTCCAGAACAATTTCATTCAGTCCTGTTTTCACCTCTCCGAGCGGGGCGCTCCTCAGGTGCGGATCGAGCCAGCGCTCGGATTTCGCAAAATCGACGGGCTGGCCGTTCACCGTGATGCGGTAGAGCTGGGGCGACTCGACGGCGAGGCGGAGGTCTTTCGGGGGAGGCCCGGACACGGTGAAACGGAACACGGCCCTGAATCCCGTCCTCTCGCCGAACCTGCGGTCGAGCACGTTGCGGCGGAACTGCACGGCGTTGTCCCACGCAGGGCGCTCGAAACCGTGGCGCTGCCAGACGATCCAGTTGGCGCGCCAGGTGTTGATGTCAGCCAGCGTTTCGCCGCCGATCTCCAGGTCGCAATAGTCGAGCACCAGCACGTTGGGCTCGTTGGCGGAAACCGTCCACCCGCCAGCCTGAAGGCTGCGCCACGCGGGCTTGGCGGGCGCTGCGGCGGGCGCGGGGTCTTTCCGCGCGAGCAGCAGCAGCGAGCCCGCGGGAGGCAGCTGCAGGGCGAACTCGACGCCGCGCGCGCTCTTCGTGAAAGGATAGGGCCGCGTCAGCCCGGTCAGCGTGTCCCACTCTTCCAGTCCCGCAGCCTCGATGACGGCTTTCGTGCTGATGGCAGCGTCGGTCGAGTTGGCGAAGAACAGGACACGGTCGCCGCTGGGCAGCCAGCGTTCAAGGAATCCCACGGGCGCGCTGATCTGGATGCGGGCGGGCAGGCGCTCTCGGATGGCCGCGATCAACCCGTCTTCATCGAAGATGCGCACCCACTGCTTGCCGTACTGTTCGCGCAGCTTCTGCAAAGCGTCGCTTTCACGCCCGTCGACGTACGCAGGCACTTCCGCCATGCACAGCACCGTGCCGCCTTCCTTCAGCCAGGACTCCAGCAGCGGCACGGTCTGGCGGCGCAGGTTCGCGACATCGTGCGAAAGGACCACGAGATCGTAGGCCGCCTTCCCGACGCGGAACTTCTTCCCTTCCACTTTGCCGAACCATTCCAGCACGTATTCGTCGCCGTAGTCGTAGTCCACCTGGCGGTCGGCGAGAAACTGCGCCAGGCGCGCGTTGTTCTCGCGCATCTTCGCCAGCTCCGGCGTGTCCGCGCCGCGGCGCGCATACAGGAATCCCGTCGTCGTGGGATGGATGACGAGCACGCGGTGGCGGGCTTCGGAAACGCTCGACAGCAGCGAGACGCGGGCCAGGTGATCCGCGTGCGGGCGGTAGGCGGCCCACCACGAAGCGGCGTCGGAAAAGCTCTGCGGGTGGTCGCGCTTGCGCGCGCCGCGGATCGTGGTGAAGGACAGGTGCTGGTCGATGAAGTTGACGCCATGCACGAGCAGCCAGTCGCCGAAGCGCTTCAGGTGCTCCATCGTCGCGTCCCATCCGGCCACGCCGTACGCCTCGGCGAACAGGCGCCGGCCAAGCTGGTGGCTGACGCTGGCCGACTGGCGGATGGTGAACAGATAATGCGGGCGCAGCTCCTGGCCGCCCAGCATGTCGATGCCGGGCGCGTGCTGGAACACGTGCAGCGAAGCGTCGTCGGGCGAAATCCACGGGTAGGGCCAGTCCTGCTCCATGAAATGGCCCGTAAACTGGATTCCGTTGCGGTCGCACCACTCGAACATGGGCCGCATGAAATGTTCGATCCAGAGATCATGCAGCGTCTGCCAGTAATCGAAGCGCACCTTCCGCCAGTCGCCGGAGTCCCAGAACAGAGACGGCAGATGATCGGCCAGATCGTAGCCGTTGCGCTTGCGGAACTCGGCCAGCGTGGCATGGGAAAGAGGCAGCGCCATGGCCGTCTGGTCGTAGGCGCCGCCGGTGGCCAGCAGCGGCTCGTCGGTGAACGCCCAGCGGATGGTTTTCCCGAACTCCTCGCCGAACTCGCGCCGGTAGGCTTCGTAAGTAGTCTCGAGAAAGACCTGGGCCGTGCGCGGATTCGTGAGGTCGACGTAAGGGAAGCCCGCCGTCCACGCGTTGCCCGAGGCGCGGCGGAGCCGGAAGGCGGCCACCTGCTCGCCTTCCTTCACCTCCTGGGGCGAGCGCACGCGCCGGAGGCTGCCGGGCTCGTTGGGCGGGCCGGCGAAAAAGGCCAGATGCTGCGGGTGGGAAGAGACTGCGGCGGCGGCAAGGCCTGTCTCGGCGACGACGAACTGGCTGGCCGTTTCCGGCGCCAGCGCGGGCACATGGCCGCCGGCGAAGCCGGACGGATAGGAATTCTCGTCGTAGATGTTGACAAGCAGGCCGAGCTTCTTGCCCTCCTCGAGCGCCTCGCGCCACAGCTTGAACCACTCCTGCCCGAGGTACTCCGTCATCAGCCCTGGCCGCGGATGAACAAAAGCGCCGCCCATGCCCTGGCGGCGGTACTGCGCCAGCATCTCCTTAATGCGCGCCGCGTCCATTTCGTCGTTCCACACCCACAGCGGCATGGAACGGTACTCGGGCGGCGGATCGGCGAAGGCTTTGCGCAGCTGCTCGGGCGTCATCCGAGGCGCGGGTTTCAGCGCCTGGGGCTCCAGAGGCGGCTGCGCAAGAGTAGCGGGCACGGACAGGATTGCAAAAAGGATGGCGCGGCGCACTTGACTCTCCCCGTGCACCCGATCCTACCGCAAGGCTGGCCCCGCTGCAGGAGGCCTTGACTGCCGGGGCGCATCGCCATAGAGTGGCTCAGGAAATCTGGCTCAAGGAGTACCGATCATGAAAACAGACCGGCGCAGATTTGTTCAGGCGGCCCCGGCGATTTCGCTGATCCCCCGCCATGTGCTCGGCGGACAGGCGGCGCAGCCCGCTCCCAGCGGGCGGATTCATATCGCTCTCGTAGGATGCGGCACGGAAGCCGTCCGCGAGCTTCCGCAGTTCATCCGCAACCCGAAGTTCCGCTTCACCGCCGTCTGCGATCCGTGCCGTCCTGCCGCGGGTTACCGCGACTGGTCCGCCAATGGCCTCCTGATGGGCATCCGCAAGCTGCTGGAGCAGCCGGACTGGGGCGCCGGGTTCGATTCGGTCATTCCCGCCGGACTCGACGTGACGAAAAGCGTGATCGAGTCTTACTACAAGGCGCCGGGCGCCGTGCGCGCCTACACGGATTTCCGCGAGCTGCTCGACAGAGAATCCGATCTGCAGGCCGTGTGGATCATGACCCCGGATCATCACCACGGCTGGATGTCGCTGCGGGCGATGGCGCGGCGCCTGCACGTCATGATGCACAAGCCCATCGCCAACCGCCTCACAGAGGCGAAAGCCGTCATCGACGCCGCAAAGAAGACCGGCGTGGCCACGCATTTTCTGGCCTGGAACACGGGCAACGGCATCGCGCAGGTGAAGCAGTGGATCGACTCCGGCGCCATCGGCACGCTGCGCGAGATCCACAACTGGACCAACCGCCCCGTGTGGCCGCAGTACGCCGAGCTGCCGCAGGACGCTGCGCCAGTGCCGCGCGGCTTCGACTGGAATCTGTGGCTCGGACCGGAAAAGGAGCGCCCGTATCATCCCTGCTACACGCACATGGTCTTCCGCGGCTGGTACGACTTCGGCGGCGGCACGCTGGCCGACATGGGCATTTATGCGCTGTGGAGCGTCTTCCGCGCGCTCAATCTGGGCGCGCCGGATCTGATCGAGCCGCTGCGCTCGCATCAGTGCCGGTTTGACGGCAACAGCGCCACGCGCATCCAGAACGATTTTTCCTTTCCCTCGGCGTCCGTGACGCGGATCCGGTTTCCGAAGACGGCGGAGCGGCCGGCCGTGGATCTGTTCTGGTACGACGGGGGGATGAAACCCTTCCCGCCGGAGGAAACGGGGCTCGATGAGTTTCCGGCCGAAGCGATGATGTTCCGCGGGGACAAGGGAGTGATCGTCTCGGGCTTCCGCGTGGAAAAGCCCGTGCTCTACGTCGCCGGCCGCAAGCCGCAGGAGGCGGCGCAGCAGCCGCAGAGGCCCGATGTTTCGGAACTGTTCGCCGAGGCATGCAGCGGCGGGCGGCCGTCGCCCGGCGCCTTCACCGAGGCGTGGGGCATTTCGGAAACCGTGTGCCTGTGGGGCGCGGCGCTGCGCGCCGGACGGAGGCTGAAGTACGACGCCGCGGCGGGCCGCTTCACCAACGACGAGAAAGCGAACGAATATCTGACGCGGACCTGCCGCGCCGGCTGGGAGCTGCCGCAGATCTGACCTCCCCAGCCGCCATTGCTAGCCTGTGAGAGATGGTCTGGCTTGGGGCTCTTCTCCTGCAGGCGGCGCTCCAGCCGATGCCGCCTTCCTCGCTGGCGGAAACAGAGGCCATGCGCGAAGCGCGCTCCGTGCGCCAGAGCACGGCTGCGGCGCCGCAGGGCTGGCTGACGCACGCGGAGCAATCGGAGTTTCACGAGACCGGCTCCTATGCCGGGTGCGTCGAGTTCTACCGCCGGCTGGCCGCGGCGTCGCGTTTTGCAAGGCTGGAGGAGATCGGCCGCTCAGGGGAAGGACGGCCGCTCTACGTGCTGATCGCGAGCCGCGACCGCGCGTTCACGCCTGCGGCGGCGCGCCGCACGGGCAAACCTGTCGTGCTGCTGCAGAACGGCATCCACGCGGGCGAGAACGGCGGCAAGGACGCGGCCATGATGCTGCTGCGCGACCTGCTCGTAACGCGGCGGCTGGAAAAGCTGCTGGACTCCGTCATCGTGCTCTCGATCCCCGTGTTCAACGCCGACGGCCACGAGCGCGTCTCGCCCTGGAACCGGATCAACGAGAACGGTCCGCGCGAGATGGGCTTCCGCGTCACGGCGCGCCGCCTGAACCTGAACCGCGATTATCTGAAGGCCGACGCGCCCGAGATGCGCGCCTGGCTGCGCCTCTACACGCAGTGGCTGCCCGATCTTCTGATCGACAATCACGTCACCGACGGCGGCGACGCGCAGTACGACGTCACCGTGGCCGCCCACACGGAGCAGGACATCGCCCCTCCCGTGGGCGCGTGGGTGAAAAACCAGTTTCTGCCGGATCTGTTCCGGCGGCTGGAATCGCTCGGCCACGTGCCCGGCTTCTATATCGAAGGACGCGCCGCCGGCGGCAAGGCGCTGGCGGTCATGACCGCCTCGCCGCGCTACTCGACCGGCTATGCGGCGGCGCAGAACCGCGCCGCTCTGCTCGTCGAAACGCACAGCCTCAAGTCTTTCCGCACGCGCGTCTGGTCGCACTACGACATCATGCGCGCCTCGCTCGAGCGGGTGGCGGAAACAGCCGCCGCGCTGCGCCGGGCTTCTCTGGAAGCCGACGGCCTGCAGGCGGCTGTGGCCCCGGGAACGCCCGTGTTTCTCGAAGGGACGCCTGCAGGAGAGGGCGAGCCCTATGTGCTGCGGGGCATGAAGGCGGAGCAGGTTCTCAGCCCGGTGAGCGGCGGCACGGTGCCGCGCTACACGGCCGAAAAGGCGGATCAGCGGGTGCTGCTCGTGCGCACGCTGGCCCCGAAAGTGGCGCCGCCCGCCCCGCACGGCTACATCGTGCCGCGGGAGTGGCCGGAAATCATCGAATTGTTGGCCCTGCACGGCGTGGAGATGATCCCGCTCGAACAGCCCGCCGAAGGCGAATTCGAGACGCTGCGGTTTTCCGATGTCCGCTTCGCCGCGGCGCCGTTCGAGGGGCGGTTCCGCGTGTTTTCATTCGCGGCGGAGCCGGCGAAAGTGCGCCGCACGATATCCGCCGGAAGCGTCTATGTGCCCGTGGCGCAGCGGGCGGGCAAGGTCGCCATGCACCTGCTGGAACCCGAGGCGCCGGATTCCGCCGTCCGCTGGGGCTTTTTTCTGCCGGTCTTCGAGCAGAAAGAGTATTTCAGCGAGTTTGTTTTCGAGCCGTTCGCCCGGAAAATGCTCGAGATGAACGCGCAATTACGGGCGGAATTCGAAGAAAAACTGAAAGCCGACTCTGCGTTCGCCTCCAGTCCGCGGGCGCGGCTGCAGTGGCTGTATCAGCGCTCTCCTTACGCCGAGCCGGACCGGAACGTGTACCCCGTGCTGCGGTGCCCGCAGGCGCCGGAGTGGCTCAGACGGCGCCCGTGACTCGGGCCGTTCGAACGTGGACGGCGCGGACGGAGCTGCGCCTGTCAACCGTCAAACCGGGAAGAACATCGCCGGTGGAGTTCGGCAGGAGCGGGTGAAAGCAGAAAACGCTTGAATTGCCGGAGGCCCCGTCTTATACTCAGGCTGGCTTCTGGCCCTGCAGTCCGGGCTGATTCGCCTTGCGGCCCCGAACGATATCCCGGGGAAGGCTTCAAAAGGGCAGAAATTCCTCCCGGCCCGGACGTGAACTGGGAACAACACAACAGAGCGGCCAGAGCATGCGGGAAGCTGCCGCCGCGAGGGGCGGCGCGCCTTCGCTGCCCGCTGTCCGACATACCTGACAGGAGGAATCGCCATGTTTCGCGTTTGCATTCTGGCCGTTCTTTTGTGCTCCCTGTGCGTCTGGGGGCAGCCACCGCTGTGTTCGGATCCGAACCGCCCGCCGGGGACGTGTTTCATCCCGCTGCCGCCGGGCGACTGGTATCTCCTGTGGATGGGACCGGATGGCCTTGTGGGCGTGGGACCGCTGGATCCCGGACTCATTTACAGGATCAATCCAACGGGCGCGCTCCGCACGTTCTACGTGGACCATGATCTCGACGTGTTGTATTGCCCCCTCACTGTGCTCCTTGCCGGGGAGTGTTTCACCCCCTCGATCGAGCCAAACCTGGAGAAGGTCTACTTCGGAAAAGGCAGGGTGACCGTCCAGGCCACTCTGGCGCCGGGGAAGCCGAACGCGCAGGAGTATTTTTGCCCCGCTCTGGCCCATATCAGGGCAGAGGTGAAGAGTCCCGGAAACGTTCCGTTTTCCCTGCGGGCGGTCTACCTCAATGTGAAAGATAAAGACAGCCCGACGGGATGCCGGGCTGTGTCAAATGAAGTCACGCTCAAGGCGAAATAGATGCGCAAACCAGTGCGTGGCCGGGGCGTCTCCTGTGGACCGCCCCGGCGCGCCATCCTGCGGCCGGACGCGGCGAACCAGAGGCGTCCCGGAAGAGCTCCGCTCCGCCTGCGGGTTTCCCCTCGGCCTTGGGCGAGGGCTGCAGCCCAACCGGGTTCGCCCGAGCCGCGTCAGCGTGACAGCAAATCGCCCTCGGGTTCCAGACCGCGGGCGAAGCGGCCGCAGGCCGCGGGAGCAATCGGCCGCCAACCCGTCCTCAGCTGAGCGGGCGATCTTCGATGAAGCGGTGCGTCAAAGCAGACGCGGCCCGGGAGAACGCAGCACTGTTTACGCATCCGCCTCGCAGACGGCCCCGTTTTTGTTTCAAACAGGCGCCCTGGTTTCCGTGCGTTGCCCCCGCGCCCGGCCGTTTGATAGACAGGAAAGAACCGGGAGAACCTGTTCCCCATGTCCTATCCGATATCCCGCCGCCAGGTTCTTGCAGCGGCACCGGCAATCCGCACGACGGCACAGTCTTCGCACGTCAACATCCTGTACCTGCACTCCCACGACACCGGGCGCTGCATCCAGCCTTACGGCTATGCGGTTCCGACGCCGCAGCTGCAAAAGTTCGCCTCCGAAGGCGTCCTGTTCCGCCACGCCTTCGACGCCGCGCCCACCTGCTCGCCCTCCCGCGCCGCGCTGCTCACGGGCATGGCGCCGCACTCCTGCGGCATGCTCGGCCTCGCCCACCGCGGTTTTTCACTGAACGACCCCTCGCGCCATCTCGCCAATTACCTGCGCAGCCAGGGCTACCTGACCGCCCTGTCCGGCATCCAGCATGAAACGGCAGCCGGCCGCGTCCCCGAACTCGGCTATGAGAACATCCTCAAGCCGAAATCCAACCGCGGCCCCGATGTCGCCGGCGCCGCGGCCGAATTCCTCCTCTCCCGCCCGAAACAGCCCTTCTTCCTCTCCTGCGGCTTCTTCGAAACGCACCGCGAATTCCCCGTCCCCGGTCCGCAGGACGATCCGCGCTACATCCTGCCGCCCGCCCCGCTGCCGGACACGCCTGAAACGCGGCAGGACATGGCTGCGTTCCACGCCTCGGCGCGCGTGCTCGACGCCTCGATGGGCGCTGTTCTCGAAGCCCTCGAGCGCTCCGGTCTCGCCGCCAGCACCCTTGTCATCATCACCACAGACCACGGCATCGCCTTCCCGGACATGAAGTGCAACCTCAACGTCCACGGCATGGGCGTCATGCTGATGATGCGCGGCCCCGGCGGCTTCACCGGCGGCAAGGTCTCCGACTCGCTCGTCTCCCAGATGGATCTGTTCCCGACGATCTGCGAAACCGCCGGCATTCCCAAACCCGGCTGGCTGCAGGGACGCTCGCTGCTGCCCCTCATCCGCGGCGAGAAGCCCGAGATCCGCGACTGGCTCACCGGCGAGGTCACCTTCCACGCCTCCTACGAGCCCCAGAGGTCCATCCGCTCCAGGCGCTGGTCTTACGTCCGCCGCTTCGGTTCCAAGCGCACGCCCGTGCTGCCCAACTGCGACGACGGTCCCAGCAAGTCCGTCTGGCTCGAACACGGCTGGCGCCAGCGCCCGGTCGACGGCGAAGCTCTGTATGACCTGATCTTCGATCCTTCCGAGTCCCGCAACGTCCTCGCGCAATATCCGAAGGAGGCGGAATACTGGCGCAGCCTGCTCGAACAGTGGATGCGCGAAACCAGCGATCCCTTGCTCAAGGGCGACGTCGCGCCTCCGCCCGGCGCGCGCCTCAACGATCCCGACGGCCTCTCCCCGCGCGAACCCGTAAAGGAATACGATTGATCACCGCCGCCCCATGGCGGCTTCGATGTCGGCCCAGTTGTAGAAGAAGAAGTTCTTCCCTGCGCTGTTCATCACAGCAAGCATCCCGCGCGGGAAACTGCGCCCCAGCGGACGGGACACCGCTTCGATCCCGTCCGTAGAATCCGCGCCGCCTTCGATCACCGCGATCACTTCGCTGTGGTCGTTGGGGTCCGTGGCCGTCCCCTCGCGCCGGTAGAGCAGATAGCGGCTGTTGCCCTTCACCTGATCTGTCGAGATCAGGAACCCTTTGCCCTTCCCTGTAACGTAGATCGCCAGCCCTTCCCGGTTGCCCTGATAGCCCTCGCGCCCGAAAAACGCCAGCTCGCGCCGCGCCATCGGATGGTCAGGATCCGCGTGATATTTCCGCAGCCCCGCGTCTTCATCGGCGTAATAGACGTAGCCGAGCTCGTCGTCCGCAACCACGGCTTCAATCTCGCCCGCGCCGGAGAAGATCCCGAACTCGCGCACCTTTTCCCCCTTGACCTTCCCCGTGCCGTCGTCCATCAGCCTGTACTGCTCCAGGTATCCTTCCAGCGGCCCCTCTTTCGGAGCAACGATGGCGAAGATGGCGCCGTCGCGGGGACGCCGGTACAGGGCGATCCCCATCGGTTCGCGGCCGCGCCCTTCGCGGCCTACGAGCACCGGGATGCCTCCGCCCGAGGAAACATCCTCGAGCATTCCTGTTTTTTCGTCGATCCGGAACACGCGCAGCCGCTTCTGGTAGCGCTCCGTTGCCACCGCAATGTCGGCGCGCCGCCCGCCCAGTCTCAGTCCGTATTCCACGTCCACGTTGTTCGGCCGGTCCAGCCCCTCGATCCGCTGCCGGATCTTCCCGTCCAGCCCGTACACGACGAGGGCGCCGCGCGGCGCCGCCGCCTTGTTGGTGCCGATGACCAGGCTGCGGGCGGGGTCCTTCGGATGCACCCAGACGGACGGATCATCGGCGTCGTCGCCCGCGCTCTCCGTCATCACCGTTGGCTGCACCCGCGCCGGTTCGGGCAGCGAAATGACCGCCGCAGCCGCCGCCATCACGCAAACAGGAATCCACCGTGCCGTCTGAAACATTGCTTCCTCATTATGACGCTCTCGGATAAGCCGCGCCCGCCGGGCGGCCCGGAAGCCGCGCGGCGGGCGCTTTGCCGCAGCCAGGGTGAAGGTGTCAGAAGTTCACGCGCAGCATGAATTGCAGCATGCGGCTGGTGCCGAAGCCGGTCGCGCCGTCGTTCGCCGTCGAGCGGATCTGGCCGAAGTCGCCGCGCGACCAGTTGTTGACCGGCGCGTCGAACTGCGCGCGGTTGAACACGTTGAACGCCTCGGCCCGGAAGTCCACCGACCACTGCTCGCCCAGCCGCGTCCGCTTGTTCAGCGCCACGTCGGCCTGCCACAGCCCCGGCGCCCGCAACAGGTTGCGCGGCGCAAAGCCCCACGTTCCGCGGGCCGGCGCCGCGAACGCGGCCCGGTTCACCCACAGATCTGGCGTCTTCGTGTCCGGGTAGAGCGGCGCGCCCGTCAGGTTCGGCCGCTGGTTGCGGGCGTTGCCGTCAGGAACATCGGCGGTCGCCCGGTCCAGAATCACGCTCACCGGACGGCCCGTGCGCGCCGTGAACACCCCCGAAAGGTCCCAGCCTTCCAGAAGCCGCCCGCCGAACCCTGACTTAGGCCCGAAGGCGCGGCCGGGCCCGAACGGCAGTTCGTACACCGAATTAATCGTTGCCGTGTGCCGGATGTCGAAGTTCGACACCGCGCGCTCGCACCGGCGGCACGAGGCGATCATGATCTCCGCTCCATCGCCCGCGCCGGCATTGTCGTCAATCGCCTTCGAGTACAGGTACTGGAGCTGGAACAGCCAGCCGCGCGTGAAATTCCGCTGCAGCGAGTTCTGCCAACCGTGGAACGTGTTGTTGTTGTAGTTCACCTTGCGGTCGATATCGGCGAACGCCGGCAGCGGCCGCACGGTCGTGCCCGGGATAAACGTGTTCACACGGTCGCGCCCGAACAGCTTCGAGCCCCGGTTGCCCACATAGGCCGTCTGGAAAACGAACGCAGCCGGCAGCTCGCGCTGGATCGACAGGCTCCACTGCTGCGAGTAGAAGTCGCGCCGGTCGCGTTGCAGCGCCCGCGGCTGGAAGCCGGCAGAGCGCGCCTCGCCCAGAAACGGCGTGATCGGATAGGCCAGCCCGGGGCGCTGCGCCCCCGTCAGCTGCAATCGCTCCGGCTCGCTGTCCACGGCCGCCGTCACGTCGTCGTTCTGGCCGGGCCCGTAGTAGATGCCGTAGCCGCCCCGCAGCACCGTCTTCTGCGTCATCCCCCAGGCGAAGCCGAACCGGGGCGCGAAATTGTTCCGGTCGGGGAAATACCACGGCGAGCCCTCCGGGCACCAGCCCGCGCAACGGATATCGTCGAACACACGCCCGCGGTTGTTCACCTCGGTCATCACCGTGTAGTACTCGTACCGGGCGCCCAGGCTCAGCGTCAGGTTTTTCAGCGCCCGCCACTCATCCTGCACATAACCCTGCCACAGCGTGCGCCGCCCGCCGAACATCGGCAGCACCCCCGCCACCTCGAACCGGTCCACCCGGTTGTTGATGAACGAGTCGAGGTTCGCGTACCGCACCGAAACGCTGCCGTCGTCTCCTGCGTTCATCTGGATGCGCCGCGCCTCGCCGCCGAACTTCAGCGTGTGACGGCCGAGCTGCCAGCTCACGTTGTCAGCGTAGGTCCAGGAATTCGGCTTCTCGTAAATCGCCGTCGAGGCCTGCGTCGTCGTCAGCCCGGGAATCGTGAACGCCTCTGGCAGAAGGCCCTTCTGCGGCCGCGTCAGCGCGCTGCGGTTGAAGCCGAACTTGAAATCGTTGACGATCCGCGGCGACAGCACCGCCTGCCACTGCGCCGTCGCGTTGGTCGGCCGCACGTAGCTCTCGCGGTACTCCAGCAGCCCCGAGCGCCGGTCGTTAAACGTGCCGTCGGTCGTGTTGAACCGGAAGAACAGCAGGTGGTTCGAGTTCAGCCGGTGGTCGATTCGCACTGTGCCCGCGTTCTCTTCCCAGCGGTTGCGGAACACGCCGGTGAAGCGGTTCACCAGCGGATCGCTGGTCGGCTCCTGGCCCACAGGAAACGCGTTCACCACGTTGGCCAGCGCGGGAGACGTCTGCGCCACCCGCTGCCGCAGCAGCGCGCTCGGCACCAGACCGTTCACCGCCGCCTGCCCCAGCCGCTGCTGAAGCCCCTCGTAATTCACGAAGAAGAACGTCCGGTCCCGCCGGATCGGCCCGCCCAGGTTGCCGCCAAACTGGTTGAGGCGGAAATCCGGGTTATCGCTGGGATCGAACGGCCGGCGGGCGTCGAAAATGTCGTTCCGCACGAACCAGAACACGCCGCCATGGAGGTCATTGGTGCCCGATCTGGAAACCAGGTTGATCTGCGCGCCCGCGCTCGTGCCCGTCTCCGCCGTGTAGCTGGAAGAGTTCACCTTGAACTCCGAGATCGAATCCAGCGAAATCACCAGCCGCAATCCGCCCTCCTGGCGCGGGTCTTTGATGCCTGTCGCGTCCACGCCGTCGAACGTCCAGTAGTTTTCATCACGGTAGCGGCCGAAGAACCGGATCGAGTTCTGCGTCCCGTCGCCCGTGTTGATCGCTCCGGGCGCCAGCGCCATCAGAAAGCTCCAGTTCCGTCCGTTGATCGGAATGTCCTTGATCTGGCGGAAGCCCACCACGGAGCCGAGGTCCGCCGACGTCTGCTCCAGCGGCGTCGCATCAGCCTGAATCTCGATCTGCGTCGCCACCGTGCTGACCTGCATTTTCACGTTGATCGTGCGCTGCTGGCCCACTGCAAGCACGACGCCCGTCGTCCGCGACTGGGCGAAACCGTCCTTCGTCACCTGGACCTCGTAGGTGCCCACTGGCACGGCTGCAAAATCGAAGAACCCCTCGCTCGATGTCTCCACTTCGCGCGAAAAGCCCGTAGCCGCGTTCGTGATTCTCACTACGGCGCCCGGCACGGATGCCCCTGACTCATCCAGAACCTGCCCGTTCAGCCGGCTGCGGTCCACCTGCCCCGCCATGCAAGCCGCAAACAGAACCGCAACAGCCGCAAGTCTCCATACTCGATGCATGCTCATATGGCCCACGCTAGCAACCGGCTGTGACCAATCCGTTTCAAAAACATTTCAGTTCAATGAATTCCTGGCCCTTTGCGTCTCGCGCGCCCGCAGCGGCGGTGCCGGAGTGCGGTCTTGCGAAGAGGTTTCAGGTCCCCGGAATGCTTCCCGGTGCAGCGGTTTTGCTGTATGCTGGAGTTAACCGTCGTGATTCAGAGCTGGGCCCGTTTCCTGGCCACCATCGGCATAGCGGTCGCCATGCTGGGCGCGCCCTGCCGGAACTGCGCCCCGAAGGAAGAGCCCAAAGCGCACTGCGGTCACGACTGCTGCCCGAAGCCGAAACAGAGCAGTCCCGTGAAATCCTGTTCGTGGATGCCCGCCGGCTTCGATGCCATCGAAAAAGCGAAAGAGTCCTTCGCCCCAGACTGGCAGACGGATTCCATCCCCGCGCTGCAGCCCGCTAACAGCGCGCAGCCGCTGGAACGCACTCTGACGGTTCTCTCCGAAGACCGCCCGCCTCCGCAATCCCCGCCCCCGTCTCCCGTTCCCCTCAGAATTTGATCCACCGCCTCCCGGCAGCCGGAAGTGCGCACGCCGCTGCCCAGCCTGTGCGCCAGGCGATACGCCGGAGTGAAGAACTCCAGGATTGATGCGCTGCAGTCCGCGCTGCGCCACGCCGCCGGGCTGCCGCGCGCCGGCTCCGGCGCTCGTGCTCAGGTCCGCATGCGGCCGGAGCGAGACGAAATAAATGGGAAATTGTGTTCCTGTCCCCTTTTCCAGGCACAGGAGGTGGATCGTATGTTTCAAACATTTCTGCTCGCATTTTTCATGGCCCAGGACGGCTCAGGCGGACTCGCGCGCCTGATTGAAGAGGCCCTCGCGCGCAACCCCGAGATTCTCGCCGCGCGAAAAAAGCTCGAGGCTGCACGACAGCGCCCCGCCCAGGCCGCCAGCCTCCCGGACCCGATGTTCTCCCTCGGCTACACGAGCATTGGCGGCCCTCTGCCCGGGCAGGGTCTCGGCCGCGAGCCCATGGCGCGCGCCGGCTTCATGGCCTCGCAGACCCTGCCCGCTCCCGGCAAGCGCGGCCTGCGCCGTCAGATCGCGGTCGAAGAAGCAGGCGCCGCCGGCCAGGAGTATCAGGCCGTCCAGGTCTCTGTCATCTCGCGCCTCAAAGCCGCCTGGTACGAGCTCGATCACGCCCACGCCATGCTCGACGTGCTCGCCCGCAGCCGCGCCCTGCTCGACCGTCTCTTCGAGCTCGCCTCCGCCCGCTACCAGGCCGGCCAGGGCATGCAGAAAGAGCTGATCGAGGCGCAGGCGCGGCTGACGCTGCTCGAGGCCAAACAGGCCTCGCTGGAGCAGCAGCGGCGCCGCAGCGAGGCCGAGATCAACGCCCTGCTGGCGCGGCCGCTGGAGACCGGAATCCCCAGGCCGGTCTCTTCCGAGCCCCGCGAAGCCCTCGCTTCCCTCGAACAGCTCTACGAGCGCGCCCGCCTCTGGTCGCCCGTCGTCGCCGCGCAGCGCCATGCGATCCGCCGCACGGAAGTCGCCCTCCAGCTCGCCCGCAAGGAAGCCGTGCCCGACATCACCGTCGCAGCCGGCTACTCCAACATGGGCGGCATGCCGCCGATGTTCGAGGCGCGCGTCGATCTTCCGCTGCCGTTCTTCACCCGCGCGCGGCAGCGCGCCGCCGTCGCCGAGCAGGCGCACGAAGCCGAAGCCGCGCGCCGCAGCTATCAGGCCGCGGGCAACGCCCTGCTTTTCCGTATCAAGGACGAATGGCTCGCTGCGGGCGCCGCCTGGCGCCTCCTGCGGATTTACTCCACCACGCTCGTTCCGCAGACGGCGCTGGCTCTGGAAGCGGCGCTCGCCGGATATGAAGCGGGCCGCGGCGCATTCTCCGAAGTGCTCGAACAGGCCCGCGCTCTGCTCGACGCCGAAGAGAACTACCACACGGCGCTGCGCGATTACCATCTGGCCCTCGTCCGGCTGGAAGAGCTCACCGGCGCGGACCTGCTCGAGGAGGACTGACCCCATGCGGCGCACCATCGGAATTCTGCTGATGCTCGCGGCGGGCTTCGCGGGCGGCTGGCTCGCGCGCGAAGCCCCTCTGCCCGCATGGCTCCACCGCCACGCGAAAGACGAACAGAAGTCGGGCTTCCACTGCCCCATGCACCCCCAGGTCCGCTCGGACCGCGCCGGCGACTGCCCCATCTGCGGCATGAAGCTCGTCCCCGACGAGGAGCCAAAGCAGGCCGCGGCCGGCGCGCAGGAACAGAAAGGCCGCATTTTGTACTATCGCGATCCCGCCGACCCGGCCTTCCGCAGCGATCATCCGGGCTTCAATCCCGAAACCGGCAACGAACTCCAGCCCGTGTATGAGGAAGACTCCAGCGCCGCCGTGATGGCCGGGCCCGAAAAGCTCCGCCTGATGGGCGTCGGCACGGTGGAAGCCGCGCCCCGCACGCTCGGCGAGCCGCTCGTCGTCACCGGCCGCGTGGCCGCCGACGAGCGCCGCATCTTCCGCGTCGAAACGCGCCTGGAAGGCTGGATCCAGGAGGTCCGCGCCGATTTCGCCGGCCGCCTGGTGCGCGAAGGCGAAACGCTTCTCACTCTCTACAGCCCCGAGCTGTACGCAACCCAGCGCGAATACCTCCTCGCCCGCAAAGCCCGCGCGGACCTCGCGCGCGCCGCCGTCGCCGGCGCGCCGGAAGCCGCCGAGACCATGCTCCGCGCCGCCCGCCAGCGGCTCGAACATCACTTCGCGCTCGAGCCCGCCATCCTCGAACAAATCGAGCGCACGGGCGAACCCGTGCGCTCGGTCCCGGTGCGCGCGCCCGCCGCCGGTTTCATCCTCGAGCGCAACGCCTACGCGGGCCAGATGGTCCGTCCAGGCATGGATCTCTACAAACTGGCGGATCTGGGCCGCGTGTGGGTGCTCGCCTCGGTTCCCGAGCCCGAACTCGCCGCCGTGCGCGAAGGCTCGCGCGCCGTGATCACGGCCAGCTTCGCGCCGCGCTTGCGCCGCAGCGCTGTGGTCGCGCAGGTCCAGCCGCGCGCTGACGCGCAGTCGCGCACGCTCGACCTGCGGCTCGAGCTCGACAACCCGGATCTCGCGCTGCGGCCCGACCTGTTCGTGCAGGTCGAGTTCGGCCGCGCCCGTGTGGCGCGCGTCGCCGTGCCGGAAGAGGCGCTCATCGACCGCGGCTTCGAGCAGATCGTGTATGTCGAGAAGGAAGCCGGCCTGTTCGTGCCGCGGCGCGTCACCGCGGGCGAGCGCGGCGGCGGATGGGTGGAAATTCTCGACGGACTGAAGGCTGGAGAACGGGTCGCCGCCAGCGGCGCGTTTCTCGTCGACAGCGAGAGCCGGATGAGGAGCGGCGCGCGATGATCGACAGAATCATCGAATTCAGCGCCCGCAACCGCCTCCTGGTGGCCCTTCTGGCGGCGTTCCTGGCTCTCGCCGGGTGGCACTCGATGCAGAACATCGCGCTCGACGCCATCCCGGACCTCAGCGACACGCAGGTGATCATCTACAGCCGCTGGGACCGCTCGCCGGACATTCTCGAGGACCAGGTCACCTATCCCATCGTCGCGGCCATGCTCGGCGCGCCCAGGGTGCGCGACGTGCGCGGCTTCTCGGACTTCGGCTACAGCTTCGTCTACGTCATCTTTGAAGACGGCACCGACATCTACTGGGCGCGCTCGCGCGTCCTTGAGTACCTCTCCGCGGTGCTGCCGAAGCTGCCCCAGGGCGTGCAGACCGAGCTCGGACCGGACGCGACAGGGCTCGGCTGGGTGTTTCAGTACGCGCTCGTCGACCGCACGGGGAAGCACTCGCTGGCCGAGCTGCGGAGCCTGCAGGACTGGACCATGCGCTACGGGCTCAAAAGCGTGCCGGGCGTGGCCGAGGTGGCGCCGCTCGGCGGCTTCGTGCGGCAGTACCAGGTGCAGGTGGATCCGCAGCGGCTGCGCGCCTACGGCCTGACGATCGACCGCGTGGTGGCGGCCGTGCGCGCGTCGAACAGCGACACCGGCGGACGCCTGATCGAAATGGCGGGCGCCGAATACATGATCCGCGGCCGCGGCTATGCGCGCTCCACGCGGGATCTCGAAGAAGTCGTGCTGAGGCTGAGCGACAACGGCGTCCCCGTGCGCGTGCGCGACGTGGGGCGCGTGACCCTGGGCCCCGACCTGCGGCGCGGCGTGGCGGACCTCAACGGCGAGGGCGAAGTGGCCGCGGGCATCGTCATCATGCGCGACGGAGAGAACGCCCTGCGCGTGATCGAGCGCGTGAAGAAGCGGCTGGAAGAGCTGAAGCCGGCGCTGCCTGAAGGCGTCGAGATCGTCACCACCTACGACCGCAGCGATCTGATCCTCCGCTCCATCGGCACCCTGAAGCGCGCGCTGACAGAAGAACTGCTGGTCGTGTCGCTGGTGATTCTGATTTTCCTGTGGCATCTGCCGAGCGCCATCATTCCGATCCTGACGATTCCGGTGGCCGTGCTGATCACGTTCGTGCCGATGCGGGCCATGGGCATCAACGCCAACATCATGTCGCTCGGCGGCATCGCCATCGCCATCGGCGCGATGGTCGATGCGGCCATCGTCGTCGTCGAGCAGACGCACAAGAAGCTCGAGCAGTGGGAGCGTGAAGGGCGGCCGGGCGAGGCGCGCGACGTCGTCATCGCGGCGGTGAAAGAAGTCGGCGGCCCCAGCTTCTATGCGCTGCTGGTCATCGCGGTGTCGTTCGTGCCCGTGCTGGCCCTGGAGGCGCAGGAAGGCAGGCTGTTCAAGCCGCTGGCGTGGACGAAAAACCTGTCGATGATCGCCGCCGCCCTGCTGGCCATCACGCTGGATCCGGCGGTGCGCATCCTTTTCACGCATCTGCGCGAGTTCCGCTTCCGCCCGCGGTGGCTGGCGCGACTCGCCACTGCGGCGCTGATCGGAAAAATCCATTCGGAAGAAAAGCACCCGGTCAGCCGCGTGCTGATCGCGCTGTACGAGCCGGCGTGCCGCTGGTCTTTGCGCCACCGCTACTGGGTGATCGGCGGCGCCGTGGCCCTGGTCCTGCTCACCGTGCCCGTCTTTCTCGGTCTGGGCAGCGAGTTCATGCCGCCGCTCGACGAAGGCTCGCTGTTCTACATGCCGGTGACGATGCCGGGGCTGAACATCACGGAAGCGGGGCGGCTGCTGCAGGTGCAGGACCGGCTGCTGAAAGAGTTTCCGGAAGTGGATCTCGTCTTCGGCAAGGCGGGACGCGCGGAAACGCCCACGGATCCCGCGCCGCTGTCGATGTTCGAGACCGTGATCCTGCTGAAGCCGCCGTCGCAGTGGCGCCCCGGAATGACGCAGGAGCGGCTGGTGGAGGAGATGCACGAAAAACTGTCGCTGCCGGGCGTATCGAACGCCTGGACCATGCCGATCAAGGCGCGGATCGACATGCTCACCACCGGCATCCGCACGCCCGCGGGGATCAAGATCTACGGGCGGGACCTGAATGAAATCGAGCGGATCGGGCTGCGGATTGAAGAACTGCTCAAACCGCTCGCCGGCACGCGCAGCGTCTACGCCGAGCGCGTCACGGGCGGCTACTATCTCGACTTCGTGTGGAAGCGCGATGCGCTGGCGCGCTACGGCTTGACCATCGACGACGCGCAGATGCTGGTGATGAACGCGATCGGCGGCGACAACGTGACCGTCACGGTCGAGGGCCGCGAGCGCTATCCGGTGAACGTGCGCTATTTCCGCGGCTACCGCGAAGATCTGGCGGCGCTGCGGGAGGCGCTGATGCCCGTGTTCGACGGCCGCTCCTTCGTGCCCGTGCGCGAGCTGGCCGAGGTGCGCGTGACGAGCGGACCGGGCATGATCCGCAACGAAAATGGAATGCTGGCCGGCTATGTCTTCATCGACATCGAAGGCAGCGACATCGGCTCGTACGTCGAACGGGCGAAAGCGCATCTGCGGGAAAAGCTGCAGACGCCGCCCGGCTACTGGCTGGAGTGGAGCGGGCAGTACGAGGCGATGGAAAGGGTGCGGGAGCGGCTGAAATTCGTGCTCCCGGCGGTGCTGGCGGTGATCCTGCTGCTGCTGTATCTGAACACGCGGTCCTGGGCGAAGACGGCCATCGTGCTGCTGGCGGTGCCGTTTTCCGCCGTGGGCGCGGTATGGCTGCTCCACTGGCTCGGCTACAACATGAGCATCGGCGTATGGGTGGGGCTGATCGCGCTGCTGGGCGTGGACGCCGAGACCGGCGTCTTCATGCTGCTGTATCTGGACCTGGCTTACGAAGAGGCGAAGCGCGCCGGGCGGCTGCGCAATGCAGCCGAGCTGCGCGAAGCCGTCGTGCACGGCGCGGTGAAACGGATCCGGCCGAAGTTCATGACGGTGGCGACCATGTTTGCGGGCCTGATGCCGCTGATGTGGGCCACCGGCGCGGGCGCGGACGTCATGAAGCGGATCGCGGCGCCGATGGTGGGCGGCGTGGCGACATCGTTCCTTCTGGAGCTGCTGGTCTATCCGGCGATTTACGAGGTGTGGAAATGGCACGCGGAAGTGAAAAAACAGGTTTCGGCGTAATTGTTCTTTTCATGCTGGCCTGGCCGGCGGCGGCGCTGGATTTTCCGGCGCGGCACAATCACTGGCGCAAGGGCTGCGCGGGCATTCTGACGCTGGACGCCGACGGCGCCGGGTTCCGTCAGATCGGAGCGAAGAAAGAGCCGCACGCCTGGCGCTGGACGTGGGCCGACATCCAGCGGCTGGAGATCGGCGACGACCGCCGCGTGCGCGTGCGCACGTACCGCGACAGCCGGCTGCGGCTGGGCGCGGACATCGAGTACGAGTTCCTGCTCGACGGCAGGCCGGATCTTGTCCCGGTCTACGAGCTTCTGCGCACGGCCACGGACGCGCGATTCGTGGCGAGGCTGGCGGCGCCGGGGGCGAAGCTCGAGTGGGAGCTGCCGGCGAAGCGGGTGCGGGGGACGGGCGGCGCGCTGGGCGTGCTCCGCGTCTATGAAGACCGCGTCGTGTTCGCGGCGGACAGGCCGGGCGAGTCCCGCACGTGGCGCGACACCGATATCGCGCTCGTTTCGAGTTCCGGACCGCTGCACTTCTCGCTGACAGCGGCGGGCGCGGGAGGGATTTTCGAGTTCCGGTTGCGGCGCAGCCTTGAGCCGGAGCGGTACGAACGGCTGTGGCTGCGCCTGGAAGCCCCTCGGGGCGTGAAACTGCTCGACGAAGAAAAGGAGACAACACGATGAAGAGACTGCTGTGGATGGCCGTGCCCTGCCTCCTGCTGGCGCAGGGACCGGTGAAAGAGTACAGGGGCGTGATCACCGACACGATGTGCGGCGCCGATCACGCGCATATGGGCATCCAGCCCGACGAGAAGTGCGTGCGCGAGTGCGTGAAGAGCGGAAAGTGGAAGTACGCGCTGATCGATGACAAGGGGAAGATGATGGTTCTCAGCGACCAGAAGACCCCGGAGAAGTACGCGGCGAAGAAGGTGAAAATCCGCGGCGTGTTCTACGAGAAGACCGGAATTCTGCGGGTGGACTCGATCACCGCGGCCGACTGAGCGCCGCGAGCCAGAGCGGCCGCGAACACCACCGTCCGCGGCCGCTCGCGATTTCTCTCAATGGCTCATTGACGGTGCTGATGGCGAACTTTACAATTGCCCACGATGACAAGAGAGGAAATGCTGGACCATGTGGCCTACGAATACGTGATGCTGAATGCGGCTGCGGTGGAGATGACCAAGCCGCACCTCCCGCCTGTGAATCACCTCGTTCAGGTGGCGTTCCTGGTGCACGCACGATGTATTCTGGACTTTTTTCTCCTTGGCATTGATGGGCCGAGGAAGGACGACATCACGATCCGGGATTTCTGCATCGAAAAGGTGGAGACCCCGGGCGTGGAAGAGAAAGCAAAGAGATTACGCAAGGCCATCGACAAAACGGTCGCACACTTGACCAAGAGCCGGAAAGTAGATGGGAATAACCCGGAAATCGCGCCGTTCAGAGGCCCACAACACCTTCATGGGACGGTGACGTTCGTTCACGAGCATTGGGAGAAGTTCCTGTCGGCACTAGCTCCACAGCTTCGAGAATGTGTTGGCCATCGGGTGAACGAGCTCGCCGGTGAAATGAACGTAAACATTCGGGACGTAGCTGCGAAATTGGAGCGCGCCGCGAGCCATCCTGATTGGACAAAGAACACGCTTCCCTGAGCACCTCTGCTACGCAGCAGCCGTGCCGAGGAGAAGGAGGCGGATCAGCTCCGGGTGGCGGTGTAGGTGCCCTTGCTGCCGTTGGGCGTGGTGTATTCGCCGGCGACCTTGCCGTTGTCGAGCTTGCCCTTCACCTCGATGTTGCCGTCGCCGGTGTAAATCTTGAAGCTGAAGGTATCGCCGTCGACCTTGCCATCGACCAGCGGAGCGGAGTCGCCGCTTTCAGTGATGATGGCGCCGGTGAGACGGCTGCCGTCAGCTTTGAGATCGAGCGTGGCGCGCATGGAATTGCCTTCGGCATCGCGGGCGACGACGCTCCACTTGCCCGTGAGAGAGGCGGATGCGGCGCGTCTGCCGGAGAACTTGCCTTTTTCGCCCGTCGGGATGGTGTATTCGCCGGTCACGGTGTCGCCGGAGATCCTGCCCGAGACCTGGATGTCGCCGTCGCCGATGAACACTTTGAAAGCCACCGTGTCGCCGCTCAGCTTGCCGGCGCTGATGGGGAGCGTGTCGCCGGTGTCGAGAGCGATGGACCCCGAAATCTGGTCGCCGTTCTGCTTCAGATCGAGCGTGGCGCGGCGCTGCGTGCCGTCGGGGTCAGTGGCGAGGATCTCCCACTTGCCGGCGGCTTGCGCGGGCTGGGCGGAGGCTTCGCGCTGCCCCGTGACCGATCCGGTGCTGCCGTCGGGAGCGGTGAGCGTGCCGGTCACTCTGTCGCCGTCGATCTTCAGGCGGAAGGGGATCGGACCCATGTCGAGCATGAGGTCGAAGCGGAGTTCGCCGTTCGCATAGGCGACGTTGGCGAGCGGCATTTGGCCGCGGTCGCTGTCGAGTACGCCCGTCAACTTGCCGCCTTCGTCCTTGACGACCAGCGTGACGTTGTAAGCATTGCCGTCGGGGGCGTTGGCGACCAGCTTCCACCGGCCGGCGGCATCGGAGGCGAAGCAGCCTGCGGCAAACACAGTCAGAACCAGGAAGGTTCGGGTCCAGCGCATGGAATGATCAACCTCGGTGTGGATTCTCTCTTATCTTACGATGCGGGTGGCGGAGTTGTTCCATGCGGAAAAGAAAAAGGCCGCCGGAAGCCGGCGGCCGGAGTGGACTGACGGGCGTGAGGCGCCCGGCTCAGTACTTCTTCTCTTTGGGCAGGATGACGGTGTCGATCACGTGAATCACGCCGTTGTCGCAGATGATGTCGGTCTTGACGACCTTGGCGTTGTCAATCATCACCTCGCCGCCGCTGACCTTGATCTTGGCGGCGCTGCCCTGCACGGTCTTGGCTTCCTTCAGCTTCACGACATCGGAGGCCATGACCTTGCCGGCCACGACGTGGTAAGTGAGCACCTTCTTGAGCTGTTCGGGGTTGGCGATGAGGGACTCGAGCGTGCCGGCAGGCAGCTTGGCGAAGGCCTCATCGGTGGGAGCGAACACGGTGAACGGGCCAGGCCCCTTCAGCGTGTCCACCAGACCGGCGGCCTTGACGGCCTTGACGAGCGTGTTGAAGCTGCCGGCGCTGACGGCGGTGTCGACAATGTCGGCCGCCGGCGCCGCGGTGATGGCGAAGATCGCCAGAGCGATCACGGACAGGATCTTTTTCATGGTTCCCCTCTGAGATTTCGATTCGATTTCATTCCGGGCGGCGTTTGCCGTCCGTCACGCTGAAATGGATTTCCAGGAAAGCAGGATAGGTGCACTATTTTTTCAGCGGCGCGGATGCAGGCGGTCCTGCGGCGTCACTGGCCGTAAAGGACCTTCTCGGAAAGGACGCGGCCGTCGGGCAGTTCGGCGCGCATCTCCACTTCGAGGGCGGAAGCGGAAGTCCTGTGAAGAAGGCTGCCGGCACGCAGTGCGTCCTGCGTCAGACGATGCTCGAACGTTCTCGGTCCCTCCGTGATGCGGAGGACGATCTGGCGGGCGGGGGCGAGAGCCGGATCGACAGGGTTCCAGCGGATCAGGAACCCGTCGGGCTGGCGCTGGACGCGCAGCGACAGCGTGACGAGAGGCTGCGGCGGGGGCGGAGGCGGCGCAGGAGGCGGACCGCTGTCCGGCCGCGTCCAGACGAAGACAGCCAGAACGACGGCAAGCGCGGACAGGGCGAGGATCAGAGGCCCTCTTGGAACCGGCTGGCGCTTTTCGGAAGGCGCGGGCTGCGGATCGCTCTTTTCCTCCCTCGGCTGCGCCTGGGCGGGCGCGGGGAGGACGACGGTGGGGGTTTCCGGAAGAGAGCGGTCTTTCGGCGAAATATAGGAGGGGATGATGCGCCAGATGGGCTGCAGCGGCCTCGCGCCCCGGTGAACCGTCACTTCCAGCGCCCCGTCGGGATGGACTTCGATCAGCAGGAACAGATCGCTGGAGCGGAAGAAGCGCTGGTGCAGACTGATCTCGTCATCCCGGATCTCCGCGCCCCGGAAGGGATGCGAGACGAACCAGCCGATCAGGGAGTCCTGGCCGTCGGCCGTGCGTTCGGGCAGGCGCACAAGGAACTCCTTCAGCCCGCCGACTTCCTCCTTCGTCAGAAGAAACGACGGTCCGCGCTGGTACCGGCAGGGGATCTGGTGCCACTGACGGATCTGGTATTCGCCGCCGGAGAAGCCTCCCAGCAGCGCGCCGCCGATGCCCAGGGGAACCGGTCCGCGGGCGGCGAGCACGCACTGGCGGCGGATATTCTCAAGAACTCCGGTCGAGCAGACGACGCGGCAGGACTCGCCGTCGGCCTTCCAGACAACGAGCCGTTCGGAAGATTCCCGCCTGCTGTCCGGGTGGATTTTCATGGCTCGCCCTCGATGCCAGGCCTGCGCCCGGGCGGCGGAGGGAGGGGCGGCACGGCGCCGCGCCTCCCAGTGTACTCCGGCCTTTTGCATCCTTGCAGACGGGCGTGAATCCAATCATGTTGAAATAGAAGGCCGCATGCGGTTTCTCTACACGGTCCAGACGGCGGCGGCGCTGGCCTTCGCCAGCCTGCGGGCGCACAAGCTGCGCAGTTTCCTGACCCTGCTGGGCGTCATCATCGGGGTGGGCAGCGTCGTGCTGGTAGGCGCGGCGATCGACGGGCTCGGCAACTACGCCGAGCAGTCGACTTCCAAGGTACTCGGCAGCGAGAGTTTCCAGGTCGGACAGCTGCTGCAGAGGGGAAGGCTGTCGCGCCGCGAACGGATCGAAAAACTCCGGTACAACAAGCCGATCCGCGAAGAAGATTACCAATATCTGAAGACGGTCACCGGCGAGCAGATCCTCTACAGTCCGTACCGGTTCCGGGTGGAAGATCTGAAGCGGGACAACCGGATTCTCGAAGCCACCAACATCATCGGCGTCTCCAGTGACATGGCGGAGATCCGCGATTTCAGCCTGAGCGAAGGGCGTTTCTTCACTCCGCAGGAGGAGGCTGCCAGGTCGCCGGTGGCGATCATCGGCGAGGACGTGCGGCAGTTCTTTTTCGCCGATGTGACGCCGCTCGGGCAGACGCTGCGCATCTCGGGAATGGACTTCACGGTGATCGGCGTTCAGGAAAAGATCGGCAGCGTGGGCGGGCAGTCGCAGGACAACGTGGCGTTCATCCCGGCGACCGTGTTCGGGCGCCTGTACGGTCCGGAGCGGAACATGGTGCTGTTTGCGCGGGCGCGCCCGGAATCGGGGCTGACTCTCGAGGAAGCGCTGGACCTGACGAGGGCGGCGCTGCGCACGCGCTACAAGGCGCAGCCCGGCAAGCCGGACAACTTCGACACGCTGACGCCGGACGCCATCCGGGAATTCATCGAACGGATTCTGGGCATCATCACCGCCGCGGTGGTGCCGGTGACCGCCATCTCGCTGGTCGTGGGCGGGGTGGTGATCATGAACATCATGCTGGTGTCGGTGACCGAGCGCACGCGGGAGATCGGCATCCGCAAGTCCATCGGGGCGCGGCAAAGCGATCTGCTGCTGCAGTTCCTGCTGGAGGCGGTGTTTCTGGCGGTGACCGGAGGAATGATCGGGCTGATCGGCGCAGCCGTAGTGGCCAAAATCGGTAGCCTGATCGCCGGGGTTGAATTGCGCGTGACGCTGCCTTACATCCTGCTGGCTCTGGTCGTGTCCACGTTGACGGGGATTCTTTCGGGGATGTATCCGGCGCGGAAAGCGGCGCGGATGGATCCCGTGGAGGCGCTGAGGGCGGAGTAAGCCGATGCGGGTGCACGTGGAATTGCGCGAAAACATCCAGATGGCGGTGGACGCGGTGTGGAGCCACCGGTTCCGCAGCGCGCTGACGATTCTGGGCATCGTGATCGGCATCTGCACGGTGGTCACGATCGGCAGCATCACGAGCGGTTTGCGGCAGGGCATTGTCACGTTTTTCGCGGAATTCGGGCCGGACAATATTTTCCTGAACCGGTTCGACCGCGACCCGAATGCTCCAGGGTCGCCCAAGGAGCTGAAACGGAAGCCGATTCTTCCGGAGTATGCGGCGCTGATCAAGGAAAACGTCCGGGCTGTGGAGGACGTCGCGCTCGAATTGTTCATCTCGTCGGAAACCAGCGGCTTTCTGACGGCCAAAGTGCCGGGATATGAGACCGACAATCTGATGCTGGTGGGTTTCAGCGCCAATGCGTTTGAAATCCAGCCGCGGGAGCTTGCCGAAGGCCGTGTCTACACGCCGCAGGAAGAAGCCCGCGCGGCGCGGGTGTGCGTCATCGGGCCGCTGGTCAAAAAGGCGCTCTTTCCTGATGGCGGCGCGGTGGGCCGGACGATCTCGGTGGCGGGCGCCGAGTACACGGTGCTCGGCGTGTTCGCCGAGGCGAAGGGCGGGTTCTTCGGCCAGAACGGCCAGGACATGCAGATCGTGATTCCCTACGAAACGGCGCGGCTGCGGTTTCCGACGGAAGAGCGGCTGATCCTGGTGTCGAAGGCGCGGCCTGGAATGCGCGAGGAGGCTTACGAGGAGATCCGCCAACTGCTGCGGCGCGTGCGGAAGACCCCTCCGGGGCTGCCCGATGATTTCGGCCTGTCGACGACAGACCAGATCATCAAGCGTCTGGACAGCATCCTGAGCATGGTGGTGCTGGTCTCGATCGCGTTGGCCAGCCTGGGGCTGATGGTGGGCGGCATCGGGGTGATGAACATCATGCTGGTGTCGGTGACCGAGCGCACGAAAGAGATCGGAGTGCGGAAGGCGATCGGGGCGCGGAAATTCGACATCGTCATTCAGTTCCTGACCGAAGCGGTGACGCTGGCCGGCATCGGTGGCGTGGCCGGGATCGTGTTCGCGGCGTTGGTGACAATGCTCGTGGGCAAGCTGGTGCCGGCGCTGGCAGCGCCGATGCCGGGCTGGGCGGTGGCCATGGGACTGATGGTCTCGGTAGGAGTGGGGATTTTCTTCGGCACCTGGCCGGCGATGAAGGCGGCGAATCTCGATCCGGTGGAAGCGCTGCGGTACGAGTAAAGGCGGGGCCGGGCACAGGCCATTGCGGCGCTGGGACGCGAGGCGGATCACTGCAAAATGCGGACCGGGCGTCGTGTGCCGGGCTGACTGCGGCGGCGCCGGCAGGCGGCGGAAGACGGCTTTTTGAATCCGAGCAGCGCCTTCGGGCGGCCGGTTGTCGCAGAATAGAAAGAAGCGCGCGAACGGAAAGCAGCCGGGCGCGCGGGAGCGAACCGGATGACGAGCGAGCAGGAGAAACTGGTTGCCGAGATCGCGCGCGAGGTGCTGGCGCGGCTGGAGGGGCGGGTTCCGGGACGGGACGGCGCTGCGCGCGCGGCTGAACCGGCGGCGCCGATAACGGGCGACGGCGTGTTCGCGACGGTCGACGAGGCGGCGGAAGCAGCGGCCGAAGCGCAGCCGAAGATCGCCGCGATGAGCCTGTCCGAGCGCGGGCGGATGGTGGATCTGATCAAGGATCTGTGTTCGCGTCACGCGGAAGAGTGGGGGCGGCTCGAGCTGGAAGAGACGGGGCTGGGGCGGCTCGACCACAAGATCGAAAAGCTGCGGATCATCCGAAATGTTCCGGGCGTCGAAGCGCTGGAGGCGAAGGCGCGGACGGACAAGGACGGGATGTGCCTGATCGAGCGGGCGCCCTGGGGCGTAGTGGGGATGGTGCTGCCGGCGACGCATTCGGCGCCGACGCTCGCCTCGAACGCGATCAACGTGCTGGCGGCGGGCAACGCGGCGGTGTTCAGCCCGCATCCGGCAGGCGCGAAGATCGCCATGCGCGCGATGCAGCACTTCAATCGCGCGATCGCGGAGACGACGGGCGTGCGGAATGCGCTGACGATGTGCGCAACGGCGAGCATCCGGACGGCGGAAGAGGTGTTCCGGCACCCGAAGATCGCGCTGTTGTGCGTGACGGGCGGACCGGCGGTAGTGCGCGCGGCGATGAAGCACGGCAAGCGCGTGATCGCGGCGGGACCGGGCAATCCGCCGGTGGTGGTGGACGAGACGGCGGACCTCGATCTGGCGGCGCGCTCGGTCGTGCAGGGAGCGGGGTTCGACAACAACCTGCTCTGCATCGGCGAGAAAGAAGTGTTCGTGGTGGCGGCGGTGTTCGATGCATTCATGGCGGCGATGCGGCGGGCGAAGGCTTTCGAGCTGAAGCACGACGCCATTGAGAGGCTGACGCGGGCGGCGTTCGATCTCGAGCATGACGGCAAGGGGTGCGCGCACGGACATCTGAAAAAAGATCTGATCGGCAAGGACGTGGCTGTTCTGGCGCGGGCGGCGGGCGTCGAGGTTCCGCCGGGAACGGAGCTGCTTTTCGGCGAGACGCAGGAGGATCATGTCTTCGTGCAGGAAGAGCAGATGATGCCGTTCGTGCCGGTGGTGAAGGTAAAGGATGTCGACGATGCGATCCGCGCGGCTGTGAAGGCGGAGCGAGGGTTCCGGCATACGGCGATGATCCACTCGCGGAACCTGAACAACGTGACGAAGATGGCGCGGGCGATGAACACGACGCTGTTCGTGCACAACGCGCCGTGCGTGGCGGCGCTGGGTTCGGGAGCGCCGGGATATCTGAGCTATTCGATCGCGACGCCGACGGGGGAAGGCGTGACCACGGCGCTGACGTTCACGCGCGAGCGGCAGATTGCCCTGGGGGCAGGGGCGTTGAGGATTCTCTGAAGGAGCGGTTTCTGAGCATGATGCAAGGTTCAAGAGAGGTTCGCTCATGAGCCGGAGGGATCTGAGCCGGCACCGGATCATCACCGCGCAGGACGTGGAAGACGCGGCGCGCGCGGGCGTCGTGGAGCTGCTGCTGCAGCCGGGCGCGATGCTGACGCCGGAAGCAGCCGAAGCGGTGGCGCGGCACGGACTGCGGCTGTGCGGGCGCGAAGGCGGCGATGGATGGGAAGCGCTGCTGAATTCCGCCGAGGCGCAGCCGTTCAAGGAAGAGATCTGCGCCGTGGGACGCAAGCTGTGGCAGCGCATGTACGTGGACGGCAACGGGGGCAACATCAGCTACCGGCTGCGGGACGACGCGGTGCTGTGCACGCCGACGCTGTGCAGCAAGGCGGACCTGACTCCGGCTGATCTGTGCCTGGTGGATCTGGACGGCAAGCAGCTGGCAGGAGGCAGGGCGCGCACGAGCGAGATCCTGCTCCATCTGGAGATTTACAAGGCGGTGCCGGAGGCGCGGGCGGTGGTGCACTGCCATCCGCCGCACGCGACGGCGTACGCGATTACGGGGCGTGTTCCCCCAACGTGCATCATCCCCGAATATGAGGTGTTCATCGGTAAGGTGGCTCTTTCGCCGTACGAGACGCCGGGCACGAAGAAGTTCGCCGAGACGGTGCTGCCCTTTGTGAAGACGCACAACACGGTGCTGCTGGCCAATCATGGCATCGTGTGCTGGGCGGACACGGTGACGCACGCCGAGTGGTACGCCGAAGTGGTGGACACGTACTGCTGGACGCTGATGCTGGCGCAGCAGCTCGGCGCGCCGCTTTCGCACATCCCGGCGGACAAGGCGGGCGATCTGCTGGCGATCAAACAGAAGCTCGGGCTGCCGGATGCGCGGCTGGAAGGCGACTCCTGCCCGGTGTGCGATATGCCGGAGCGTCCGGGAGCGATCACGACGATCCCGAGTTCGGGAGTTGCGAGCGGGCGTTCTTCGGCGGTGACGGATGAGCTGATCGCGGCGGTGACGGAGGCGGTGCTCAGAGAGCTGGAGAAGAAGCGGCGGGGGTGAGCGGGGGAACCGCAGGCGGCGGGCGCGGAGGCGTTGCCGTGCAGATGGCAGCCGATTGCGCCTGGAGGCGCGGCTGTGACGGGCGTCTCGCGGGTCAGTAACCCGGGCAGATGCGGACGGCGGCAGGAAAGGGCATGGTGCTCCCGTCCCCGTCTTCAGCTGGAGAGGAGGTCGAGGACGGCGCGGAGCTCGTTGCGGACGCGGTCGAGGACGGCGGCGGCGCGTTCGGGGTCAGGGGCGAAGAGGTGGCGCTGGAGGACGTGGACAGGAGGACGCGCCGGTTCGGCTGGCGGCGTCTGCGGCGCTTCAGGAGCGGGCGCGACGGCGCGCTCCTGGCGGCGAGCCTGGCGCTGCTCGGCGAGCGCGGCGCGGGCGCCTTCGATGGTGAAGCGCTTCTCCCACAGCAGATGCTTGATGGCGAGCACCGTTTCGACGTCCTTGCGGCGGTAGAGGCGCTGGTTGGTGCCGGACTTCTTCGGGTGCAGCTGCGGGAACTCGGTTTCCCAGAAACGCAGCACGGAAGGCTTGACACCCGTGATGCGGCTGACCTCGCCGATGCGGAAATAGAGCTTGTCAGGGATCTCCACGGGCTGGGGCTGTGCCGCGGCTGTCGCCATGGGGGAATACCGTCCCTACCGACATCCTAATCGCGAACGGGGCGCGCGTCAACAGAAACAGGGGAAAATGTTTTATGGGCTGCACCGGCGGCAGAGGGCTGGGAGCGCTGCGGTGCGGGCTGCAGAATCGGGAATCGGCCGCCCGCCGGGTGCGATCGGCTCTGCACGCGGCCAGAGCGGGCGGTCCGAACGTGGCACGAGTGCATTTGAACGTTCACTTCCTTGCGCTGCGGGGCTTTCGTTTGCGGATCTGCACCCGCAGCGGATTGCAGCCGCGCTGAGGTCCGGCAGGGGCTTGGGCGCGTGACTGCAACCGCGCGGGGTGGGGCGGGTTTCGGTTCGTTTCGTAAAATTGCGGTTTTGGGTTTGGGTGGGGGGGGCGGGGCAAGGGTTTGCGGGGCGGGAGGGGGCACAGTTGGGATGCAGCCCTCGGCCAAGGCCGAGGGGAAATCCGCTGGGGAGGGCGCGGGCGGCACAGTTGGGATGCAGCCCTCGGCCAAGGCCGAGGGGAAATCCGCTGGGGAGGGCGCGGGCAACACGGTTGGGATGCAGCCCTCGCGCAAGCGCGAGGGGAAGCCCGGGGGGTAGGGCGGGCGGACTGATCGCGTGCGGGGCGCGCGGTGGGGAGGTTTCGGAGGGTGGGGGCGGTGGTGTTTGAACCGCTTGGTCGCAGCCCTTCGGGCTGCTCCCGCGCGGCTCTGTTTTGGTTGCGGGGGTAGGATGAAGCTATGGCATTGCTGGCAGGCATTCATGCGGTGCGCGAGGCGCTGCGCGCGGGACGCCCGATCGAAAGGGTGTCGATTGCGCGGGGCGCGGGCGGGGCGCGGCTGCAGGAGATCATCGATCTGTGCCGGCAGGCCGGGGTGCCGGTGCGGTTCGAGCCGCGGGAGGCGCTGGACCGGATGAGCCGCGCGGCGCCGCATCAGGGCGTGGTGGCAGTGGCGGCGGCGCAGCGGGCTTCAAAACTTGAGGACGTGCTGGCGCGCGCCGGCCTGCTGGTGGTGCTGGACGGGGTCGAAGATCCGCACAATTTCGGGGCGATCATCCGCACGGCGTATGCGGCGGGCGCGACAGCCGTGGTGGCGCCGGAACGGCGCGCGGCGCCGCTGTCGGAAGCGGCGGCGAAAGCGGCCGCGGGGGCGCTGTCGCTGCTGCCGGTGGTGCGGGTGACGAACATCAACCGCGCGCTCGAGGAGATGAAGCAGGCGGGCTTCTGGATCTACGGGGTGGACGAGCGGGGTTCGACTGCGTATTACGAGGCGGAGTATTCCGATCCGGCGGCGCTCGTGTTCGGCGGCGAGGGGCGCGGGCTGCACGAGCTGACGAGGAAGCGCTGCGACTTCCTGCTGCGGATTCCGATGTCGGGGCAGATTGCGAGTCTCAATGTGAGCGTGGCGGCGGGCATCGTGCTGTTCGACTGGCGGAGGAGGATGAAGCCGGCAGAGCCGCCGCAGCCGTGATGGGCTGCAGGGGCGCAGGAGCAGCGGAAGGCGCAGTTGGGATGCAGCCATCGCGCAAGCGCGATGGGAAACCCGTTGGGGAAGGCGGACGAGGGATCAGGTCCGGATGCGGGAGGCGAGCAGGCCGTCGACGGAGACGATGTGGGTGGGATAGCGGCCGGTGTAGCAGGCGTAGCAGTAGGACTGGCCGTCGTCGTCGACCGATTTCATGAGGTTTTCGAGCGAGAGATAGGCGAGCGTGTCGGCGCCGATGAACTGGCGGATCTCTTCGATGGACTGGTTGGCGGCGATGAGTTCGCGTTTGGTCGGGGTGTCGACGCCGTAGTAGCAGGGCGACATCGTGGGCGGGCAGGAGATGCGCATATGCACCTCGCGCGCGCCGGCGTTGCGGACCATGCGGACGATTTTCTGCGAGGTGGTGCCGCGGACGATGGAATCGTCGACGAGGATGACGCGCTTGCCGCGCAGGATTTCGCGCACGGGGTTCAGCTTGAGCCGCACGCCGAAGTCGCGGATGGCCTGGGAGGGTTCGATGAAGGTACGGCCAACGTAGTGATTGCGGATGAGGCCGTGGCGGAAGGGGATGCCGGAAGCGGAAGAATAGCCGAGGGCGGCAGCGACGCCGGAGTCCGGGATGGGCACGACGACATCGGCTTCGACGGGCTTTTCCTGAGCCAACAGGCGGCCCATCATTTCACGGGAGAACTGGACGCTGCGGCCGAAGACGATGGAGTCGGGGCGCGAGAAGTAGACGTGTTCGAAGACGCACTGGGCGCGGCGCTGGGGGACGGTGAAGAACTCGCGCTCGAGGCCCTGGGGACCGGCGATGACCATCTCGCCGGGCTCGACGTCGCCGATGTGGGAGGCGTCGATGAGGTCGAAGGCGCAGGTCTCGCTGGCGAAGACGTAAGCGGGACCGGAGCGCAGGTTCATGAGGCCGATGGCGAGCGGGCGGAAGCCGTGGGGATCGCGGGCGACGATGATGCGGTCCTGGGCGAGAAAGACGAGCGAGAAGGCGCCGTCGATCATGAGCAGCGCTTCGCGCAGCGCGCCGGAGAGGGTGCGCTCGGCGCTGCGGGCGACGAGGTGGAGGATGACTTCCGTGTCGCTGGTGGCCTGGAAGATGGAGCCGCTTTTTTCGAGCTGCTGGCGGAGCTCGGGCGCGTTGGTCAGATTGCCGTTGTGGGCGACGGCGATGCGGCCCTTGCTGCAGGCGACCGAAAAGGGCTGGGCGTTGAGCAGCGCGGTGTCGCCGGCGGTGGAGTAGCGCGTGTGGCCGATGGCGATGTGGCCGGGCAGGCGGGCGAGGACGTCGGCGGTGAAGATGTCGGTGACGTGGCCCATGTCCTTGTGGCAATAGACCATCGAGCCGTCGCTGGAGGCGATGCCGGCGCTTTCCTGGCCGCGGTGCTGCAGGGCGTGCAGGCCGAGGTGGGCGAGCTTGGCGGCTTCCGGGTGGCCGTAGATGGCGAAGATGCCGCACTCTTCGCGGAGCTTGTCCCAGGCCGGGTTTTCACGCTGCTCAGGCATGGATCTCCTGTCCGGCATGGAGCCATTCTTCAAGCGCCGAGGACCAGCGCTGCTTGAGACCGCGCACGGAGACGCGGAGGAGTTCCGCGCCGCGGTTCGCAATGACGAGTTCCCGGCCGCCGGTTTCCCCGATGCGGAGCGCGGGGGCACCGTGACGGGCGGCGATTTCTTCCACACGAGCCGGATTGGCGGTGGAGACGACGACGCGGGAGGGACCTTCGTGGAAGAGGAGCAGTTCGGGCCTGAGGTCTGAATCGAGATCGACGCGCGCGCCGGTTTCGCGGGGGAAGCAGCACTCGGCGAGGCACCAGGCGAGGCCGCCGTCGCTGATGTCATGGGCGGAGTCGACAGCGCCGGAGCGGGCCATCTCGCGCACGGCCGCCTGGACGCGCTTTTCGAGTTCGAAGTCGATCTCGGGCGGCAGCCCCCAGAGCTGGCGCAGGACCTGCTTGGCGTACTGGGTGCCGCCCATGCGGATCTCGTCGGCAGCGCCGATGCCACCGATCAGGTAAAGGGCGCGGCCTGCGGCACGGAAGCCGATGCCGGGCGGCTCGATCAGGGGCATGGTGCCGACGAGGCCGATGACGGGCGTGGGGAAGATGGCTTCGCCGAGGGTTTCGTTGTAGAGGCTGACGTTGCCGCCGGTGATGGGGGTTTCGAAGACGGTGCAGGCTTCGGCCATGCCTTCGATGGCCTCGACGATCTGGGCCATGATGGCGGGTTTTTCGGGGTTGCCGAAGTTGAGGTTGTTGGTGGCTCCGACGGGCTCGGCGCCGACGCAGGCGAGGTTGCGGGCGCACTCGGCGACGAGCAGGCGCGCGCCCTGGCGGGGATCGAGATAGCAGTAGCGGCCGTTGCCGTCGAGGGCCATGGCGATCATCGTGCCCGTCTCTTTGATGCGCAGGACGGCCGCGTCGGCGCCGGGGCCGAGGACCGTGTTGGTGCGCACCATGAAGTCGTACTGTTCCCAGATCCAGCGCTTGTCGCAGAGGTCCTGGGCGCCGGCGAGGGTGAAGAGATCGGCGGCGAGGTCCGCGCTGGCGAAAGCGGGCGCTTCCATGGGGACTTCGCGCAGCGGCCTGGTGAAGGGGCGGTGGTAGAGGGGCGCTTCGTCGGCGAGCGGGCGCGAGGGGATTTCGGCGACGACCTGGCCGTGATTTTTGACGCGCATCATGCCGTCGCCGGTGACGCGGCCGATGATGCGTGCGTCGAGCCCCCACTTGCGGAAGACGTCGAGCACTTCCTGTTCCCTGCCCTGGTGGGCGACGAGGAGCATGCGCTCCTGGCTTTCGCTGAGCAAGATCTCGTAGGGAGTCATGCCGGTTTCGCGCTGGGGGACGTGCATCAGGTCGATTTCGATGCCGGTGCCGGCGCGGCTGCCCATTTCGCAGGTGGAGCAGGTGAGGCCGGCGGCGCCCATGTCCTGGATGCCGGCGACGGCGCCGGTTTCCATGGCTTCGAGGCAGGCTTCGAGCAGGAGCTTCTCCATGAAGGGATCGCCGACCTGGACGTTGGGGCGCTTCTGCTTGCTTTCTTCGGTGAATTCGCCCGAGGCCATGGTGGCGCCGTGGATGCCGTCGCGGCCGGTTTTCGCGCCGACGTAAATGACGGGGTTGCCAACGCCGCAGGCGCGTCCGTAGAAGATCCTGTCGCGGCGGGCGATGCCGAGGGCGAAGACGTTGACGAGCGGGTTGCCGTTGTAGCTGGGCTCGAACATGGTTTCGCCGCCGACGGTGGGCACGCCGAAGCAGTTGCCGTAGTGGGCGATGCCGTGGACGACGCCGTCGAGGATGCGGCGGTTGCGCGCGCCTGCCTGCTCGTCATCGAGCGGACCGAAGCGGAGGGCGTCCATGACGGCGATGGGGCGCGCGCCCATGGTGAAGATGTCGCGCAGGATGCCGCCGACGCCGGTGGCCGCGCCCTGGAAGGGCTCGATGAAGCTGGGGTGGTTGTGCGATTCGATCTTGAAGGCGATGACCCACTCGTTGCCTTCCGCGTCATGGCCGAGGGTGACGATGCCGGCGTTCTCTCCGGGTCCCTGCACGACGTATCTGCCGCGGGTGGGGAGCTTCTTCAGGTGGACGCGGGAGCTTTTGTAGCTGCAGTGCTCGCTCCACATGACGCTGAAGATGCCGAGCTCGGTGAGGTTGGGCTCGCGGCCGAGAATGGACACGATCCGCTGGTATTCGTCCGGCGTGATGGAGTGCGCCGCGACGATTTCCGGGGTGATTTCGCTCATGGGACTAGCGTGTGCGCTCCGCGAAACAGCGGGCCAAAGAAAGGAAGACGCCGAGGCCGTCGGCCGAGCCGAGCAGCGGCTCGACGGCGCGCTCCGGGTGGGGCATCATGCCGAGGACGTTGCGCCCGCGGCTGAGGATGCCGGCGATGTCGCGCAGCGAGCCGTTGGGGTTGTCGAGATAGCGGAAGGCGACGCGGTCTTCGGCTTCGAGCTCGTCGAGGGTGCGCCTATCGGCGACGTAGCAGCCCTCGCCGTGGGCGATGGGGATGACGGCTTCCTGGCCTTTCGTGTAGGCGCAGGTGAAGGGGGAGTCGATGGTTTCGACGCGCAGGCGGACGGGTTTGCAGATGAAGTTGAGGCCGCGGTTGCGGATGAGGGCGCCGGGCAGGAGGCCGCACTCGGTGAGGATCTGGAACCCGTTGCAGATGCCGAGGACGAGGCCGCCGGAGCGGGCGTGCTCCCTGACGGCGTTCATGACGGGAGAGAACTTGGCGATGGCGCCGCAACGGAGGTAATCCCCGTAGCTGAAGCCGCCGGGAAGGATGACGCAGTCGACGCCGCGGACGGTGTTTTCGTTATGCCAGAGGAATTCCGCCTGGTGGCCGGCCACATGGCCCGCGGCATGCCAGGCGTCGTGATCGCAATTGCTGCCGGGAAAGACGACGACGCCGAACTTCATCGGGGGGAAAGCCCAGTGTAGCAGACCGGCAGCGGGGCCGGGCTTATTCGGCTTCTGCGACGGCAGCAGCCGGGGCGGCGGCTTTCTTGCGCGCTGCGCGCTTCTTGTCCGACGGCGGCTGGCGGTCGATCTTGCGGATCGAGGGCAGGGCGATTTCCAGAACGAATTTCTTTTCGCCGTGCTCGTCGAACTTGATCGTGATGTAGGTGTCGTTGCATTCAACGACCTGGCCGGGCCCGTACTTGGGGTGCTCGACCTGGGCGCCTTTCGCAAAAGGGGGTTTGGCTGCCATGGCGGGGTGGAAAGTCCTCGACATTCGTAGCATAGCAAATTGCGTGCCACTTTGTCGAATGGCCGGCCAGGACGCGGGAATTTCTAATGTTTATGACGGAGCCCGCCCGGGGCAGACGGGTCTTTTTCGACGGTGTCGACGTGGGAGATGTCGATGAAGGTGCGGAGTTTCTGACCGAGGGCGGGATCGAGTTTTTCCAGTTGCTGGCAGACGAGCTTCGCCCGGCCGGCGTCGCCTGCCATGACGAGGGCGAACCCGAGGTAGTAATAGGCGGGGGCGAGAGAAGGATCGTGGCGGATGGCCGTTTCGTAGCATTCCATGCCGCGGCGCGTGTGGCCGGTCTTGCCTTCGACGAAGCCGAGGTGGAGCCAGGCGCGGGCGTGCGAGGGGCGGGCTTCGACGGCTTTCGTAAAGTAAAAGCGCGCGCCGTCGAAGTCTTCCGCCCAGAGGTGTCCGAGGGCGCGCTGGTAGTCGTCTTCGCCGCGCCGGTCCTGCCGCGCGTTCCACTCGGCGAGAGTGAGGCGCAGGGTGGCGCGGATCTGGTCGAGACGGGCGATGGGGACGGCGAACTGCATGGGCGCGCCGTCGACGGTTTTGACCGTCATCCAGCCGAGGAGGCGCCCCTGTTCGTCGAACAGAGGACCGGGCGCGGCGGCGGGGTTGTCGAATTCGAGGCGGGCGATCCAGCCGAAGCCGCCGGATTCTTTGACATAACGCACGCGCGCCTTCTGCCCGCCGCTGACAACCTTCTTGCCGATGTCAGGGGCGCGGGGCGCGCCAGCGGGCGCCTGAAAGCCGACGAAGAGTTCGGCGAGCCCGGCGTCGGGGTCGTCGCCGCTGACCCAGAGCACGGGATGCAGGACGCCGCGCGGGTCGAAGTAGGCGGCTGATGCGGCGCCAAGCAGGGCATCGCGGGGGGCGAGGACGAAGCCCGCGGCGACAGGCTCAGCCGGCCATGAGCCTTTCAACGCTCCCGCCCCGTCGTAAGTGAGCAGTTCTCCCGCCGGGAGGGAAGCGGCGATGGCGTAAGCGAGGGCGAGCCTGAGCATGCCAGTGAAGGGGACGCGGCCGCCGCGTCCGGCGTTGCACCCCATTGTAGGATGGTAGTTTCAGCCTGAAAGCGCGAATTTTCCCGACATGGACACTGGAAGTCTTGATCTGAAAAAGACCGTCAATCTGCCCTCGACCGGTTTCAGCATGAAGGCGAACCTGGCGGTGAACGAGCCGAAGATGCTGGAGCGCTGGCGGGCGCAGGGCATTTACGGGCGCATCCGCGAAGCCCGGCGGGGACGCCCGATGTACGTGCTGCACGACGGGCCGCCGTACGCGAACGGCAACATCCATCTGGGCCACGCGTTCAACAAGATTCTGAAGGACTTCATCGTCAAGTGGAAGACGATGACGGGCCACGATTCGCCGTACGTGCCGGGATGGGACTGCCACGGGCTGCCGATCGAGATCAAGGTGGACAGCCAGCTGGGGCCGAAGAAGGCGAAGATGACGGTGGCGCAGATCCGCGCCGAGTGCCGCAAATACGCCGAGAAATACGTGAAGCTGCAGAGCGAGTCGTTCCAGCGGCTGGGGGTGTTCGGCCGGTGGGAAGACCCGTATCTGACGATGAGCGCCGAGTATGAGGCGATCATCGCGCGGGCGTTCGTCGATTTTCTGGCGCAGGGTTCGGTCTACAAGGGGCTGAAGCCGGTGCACTGGTGCATCCACTGCAGGACGGCGCTGGCGGAAGCGGAAGTCGAGTACGAGAACCACACGAGCCCGTCGATCTGGGTGCGGTTCCCGCTGCTGTCGGACGCGGCGGGGATCGATCCCGCGCTGAAGGGGCGCGAGGTGTACGGGCTGATCTGGACGACGACGCCGTGGACGATTCCAGCCAACGTGGCCATCGCGTATCATCCGTCGTTCGAGTACGCGGCGATCGAAGCGGACGGCGCCGTGTACATCGTGGCGGCTGCGCTGGCTGAAGCGACGGCGCAGAACTGCGGCTGGACGGCGCCGCGGGAAGTGGCGCGGTTCACGGGGGCGAAGCTGGAAGGCGCGCGGTTCCGGCATCCGTTTCTCGAACGCGAATCGCCCGGCGTGCTGGCCGATTATGTGACGCTCGAGCAGGGCACGGGCGCGGTGCACACGGCGCCGGGGCATGGCGCGGAGGACTATCTGACGGGCCAGAAATACGGGCTGCCGACGTTCTGCCCCGTGGATGCGGGCGGGCGGTTCTTCCACGCGCAGGGCGCGCCGGGGCGGCTGCCGGAAGCGCTGATCGGAAAGACCGTGTGGGAAGGCAACCCGGTGGTCAGTTCGATTCTGCGCGAAGCGGGCATGCTGCTGGCGGAGAAGAAGCTGGAGCACTCCTACCCGCACTGCTGGCGCTGCCACAATCCGACGATTTTCCGCGCCACCGAGCAGTGGTTCATCGGCATGGAGCGGAACAACCTTCGGCAGAAGGCGCTGGAGGCGATCCACGAAGTGAAGTGGCACCCGGAGTGGGGCGAAGAGCGCATGGCGAACATGATTGCGACGCGCCCTGACTGGTGCATCTCGCGGCAGCGCGTGTGGGGCGTTCCGATCGTGGTGTTCTATTGCGAGCAGTGCCACGAGCCGCTGACCGACCGGCGGTTCCTGGACCGGGTGGTGGACCTGTTCGCGCAACACACGGCTGACGCCTGGTACGACCGCACGGCGGCGGAGCTGCTGGGACCGGAGGCGAAGTGCGCTGCATGCGGCGGCACGGAGTTCCGGAAAGAGAACGACATTCTGGACGTGTGGTTCGATTCGGGCGCAAGCCATCTGGCGGTGCTGCACGAGGGCAACGGGCTGCCGTGGCCGTGCGACATGTATCTGGAAGGCGGCGATCAGTACCGCGGGTGGTTCCATTCGTCGCTGCTGGTAGGGGTGGGGCTGCGCGGGCGGTCGCCGTACCGGGAGTGCGCGACGAACGGCTGGGTGCTGGATGGCGAGGGACGGGCGATGTCGAAGTCGCTCGGCAATGTCATCGCGCCGGAGGACATCATCAAGAACTACGGCGCCGACGTGCTGCGGCTGTGGGTCAGCTCGGTGGCGTTCCAGGAAGACGTGCGCGTGTCCGAGCTGATTCTGACGCGCCTGACGGAGGCGTACCGCAAGATCCGGAACACGTTCCGGTATGCGCTGGGCAACCTGCACGATTTCGATCCCGTGCAGGACGCGCTGCCGGGGGGCGAGCTGTTCGAGATCGACCGCTGGATTCTTTACCGCACGGCGTCGCTGGT